>NZ_JBIASM010000002.1:0-307954 GCF_042890765.1 Streptomyces sp. NPDC002032 | reverse complement strand
CACCCCATGTCTCCCCCCCCCCCCGGCGGGGCCGGGGGGGGGGCGGCCGGCCGGGCGCCCGCGGGCCAATAACTCGCGGGGTGGGGGGGGGGGGGGGGGGGGGGGGTGCCCCCCCCCGCCACCGGAAGGGGTGAAGAGTCGTAACTTTCCCGTACGGTTCGCGTTCGAGCACGCTAGAAAGGGGCTCCCCCGCGCCCGCGCGGGCCTACGCGAACACCTCCCGGCGCGCCGAGCGGCGCTCGGCGGCCAGCTCCGGGTCCAGGGCCGGGACGGCGTCGAGCAGCTGCCGGGTGTAGGGGTGGGCGGGACGGTCGTAGACCTCGTCCACCGGGCCCTCCTCGACGATCCGCCCCTGGCGCATCACGGCGACCCGGTCGCTGACCTGCCGGACCACGGCGAGGTCGTGCGCGATGAAGACGAGCGCGATGCCCGACTCCCGCTGGATCTCCGCGAGCAGGGCGGTGACCTGGGCCTGCGTGGTGACGTCGAGGGCGGACACCGGCTCGTCGCAGACGATCAGCGACGGTCCGGGGGCGAGCGCGCGGGCGATGCCGACGCGCTGGCGCTGGCCGCCGCTGAACTCGTGCGGGTAGCGGTCGTAGTGGGCGGGGTCCAGGCCGACCCGGGTCAGGAGTTCGCCCACCCGGGCCCGGACGGCGGCCTCGTCGCGCTGCCCGGCCGCGCGCAGCGGGTCGGCGATGGACTCGCCGACGCTGCGGCGCGGGTTGAGGGAGGAGACGGGGTCCTGGAAGACCATCTGGGCGCCGGGGGTGATGCCGCTGACCTCCGCGCCGCCCCTGCGGACCTGCCCTTCGCCGGGCTCCAGCAGCCCGACGAGCATCCGGCCCAGGGTGCTCTTGCCGCTGCCGGACTCCCCGACGATCCCCAGCGTCTCCCCGGCGCGCACCGTGAGGCTGACCCCGTCGACGGCGGCGACCCGGCGCCTGCCACGGCCGAACTCCCTGCGCAGCGCGCGGGCTTCGACGACGGGTTCGGAGCCGGTGGGGCGCGGCCGGGGGGTGCGGGGCGCGTCGAGCCGGGGCACGGCCGCGAGGAGCGCCCTGGTGTAGGGGGCGGCGGGCCGTGCGAGCAGCCGGTGCACGGGGCCGCGTTCCACCGCGGCGCCGTCACGCAGCACCAGCAGGTCGTCGACGCTGCCGGCCGCGACGCCGACGTCGTGGGTGACCAGGAGCAGTCCGAGGCCGCGTTCCTCGCGCAGTCCGTGCAGCAGGTCCAGGATCTGGGCCTGGACGGTGACGTCGAGGGCGGTGGTGGGCTCGTCGGCGATGAGCAGCCGCGGTTCGCAGGCCAGCGCCATGGCGATCAGGGCCCGCTGGCGCATGCCGCCGCTGAATTCGTGCGGCCGGGCCCGGGAGCGGCGTACCGCGTCGGGGATGCCGACCCGGTCCAGGACCTGGACGGCGCGGGCCCGGGCGGCCCGCCGGGAGGCGGCGGTGTGGATCCGGTACACCTCGGCGATCTGGTCGCCGATGGCGTGGTACGGGTCGAGGGAGCTGAGCGGGTCCTGGAAGACCATGGCCGCGACTCCCCCGCGCAGCGCGCGCAGTTCGCCCGGCCCGGCGGAGCCCACGTCGGTGCCGCCCACGCGGACGGCGCCGCCGAGCCGGGCGCCGGTGCCGCGGTGCAGTCCGAGCAGGGCGGCGGCCACGGTGGACTTGCCGCTGCCGGATTCGCCGACGAGGCCGAGGGCGCGGCCGGGTTCCAGGGTGAAGGAGACCCCGTCGACGGCGCGCACGTACGCGCCCGGGGCGCCGACGGGGAAGTCGACGGTGAGGCCGTCGACGTCCACGAGCAGGTCGGTCATGCCAGGGTCACCCTTCGGTCCGCTACGGCGTACAGCAGGTCGGCGATCACTCCGGCGATGACGACGGCGGCGCCGATGGTGAGGACGACGCCGACGACCACGGGCAGGTCGACGACGCGCACCCCGTCGATGAGGGTCTTGCCGAGCCCGGGGATCCCGAAGAGGGACTCGGTGAGCACGGCGCCGCCGATCATGGTGCCGAAGTCCACGGCGCTGAGCGCGATCACGGGTGCGACGGCGCCGCGCACGGCGTGCCGGGTGACCAGCGCCCGCTCCCCCACGCCGTAGGCGCGGAAGGTGCGGATGTGGTCCTCGGCGAGGGTTTCCAGGGTGGAACTGCGCGTGAGGCGGGCGTACTTGGCGCTTTCGAAGAAGCCGAGGGTGACCCAGGGCAGGAGCAGGTTCCAGGCCCACTGCTCGGGATCCTCACCGAAGGGCACGTACGTGGGGAACGGCAGCCACTGGAGGTAGGCGCAGACGGCCATGAGCAGCAGCAGCCCGAGGATGAAGACGGGGGTGCCGGTCGCGGCGAGGGTCAGCAGGGTCAGGACGCGCTCGGTGATCCCGCCGCGACGCACCGCCGACAGGAGTCCGGTGCCGACGCCGACGACGAGCCAGATCACGAGGGCGCCCAGTGCCAGCGAGAAGGTGGCGGGCAGCCGCTCCAGGAGCAGCTCGGTGACCTGCCGGTCGTTCTGGTAGGAGAAGCCGAGGCAGGGCGCGTCGCAGTGCAGCACCGTTCCGGCGCCGCCGGACTGGTCCCGGCCGGCCAGCAGCCCCTGGAGGAAGTGCAGGTACTGGGTGACGGTGGAGTCGTCGAGCCCGAGCTGTGCGCGGACCTGGGCGATCTGTTGCGGGTTGCATCGCTCCCCGCAGGCGAGGCGGGCGGGGTCGCCGGGGGCGAGGTAGAAGAGGGCGTAGACGACGACGGACAGGACGAGCAGGACCAGCAGGGCCCCGCCGAGCCGTTTGAGCACGAAGCGGGTCACGCGGAGCGCTCCTTCCTGGTGCCGACCCGCAGGCGCGAGCCCTCGCGCGGGTCGAGGGCCGTACGGACGCCGTCGCCGAGGACGGTGAAGGCGAGCACGGTGGCGAAGAGCAGTCCGGCGGGGAGCAGGACGTAGGCGGGGTCCGCGCGGAACCAGGTCTGCGCGCCGGACAGCATCTGCCCCCAGGACGGGGTGGGCGGCTTGACGCCGACCCCGAGGAAGGAGAGGGAGGCCTCGCCGACGATGTTGGACGGGATCATGATGGCGGCGTACGTGATGACGGGCGCGGCCAGCGAGGGCAGCAGTTCGCGGCGGGCGATGCGCAGGGTCCCGTTGCCCGACAGCCGGGCGGCTTCGACGAAGTCCAGGCCGCGCAGGGCGAGGGTCTGGGCGGCCACCATCCGGGCCGTGCCGCCCCAGCCGAGGAGGCCGAGGACGAGGACCAGCAGCAGTGGCCTGGGGAAGCCCGGCGGGACGACGGCGGTCAGCGCGATGGCGAGCACCAGCATGGGCAGGGCGATCATCACATCGGTGACGCGGCCGACGAGCGGTCCGACGAAGCGGTTGCCGAGGGCGGCGGCCAGTCCGGCGGCGAGGCCGAGGAGGACCTGGACGGCGGTGGCGCCGAGGGCGACGAGCAGGGAGATCCGGGCTCCGTAGAGCAGCCGGATGAACAGGTCGCGGCCGCTGCCGGGTTCGACGCCGAGCCAGTGGCCGGCGGAGATCCCGCCGAAGGGGCCGAGGGGGACCCCGCCGCGCGCGGAGTCGACGAGGTCGTCGTGGTAGGCGTTCGGGTCCTGGCCGGTGAGCTGGGCGAACAGGGGCGCCGCGAGGGCGAGGAGGACGAGGAGGGCCAGGACGGCGGCGGCGCCGACGGCGGAGGGCCGTCGGCGCAGGCGCCGCCAGACCTGGCCTCCGGCGGCCGCGGCCGGGGCGGTGGCCCCGGCCGCGGACACCGGTCGGCTGGTCAGCAGGCTCACTTGACCGAGACCTGCGAGATGTCGAGGACGCCGGTCCAGTCGCTGATGACGACGTTCTTGACGTCCTTGCCGACGAGCCGCTTGTAGACGGGGTGGAACAGCGGCACGTCCAGGGCCTGCTCGCCGATCTTCTTGTCGAGGGCGCCCCAGCGCTTGCCCGCCGCCGCGAGGTCGGTGAGCTTGGCGATCTCGTCGATCTCGGTGTTCACCGCCGGGTCGTTCAGCTGCGCGTGGTTGTAGTTGGAGCCGTTGGTGACGATCTGCCGGCCGTCGAAGATCGGGGCGAGGAAGGGGCCGCCGGAGGGCCAGTCGGCGCCCCAGCGGGAGAGGAAGAAGCCGGGTGTGTTCTTGACGTCCCAGCGCTTCTCGTTGAAGGCGTTGGTCTCCAGGCCCTCCAGCTTGACGGTGATGCCCGCCGCGGCGAGCGCCTGCTGGACGGCGGTGGCGATCTCGGGGCTGGTCTGCCGGTTCTGCGCGTTGGAGTGGGTCAGGGTGACGGTGAGCCCGTCCGGGAAGCCCGCCTCCTTGAGCAGTTCCCTGGCCTTGGCCGGGTTGCCCGTCTTGCCCGCCGGGAAGTGGTCGTAGGCGCTGTACCCGAAGGCCTCGCGCTCGGGCAGGAAGGTGGTGGCCGGCTCGGCGAGCGCGGAGCCGCCGGCCGCGTTGACCACGCTGGTGCGGTTGACCGCGTAGGAGATGGCCTGGCGGACCTTCGGGTTGTCGAAGGGGGCCACCTTCGGGTTGAAGGCCAGGTAGTTGACGTAGCCGAAGTGCCCGGTGCCGACGCGGGAGGCGAGCTCCTTGTTGTCGCCGACCTGGGCGAGTTCGGCCGGCCCCAGGTTGGTGTCGGTGGTGACGGCGGCGGCGTCGGCGCCGGAGCTGGTGGACAGCCGCTGGTTGATGACGGCGGCGTCGAGGCCGGAACGGACGTCGATCCGGTCCGGGTAGGCCTTGCGCTCCTCGTCGGTCCGGGGGTCCCAGTGCTCGTTGCGCTCCAGCAGCAGGGTCTCGCCGTCCCCGGTGTTCTTGACGACCTTGTACGGGCCGGAGGAGACGGGGTGCTCCTCGTACGTGGCGCCGGTGTCCTTGGCCTTGGGGACGGGGGCGAACTGCGTCTGGGTGGCGAGGAAGGGGAACTCGCCCTCGGGCTTGCGGAGTTTGAAGACGATGGTCTTCGCGTCGGGCACCACGATGGAGTCGAGGCCCTTGCCGCCGTCCTTGTACGGGCCCTCGTACGTCTCGCCGCCGACGAGCCAGTCGCGCAGGTAGGGGGCGCCGCCCGACAGCTCGGCGGCGAAGGAGCGCTCGATGCCGTACTTGATGTCGGCGGTGGTGATCGGGCTGCCGTCCTCGTACTTCAGGCCGTCCTTGAGGGTGTACGTCCACTCGGTGGCGTCCGCGTTGGGCTTGCCCAGGTCGGTGGCCAGGTCGGGGACCACCTTGGAGCCGGCCGGGCCGTCCTCGCGGTTGCGGGTGGTGAGCGTGCGGAACACCAGGGAGGGAACGTTTCCGCCGCCCGAGGTGTACAGGCGGGCGGGGTCGAAGTCGCTCTGCGGCTCGTTGTTGAGGACGGTCAGGGTGCCGCCCTTCTGCGGGGCGGAGCCGGGGGCCCCCGGCTTGCCGTCGGCCGAGGCCTTGCCGGCGCCGTCCTTGGGCCCGCACGCCGCGGCGCCCCCGGCCAGTACGAGGCTGACGGCGACCGCGGCCACACGGCGCGATATGTGGGACTGACGCATGGGAAAAGGGACCTCTCGGCGGGCAGCGGGATGCTGGATGCGAAGTGCGGGATACGGAAACGGCCGCGCGGAAGGCGGCGTTCGCCATCACCGGTGGACCTGCGCACCGAGAAGGAAAGGGGGCCGCGCCCGCGGGCGGAGGGGGGCCCGGGCGCGGTGGGACGGTTCGGAAACGGTCGCGCGCTCAGGCGGGCGTCAGCGACAGAAGATGTCGGCCACGCTGTGCGCGGCCACACCGAGGAGCGCCAGCTCTATGGCGGCGCTCGCGGAGGCGGTGTGGCGGTGCGACATGCGGAGAACGATTACCGATCAGCGGACGTGTTGTCAACGCGCGATCCGGCCCCTTGCGCGCACCCTCCGCGCGACCTCCGCGAGCCCTCCGGTCAACTTCCGGGATACACCCAGGGGTTGGGGAGGCAGTGGATGTTGTCGATGTCGAGGGACTTCGTCTGCTGCTGCATGATCGGGGCGAGCGCACCGGGGGTCTGGCAGCTGACGTGACCGTGGCCGAGCCGGTGGCCGACCTCGTGGTTGATGAGCATCTGCCGGTAGGCGAGCATCTGGTCCGGGCCGTAGGTCGGCGAACCCTGCGCCCAGCGGAACGCGTTGATCATCACGCGTTCGGTCGCGGCGGAGTCGCAGGAGACGTTGTCGACGGTGGTGTCCAGGCCGGACCTCGCGCACCAGGCGCCGGTGGTCCCGGGGCTGGCCAGGGTGATCACGAAGTCGACCTCGCCGCCCGGCACCC
This sequence comes from Streptomyces sp. NPDC002032, assembly GCF_042890765.1. Taxonomy (NCBI): domain Bacteria; kingdom Bacillati; phylum Actinomycetota; class Actinomycetes; order Kitasatosporales; family Streptomycetaceae; genus Streptomyces; species Streptomyces sp. NPDC002032. The sequence continues at coordinate 301,679 of NZ_JBIASM010000002.1, read as the reverse complement.
GTTCGAAGGTCATCGCACCGTTGTGGGCCCAGCTGCGCGGGTCGTTGAGGGTGCGCTGCACCGCCTCGGCGAACAGCTGCGCGTCCAGTCCCAGGCCCTGCTCCACGTCGACCCGGTAACGCACCCGCTTGCCCTGGCCCGGGGCGTTGGCCACGCCGGGCACGGTGTCGAAGAGGCCGGGCCCGGTGAGCTTCGCGTCGATCGGCAGCTGCCGCGCCATCTGCGCCTCGTACGTCTGCGGCACCGCGGGCAGGGCGGGCGGGGAGGCGAGGGCGGGGCGGCCGTCCGAGCGGGCCGCGGCGGACTGCCCGCTCAGGGAGCGGTCGGCGCCCTCGTCACCGGCGGCGCGCGCCCCAGCGGCGCCGGAGTCGCCCTCGGTGGCCACCTGCCCGGCCACGACGACGGCGAGCACGGTGGTGACGGCCGCCGCGGCCATCCCGGTGTACGTACGGATCCGCTTGCCGCGCCCGGCCGGGGGCCCTTCGGGGGCGACCGGGCCGACGGGCTTGCGGGGGCCGGGCACGCGGCGGTGGGAGCCGGTGGAGGTGAGGGCGTCGGCGCGGACGCCGGACGCGGGCCCGGGCCCGGGCGGCGGCGCAGGCGCCGGCGCGACCCGGGGGAAGCCGGCCTCGGGGGCGGGCGGGGCGGCGGTGGCGGTGGCGGTGGCCTTGGGGGCGCCGCGCCAGTCCCCGTAGACGGAGCCGGCTCCGGGGGCCGGGGCCGCTCCCCAGGCTCCGCCGGGCTCGCGCTGCTCGGGGTGCCCGCCGGGACGCTCGCCGCGCGCGCCGGGGCGGACCGGGGGGACGTAACCCCGGTGGACGACGGTGGGTTCGGCGCCGGGACGCGGGCCGGGGGCGCTCTCGCGGGGTCCGGCCGGCCGGGGCCCCTGCGGTGCGGGCCGGCCGGGGTGGGGCCGCACCTCGTACGGCTCGGGCGCGTGCGGCTCGGGCGCCTCCGGGCCGCTCCCGTACGGGCCGTCCCCGTACCGCCGGCCCGCGTACGGCTCGTCCGCGTACCGCTCGTCCGCGTACGGTTCGCCCCCGTACGCCGCCGGTCCGCCGTCGGCCGGCGGGCCGGGTTCCGGGCGGGCGGGGGCGGGGTCCTTGCGACTATGTCGTCCCACGGTCCTCAGCCTTTGCCGTCTTCTGTTCCTGTGCCGGCTTCGGTGTCCCGGCCGGTGTCGTGCAGCAGCTCCCGGAAGGCGGCGGCCACGACCTCGGGGTACTCCATCATCGCCACGTGTCCTGCCTCGGGCAGGCTCAGCAGCCGCGAACCCCGGAAGGCCGCGGCGGCCTTGCGCGCCATACGGTACGAGACCAGTTGGTCCCGGCCACCGTAGACCAACAGCGTGGGCGCGAGCACCCGTTGGGCCTGGCGCCACAGCCCGTGCTGCCCCCCGAGGGTGTACGCGTCGACGATCCCGCGCGAGGAGCGGGTCATCGCCTCCCAGAAGTACGGCAGTTCCATCCGCCGGCGCATCTCCTCGACGGCCTGCCCGAACCCCTCCTCCGTCACCCGTGCGGGGTCCCCGTAACAGAGCTGCGTCACCCCCCGGGTGCGCTGTTCGGCCGTCAGGCCCCGGGTGAGGCGCCCGAACAGAGGAGCCATGCCGGGCACGGCGAGCAGCGCGGTGGGCACGGCCGAGCGCTGCACGCGCAGCTCGGGCAGCGCGGGCGAGACGAGGGTCAGGGTGCGCACCAGGTCGGGCCGGACGGCGGCGATCCGGGTGGAGACGGCGCCGCCGAGGGAATTGCCGAAGAGGTGGACGGGGCCGCGGCCGGCGGCGTCGAGGTGGCGGATGACGGCGCGGGCGAGCCCGGTGACGGAGTAGTCCCGGTCGGCGGGCGGCGCCGACCAGCCGAAGCCGGGCAGGTCCAGGGCCTCGCCGTCGACGGTGTCGGCCAGCACCTCCATGAGGGCCGACCAGTTCTGCGAGGAACCGCCGAGTCCGTGGACGAACAGCGCGGGCGGCATGCCCTCCCGCACCGGTGGCCGGAAACGTACGTTCATCTCCAGGCCCGGCAGCGCGACGGTGCGCAGCTGCTCCCCCTCGGCCACCCGGGCGCCCCCCACCTGGGAGATCGGCTCGACGGTGGTCCGCACACCCGGCAGCTCGGTCGAAGACATGGGCCAATGTTACGAGACGATCACGCCCGCCCCCGGGTCATCGCTTGTGTTGGCGGTCACAAGACCACCTGGCGGCGTGTCCCGGATCCTCCTAGGCTCTTAGTGGGAACACGAGCGAAGGCGAGGGGAGAGGCATGACTGTCGACCCTGCGGAACCGGACAGCTTCCGGGAACGGCTTCGGGAGACGCCCAGCCCGGAGGCGCCGGAGGCGGATGCCGCCGAACAGGACACCGAGATCCAGCCGCTGGAGGACGACGCCCTCGACGGCCTGGAGACGCTCGAAGCCCCCGAGGCGGACGCCGCGGAACAGGCGCGAGTGGTTCCGCTGGACGAGGACGACTACCGCTGACCGCCGCTGACCAGCGGGTCCGCAGTGTCTCCGGGCGGTCCGTACCGCGAGAAAACTCGGCTTGAACCCACCAGATTCGGTTACCGAAAAGTACGATGGCGGCGCGGCGCAGAGCGCACTGTGTTCTTAGAGAAAGTGGGAGGCGGCGTGACAGCCATCGAGCAGACCGAGGCAGCGCGTCCGCGGGGCACGCGACTGCCGCGCCGGGCCCGGCGCAACCAGCTCCTGGGCGCGGCCCAGGAGGTGTTCGTCGCGCAGGGCTACCACGCCGCGGCGATGGACGACATCGCGGAGCGCGCCGGGGTCAGCAAGCCGGTGCTGTACCAGCACTTCCCCGGCAAGCTCGACCTGTACCTCGCGCTGCTGGACCAGCACTGCGAGGCGCTGCTGCTGGCGGTGCGCACGGCGCTGGGGTCCACCAGCGACAACAAGCTGCGCGTGGCCGCGACGATGGACGCCTACTTCGCGTACGTGGAGGACGAGGGCGGCGCGTTCCGGCTGGTCTTCGAATCGGACCTGACGAACGAGCCGGCGGTGCGCGAGCGCGTCGACCGGGTGTCGTTGCAGTGCGCGGAGGCCATCTCGGACGTCATCGCGGAGGACACCGGCCTGTCGAAGGACGAGTCGATGCTGCTGGCCGTGGGCCTGGGCGGGGTCTCCCAGGTGGTGGCCCGCTACTGGCTCTCCAGCGCGAGCCCGGTCGCCCGTGACACGGCGGTGGGCCTGCTGACCTCGCTGGCCTGGCGCGGCATCGCCGGGTTCCCGCTGCACGGCAGCGAGGGCGCCGAAGCGTGACCTGACCGGCGCTGTTCGCTGCGAGCGTGCCCGCCGCGAGCCGATCGTGTCCCCTCACCGGGCTAATGTGGACCGGGTACGGCGCGGCTGATCGCGCGAACCGGACCGTCGGAGGGACAAAGCCGTGGAGGTCAAGATCGGCGTGCAGCACGCACCCCGGGAGATCGTGCTGGAGAGCGACCTGAGCGCCGAGGAGCTGGAGGCCGTCGTCGCCGCCGCGCTGTCCGGCCAGTCGCCGCTGCTGAGCCTGACCGACAACAAGGGCCGCAAGGTCCTCGTGCCGTCGGACCGCCTGTCGTACGTCGACCTGGGCGAGCCGAGCGCGCGGAAGGTCGGTTTCGGCGCTCTCTGAGTCACCGGCAGAACCGAGAAACGGCCCGGCGGTTGTTCCGCCGGGCCGTTTCCGTTTCTTCCGCTTCGGGTAGGACCGCAGTGACCCGGTTTGCCCTGACGTAGGGGAGTGGTGTGATGCTGCTGATGGAGGCGCTCGGCTCCGGCCTGATCGGCCTCGCGCTGGCGGGCGCGGCCGTCCGCGTACTCGCCAAACGACTGCCGTCCACCAGAACAGTGCTGGTCAGCGGTGTGTCAGGGGCGCTCTTCGGGGCGTATCTGACGCATACGGCGCTCGGTCCGGGGCACAACACGCTGGCCGCCACCTTCCTGGGCGGCCTCGGTGTGTCGGCCGTCGTGCTCTCGCTGCTGCTGCGGCCCGCCGCGGGTTCCGGGAGAAGCTCCCGGCGGCCTCCGTTTTCGCTCCCGTCGCGTGGTTGAGCGGCGCTGGAGCGCGGCCCGGAGCGCGGCCTGAGTCCCGGTCGCGCGGCTACGACGACGGCCCCGGCCGCGGAGGGTTCCGCGGCCGGGGCCGTCGTCGTGCGCGAGGAGGCGGGGCGGGCTCAGGCCGCGAGGCCGAGGGCGGCCATCCGCCGGGTGTGGGCCTTGGTGATGCGGGTGAACATCTCGCCGACGGCCGCGAGGTCGAAGCCCGCCGCCATTCCGTCGACGCCGCCGACCAGCATGGTGGAGAGCGCGTCGCGCTCCGCGACCACGCGCTGGGCCTGCGAGAGGGCCTCGCCCATCAGCCGGCGGGCCCACAGCGCGAGCCGGCCGCCGCAGCGCGGGTCGGCCTCGATCGCGGCGCGCACCTTCTCGACGGCGAAGCCGCCGTGGCCGGTGTCGTCGAGGACGCCGACGACCAGGGCGCGGGTGTCGGTGTCGAGGTGGGTGGCGACCTCGCGGTAGAAGTCGCTGGCGATGGAGTCGCCGACGTAGGCCTTGACCAGGCCCTCTAGCCAGTCGGAGGGGGCGGTCTGGCGGTGGAAGTCGTCGACGCCCTTGGCGAAGGGCTCCATCGCGGCGGTCGGGTCGGTGTCGATCTCCGCGAGCCGACCGCGCAGCCGCTCGAAGTGGTGGAACTCGGCGGAGGCCATCTTCGCCAGCTCGGCCTTGTCACCCAGGGTGGGGGCGAGCTTGGCGTCCTCGGCGAGGCGCTCGAAGGCCGCGAGCTCCCCGTACGCGAGCGCGCCGAGCAGGTCCACGACGGCGGCCCGGTACTGGGGCGAGGCCGAGGCGGTCGCCCAGTCCTGGGCGGCGATGCCCTGCGCCCCGTCGGGTGTGCTGTCGTCGGCGGGAGATGCGTTTTCTACGGTCGACATGCTCCGCACAATAGCCCGCCGAAAGGCAGCACGAACCACCTGCTCAGTCCACGTAAACCCGCCTACCCGGTGAATTCACCCGACACACCTGCGCGATTCCGAGGTACAGTGGTAATGCGCCTGCCGAATACTCGGCGGGCGATCAGAATGAGGATGCCCGGTCGGTGGCCCGATCGGCTCCAACCCGACCGCCCTCGGTGCGGTGCGTACGTCCATGCGTACCACCTCCGCACGAGGGGCCCCCTCAGCGGCAGAAGCGCTTGAGCGAAGGCTAGTGGTCCCGCGCAGCTTCGTACGACCCTCCCGAAATCTGGGTGGGCGCAGTACTGCAAGCCCGGCACGGTACGACCCCCCTCGCCGCCTCGCGCCGCGTCTCACAGAAGAGGCAGCACCCTGACTACGTTCCGAGACCTCGGGATCTTTCCCGAGACGGCCGAGGCGCTTGAAGCCGTCGGCATCGTGTCCCCCTTCCCGATCCAGGAGATGACCCTCCCCGTCGCCCTTTCCGGCACGGACGTCATCGGCCAGGCCAAGACCGGCACCGGCAAGACGCTGGGCTTCGGCCTCCCCCTGCTGGAGCGGGTCGTCGTCCCCGCGGACGTCGAGGCCGGCCGGGCAACGCCCGCGCAGCTGACCGACGCGCCGCAGGCCCTCGTGGTGGTTCCGACCCGCGAGCTGTGCACCCAGGTCACCAACGACCTCCTGACCGCGGGCAAGGTCCGCAACGTCCGCGTCCTCGCCATATACGGCGGCCGCGCGTACGAGCCCCAGGTCGAGGCGCTCAAGAAGGGCGTCGACGTGATCGTCGGCACCCCGGGCCGCCTGCTGGACCTGGCCGGGCAGAAGAAGCTCGACCTCTCCCGCGTCAAGGCCCTCGTCCTCGACGAGGCCGACGAGATGCTCGACCTGGGCTTCCTGCCCGACGTCGAGCGGATCATGAGCTACCTGCCGGCCAAGCGCCAGACGATGCTGTTCTCGGCCACCATGCCGGGCGCCGTCATCGGCCTCGCCCGCCGGTACATGACGCAGCCGACGCACATCCGCGCCGTCTCCGAGGACGGCGAGGGCGCGACCGTCGCCAACACCACGCAGCACGTCTTCCGTGCGCACAACATGGACAAGCCGGAGCTCGTCTCCCGCATCCTCCAGGCCGAGGGCCGTGGCCTCGCCATGATCTTCTGCCGCACCAAGCGCACGGCGGCCGACATCGCCGAGCAGCTGGAGAAGCGCGGCTTCGCCTCCGGCGCCGTCCACGGCGACCTGGGCCAGGGCGCCCGCGAGCAGGCGCTGCGCGCCTTCCGCAACGGCAAGGTCGACGTGCTGGTGTGCACCGACGTCGCCGCCCGCGGCATCGACGTCGAGGGCGTGACCCACGTCATCAATTACCAGACGCCGGAGGACGAGAAGACCTTCCTGCACCGCGTGGGCCGCACCGGCCGCGCGGGCAAGAAGGGCATCGCCGTCACCCTGGTCGACTGGGACGACATCCCGCGCTGGCAGCTGATCAACAAGGCGCTGGAGCTGGACTTCCACGACCCGGTCGAGACGTACTCCACGTCCCCGCACCTGTACGAGGAAATGAACATCCCGGCCGGCACCAAGGGCATCCTGCCGCGCGCCGAGCGCACGCGGGCGGGCCTGAAGGCCGAGAACCTGGAAGACCTGGGCGAGACCGGCGGGCGCGGTGGCCGTGGCGGCCGCGGTCCGGCCGCCGCCCCGGTGGCCACCGAGGAGCGCCCCGCGCGCACCCGTACGCCGCGTCAGCGCCGCCGCACCCGTTCCGGTTCGGAGCTGGGCGCCGAGGACGTGGCCGCCGCCCCGGTGGCTCCGGCCGCCGAGGCTCCCGCGGTCCCCGCCGCAGCGCCGGCCGCAGCCCCCGCCGCTCCCGCCGACGACGAGCCGCGCCGCCCGCGCCGCCGCCGCAGCCGGGTGGGCGTCCAGGCCGCCGCCGCGGTCGCCGAGGCCGCCGTGGTCAAGGCCCCGGCCGTCGCCGAGGCGCCCGTCGCGGCCGCCGTCGAGGTCCCGGCTCCCGCCGTGGCCGAGGAGGCCCCGGCCCCGGTCAAGGCCCGCCGCACCCGGACCCGCAAGGCCGCGGAGGCGCCCGTCGCCGCTCCGGTCGCGGAGGCCGCCACCGTGGTGGAGGAGGCGCCGGTCAAGGTGCGTCGTCCCCGCAGGGTCGCCGCGCCCGCCGTGGACGAGCCGGACTTCCAGATGGCCCCGATGGTGGAGCCCGTCCAGGCGCGCCGCGCGCCGCGGGCCCGCAAGGCCGTGGCGGCCCCCGCCGCCGCGCCGGCCGCCGCCGTGGCCGAGGAGGCGCCGGCGAAGCCGAAGCGCACCCGGACCCGCAAGGCCGCCGACGCCGCCCCGGTGGAGGCCGCTGCCACCGCCGAGGCCGCTCCGGCCAAGCCGAAGCGCACCCGCACCCGCAAGGCCGCCGAGGCCGCGCCGGAGGCGTAGGACCCGTACGAGAACGGCCCCGGTCCCCTTTCGAGGGGGCCGGGGCCTTCTCGTTCCCCGGGCGTACGGGCCGGTAACCTCGGGCCATGAGCAAGCCGCCGCGCCTGACCCTGCCGCCCGCCGCCCGCGCGTACCGCCTGACGACCGCGCGCGGCGACTTCGCCGTGCACGAGGCGGGCGCCGCCCTGCGCGGCACCGCCCTGCTGGTCCCCGGGTACACCGGCAGCAAGGAGGACTTCATCGGCCTGCTGGAGCCGCTCGCCGCGGCCGGCTACCGGGTGGTCACCGTCGACGGGCGCGGCCAGTACGAGAGCCCCGGCCCGCGCGAGGAGTCCGCGTACGCCCTGGAGGAGCTCGGCCGGGACGTCCTGGCGCAGGCCGCGGCCCTCGGCGGGGGCCCGGTGCACCTGGTCGGGCACTCGCTGGGCGGTCTCGTCGCCCGCGCGGCCGTGCTGCGCGACGCCGCCCCCTTCGCCTCCCTCACCCTCATGAGCAGCGGGCCCGGCGCCGTCGCCGAGGAGCAGCGGGCGCGGACGAAGCTGCTCGTCGCGGCGCTGGAGGCGCTGCGGGAGACCCCGCCCGCCGACAGCATGCCGGCGGTCTGGGCGGCGATGCGGGCCCAGGACCCCGAGGACGTGGTGCCGGACGGGCCGGAGCTGGCGGAGTTCCTGCGCGAGCGCTGGCTGGTCACCGTACCGGAGCAGCTGATCGCGACAGGCCGGGTGCTGATCGAGGAGCCGGACCGGGTGGCGGAGCTGGCGGCGGTGCCGCTGCCGAAGCTGGTGCTGTCCGGCACGGTCGACTACGCGTGGCCGGTGCCGCAGATGGACGAGATGGCGGTCCGGCTGGGTGCTTCCCGGGTCCTGGTCGAGGGTGCCGAGCACTCCCCCAACGCGGAGAACCCGCAGGTCACGGCCCGTTCTCTAGTGAACTTCTGGGATTCTTCGAGCGTCGGTCGTTAGCTTATGAAAAAATTTCCTTAGCGTAGGGAATGTTTCATGTACCCCCTCCGTTGAACACTGTGCAAGGAGAACACCGACGAAGGGAGAAGCGATGCGCTTCGAGATTCTGCGCCTGAACGACGTCGACGGGTCCGCCGTGGACAGCACCGTCGTGGACGCGGCCTCCGTCAACCGGATCGTGCAGCAGGCCGCCGCGGTGGGCCAGCGCATCCTCATCCGACCGGCCGAGACGGCGTCCTCCTGATGCTTTCGCAGAAACGCCCCCGCACCGATGGTGCGGGGGCGTTCGCATGCGCGCGGCGGGTTCAGGCGCCGCGGATGACCTGGAGCACGCCGTTGATGATCTGCTGGACGGCGATGGCCGACAGCATCATGCCGGCGAGGCGGGTGACGAGGACGACACCGCCGTCCTTGATGATCCGGATGATCACCAGCGAGTAGCGCATGGTCAGCCACAGCACCACGTGCATGGCGATGATCGCGCACCAGACGGAGACCTGGCCGGTGAAGCCGTCGGCCTTCTGCACGGCCAGGATCACGGACACGATCGCGCCGGGGCCGGCCAGCAGCGGCATGCCGAGCGGGACGAGGGCGACGTTCACGTCCTTGGTCTGCTTGGGCTCGTCCGTCTTGCCCGTGAGCAGGTCCAGCGCGATGAGCAGGAGCAGCAGACCGCCCGCGATCATCAGCGCCGGTACGGAGACGTGCAGGTAGTCCAGGATCTGCTGGCCGCAGATGCCGAAGACGGCGATGACGCCGAAGGCCACGCAGACGGCCTGCCAGGCCATGCGGCGCTGGACCTTGGCGGGGCGCCCGGAGGTCAGGGCGAGGAAGATCGGCGTGATCCCCGGGGGGTCCATAATCACAAAAAGCGTGAGAAAAAGGGATCCGAAGACGGCGAAATCAAACACAGAGATGCCTTGCAGGTGAGGGGTGTGGCGAAAAAGGGGGGGAGGGTGTGGAGCGGCGCCTCAGGCGCGGGCGTCTCCACCGGCGCCGGGGACCGGGAAGGCCCCCGTGGCGCGGCGCGTGATCTCGCCGTAGATCTCGGGGTCGGTCGTGTACTCCCCGAGGCCGCAGGTCTTGCGGCTGCCGTGGTAGTCGCTGGAACCGGTCGTCAGCAGCCCGAGGTCGGCGGCCAGGCCGCGCAGCCGGGCGCGGGTGGCGGTGTCGTGGTCCATGTGGTCCACCTCTATGCCGTCCAGACCGGCGGCCGCGAGGGCGGCCAGGGCGCTCTCGGGCACGCACGTGCCGCGCTTGACGGCGGCGGGGTGCGCGAAGACGGTGACGCCACCGGCCGCCTTGACCAGGCGGATGGCCTCGAAGGGGTCCAGCTCGTGCTTGCCGGCGTAGGCCCGGCCGCCGTCGGCGAGCCAGTCGGCGGTGAACGCGTCGGACACCGTCGGGACGACGCCCAGCTCGACCATGGCGGTGGCGATGTGCGGGCGTCCCACGGAGCCGGCCCCGGCGATCCGGGCCACCTGCTCCCAGGTGATGTCCACGCCGAGCGCACGGAGCTTGCCGACCATGGCCTGGGCGCGCGGGGTCCGGTCGTCGCGTACGAGTTCCCGCTCGCGGGAGAGCTCGGGCTCCTCGGGGTCGAAGAGGTACGCGAGCAGGTGCATCCCGACGCCGTCGAGCCGGCAGGACAGCTCGGCGCCGGTCACGAGCGTGAGCCCGGCCGGGAGCGCGGCGATGGCCTCGGCGTATCCCCCGACGGTGTCGTGGTCGGTCAGCGCGACCACGTCCAGCCCCGCGGAAGCCGCGGCCCGCACCAGTTCGGCGGGGGTGTCGGTGCCGTCGGAAGCCGTGGAGTGGGTGTGCAGGTCGATGCGCACAGCCGGGCTCCAGGATTTCGAACGGACGAGGGGGACACTCCAGGATACCCACGCCCCACCCACCCCCGGCGCCCACGCTCCGCCCCCGCCGGGGTGGGACGCGGGGGCGGAGGCAGCCGTGCGGTGCGCCGTACCGGCGGAGGGGCTTCGAGGGGCGAGCCCCCGCAAACGCCCCGCAGGGGCCGGGCGGGCCCGCCCGCCGGACGCAGCGGCCACGCGGCCCGCAGGCAACGGCCGGGCCCGGGCCCTGGCCGGCGGCCCCGCCCGGCGGCCCCGCCGGACGGAGTCCGGCGCAGCGACGCGAAGCCCGGGAAGCGCGCCGGCGCTGAGCGGTGCGAGCGGCGCGTCAGAAAGGGAGGCGGCGCGTTCAGGAAAGAATGCGGGGGGTCAGGGCGCCGCAGGGGAGGAGTTCGACTTCGGAGCCCGCGTCGCGCAGGTCGGTGAGGACGAGTTCGTCGTACATCAGGAGCCCGGACTGCTCCGGCCAGACGATGGCCCACAGCCACAGCCCCCGGGCCTCGCCCGCGAACACGGCCCGGTCGTCCGGCGCCCCGCTGACGTGCCACAGCGGCGTCGGCCGACCCGCCGCGACGACCTTGGCGTGCGGCGGGGCGGAGACGTTGATGTAGGGGCCCGGGTCGGGGGCGTCGATGCCCGCGAAGCGGGAGCCGAGGCCGACGCCGAGTTCCTCGGCGACGAGCAGGAGCTCGCCGAGGCCGCCCAGCGGCCCGGGGCCCGAGCAGGCCACGGCGGTGGCGCGGCCCCCGCTGCGGTCGTCCCCGGCGGAGGCGACCCCGGTGAACAGCCATCCCACCGGCAGGGGCCACGGCATCCAGACGGGCACCTGGGCCCGGTTCACGACCACGCTGAGGCCCTCGACGCTGGGCGGGATGACCGGCTGCAGCGGATGGACGGCGCCGTGCACCGCGCACTGCCAGGAGTCGGCGAAAAGACCGGGCGCTCGGACCCGGCCACCGCACTTCGGGCAACTCGGTTCGCCCCTCATAGGAAGCACGCTCCTCCCCGCCCGGCGCCCCGTCAAGACACGATCACCCGTCCGGATGTCATCCGTACCCGCGGGCGCGGCGCTCAGTCCAGTGCGACGGCCGTACGCAGAGGGTCCCGCAGATCGGTGCCGCGCGCGAGCCAGCGTTCCTGGAGGGCCGCCGCGCCGTGCACCCGCTTCCAGGCGGCCTCGTTCGCCGTCATGGGGAGCAGGGGGAGGAAGCGGACCGGGTCCATGGGGTCGTCCAGCTCCAGGTCTTCGACGAGGCCGCCGGGCTCGGCGACGAGCACCGAGCTGAACGGCGCCCCCTCCCAGAGCGGTTCGCCCACGTCGAGCGAGGCGCCGGGGGCCACGATCAGCCCCTCCACCATCGGCGAGGCCGCCAGTACCGCCAGCGGCCGCAGCAGCTTGTCGGTCGGCGCCAGGCCCGCCCGGACGGTGAGCACCAGCTCGGCGCGCGGGCCGCGCACCGGGTCGGCGACGACGGCGGTCGGGTCGGTCATCGGATGTGCGGACATCCCGAGGGTCGCGTACCGGACGAGGTCGCCCTCGGCGAAACGGAGTACCTCGATGCGGTCGGTGCCCAGGAAGGTGACGGCGGCGCGGGCGTCGGGTTCACCGAACGCGCTGCGCAGCCGGGCCTCGACGAGGGCCAGAATTTCTGCCATGAAGTGAGCATAGAACTCGTATCAGCCGGGTAAAGGGCGGGTCTTGACCATCCGTCGGCTGATACTGTTGACAGCTGGTCGGGGCGACACGCAGAAGCGTTGGTTCAGTGCCCCGGCGACAGGACGTCCCCCACGGGGGACCGGCCGGAGGAGGTGGGGCTGCAATGGATCGAAGTCGATCGTGCAGTACCGATCGCTCTTCCGCTTCTGTGCAGGGCGTTTCGCGCCCCCTTTGATCTTCCGATCAGCAGAAGGGCGACGGCAGAACTTCGTCCTCCCGTCCTTTTCCCCCCGCCGCCCGGGCCTGCCCGCCCGCGCTCCCGGAGGGCCTCCCACCCGTACGGCCCGCAGCCGTGCGTGCGAAGGAGCCTGCCATGTCGATGCTGCCCTACCTCCGTGCCGCCGTCCGCCCGGCCCTGCGCCGGTCCACGCCCGTACAGCCCGGCTACGACACCACCCGTGACCCGTCCGCGAGCAGCGCGGTCGTCGACTGCGCCGTGTACCGCGACGGCCGGCGGGACGCCCGGGACCCGGGGCGCGGCTGTCTGACCCCGCGTGAGGCGATGCGCCGGGTGCGCGAGGACGGCGGCTTCGCCTGGATCGGCCTGCACGAGCCGACGGAGGCGGAATTCGCCGGGATCGCGGCCGAGTTCGGGCTGCACCCGCTCGCCGTGGAGGACGCGGTGCACGCGCACCAGCGGCCGAAGCTGGAGCGCTACGACGACACGCTGTTCACCGTCTTCAAGACGATCCACTACGTCGAGCACGCCGAACTCACCGCGACCAGCGAGGTCGTGGAGACCGGCGAGGTGATGTGCTTCACCGGCCCCGACTTCGTCATCACCGTCCGGCACGGCGGCCAGGGGTCCCTGCGGAACCTGCGCCACCGCCTCCAGGAGGATCCCGAGCTGCTCTCGCGCGGCCCGTCCTCGGTCCTGCACTCGATCGCCGACCACGTCGTCGACGGCTACATCGCGGTGGCCGCCGCCGTACAGGACGACATCGACGAGGTGGAGAGCGCCGTATTCGCCGCTCCCGCCAAGGGCGTCGGCCGGGGCGGCGACGCGGGCCGGATCTACCAGCTCAAGCGCGAGGTGCTGGAGTTCAAGCGGGCGGTCTCCCCGCTGCTGCGGCCGATGGAGCTGCTGAGCGAGCGGCCCATGCGGCTGGTCGACCCGGGCATCCAGAAGTACTTCCGCGACGTGGCCGACCACCTGGCCCGGGTGCACGAGCAGGTCGTCGGCTTCGACGAGCTGCTGAACTCGATCCTCCAGGCCAACCTCGCCCAGGCCTCCGTCGCCCAGAACGAGGACATGCGCAAGATCACCTCGTGGGCGGCGATCATCGCCGTGCCGACGATGATCTGCGGGGTGTACGGGATGAACTTCGAGCACATGCCCGAGCTGCACTGGCGCTACGGCTATCCGACGGTGATGGCCGCCATCGTCGGCAGCTGCTTCGTCATCCACCGGACGCTCCGGCGCAACGGGTGGCTGTAGCGGCGGGGGGCCGAGCCCCTAACCTGTCCGCATGACTCTCAGCACGCTCGATCTGGCCCTCGTCGAGGAGGCCTCCAAGAAGTCCGGCCTGATCTGGGTCCGGGGCGAAGGCGCCGACCGGGCCCTGTGGCACGCCTGGGTGGACGGCGCGGCGCACGTGCTCGGGGACGGGCCCGGTGAGCAGCCGTTCCCCGGTCTCACCGACGGCGCCGCCGCCGAGGTGACGGTGCGCAGCAAGGACAAGGGTGGCCGGCTCGTCGCCTGGACGGCTGCCGTGCGCGAGCTCGTGCCCGGCAGCGCGTCGTGGGAGGCCGCCGTCGCCGAGCTCAAGGGCAAGCGGCTGAACGCGCCCGACTCGGAGCGGATGACGGAGCGCTGGGCCCGCGAGTGCCGTCTGCTGCGCCTGGAGCCCGTCGCGGTGGCCGGTGAGCTGCCGGGCGGTTCGCTGGCCGCGGCCCCGCTGCCCTCCCCCGCGACCACCCGCAGGCCCGCTCCGGCGGGTCTGCCGAAGCTGCTGCTGAAGCGGAAGCGGGCCAAGGGCTGACGCGGGCCAAGGGCCAGAGCGGGCCGGGGGGCGTCAGCCGCTGCCCGGGTCGGCGCCCGATCCGGAGCCGGGGCCCGAACCGGCGCCCGATCCGGAGCCCGTGCCCTTCGACGGGGCCGGGGAGCCCGTACCGGTACCGGTGTCCTTGCCGTCCTTGGTGGTCGGCAGCTGGGAGCCGTAGTCCACGGTCTGGTCCTGCGCGGGCGCCTCCAGCGGGAAGGGCTTGCCCCATTCGGAGAGTTCCACCCGGCCCGCGCCGCCCGCGCGCTCCATCAGCAGCGGGTACGGGGTCCCCTCCAGGGACACCGTCAGCTTGCCGCTCTTGCCCGCGTCGGCCGTGACCGGCACCGCGCGCACGTGCCCGACGGTGGTGTAGGGGCCCTTGGTCAGCTTGCCCTGGAGCCCGAGCAGCCCGTCCAGCAGCACGTGCATGTCGGTGAACCCGCGGAACTGCTTGTACGAGGGATCGTTCTCGGGGACCTTCACGTACTTGTCGCCGAGCTTGCCCGCCGAGTCCGACTTCCCCCAGAAGGCCGCACTGGCCTTCAGGTAGAGCTGTTCGCCGACCCGCAGCAGCTGGAAGGTGTCGTGCTGGGACTTCACCTCGCCGGAGCCGCCGTCCGCCTTCAGGCGCATGTCGAGGGTGAAGGTCTTGCCGCCGGTGACCAGGGTGCCGGACAGGTGGACCGAGTTCGCCGCCGTCGCGGCCGCCTTCGCCTGGCCCTCGATCTTGTCCGCGCCGAGCTTGCCGACCCCGTTCGTGCCCTTGTCGGGGTCCTCCGCAGTGCCGCCGCAGCCCGTCGCGGTCACGGTGAGGCCCGCGCACAGGACGCCGATGAAGGCGGCCCGGCGCAGCCGTGCGGCAGGGGTGTAGGCGGTCACGGGCAGGTGCCTCTCTTCGGACGTCTGCGGGCAGCAGGCAGCGTACCCGCCCCCTTACGGGCTCCCGAGGGACCCCCGGGCGGACGGCCCCACCAGGACGCTTGCCCACGGCACGGGCTAGCCTGAGGCACGGCAGGACTGGTGATGGACGCTCTAGGAGGCGCTCGGATGGCTGCAGGCGCCCCGCGGATCTTCGTCTCGCATCTGTCGGGTGTGCCCGTCTTCGATCCCAACGGCGATCAGGTGGGCCGCGTCCGCGACCTCGTCGCGATGCTGCGCGTGGGCGGGCGGCCGCCCCGGCTGCTGGGTCTGGTGGTCGAGGTCGTCAGCCGGCGCCGGATCTTCCTGCCGATGACCCGGGTGACGGGCGTGGAGTCCGGACAGGTCATCACCACCGGTGTCGTCAACATGCGGCGCTTCGAACAGCGTCCGACCGAGCGGCTGGTCCTCGGCGAGCTGCTGGACCGCCGGGTGACGCTCGTGAGCACGGGCGAGGAGGCCACCGTCCTGGACGTGGCCATCCAGCAGCTCCCGGCCCGCCGCGACTGGGAGATCGACCGGATCTTCGTGCGCAAGGGCAAGGGGGGCGCGCTGCGCCGCCGGGGCGAGACCCTGACCGTCGAGTGGTCGGCGGTGACCGGGTTCTCGCTGGAGGAGCACGGGCAGGGCGCCGAGAACCTGGTCGCCACCTTCGAGACGATGCGTCCGGCCGACCTCGCCAACGTCCTGCACCACCTGACGCCGAAGCGGCGCGCCGAAGTGGCCAACGCCCTCGACGACGACCGCCTCGCGGACGTGCTGGAGGAGCTCCCCGAGGACGACCAGGTGGAGATCCTCGGCAAGCTGAAGGAGGAGCGCGCCGCCGACGTCCTGGAGGCGATGGACCCGGACGACGCGGCCGACCTGCTCTCCGAGCTGCCGGAGGAGGAGAAGGAACGGCTGCTGACCCTGATGCAGCCCGACGACGCCGCCGACGTGCGGCGCCTGCTGTCCTACGAGGAGAACACCGCGGGCGGCCTGATGACCACCGAGCCGATCGTGCTGCGCCCCGACGCCACGGTCGCCGACGCGCTGGCCCGCGTGCGCAAGTCGGACCTGTCCCCGGCGCTGGCGGCGCAGGTGTACGTGTGCCGCCCGCCGGACGAGACGCCGACGGGCAAGTACCTGGGAACGGTGCACTTCCAGCGGCTGCTGCGGGACCCGCCGTTCACCCTGGTCAGCTCGATCGTGGACACCGACCTGCCGCCGCTGCGGCCGGACGCCTCGCTGCCCGCGGTGACCAGCTACCTGGCCGCGTACAACATGGTCGCGGCGCCGGTCGTCGACGAGAGCGGCTCGCTGCTGGGCGCGGTCACCGTCGACGACGTGCTCGACCACCTGCTGCCGGACGACTGGCGGGAGACGGACTTCCATTCCGAGGAGGCCGTGAGTGGCCACTGAGCGGGGCCGCGGGGACGCGGCGCGCGAACGGCGCCGGGAGCGGCGCGAGCATGCCCGGGAGGGGCTCTCGGACCGGCTGGAGGAGGCGGCGGAACGGCTGCGCAACGAACGGCCGGAACGTTCCTCCGACCGGTCGAAGGGCGGCTCCGGCACGGCGGGCGCGTTCGCCCGTTCCCGCGTACGGCTGGACCAGCCGCGCCCGGCCCGCCGCAAACTGCTGCCCGAGTACGACCCGGAGGCCTTCGGCCGGCTGTCGGAGCGGGTCGCCCGCTTCCTCGGCACGGGCCGGTTCATCGTCTGGATGACCCTGGTCATCGTGCTGTGGGTGCTGTGGAACATCTTCGCGCCCGACCGGCTGCGCTTCGACCAGTACCCCTTCATCTTCCTGACGCTGATGCTGTCCCTCCAGGCCTCCTACGCCGCTCCGCTGATCCTGCTCGCGCAGAACCGTCAGGACGACCGCGACCGCGTCACCCACGAGCAGGACCGCAAGCAGAACGAGCGTTCCATCGCGGACACCGAGTACCTGACGCGGGAGATCGCGGCGCTGCGCATGGGCCTGGGCGAGGTGGCCACCCGCGACTGGATCAGGTCGGAGTTCCAGGACCTGATCAAGGAGATGGAGGAGCGGCGGCTGTTCTCCGGCGAAAGTGACGAAGGCGACCGCTGACGGGCTTTCCTGAGCCGAGCTACCGAGCCGTACCATCGGTGCATGGCTACCGACACAAGCTCCGCCGCCGACGCCGCCGCGCCCGAGCAGGACGCGATCCTGGACGCGCTGTCGACGGTGAACGACCCCGAGATCCACCGGCCGATCACCGAGCTCGGCATGGTCAAATCGGTGGAGATCGGCGAGGGCGGCGCCGTCGCCGTCACGGTCTACCTCACGGTGTCGGGCTGCCCCATGCGCGAGACCATCACCAAGAACGTCACCGAGGCCGTCGAGGGGGTCGCGGGCGTCACCTCCGTCGCCGTCACCCTCGACGTGATGAGCGACGAGCAGCGCAAGGAGCTGGCGACCACGCTGCGCGGCGGCACCGCCGAGCGCGAGGTCCCCTTCGCCAAGCCCGGCTCCCTGACCCGCGTCTACGCGGTCGCGTCCGGCAAGGGCGGCGTCGGCAAGTCCTCCGTCACGGTCAACCTCGCCGCGGCGATGGCGGCCGACGGTCTGAAGGTCGGCGTGGTCGACGCGGACATCTACGGCCACAGCGTGCCGCGCATGCTCGGCGTCGAGGGCCGCCCCACCCAGGTCGAGAACATGATCATGCCGCCGTCCGCGCACGGCGTGAAGGTCATCTCGATCGGCATGTTCACCCCGGGCAACGCGCCGGTGGTGTGGCGCGGCCCGATGCTGCACCGCGCGCTCCAGCAGTTCCTCGCGGACGTCTTCTGGGGCGACCTGGACGTGCTCCTGCTGGACCTGCCCCCGGGCACCGGCGACATCGCGATCTCCGTGGCGCAGCTGGTGCCGAACGCCGAGATCCTCGTCGTGACCACCCCGCAGCAGGCGGCCGCCGAGGTGGCCGAGCGGGCCGGCTCGATCGCCGTCCAGACCCACCAGAAGATCGTCGGCGTCGTCGAGAACATGTCGGGCCTGCCGTGCCCGCACTGCGACGAGATGGTGGACGTCTTCGGCTCCGGCGGCGGCCAGAAGGTCGCCGACGGCCTGACCAAGACGGTCGGCGCGTCCGTGCCGGTGCTCGGCTCGATCCCGATCGACGTACGGCTGCGCGAGGGCGGCGACGACGGCAAGCCGGTCGTCCTCTCCGACCCCGACTCCCCGGCCGGTGCGGCGCTGCGCGCCATCGCGGGCAAGCTGGGCGGCCGCGCCCGCGGCCTGTCGGGCATGTCCCTGGGCATCACCCCGCGCAACAAGTTCTGACGCGCAGCCGCGGGAAGCGGCCGCGACACGGAAGGGCACCGCCGGCCGGCGGTGCCCTTTCCCGTACCGGTCCGCCCGTGCGGGCCTACTCGTACGTGCCCAGGTCCTCGATCGCCGAGAACCCCAGCCCGTACGCGCTCATCCCGCGCCCGTACGCGCCCAGGTGGACCCCGCTCCCGGTGGAGCCGGCGAGCACCCAGCCGAACTCCGACTCGCGGTAGTGGAACGTCGTCGGCTCCCCGTCCACCGGCAGGGACAGCGTCGACCAGTCGGAGCCCGCGAGGTCGTCGGCGAGTTCCCAGGCGGCCTCGGTCTGCTGGTCCAGCCAGTCGTCGCGCAGGGTGTGGTCCATCTGCTGCGGCCAGCTGTAGGCCAGCAGGCCGGAGCCGGCCAGCCAGGCGGCCGAGGAGACCGAGGTGGCCTCCAGGACGCCGGTGCCGTCACCGCTGCGGCGCAGCGGATTGCTGGCCACCGTGATCACCACCGCGAAGCGTTCCTTCTCCCCCGTCGCGATCTCGCCGCGCACGGACGGCTCGTCGCCGTGGCCGGTCGAGCCGTGCTCCACGGTGCCGTCGGCGCCCGTGCCGACCTGCATGAGCCAGCGGGAGCCGGTGAAGGCCCCGTCCAGCCCGTACCAGGGGAAGTCCGCCTTCAGGTACCCCTCCGCCGCCCGGCGGGCCGCCGGGACGGGCGCGGTGGCCTCCTGGGCCTGCCCCGGGGGCTGCTGCTCGGTTTGCGGGGGTGCGTCAGGGGCGTCGGCGGGCTGTGCACCCACCCGGCTGCTGCGCGTCGTCTCCATCTGGCGGCCTCTCGTTCCGTGGGGTCCGGAACGGCCGGCCCCCCTCGGGCGTCCTGGGTCCGGACAGATGGAGGATAGCCATCCGAGTGCGGATCGCCGGGCAGGCGGTGGCTCAGGTGGCGTCGGCGTCGAAGGGGGTGCGCTGCTCCGGGGCCGGGGCGGCGGGCTTCTTCAGCAGGTCGGGACCGGTGGCGGCGGGCGCGGGGCCGGCGGAGGCGGCGGAGGCGGCGGAGGCGGCCTCCTTGCTGTTGACGGCGTCGGTGACGTCGTTCAGCTCCTTGCGGAGGTCGAAGCTGCTGCGGATCTCCTTGAGGTCCTCGTTCTCCGTGAGCTGCTTGCGGATGAAGTTCTTCGGGTTCAGGTCCTCGAACTCGAAGTCCTTGAACTCGGGGCCGAGTTCGGAGCGGATGTCCTGCTTGGCGCTGTCGGAGAACGAGCGGATCTTCCGGATCATGCCGGAGACGTCCTGGATCACCTTCGGCAGCTTGTCCGGGCCGAAGATGAGAATGGCGAGCACCACGATCGTGACCAGCTCGAGTGCGCCTATGTCGTTGAACACCTTGCCGCTCCTCGGCTCTTTCCACGTCCGGCCCGGACAACGGTACCCGGCGTTCCTTGCGGGCTCCTACGCCGGTGCGGGCCTCTTCCCGGATTCACCCGGGCGTCATGCGGTATTCGGGTCAGGAGCCGCTCGCCGAGCCGAGCACCACTTCCAGCGTGCGCTCCCTGCCGTCGCGCAGCGCGGTCAGGGTCAGGCGGTCTCCCGGACGGTGCGCCCTGATCTTGATGATCAGCTCGTCGCCGCCGTGCACGCGTACGCCGTCCACCTTGGTGATCACGTCCCCGGCCTTGAGCCCGGCCCGCGCGCCGGGGCCGTCGGCGACCACGGAGGGCTTGTTGTCCTCGCCCTTGGAGTCCACCCGGGCGCCGTCGCCCGCGTACTGCATGTCCAGGGTGACGCCGATGACGGGGTGGGTGGCGCGGCCGGTGCGGATGAGCTCCTCGGCGACCCGCTTGCCCTGGTTGACGGGGATGGCGAAGCCGAGGCCGATGCTGCCGCTCTGGCGGGTGGGGTCGGCGCCGTCGGCGCCCTTGTCGGCGCCGCGGATCGCGCTGTTGATGCCGATGACGTGGGCGCGGGAGTCCAGGAGCGGGCCGCCGGAGTTGCCGGGGTTGATGGGGGCGTCGGTCTGGAGGGCGTCGACGTAGCTGACGTCGCTGCCGTCGCCCTTGTCGCCGCCCGCCGTGATGGGCCGGCCGGTGGCGCTGATGATGCCCGCCGTGACCGTGTTGGAGAGGTCGAAGGGGGCGCCGATGGCCACCACCGGGTCGCCGACGCGGACGTTCTCCGAATTGCCGAGGGCCAGGGGGCGCAGCCCGCGGACGCCGGTGACCTTCACGACCGCCAGGTCGTAGCCGCCGTCGCGGCCGACCAGCTCGGCGGTGACGCTCTCGCCGGTGCTGAAGGTGACCGTTATGTCCTTGGCGTCGGCGACGACGTGGTTGTTCGTCAGGATGTGGCCCTGCTCGTCCAGGACGAAGCCGGTGCCGGTGCCGCCTCCGCCGCTCCCGTTGACGTGCAGGGTGACCACGCCGGGCAGGGCGGTGGCGGCGATGCCGGCCACGCTCTCGGGCGCCCGGCCCTTGCCGTCCACGGCGGCCTGCGGGAGCTCCAGGCGGGTGTTGCCGCGCCGTTCCGCGAGGATGCCCAGATAGCCGCCGACGCCTCCGGCGAGCAGGGCGATCAGGACGGCGAAGACCGCCGTCCGCAGGAGTCCGGGGGCGCGGCGGGGCCGGCCGAGGTCGACCACCTGGAGCGGGCGGTCGGCCCAGGGGTCGTAGCGCGGTCCCGCTCCGGCGTCCTCGGGTGCGGGCGCCCCCTCGGCGGCGGCCCCGGGGGACACGCCGGCCGGCGCCGGACCGTCGGGCCGGCTCCACCAGGTCGGGGCCGGACCGCTCTGCTGACTGTCGGACATGGACGCTCCCCGCGGGCCTGTCGCACCGCACGGCGGCGCATCTGCCGCAGATTCAACCAGGTGCCGAGCCCCGTCGGAGGCCAGGGGTGAGCGGAGCTCCCGGACCGCGCACGCCCTCCCGGGCCGGCCCGGGACGGCGGATCGCCGGGATCCGCCGGTCACCGGGCCCGGCCGGGGCCGGAGCCCCGGGTCCCGGGGGAAGTCCAGGGGACTCCGGGGGGCCGTTCAGCGGGCGAGCGAGACCGGCAGGGCGGTCGCGGGCACGGAGGGCGTCGCCGTGGGGAACGGCCCGGACGGGCCGAGGCTGGGCACCCCTCCGGGGCTGGGCAGCCGGTCGCGCACGACCGCGTCGGTCAGCGGGACCGAGGGCCCGGGCCGGGAGGCCGGAGCATCCCCCCGCGCGTTCGGCTCGACCCCGTCCATCGGCAGCGGGCCGCCGAGCGCGATCGCGGCCAGCGACACGGCTCCCGCCGCGACGAAGGCGAAGCGGCGCCGGGGACGGCCCACCTCATGGATGCGGAAACCCTCGCGCGGGGCGGCCGCGGCCGCGTACCCGAAGGAGGCGAAGGGATCGGCGCCCGGAGCTCCGGCACCCAGCGGCGGTCCGCCAGGGGGGCCCGGCGGGCCGACGGGCCCCTCGGGTCCGGCGCCCGGCAGGCCCTGGAGGCGCGCCAGCAGCCCCGCGGACAGCGGCGGCGGGGCGCTTTCGACGAACATGGTCTTCAGCCGGCGCTGCGCGTCGGCCTCGGCCTTGCACTTGGCGCAGGTCGCCAGGTGCGCCAGCACCCGCTCGCGAGCGTCGTGCTTCAGCTCCCCGTCCACCAGGGCGGCGAGCCGGTCGCCCAGGTGCTGTTCGGCGGGGGACGGACTGACTCCGCTCACTCGGCTCCGCCCTCTCCCCCGGCGCCCGGGGCGCCCACCGCCACGCCCGCCAGGGCGCGCTGCTCGGCGCGGGCCTCGGGGGACCGGTGCTTGAGCGCCTTGCGCAGGTGCGAGCGGCCGCGGTGGATGCGGCTGCGGACGGTACCGAGCTTCACGCCGAGGGTGGCGGCGATCTCCTCGTAGGACAGGCCCTCGATGTCGCACAGGACCACGGCGGCCCGGAACTCGGGCGCGAGGGTGTCCAGCGCCTGCTGCACGTCCGCGTCGAAGTGGGTGTCGTGCAGCACCTGCTGGGGGGACGGCTCACGGCTCGGCAGCCGCTCGGCGGCGTCGTCACCGAGGGCGTCGAAGCGGATCCGCTGCTTGCGGCGCACCATGTCCAGGAACAGGTTCGTGGTGATGCGGTGCAGCCAGCCCTCGAAGGTGCCCGGCGTGTACGTGGACAGCGAGCGGAAGACGCGGACGAAGACCTCCTGCGTCAGGTCCTCGGCGTCGTGCTGGTTGCCCGTGAGGCGGTAGGCGAGACGGTAGACCCGCGCGCTGTGCGTGCTGACGATCTCCTCCCATGTGGGAGGGGTCCACGCCTGAGCACCCGCATCGGCGGCAAAGGTCGCGGTGGTC
Source organism: Streptomyces sp. NPDC002032 (assembly GCF_042890765.1). Taxonomy (NCBI): domain Bacteria; kingdom Bacillati; phylum Actinomycetota; class Actinomycetes; order Kitasatosporales; family Streptomycetaceae; genus Streptomyces; species Streptomyces sp. NPDC002032. Next base: position 279,299 of record NZ_JBIASM010000002.1, on the reverse strand, counting down.
GCGGTCGCGGTGTGGGCGGTGTGGAAGCGGTCAGCAATGTCGGTCACGGATTTCGGCTCACCAGCCGACCAGAAGAGACGTCTCAGAACGCCTCCACGATCCACAGGCGCAGCCGCACCTCCCCTGTCGGCTCTGGTGGTGTCCAGCGGAGCCCCTACCATAGCCACCCCTCCCGTCAGCTCTGGATAAGCCTTTTTGCAGTAACTTTGCACGGGTGTCGGGTCACCGGCCGCCGATCTGCCCGCTGCCGTCCCCTCTATCCCGCCTCTACCCCTCCCAACGCCCGGTCCCATCTGCGGGTTCCCGACGTCAGCGGATACAGTCACCGTTGCGCCAACTATGGGGACAGGAGAGGGTCATTAGCGGCAACCGGCAGACGAGCTGGGCGTTCGCCGACGCGTTTGTCGCCGAGGACGACGCTCTGCGATGGGCCCGCGACCGGTCCAGGGAAGCGGGCCTGCGGTCCGTCTCCCCCGGAACCGGGGCCGCGCTGCGCCTGCTGGCCGCCACCGCGGACGCCAAGGCGGTCGCCGAGATCGGCACCGGCACCGGGGTGTCCGGCATCCACCTGCTCCACGGAATGCGCCCCGACGGGGTCCTGACCACGGTGGATCCCGAGCCCGACCGGCAGGCCTTCGCCCGGCAGGCCTTCCGCGCGGCGGGCTTCGCCGGAAACCGCGCCCGCTTCATCCCCGGCCGCGCCCTGGACGTGCTGCCGCGGCTCGCCGACGGCGGCTACGACCTCGTCTTCTGCGACGGCGACCCGGCCGAGTCCCTGGACTACCTCGCGGAATCGTTGCGTCTGCTGAGACCCGGCGGCCTGGTGTGCTTCGAGGGGGTCTTCTCCGACGGCCGTACGGTCGACTCCGCGGCCCAGCCGGTGGAAGTGATCCGGGTCCGCGAACTGCTGCGCAGCGTCCGCGAGAGCCCGGCCCTGGAGGCGGCGCTGCTCCCGGTCGGCGACGGCCTGCTCTGCGCCGTCCGCCGTTAGGCCGTCCGCTGCCGGGCCCCGCGCCGCCGGCCGGTGCGGCCGTCCTCCGGGGCGGGGCGCCCCGGCCCCGGGCCCGGACGCAACACCGCCCCGGACGCTGGGAGCGGCCGGGGCGGTGCAGAGATCAGATGGTGCCGACGCTTCAGCCGACGACCTTCTTCAGGGCGTCACCCAGGGCGTCCGCTTCGTCGGGAGTCAGCTCGACGACGAGCCGACCGCCGCCCTCAAGCGGTACGCGCATGACGATGCCCCGCCCCTCCTTGGTGACCTCGAGCGGGCCGTCGCCCGTCCGCGGCTTCATGGCCGCCATGCTCGTTCCCCTTCCTGAAACCAGCTCATCGTCAGCCGACGGCCCCGTTCAGGCGCCTAGTACCCGGCATCGAACACATTGCTTCCCAGCCATTATCCCGCATGTCAGGACCCGATGACCAACATCGGCCGGGAACGCTTGCGCAACGCGCTCGGCCAAAACCACTCATTTCGGGGATCCGCCTGCGATACTTCGCCGCCGCTCCCGGGGCCCGGGCTCCGGTTCGTTTGACGCACATCACACACCCGCCCCCGGTCCCGTCCGCCATGCTGACCCTTGGACCGGCCGGTACCGGCCGGTAGCCAAGCCCGCGACGAAGGGGGACCCCCGCCATGGCCGACAGCGTGCTCTACGAAGTGACCGACGGACTCGCGACCGTCACGATCAACCGGCCCGACGCGATGAACGCCATGAACACGGAGGCCAAGGCAGCCCTGCGCGACGCGGTCACGGCGGCGGCCGCCGACACCGCCGTACGGGCCGTGCTGCTGACGGCGGCGGGCGACCGCGCCTTCTGCGTGGGCCAGGACCTCAAGGAGCACATCGGCAACCTCGCGGCCGACCGCGAGAACGGCTCCTCCCTGACCATGGACACCGTCGCCGACCACTACAACCCGATCGTCCGGGCGCTCACCGAGATGCCGAAGCCGGTGGTCGCCGCCGTGAACGGGGTCGCGGCCGGGGCCGGCTTCGGCTTCGCGCTGGCGGCGGACTTCCGCGTGGTCGCGGAGACGGCCTCCTTCAACACCTCCTTCGCGGGGGTGGCGCTGACCGCAGACTCCGGCGTCTCCTGGACGCTGCCCCGCCTGATCGGTGCCTCCCGCGCGAGCGACCTGCTCCTCTTCCCGCGCTCGCTGAAGGCCCGTGAGGCGTACGAGCTGGGCATCGCGAACCGCCTGGTGCCCGCGGAGTCGCTGCGCGCGGAGGCGGAGTCGGTGGCCCGCACCCTCGCCGAGGGTCCCACGGTGGCCTACGCGGCCCTCAAGGAGTCCCTGGCCTACGGGGCCTCCCGCACGCTCCCGGAGGCCCTGGAGCGCGAGGAGGAGCTCCAGGCCCGCGCGGGCGCCTCCGAGGACCACGCCATCGCCGTCCAGGCCTTCCTCGCGAAGCAGCCGCCGCGCTACCTCGGCCGCTGACCGCGGCCCGGCCCTCGCCTACGCCGCCGCCTGCGCCGTACGGGAGACGCAGCCCGCGAGGTGGTCGTTGACCAGCCCGCAGGCCTGCATCAGGGCGTAGGCGGTGGTCGGCCCGACGAAGCGGATGCCCGCCTTCTTCAGGGCCTTGGCCAGGGCCGTGGACTCCGGGGTCACCGCCGGGACGTCGGCGGTGGTCCTCGGGGCCCGGCCGGGCCGCTTCGGGGCGTGGGACCAGATCAGCTCGTCCAGCTCCCCGGGCCGCCAGCCCGCCAGCACCCTGGCGTTGGCGAGGGTGGCCTCGATCTTGGCCCGGTTGCGGATGATCCCCTCGTCCGCGAGGAGCCGTTCGGCGTCCGCCGGGCCGAAGGCGGCGACCTTCGCGATCTCGAAGGAGGCGAAGGCGCTGCGGAAGCCCTCGCGCCGGCGCAGGATCGTCAGCCAGGACAGCCCGGACTGGAAGGCCTCCAGGCAGAGCCGCTCGTAGAGCGCGTCGTCCCCGTGGACCGGCCTGCCCCACTCGGTGTCGTGATAGGCGACGTAGTCCGGCGTGGAGAGCCCCCACGGGCAGCGCGGCGCGCCGTCGGGTCCGGCGAGGAGCCCGGCGCCGCTCACCGCTCGTCCTTGCCGAGGTCGATCCCGTCGGCCGGCTCGGGGGCGGCGGCGGGCCGGGCGGCCTGCGGCGCGGCCGCGGCGGTCAGTTCGGCGATCCGCGCGTCGCGCTCGGCGAGCTCCGCGGCCAGCCGGTCGAGCACGTCGTCCACCTCGGCCATCCGGTAGCCGCGCGGCGCGAGCGGCAGCCGCAGGCCGTCGATGTCCGCCTGGACCACCGGGCGGCTCTCCGGCAGCGCGTCGGCCACCCGGTCCGGCTCGGCGTCGGGCAGGACGGCCTCCGTGCCCGCGCCGATCACCGCGAGGGTGACCGCGGCCACGACCACGACCAGCGCGATCAGCAAGAACCAGAACACGATCAACTCCCCTGAGAGACTCCGGCCACCAGGTTAAGGTCGCAGACGAGGCGAGCGGGTCGCCGAAGGAGGAAAGAGCGGGATGCTGCGACTGGGCAGGCGCGAGTTCGACACCCACGAGCCGGTGATCATGGCCATCGTGAACCGGACTCCGGACTCCTTCTACGACCAGGGCGCGACGTTCCGTGACGAACCCGCGCTGGACCGGGTCGAGCGGGCGGTGGCCGAGGGCGCGGCGATCATCGACATCGGCGGGGTCAAGGCGGGCCCGGGCGAGCACGTCGACGCGGCGGAAGAGGCCCGGCGCACGGTCGGCTTCGTGGCGGAGGTCCGCCGCCGCCACCCGGACGTGGTCATCAGCGTGGACACCTGGCGGCACGAGGTCGGCGAGGCCGTCTGCGAGGCCGGGGCGGACGTGCTGAACGACGCGTGGGGCGGGGTGGACCCCCGGCTCGCGGAAGTCGCCGCGCGCTTCGGGGCGGGCATCGTCTGCACCCACGCGGGCGGGGTCGAACCGCGCACCCGGCCGCACCGGACCTCGTACGAGGACGTGATGGAGGACATCCTGCGCGTCACGGTCGGGCTGGCGGAGCGGGCGGCGGCCCTGGGCGTCCCCCGGGAGTCGATCATGATCGACCCGGGGCACGACTTCGGGAAGAACACCCGCCACTCGCTGGAGGCCACCCGCCGCCTGGCGGAGATGACGGACACCGGCTGGCCGGTGCTGGTCTCCCTGTCCAACAAGGACTTCGTCGGCGAGACCCTCGACAAGCCGGTCAAGGAGCGCCTGCTGGGCACCCTGGCGACGACGGCCGTCTCGGCCTGGCTCGGAGCCCGGGTCTACCGCGTCCACGAGGTCGCGGAGACGAAGCAGGTCCTCGACATGGTGGCCTCGATCCAGGGCCACCGGCCCCCGGCGGTCGCCCGCCGGGGACTGGCCTAGGCCTGCTCCTCCGGATCCGGCCGGGCCGCTCGCCCTACTTGCCGACTTCCTTCGTCACCAGGGCGATGGCCTCGTCGACGTCGTCCGTGACGTGGAAGAGGTAGAGGTCCTTCTCCGAGGCCTTGCCCTGGGCGATGACCGTGTCGCGCAGCCAGTCGATCAGGCCCTTCCAGTACTCCGTGCCGAACAGCACGATCGGGAAGCGGGTGATCTTCTGCGTCTGTACGAGGGTCAGCGCCTCGAACATCTCGTCCAGCGTGCCGAGGCCGCCCGGCAGCACCACGAACCCCTGGCTGTACTTCACGAACATCGTCTTGCGGACGAAGAAGTAACGGAAGTTCAGCCCGAGGTCGACGTGCTGGTTGAGCCCCTGTTCGAAGGGGAGCTCGATGCCCAGGCCGACGGAGATCCCGTTCGCCTCGCGGGCGCCCTTGTTCGCGGCCTCCATCGCGCCCGGGCCGCCGCCGGTGATGACGGCGAAGCCGGCGTCGACGAGCGCGTGCCCGATCCGTACGCCCGCCTCGTACTCCGGCGAGTCCACCGGGGTGCGGGCCGATCCGAACACGCTGATCGCGGGCGGCAGCTCCGCGAGCGTGCCGAAGCCCTCGATGAACTCCGACTGGATGCGCAGGACCCGCCAGGGATCGGTGTGCACCCACTCGGAGGGCCCCGCCGAATCCAGCAGCCGCTGATCCGTCGTACTGCCCGCCTGCACCTGGCCCCGCCTGCGCAACACCGGCCCGAGCTGCTGCTCCTCGGGCCGACGGCCTGCCGAACCTCCGGGGTTGCCCATGATGTGCTCCCTCCTGCTGATCGTTGGATCAGGTTAGGCGCACGAAGGTGGCCGGAAGGGGAATTTACGAGGTCAGCCAGGCACGGAGTCGTTCTTCGCAGTGCAGGATGGCCTTCGTCTCGACGCGTTCGTCGACCTTGTGGGCCAGCAGGGCGTCGCCCGGACCGTAGTTGACCGCCGGCACGCCGAGGGCGCTGAAGCGGGACACGTCCGTCCAGCCGAACTTCGGCATGGCGCGGCCGCCGACCGCCTCCATGAAGGCCGCGGCCGCCGGGTGCGAGAGGCCGGGCAGGGCCCCGCCGGAGGAGTCGTCGACCTCGAACGCGTCGATGTCGCAGTCCGCGAAGACCTCCCGCACGTGCGCCAGCGCCCCGGCCTCGTCGCGGTCGGGGGCGTAGCGGAAGTTCACCGTCACCGTGCAGGCGTCGGGGATGACGTTGTTGGCGACGCCCCCCTCGATGCGGACGGCGTTGAGGCCCTCGTGGTACTCCAGGCCGTCGATGACGGGCTTGCGGGGCTCGTAGGCGGCGAGCTTCGCCAGGATGGGGCCCGCCGTGTGGATGGCGTTGGAGCCCATCCAGCTGCGCGCGGAGTGGGCGCGCTCGCCTCGGGTGCGCAGCAGGACGCGCAGGGTGCCCTGGCAGCCGCCCTCGACCTCGGCGTTGGAGGGCTCCAGCAGGACGGCGAAGTCGCCGGTCAGCCAGTCGGGGTGGGCTTCGGCGACCTTGCCGAGGCCGTTGAGGTCCGCGGCGACCTCTTCCTGGTCGTAGAAGACGAAGGTGAGGTCGCGGTTGGGCTCGGGGACCGTCGCGGCGATCTTCAGCTGTACGGCGACCCCGGACTTCATGTCCGTCGTGCCGCAGCCCCACAGGACGTCGTTCTCGTCCAGGCGGGAGGGGACGTTGTCGGCGATCGGCACGGTGTCGAGGTGGCCGGCGAGCACGACGCGCTCGGCGCGGCCGAGGTGCGTACGGGCGACGACGTTGTTGCCGTGGCGGTCGACGGTGAGGTGCGGCAGGCCGCGCAGCGCGTCTTCCACGAGGTCGGCGAGTACCTTCTCGTCGCCGCTCACGGAGGGGATGTCGACGAGCCGGGCGGTCAGCTCGGCAGCGTCCAGGGTGAGGTCCAGCTCGGATTCGGGCATGGAACCGACCCTAACCCCAGGGGTGCGCCGGGCCCGTGTCCGTCCGGACGATGGACGCGTCGTACGCCTCAAGTACGGTGGGCCGCGTGTCCGAGACCGATCGCTCCCGTCCCCGCCGCCGCAGGCCGCTCCGCGCGGTCCTGGCGCTGGCCGTCCTGCTCGCGGTGATCGGGTACTGCGTCGTGCAGCGCGCGTCCAACGGCGGTGGCACTCCGTACTGCACCGTCACGGCGACCGGCGCCGGAGCCGCGTCGGCGGGCACGGTGCAGTCGTACGAGATGACGCCCGAGCAGGCCTCCAACGCGGCGACGATAGCCGCGGTCGGGATCTCCAAGGGGCTCCCGGACCGGGCGGTGACCATCGCGCTGGCGACGGCGATGCAGGAGTCGGCGCTGCGCAACCTGGACCACGGCGACCGGGATTCGCTGGGCCTGTTCCAGCAGCGGCCGTCCCAGGGCTGGGGCACGCCGGCGCAGATCATGGACCCGGTGTACTCGGCGGGGATCTTCTACGACCGGCTCGCCGAGATCAAGGGCTATACGCGGCTCCCGCTGACGGTGGCCGCCCAGCGGGTGCAGCTGAGCGGCTTTCCGCAGGCCTACGCGAAGCACGAGCCGGACGCGACGGTCCTGACGGCCGCCTTCGGCGAGAGCGGCACCGCGGCCACCCTGACCTGCTCGGGCCCGGCCCCGGCGGCCGGGGACCCCGAGCGGGTCCGGGCGGAGCTGGCCCGGGCCTTCGGCAAGGAGGCGCTGGGCGGGGTCCGTGCCGGGTCGACGGCCGGCCGCTCCGGTGCGGGGGTCGCCACGGAGGCCGAGATCACCCTCCGGCTGAAGAAGGACGGCGGGCCGGTCGAGGCGCGCCGGGCCCGGGCGATGGCGCACTGGGCGGTGGCCCGCTCGGCGGACCTGGGGATCGGCCGGGTCTCGTACGGCACGTCGGGCTGGGTCGCGGGCGGCGAGGGGGGCCGCTGGCAGCCCCGCACCCCCGGCGGCCGGGACCCGCACGACGCGGCGCCGGACGAGGTCCGGATCTTCGTGACCCGCCGGGGCTGAGCCGGGCGGAGCCGACCCCGGCTGGGCTGCCGCGCGCGGGAGCTGCCGCGCGCGGCCCGGAGGCGGAGGAGGACCGCTCGCGCGTACGGGTCCTCACCCGTACGGGGGTGGCGGGCCGGCCGCGCGGGGGCGCCGGACACGGACAGAAGGCCTGGTGGGCGCACATCCGGTGCGTTTGTCGCGGAAGCCGATTAAACGATGCGTTGCCGATCCTTTACCCACCGGGTCCGCAACTCCACCCACCCCGGGAGCGGTTGTACACGGCGTACTCAGCCGCTACCGCTTAGGAGCATCATGTCCCTCCCCCTGACCCGCCGGATCGCCCGCGCCGCGCTTCTCCTCGCAGCCGGTACCGCTCCCGTGGTCGGTGCGGCCGGCGCGGCCAGCGCCGCGGGCCTGGAATCCGTACCGCTGCTGGGCGCCGTCACCGCACCGGACGCCTCCTCCGCCACCCAGGCCGTGGGTGCCGTCACGGAAGCCGTCCCGGCCGGCGCGACCCAGGCCGTCCCCGCCGCCGCTCCCGCCGCCGCGGTGGCGGGCGACGCGGGCGGCATGCTGGGCGGCCTGCCGGTCGCCGGGCAGCTGCCGGTGAAGGACCTGCCCGTGAAGGACCTGCCGGTGAAGGACCTGCCCGTCGGCCAGCTGCCGGTGAGCACCCTGCCCGTGGGCGGGCTGCCGCTCGGCGGCTGACCGCCGCGGAACACGCCGAAGGGGCCGGGAGCGCGAACTCCCGGCCCCTTCGGCCCGTTCGGGGCCGGCGGCCTCGTCGAGGCCTCAGCCCAGGCGCTTGACCGCCGCCGCGACCCGCTCGTCGGTGGCGGTGAAGGCGACCCGGACGAACCGCGCGCCGGCCTCGCCGTAGAAGTCGCCCGGCGCGACCAGGATCCCGAGGGAGGCCAGGTGCGCGACGGTGTCCCAGCAGGGCTCGTCCCGGGTCACCCACAGGTAGAGGCTGGCCTCGCTGTGCTCGACGCGGAAGCCGTGCGCCTCCAGGGCCGTGCGCAGCGCCTCGCGGCGGGCGGCGTAGCGGCCGCGCTGCTCCTGGACGTGGGCGTCGTCGCCGAGGGCGGCGACGACGGCGGCCTGGACGGGGGCGGCGGTCATCATGCCGCCGTGCTTGCGGATCTCCAGCAGCTCGCCGAGGACGTCGGCGTCACCGGCGATGAACGCGGCCCGGTAGCCCGCCAGGTTGGACCGCTTGGAGAGCGAGTGGACGGCCACGATGCCCTCGTAGGAGCCGCCGCAGACCTCGTCGTGCAGGACGGAGACGGGCTCGGCCTCCCAGCCGAGTTCGAGGTAGCACTCGTCGCTGAAGAGCAGGACGCCGTGCTCGCGCGCCCAGGCCACGATCCGGATCAGCTCCTCCTTGGGGAGGACCTTCCCGGTCGGGTTGGACGGGGAGTTGAGCCACAGCAGCTTCACGCCGGCCGGGTCGAGCTCGGTGGGATCGTCGTAGACCACGGCCTCGGCGCCGCACAGGCGTGCGCCGACCTCGTAGGTCGGGTAGGCGAGGCGGGGGTAGGCCACCTTGTCGCCGGCGCCCAGGCCCAGCTGGGTGGGCAGCCAGGCCACGAGTTCCTTGGAGCCGACCACGGGCAGCACGTTGCGGTGTCCGGCCGCGCTCGCGCCGAGCCGGCCGCGCAGCCAGCCGGTGATCGCGTCGCGCAGGGCGGGCGTCCCCCAGACCGTCGGGTAGCCCGGGGAGTCCGCGGCGCCGGTGAGGGCGCGCTGGATCAGCTCGGGGACCGGATCCACCGGCGTGCCCACGGAGAGGTCGACGATGCCGTCCGCATGGGCCGCCGCCGTGGCCTTGTACGGCTCCAGCTTGTCCCAGGGGAAGGCGGGAAGACGGTCGGAAACTGCGGCCACGGTGGTCTCTGCTCTCTCTGGGTGGCGGGTGAAACGGCTCGGTCCCGTGCGGCGTGGGTGCCGTACGGGACCGAAGGGCGCGTCTGCCGTGAACGGTCAGTGCTCGCCGGCGTTGATGTCGGCGGGCAGTGCGGCGACGAAGGGGTGGTCGCGCTCGATCAGACCGAGCTTGGAGGCGCCACCGGGCGAACCGAGCTCGTCGAAGAACTCGACGTTCGCCTTGTAGTAGTCCTTCCACTCCTCCGGGGTGTCATCCTCGTAGAAGATGGCCTCGACCGGACAGACCGGCTCACACGCGCCGCAGTCGACGCACTCGTCCGGGTGGATGTACAAGGACCGCTGGCCCTCGTAGATGCAGTCGACGGGGCACTCTTCGATGCATGCCTTGTCCTTGACGTCGACACAAGGCTCCGCGATGACGTAGGTCACGCTCTCGTTCCTCCTCGGTAGGGCTGTCCATTCGCGCGGGAGCGCGGCGTCGTCGATGCCCGCACCTAGTATCTCCGTTCCCGGGCACGATCCGAACAGGAGGGGCGGACAGAGCTGTGGAAATCACTGCCGGAGGACTGCTGGAGATCCGTATCACCAAGGCTGACGTGGGGAAACGAGTCTCTGTACGACGGGTGGAGGAGGGGGGTCGGGTACCCCCCGTCTTCATGGACACCGTCGGGGTTCTCACATCCTGGAACGAGGGTGTGCTCACGATCACACGCAAGGACGGCGTGTCCGTCCGCATCGCGGAATCCTTGCTGGTGGCGGGCAAGACCGTGCCCCCGGCACCGGCCCGGCGCAGGGGTCCCGCGGCCTCCTTCGAGGAGCTCGCGCGGATCACGGCGCGGGCCTGGCAGCCGCTGGAGAGCGAGGCCCTGGGCGGCTGGACCCTGCGGGCGGCCGACGGGTTCACCCGGCGGGCCAACTCGGTGCTCCCGCTCGGCGACCCGGGGATACCCCTGGACGAGGCGCTCGCGCGGGTGAGCGCCTGGTACGCGGAGCGCGGCCTGCCCGCGTACGTCCAGGCGGCGACGGGCGCCGTCGGCACGCAGGAGCTGCTCTGCGCGGAGCTGGAGCGGCGCGGCTGGGTCAACGAGGTCTCCGCGGAGGTCCGTACCGGGGCGCTCGCGCCGGTCGGCGAAGCGGCGGACCGGGCGGACGAGGCGGCGGTGTCGGCCGTGGCGCTGACCCGGGCGCCGGACGAGGACTGGCTGGCCCGCTACGGGAAGGTCCGGGATCCGGAACTGGCCCGGCGGATGCTGGTCGAGGGGCCGTCGGTGTGGTTCGCCTCCCTCGACGGCGGCCGGGCGATCGGACGCTGCGTGGTGGACGGGCGCTGGGCCGGCTTCGCGGCGGTGACGGTCGATCCCGCGCGGCGGCGGCAGGGGCTCGCCACGGTCGTGATGACGGCGCTGGCGCGGCGGGCGCTGGAGGAGGGCGCGTCGGCCGGGTGGCTCCAGGTGGAGACCGGCAACCCGGGCGCGCGGGCCCTGTACGACGGGATGGGCTTCGCCACGCACCACGCCTACCACCACTTCCGGGCCGCCCGGTGAGCGCGGCGACGCGGGAGCTGTTCGCGGCGGAGGCCCGCTCCGAGCGGCCCGACCTCGCGCGGCTGTGCCTGCTGCTGGCCGCGGAGGCCGACCCGGGGCTCGACGAGCGGGCCATGGACTGGGCGCAGATCGAGCTGGACCGGCTGGCGGGGATGCTGCCGTACGGGCTGCGGGGCGCGCGGGCGTGGGCCTCGGCGGTGACCGAGCTGTTGGGGGGCCGGATGGGCTTCCACGGCACGCCGGCCGACTACGACCGGCTGTCGTCCTCCCTGCTGCACGAGGTGCTGCGGCGCCGGCGGGGGCTGCCGATCCTGCTGTCGGTGGTGTGGCTGGAGGTGGCCCGGCGGGCCGGGGCGCCGGTGTACGGGCTGGGGCTGCCGGGGCACTTCGTGATCGGTTTCGGGGACCCGGAGGAAGGGGTCGTCGCGGACCCGTTCGCGGGCGGGGCCTCCTTGGGGGCCGGGCCGGCGGAACTGGCGGCGGGGCCGCGGACGCCCGCCCGGACCCTGGACATCGTGCTGCGGATCCTGAACAACATCCGGGTGTGGGCCTCCTCGCGGCCCGAGCAGTCGGGGGTCGCGCTGTGGGCGCTGGACCTGTCGCTGCTGCTGCCGTCGCATCCGGCGGCGCTGCGGTACGAGCGGGCGCGGCTGCTGGTGGAACGCGGGGCGTTCCGGGAGGGGGCGGGGGAGATGGAGGCGTACGCGGAGGTCATGGACGCGGTCGACGCGGACGCGGCGGCCCGCATCCGCGCGGAAGCCGTCTCGGCCCGCGCCCTCCTGAACTGACCCCCTCCTCCGGACGCGGGGGCCGTCTCCGGGGCCCCGCCCGCGCGGCCGGCCCTGACGGGCCGCACGGCCTCGGGCCGGGGCCCGGCCGGCGGGCGCGGGTGGGGTGCCGCTGCGCGGAGCCGTCCCCTACCCGCCCTTCCCCCGTTCCCGCCTCAAACGCCGGCGCGGCTGCAAACGGGGCGGCGCCCCCAGCTCAGAAAGCCGGGCCCGGGGCCGTGGCCCGGGCCCGGCCCAGGACCCGGAGCACGTGGAGCGGGCCCGGGGCGCAGGCCCGGGGCGCAGGCCAAGGGCGCAGGCCAAGGGCGCAGGCCAAGGGCGCAGGCCAAGGGCCCGGGCCAGGGGCGCGGATCGGGGGCCCGGACCAGGGGCGCGGATCGGGGCGCGGATCGGGGCGCAGGCCAGGGGCCCGGGCCAGGGGCCCGGGCCAGGACCAGGGCCCGGGGTGCGGATCGGGGCTGCGGCCCCGGCCCGGGGCGGGGGGCTACCCCCGCCCCGGGTATGGGGCGGGGGTGGGGGTCAGAGCCAGCCTTTTTCGCGGGCCACGCGGATCGCCTCCGCGCGGTTGCGCGAGGCGAGTTTCTGGATCGCCGTCGAGAGGTAGTTGCGGACCGTGCCCTGCGAGAGGTGCAGGCGGGCCGCCAGTTCGGCGTTGGTCGCGCCGAACTCCGCCGCCCGCAGCACCTCCCGCTCCCGGTCCGTCAGCGGGTTCGCGCCCTCCGCCAGGGCCGCCGCCGCGAGCGTGGGGTCGATGACGCGCTCCCCCGCCAGGACCTTGCGCACCGCCGCCGCGAGCTGCGCGGCCGGCGCGTCCTTGACCAGGAACGCGGAGGCACCCGCCTCCATCGCGCCGCGGAGGTAGCCGGGCCGGCCGAAGGTGGTCAGGATGACGATCTTGAGGGAGGGTTCGGCCCTGCGGAGCTCCGCCGCGGCTTCGATGCCCGTCATGCCCGGCATCTCGATGTCCAGGAGGGCCACGTTCACGTCGTGGCTCCGGGCCGCGGCCAGGACCTCGTCGCCCCGCGCGACCTGCGCCAGCACCTCGATGTCGGGCTCCAGCCCCAGCAGCGCGGCGAGGGCCTCGCGGACCATCGACTGGTCCTCGGCCAGCAGGATGCGGATCGGGGTGGCTTCGGTCATGAGGGCGATCCTAGGGGGACTCGGGCCAGTACGCGGAAGCCCGTCTTGCCCGCCGGGCCCGCCGACAGGCTGCCGCCGACCGCTTCCAGCCGTTCGGTGAGACCGGTCAGACCGTTGCCGGGGACGGCCCCGCCGCCCGCGCCGTCGTCGGTCACGGCCAGCTCCATCACCGGGCCGGCCAGCGTCTGGCTGGACGTCAGGGTGACGGTGCAGCGCTTGGCGCCGCTGTGCCGGACCACGTTCGTCACGGCCTCGCGCAGCGACCAGGCGAGGGCGGACTCCGTCTCCTCCGGCAGTTCCGCCGGGGTCCCGGCCGGCAGGTCGGCCACGACCCCGGCCGCGGTCAGCGCCGTCCGGGCGCCCGCCAGTTCGCCGGGCAGGGTCGGCCGCCGGTAGCCGCTCACGGCCTCCCGTACGTCGACCAGCGCCTGCCGGCAGACCTTCTCGATGTCGGCCACCTGGAGGGCGGCCCGGTCGGGGTGCTCCGGCAGCATCCGGCCCGCGAGCTCGCTCTTCAGCGTGATCAGCGACAGCGAGTGGCCCAGCAGGTCGTGCAGGTCCCGGGCCATCCTCAGGCGTTCCTCGTTCGCGGCGAGCTGCGCCACCGTGGCCCGGGCCTCGCGCAGCTCCATGGTGGTGCGGATCATCGCGCGGACCCCGACCATCGCGAAGCCGCCCATCAGGGCCGGGATCAGCAGCCCGGCCAGGTACTGGTCGCCGCCGGGCACGGCCAGGGCCGTCGCGGTGAGCAGGGCGGTGGCCCCGGGGACCGTCCAGCGGGAGTACTCCCCCGGCAGCGCGGCCCCGGAGGAGATGGACACGTAGACGAAGAGGACGAGCCACTCCCGGCCCAGGGTCAGGGACAGGACGGTGGCCTGCGCGGCGAGGACGGCCAGCGAGAGCAGCACCTTCGGGACGGCCACCTGGCGTCCCGTCCGCAGGACGAGGATCAGGTACCAGGCCACGAAGGCCGCGAGGCCGAGGGCGCCCAGGAGCCGGGCCCCGGTGCTGTGGCCGCCGCTGACCAGGTCGGCGACCGGGGCGCTGAGGTAGAAGAGCCACAGGCCCGTCCAGGTGAGCTTCACGATCTGGTGGCGCCGGGTCTCGGGGCGCACCCCGATGCGGACGCCGCCCGTCGCCCGGCCCATGTACTCGTCCTCGTGCACCGACACTGCCGTCACGCCTTCAGTGAGTCCTTGCGGTACAGCCAGGCGGCCGCACCGGTGAAGAGTACGAAGTACCCGGCGAGGATCGCCACGTCCCCGGCGTGCGGCGCACCGCCCAGCTCGATGGCCTGGCCGAGGCCCGCGTAGGCGTGGGTCGGCAGCCACTCGCAGATGTTCTGGAGCCACTGCGGGAAGTTCGCGGTGGGCATCCACAGGCCGCCGAGGATCGAGAGGCCGAAGTAGAACAGCATCGTGATCGGGCGGACGGTGTCCCCGCTGGCCAGGTAGCCGATGGCCACGCCCAGCGCGGCGAAGACGAGACTGCCGGCCCAGATCGAGCCGGTGAGGGCGAGCCACTGCCAGACCTCGAAGCGCACGCCCTTGGCCCCGGCGGCTACGGCGAAGACGACCAGGATGGCCGGAAGCGACAGCACGCCCGCGCTGGCGGTCTTCGCGAGGACGTAGCCGCGGCCGGGCAGGGCGGTCAGGCGCAGCTGGCGGACCCAGCCCTGCTCCCGCTCCTTGGCGATGCGTTCGCTGTTGCCCATCAGGACGGCGGTCAGGGCGCCGAAGGAGGCCATGGCGACCATGTAGAAGGCGGGCATCGTCAGTTCGGTGCCCATGACCTTCGTCTTGCCGGGCAGGGTGCCGCCCAGCATCAGGAAGAGGGCCGCCGGGTAGAGCACGGTGAAGAACAGGTACTTCTTGTTGCGCAGCGCGCGGGTGATCTCCAGCTTGACCAGCTGGTACGTTCCGGCGTTCATCGGGTGGCCTCCTCGGCCTCGGTGAGGGCGATGAAGGCCTGCTCCAGGCCGAGGCCCGCGACCTCCAGGTTCCGGGGGTACAGGCCGAGCGCGTACACGGCGTGGACGGTCGCGTCGGCGTCGCTCGACTGGAGCTTGACGGTGGCGCCGTGCCGTTCGAAGGCGGTCAGGCCCGGCAGGGCGCGCAGGGTCTGCTCGTCGGTGTCCGCGTCGAGGTCGTCGAGGTCGAAGGAGACCTTGCGGGCTCCGGCCTTCGCCTTGATCTCGGCGGCGGTGCCGTCGGCGAGGAGCCGGCCCTTGTTGAGGACGAGCACCCGGTCGGCGATGGCGTCCGCCTCTTCCAGGTAGTGGGTGGCGAACAGGACCGTGCGGCCCTGGGCGGCCTGCTCGCGCATCGTGGCCCAGAAGGCCTGGCGGGAGGTGACGTCCATGCCGGTGGTGGGCTCGTCGAGGACGATCAGGTCGTTGTGGCCCGCGGTGGCGAGGGCGAAGCGGACCCGCTGCTCCTGGCCGCCGGAGAGCTTGTTGACCTTCCGCCCGGCGATGTCGGCGACCCCGGCGCGGGTGAGGACCTCGTCCACGGGGAGCGGACGGGGGTGCAGGGCGCAGCCGAGCGCGACCAGCTCGCGTACGGTCACCTCCTCCATCAGGCCGCCGCTCTGGAGCATCGCGCCGACCCGGCCGGCCGCGAGGGCCTCGCGGGGGCTGGTGCCGAAGAGGCGGACCTCGCCGGAGTCGGCGGGGCGCAGGCCCAGCAGGAGGTCGAGGGTGGAGGATTTGCCCGCGCCGTTGGGGCCGAGGAGTGCGACGGTCTCGCCCGGGTGGAGTTCGAGGGTGAGGCCGTCGACCGCACGCACCTTGCCGTAGCTCTTGGTCACGTTCTGGAAGCTCACCACCGGGTCGTCGGTGGTGGCCGGGGCGGCGGGGTGCGCCGTCGTCGTCGTCATGTCCCAAGGTTCGCCCGTACGGGGGTGGGCCCGGCAGTGTCCTCGGTCGTGACTGCGGCATGACGGATGTCATGCCGTGGACATGACGCGAACACGCCGCGGCCCCTCCCGGATTCCGGGGAGGGGCCGCGGCGGGGGTGCGGGCGGCGCGAGCGCGGCGCGTCAGCTGGCGTTGGTGTCGATCGTCGCGGTCCGCTCGGCGGGGGTCTTGCCGAGGAGCGCCTTGCCGAGGGCGCCGACGACGTCCTGCGGGGTGACGGCGGTCTTCGCGCCGGTGCCCCGCGTGATCATGATCCCGTCGAAGGTGTTGCCGTAGGTCGCCTTCAGGGCCTCCAGGTCGTACTTCTCGACGAGGTGGCCGTTGACCGGGGTCATGCTGAGGATCTTGGGCAGGGACTTGGCGCCGAAGGGCAGGGACTTGGTGCCCGCCTTGACGATCGCGGGGCCGGACATCGCCGGTTCGGCGAACTCCTTCATCGCCCGGTCCAGTTCCGCCTGGGTGATGGTGGGTTCCCTGGTGGCGGTGGGCAGTTCGACGGGCGCCGCCTTGCCGGTGGCGACCAGCTCGCGGAAGGCCTCGGTGACCTTGGCGACGGAACCGTCGACGTCGAGGCTGGTGCCCGCCTTGCCGGGGACGGCGACGGGCTTGCCGGAGTCGAACTTGATGGTGCCCTCGGTGGCGGAGCCGGCGGTGCCGGCCAGTTCCTGGAGGGCGACGCGCAGCTTCTCCTCGTCGACGGGCATGACGGCGGTGGCCGTGCGCTCGACGCCGAAGAGCGAGCCGATGACGGTGACGGGGTTGTAGTCGCTGCCCGCCGCGTTGCGGACCGTGGTCTGGCTGTCGAGGGTCAGGCCGGCCTTCTCGGGCTTCAGCTCGACCTGCTTGCCGCCGACGCTGAGCTGGAGCGGGGCCGCGGCGCGGGCGCCGAAGGCGGCCTGGACCTTGGCGACGGCCTCGTCGCGGCTGCCGCCGATGTCCTGTCCGAGGACGGTGGTGCCCTTGGGGACGTCGGAGTGGTTCAGCAGCAGGCCGGCGCCGTAGGTCACGCCGCCGAGGAAGACGAGGGCGCCGCCGAGCAGGACCAGCTTGGAGCGGCCCTTCTTCTTGGCGGGCTGGGCGGACGTGGCGGGCTTGGCGGGCTTGGCGGGCTTGGCGGGCTTGGCGGGCTTGGCGGCCGCGGGCCGGGCGGCCTTGGCGGCCTTCTTGCCCGCCGGGGCCGGGGCGGGCACGGGGACGGTCTGCCGCGGCGGCTGCGGGCCGGGGGGCGGCGAGACCGGGCCGGGCACGGGGCCCGGGGTGTCCGGGGCCTCGGGTCCGGGCCAGCGCGGGGGCTCGTCGGCCCGTACGGGGACGGTCCCCATCGCGGGTCCGCCGGTCGGCCCGTCGGGTTCCGCGAAGGCCGGGAAGGCCTCCGTGACGGGGCCGCCGTCGTACGCCGGGTACGCGGGCGCGCCGACGCCGGGGCCACCGGGCACGGGGGCGGGCGCGAACCCGCCGCCGCTGCCGTGCGGGGCCGGGGCCGGGGGCTGCGGGTTCCCGGGCACGGGGGCGGGCGGTGCGAAGCCCGCGCCGGGGCCCGCCGGGGAGCCGTAGCCCGCGCCGGGCGGTGCGGGGGCCGGGGCCGGCGCGGGAGCCGGTGCCGGGGCGGGCTCGGGGGCCGGGGCCGAGGACTTGCGCGGGGCGAACCAGTTGCTGGCCGGCTCCGGCGCGCCGCCCTGGCCGGCCGGTGCGCCCGGCGCGGGCGGCCGGCCCGCTCCGGCCGGGGCCGGCGGGAGGGCCGGGGCCGGCGCGGCGGGCGGGGCCTGGCGCGCCGGGGCGGGGGCGGGTGCCTGCGCGGCGCCGTCCCGCTCCGGGGCGGGGGCGCCGCCCTTGACGGGCTTGCGCACGACCACGGGCGGGATCGGCCGCGAACCCGGGATGTTGATCCGGATCCGGGTCGTCAGGGTGGTCTCGGTCTTCGGCCCGTCGTTGTCGGGCGTGGACGGGTTCGACGTCACAGGGTTCTCCTCCGGGGCGGTCGTCGCGCCGGGCCCGGTCGGCACAGTCGTGGACGGCGGGCGGCCGGTTCCGTACGGCGGTGTACCCGAGGGGTAGGCGGCTCCACCGTGCCCGTGGGGCCCGGGGGACGAACTGTCAGTTTCACGACTCAAGGCAGGTTCTCCCGGTTGGCTCCGCCGCCCGTCATACCGTGCGCGGGCAGCTCGGCGGCCCGTCCACCATACTGGCCGCCGCCCGCGCGCAACTGTCCACCGGGAATCAAGGGTTCCTCTTCGCTCGCCGAGCCCCCGCTCCCGAGGGTGCGTCAAACCCCCGCAACCCGTCCCCGATCGGGGAACGGCGGAGTTCGGCCGGGCCTCAGCCGCGGGGCCGGGAGGCCGGAACCGGCCCCTCTAGGGCGCCGCGCATCGTGGCACAGATCACAGCGACCACACATCCCCCCAAAAGGTATGCGTACATACCGATTCCGGAGGAACCGAGCAGGAAGTCCCCTTCGGGGCGCGGGAGGCTGAGCAGGACGTAGGACAGGAACCAGCCGGCCGCCGCCGCCCCCACCCCGAGCCCCGTGCCGAGCGCGATGCGGGCGCCGAGGAAGAGGCCGGCCAGGGCCAGCAGTCCGAGCAGCAGCCCGGCCGGGAACCAGAGGTCCACCACGAGCCAGCCGGCCGCGCCGGTGAGCACGCCCAGGACGAACAGGCCGAGCAGCGCGGCGATCCGGCCGGGGGTCCAGGACGCGTTCACGCCTCCACCCCCGCGAAGAGGTCGCGCTCGCGGGTGCCGGCCGGCGCTCCCGGCCGGCCCGCGGCGAGTTCGTAGTACTCCCGGACGAACAGCGGCTGGGCCAGGTCGTTGGAGAGGGCGAAGAAGGGTCCGTCGACGGCGATCTGGGTGGCGTGCGCGCGCATCGCGGCCTCCTTGGCCCCGACCAGGCGGCCGCCCTCGTCGTCGCCGATCTCGGCGGTGATCCGCTCGTCGTCGACCACGCCGGGGACGTCGTCCAGGCTCGCGGTGCCGGGGAAGGCGGCCCCGGTGGCACGCAGGTGCGCGAAGCCCTCCTCCGCCACCGAGCGCGGGACCCGGTTCCAGTACAGCTTCGCGACCGCGTGCGGGGCGCCGAGCCCGGGGCGGTACGCGGCCTCGGCGGCCAGCTCCGCGCCGCGGGTGGCGACGCGGTGGGCCTGGATGTGGTCGGGGTGGCCGTAGCCGCCGTCGGGGTCGTAGGTGACGAGCACCTGCGGGCGCAGCTCCCGGATCACCTCGGCGAGGTACCCGGCGGCCTCGTCCAGGTCGGCGGACCAGAAGGCGCCGGGCCGGGTGTTCTGCGGGGCGCCCATCATCCCGGAGTCCCGGTAGCGCCCGGCGCCGCCGAGGAAGCGGTGGTCGGCGACCCCGAGCTCCTTCATGGCGGCGGCGAGTTCGCCGGCCCGGAAGGGGCCGAGCGCGTCGTCGCGGTCCGGCGCCAGGTGCGCCAGCTCCGCCGGGATGACCTCGCCCTCCTCGCCGAGCGTGCAGGTCACCAGCGCGACGTGGGCACCCTCGGCCGCGTACTTGGCCATGGTGACGCCGTTGTTGATCGACTCGTCGTCCGGGTGCGCGTGCACGAGGAGCAGACGACGGGCGGGAAGACCGTTCATGGGCCCAGCCTACGATCAGCGGCTACAGCTTGAGGCCACTGATCATGCTCGCCACGTTGGACGTGAGCTGGCTGAGCGTCGGAGCGATCGTCGAGCTCGCCAGGTAGAACCCGAGCAGCACGCAGACAAAGGCGTGCCCCGCCTTCAGTCCCGACTTCCGGACCAGAAGGAAGACGACGATCGCCAGCAGCACCACGGCCGAGATCGAGAGTGCCACGGCGTTTCACCTCCACGTCGAGCGGACATCGGTACGCGTACTCGTGCTCGGCGAAGTCATACCCACCGTGCGCTACGGATCATAACTATCCGT
This sequence comes from Streptomyces sp. NPDC002032, assembly GCF_042890765.1. NCBI lineage: Bacteria > Bacillati > Actinomycetota > Actinomycetes > Kitasatosporales > Streptomycetaceae > Streptomyces > Streptomyces sp. NPDC002032. Next base: position 259,801 of record NZ_JBIASM010000002.1, on the reverse strand, counting down.
ACCAGCGCATCGATCGAATTCCGGCAGCACGAGGGGCGCATGCCGCGCACGTACGGGGGCATACGGGGCCGTTCGGCGGGGCGCCGCGGCTCCCGGGAGCGCCGGAGGGGCCCCTACGGACGTTTCCCGGCCAGTCCGGCCGGTTCCGAACTCGGGGCAGAATCGGTCAAGTCACCCTAGCCCGAAGCGCGTTGAGGTGGCCGGAACCCGATCGGGGGCTCCCGGGCACGGTGGCGCAAAATAGCCGGTCGGCCGGCCGGGCTCCGGCACGCTCCCCCGGCCCTAGGCCCCCGCGTCCCGGGGCGGCGCACCCGCCGGCGGCGCGGGCGCACCCGGGGGCGGGGGCGCGGGCGGCACCACCTGCTTCTCGGCCGCGAAGTGACAGGCCGACGGATGGGCGGCCGGGCCCGAGGTGAAGACGGCCGGCACCGCCAGCAGCGGCACCTCGGTGGCGCAGCGCGCCTCCGCCTTCCAGCACCGGGTGCGGAAGCGGCAGCCCGAGGGCGGGTTCGCCGGGGAGGGGACGTCCCCGGACAGGATGATCCGCTCGCGGTGGGCGCGCGCCCCGGGGTCCGGGACGGGCACGGCGGAGAGCAGCGCCTGGGTGTACGGGTGGGTGGGGTGGTCGTAGATCTGGGTGTCGGTGCCGATCTCGGCGAGCCGGCCGAGGTACATGACGCCGACCCGGTCGGAGATGTGCCGGACGATCGAGAGGTCGTGCGCGATGAACACGTAGGAGAGGTCGAACTCGTCCTGGAGGCGGGCCAGCAGGTTGACCACCTGGGCCTGGACGGAGACGTCGAGGGCGGAGACGGGCTCGTCCGCGACGATGACCTCGGGGCGCAGGGCGAGGCCGCGGGCGATGCCGATGCGCTGGCGCTGGCCGCCGGAGAACTGGTGCGGGTAGCGGTTGATGTACTCGGGGTTGAGGCCGACCACGTCGAGCAGGTCCTGGACCTTGCGGCGCCGGTCGCCCTTGGGGGCCACCTCGGGGTGGATCTCGTACGGCTCCCCGATGATGTCGCCGACCGTCATGCGCGGGTTCAGCGAGGTGTACGGGTCCTGGAAGACCATCTGGATGTTGCGCCGGACGGCCTTCAGGGCCCGGCCGGACAGCTTGGTGATGTCCTGGCCCTTGTACGAGATCGAGCCGGCGGTCGGGCGTTCCAGGTTCACCAGCATCTTGGCGACGGTGGACTTGCCGCAGCCGGACTCGCCGACGATGCCGAGGGTCTCGCCCTGCGCGAGGTCGAAGGAGACCCCGTCGACGGCCTTGACCGCGCCGATCTGCTTGCGGAAGAGAATGCCCTGGGTGAGCGGGTAGTGCTTGACCAGGTCGCGGACCTCCAGGATGGGCTCAGCCACCGAGGCACTCCTTCCAGAAGAAGCAGGCGCTGGCCCGGTCCGGGGCGACCTCCGCCAGCGGCGGGACCTCGGCGCGGCAGGCGGCCCGGGCCATCGGGCAGCGCGGGTTGAAGGCGCAGCCGGGCGGGATGTGCAGCAGGTTGGGCGGCAGGCCCTTGATGGCGTACAGCTCTTGGCCCTTCTGGTCCAGGCGCGGGATGGAGTCGAGCAGGCCGCGGGTGTAGGGGTGGGCGGGGGCCCCGTAGATGGCGTGCACGGGCGCCGACTCGACGATGCGTCCGGCGTACATGACGGCGATCTTGTCGGCGACGTCGGCGACGACGCCGAGGTCGTGGGTGATCAGGATCAGGCCCATGTTGAGTTCGCGCTGGAGCTCGGCGAGCAGGTCCATGACCTGGGCCTGGACGGTGACGTCGAGGGCGGTGGTGGGCTCGTCGGCGATGATCAGGGAGGGTTCCAGGGCGAGCGCCATGGCGATCATGATGCGCTGGCGCATGCCCCCGGAGAACTGGTGCGGGTAGTCCCCCACCCGCTCCTTCGCCGCCGGGATCCTGACCCGGTCCATCAGCTCGACGGCCTTGGCCCGGGCGTCCTTGCGGGACATCCCGCGGTGGACCTCGTACATCTCGCCCAGCTGGGCGCCCACGCTGAGCACGGGGTTGAGGGAGGAGAGGGCGTCCTGGAAGATCATCGCCATCTCGGCGCCGCGGATCTTGCGGCGCTCGTCCTCCTTCATCTTCAGGAGGTCCTTGCCCTTGAAGAGGATCTCGCCGCCCGCGATCCGGCCCGGCGGCACCTCCAGGATGCCCATCACGGCCTGGGCGGTGACGGACTTGCCGGAGCCGGACTCGCCCAGCACGGCGAGGGTCTCGCCCTCGGCGACCGAGTAGTTCACTCCGTTGACGGCCTTGGCGACGCCGTCGCGGGTCTTGAACTCCACGTGCAGGTCGCGGACTTCGAGCAGCATCTCCCGACTCACTCCTCAGCGCAGCTTGGGGTCGAGGGCGTCGCGCACCGCGTCGCCGAGCATGATGAAGGCGAGCACGGTGATGCTCAGCGCACCGGCGGGATAGAGCAGCATGTGCGGGGCGTTGCGGATCTGGGAGGCGGCGTTGGAGATGTCGATGCCCCAGGAGACGGTGGGCGGGCGCAGGCCCACGCCGAGGAACGACAGGGTCGCCTCCAGCGCGATGTAGGTGCCCAGGGCGATGGTGGCGACGACGATGACGGGGGCGACGGCGTTGGGCGCCACGTGCCGCAGCATCATGCGGGCGTTGCCGGCGCCGAGGGCGCGGGCGGCCTGGACGTAGTCGTTCTGCTTGGCGGTGATCACCGAGCCGCGGGCGATGCGCGCGAGCTGCGGCCAGCCGAGCAGCACGATGAAGCCGACGACGGGCCACACGGTGGTGCTGGTGACCACGGAGAGGAAGACCAGGCCGCCGAGGATGACGGGGATGCCGAAGAAGATGTCGGCGACCCGGGAGAGCAGGGCGTCGCCCCACCCGCCGAAGAACCCGGCGAGCCCGCCGAGCAGCGAGCCGAGCAGCGTGGCGCCGAGCGTGGCGCAGACGCCGACGGTGATGGAGGCGCGGGCCCCGTAGACCGTACGGGTGTAGACGTCGCAGCCCTGGGTGTCGTAGCCGAAGGGGTGGCCGGGCTCGGGGCCCTGCTGGGACTTGGACAGTTCGCAGTGCAGGGGGTCGCCGCTCGCGATGAGCTGGGGCCAGATCGCGATGACGACGAGGAAGAGGATCAGCAGCGAGGAGATGAGGAAGACGGGGTTGCGGCGCAGCTGGTGCCAGGCGTCGGACCAGAGGCTGCGCGCCTTCTCGCGGGGGCCGCTGCCGGGCCCGGGTACCTTCTCCAGGCTCTCGGCCTCCTCCAGGGCGAGGTCTATGGCCCCTCCCTGGCCGGTGGGCGAGACCGCCTCGCGCGGGCGGGGGCCCACGGGGTCGTACCCGCCGGGGCCTTCGGGACGCTCAGGGTCAGGCATACCGGATCCTCGGGTCCAGGACCGCGTAGAGCAGGTCGACGAGCAGGTTCGCCAGCAGGAAGACGATCACGAGGATGGTCACGAAGCCGACCACCGTGGGGGCGTTGTTGCGCAGGATGCCCTGGTAGAGCTGGTAGCCGACGCCGTGGATGTTGAAGATCCGCTCGGTGACGATGGCCCCGCCCATCAGGGCGCCGATGTCGGTGCCGATGAAGGTGACGACGGGGATCAGGGAATTGCGCAGCAGGTGGCGGGTGACGACCCGGTGGCGCGGCAGGCCCTTGGCGGTGGCGGTGCGGACGTAGTCGGCCTTCACGTTCTCGGCGATGGAGGTCCGCGAGAGCCGGGTGACGTACGCGAGGGAGACGAGGGCGAGGACGATACCGGGCAGGATCAGCTCGCTGAAGGGGGCCTCCGGGGAGACGGTGGGCCGCACCCAGCCCCATTTGACGCCGAAGAGGTACTGGAGCAGGTAGCCGGTGACGAAGGTGGGCACGGAGATCACGACGAGGGTGAGGACGAGCACGGAGGTGTCGACGGACTTGCCCCGGCGCAGCCCGCTGACCACGCCGAGGGTGATGCCGACGACGATCTCGATGAGGATCGCGACGATGGTCAGGCGCAGGGTGACGGGGAAGGCCGAGGCCATCAGATCGGTGACGCTCTGCCCGTTGAAGGCCGTGCCGAAGTCCCCCTGGAAGATCTGCCCCATGTAGTGCAGGTACTGCTTCCACAGCGGCTGGTCGAGGTACAGGTCCTTGCGGATCCGGGCCGCGGTGGCGGGGTCGGGGGCCTTGTCCCCGAAGAGGGCCGCGACGGGGTCGCCGAGCGCGTACACCATGAAGAAGATCAGGAAGGTGCTGCCGATGAACACCGGGATCATCTGGAGCAGCCGCCGGATCACATAACGTCCCATGGACTGCTCCAGGATCGATCCGGTGGGGGGTCAGCTGACCTTGATCTGGTTGTAGACGGGGACGCTGAACTGGTTCAGGGCGACTTCGGAGATCCGCTCGGAGTGCCCGGCGCTGCCGTTCTGGTACCAGAGGGGGATGGACGGCATCTGCTCGGCGAGGATCTTCTCCGCGTCCTGGAACTTCCCGACCGCCTTGGCGGCGTCGCTCTCCTGGTTGGCCTCGTCGACGAGCTTGTCGAACTCCGGGCTGCTGAACTTGCCGTAGTTCGAGGAGGCGCCGGTGTAGTACAGCGGCTGGAGGAAGTTCTGGATCAGCGGGTAGTCGGCCTGCCAGCCCGAGCGGAAGGGGCCGGTGAGCTTGAAGGCGCTCTGCTGGTTGCGGAAGTCCGCGAACGTGCCGACGGGGTTGACGGTGCAGACCGGTCCCTCGCCGAGCGCGTTGTTGACGCTGTTGCAGACGGCGTCCATCCAGTCGCGGTGCGAGCCGGTGTCCACGTTGGAGGTCAGCGTGACCTTGCCGCCGGGCAGGCCGCCGGCCTCCTGGATGAGCTTCTTGGCGGCCACGGGGTCGAACTTGCAGGCGTCCCCGCAGGCGGTGGCACTGAAGCCGCCCTTGGCGCCGAGGGCCGGGGAGGTCCAGTCCTTGGCGGGGGTGCGGGTCTCGCGGAAGATCTGCTGGGTGATCTCGTCGCGGTTGATGGCCATCGAGATGCCCCGGCGGACCTTCTCCATGCCCTCCTTGGCCCACTGCGGGTCGTACAGCGGGAAGGTGAGGGTCTGGATGATGAGGGCGGGCTGGTTGATGTACCGGTCGCCGAGGTCGTTCTTGACGTTCTTCAGCTGCTGCGCCGGGATGTCGTCGACCAGGTCGAGGTTGCCGGAGATCAGGTCCGTGTACGCGGTGTTGTTGTCGGTGTAGACCTTGAGGTCGACGCCGCCGTTCTGCGCCTTGTCCTCGCCCGTGTAGCCGTCCCAGGCGCGCAGCTTCATCCCGGTGCCCTTGGTGTACGAGTCCACCGTGTACGGGCCGTTGCCGACGGGCTTGTTCAGCCAGGCGGCGTGGTCGGTGAAGAAGGCCTTGGGCAGCGGCGAGAAGGCCTGGTAGCCGAGGGTCTCGGGCCAGGTGGAGAACTTCGACTTCAGGGCGACGGTGAAGGTCCGGGCGTCCTTGACGACCAGCCCGGACATGGTCTTGGCCTTGGGCTCACCGGAGGCCGGGTGCAGGTCCGCGTAGCCGACGATGTCGGAGAAGAACGGCGAGTTGTTCTGCTTGTTGCGCACGTCCGCGCCGTAGTTCCAGGCGTCCACGAAGGACTGCGCGGTGACCGGCTCGCCGTTGCTGAACTTCCAGCCGTCCTTCAATGTGATGGTGAAGTTCTGGCTGTCCGTGGTGTCGATCTTCTCGGCGAGCATGTTCCTGGCCTCGCCGGTCTTCGGGTCGTAGCGCTTGAGGCCCCGGAAGAGCATGTCGAGGACCTTGCCGCCCTGCACCTCGTTGGTGTTGGAGGGCTCCAGCGGGTTCTGGGGGTCGCCCCAGGAGGAGCTGATGATCCCATCGGCACCGCCACCGCCACCGCCACCGCCGCTGTCGCTTCCGCCGCCGCAGGCCGTCGCCGCGAGGGCGACGGCCACCGCACATGCGGCCCACTTGGCGTGGGTGGCTCCGCGCATGGAGTGCCTCCTAGGGGTACCGGGACTCGCTTCGGGGCCAATGTCACCCCATGGGAGTCCCGGCACACCCCCGGTTCGACCGATTGCACCCCCGCGCCCCCCGGCTGTCACCCCTGCGAGTGCAAAGCCAGCTCCCAGGTGTCCACGGCGTAGTGCGGCCGCATGCCGTGCGCCTCGTAGAGCGCGAGCGCGCCGGTTTCGTTGGCGGTGTCCACCCCCAGGCCCACCGTGTCCCGGCCGCGGGCCGCGTAGGCGGCGAAGCCGTGGCGCAGCAGGAAGCCGCCGATGCCGCGGCCGCGCAGGCCCTCCCGTACGCCGAGGTGGCTGAGCCAGCCCATGCTGGTGCGGTCGTCGCGGGTCAGGAGCACGGCCGCGTCGCCCTCGCCGGGCAGGCTCGCGATCCACACCAGGGACCAGTCGAGGGCGCGGGCGTCGAGGTGGTCCAGCCAGGGCCCGTACGCGCGCGGGGCGTGGCCGAAGTGAGCGGCGAAGGTCTCCTCGACCAGGGCGTGGGCCCGGCGGCGGTCGGCCTCGTCGGCCCCGCAATGGCGCAGGACGAGGCCCGGGGGCGTGGCGGGCGCCGCGGCGTCGGCGGGGGTGAGCCGACGGGTCATCACCTGGTGGCGGCGCACGGTGCGGTAGCCGCGGCCGGTGAGGAGGGCGGGGTCGAGGGTGGGGGCGACGCCCAGCTGGATCCGCAGCCGCGGCCGGGCGGCCCCGGCGGCCATCGCCCGGGCGCGGGCCTCCATCAGCTCCAGCAGCCGCACGGCCGCCCCGGGCCGGCCGGGCAGGACGTAGTGGTCGCCGTCGATCCGGCCGGGCCCGGAGTCGTTCCAGACGAGGGCGTATGCGACGGGCCGGCCGCCCTGGAGGGCGAGCCAGGAGTCGGTGGCCAGGTCCACGCCGGGGTGGTTGAGATCGGCCTCCACGGTGCCGAGGTCGGTTTCGGGTCTGCCGATCTCGATGACGTCGACGGCGTTGAGCAGTGCGCAGATGTCCAAGGCGTCCCCGGGGCCGGCGGGCCGGACGGTCAGCGTGTCGGTCATCGGCCCACTCTCGGCCGCGCCCGGGGGCGCCCGCAAGCCGCGTTCGCGGCAGGCAGGGGGGGGGAACGCGCCGGGGGGGGCCCGGGGGGGGGGGGGCGCCCCCGCGGCCCCGGGGGGGGGGGGGGGCGGGGCGCCCCGCCCGGCCCGCGCGGGCGCCCGCCCGCGGGGGCCCGCCCCCGCGCGGGGGGGCGGGGGGGGCCGCGCGCGGGGGGGGCGGGGGGCGGGGGGGGGGGCCCCGGCGGGGGGGGCCCGGGGGGGGGGGGCCCCGGCCCGGGCGCCCCGGGATGCGTACGGAGGGGGTCAGACGGCCAGGACCGCCTTCTCCTCCGCGAAGTGGCACGCCGACTCGTGGGCGGCCGGGGTGTTCACGCCCTGGAAGCGCGTCGGGATCGCCAGCAGGGGCTCCTCCGTGGCGCACTTCTCCTCGGCCTTCCAGCAGCGGGTGCGGAAGCGGCAGCCCGAGGGCGGGTTGGCGGGCGAGGGGACGTCACCGGTGAGGATGATGCGCTCGCGGGCGTCGCGGACCTCGGGGTCCGGCACCGGCACGGCGGAGAGCAGCGCCTGCGTGTACGGGTGGGTCGGGTGCTCGTAGATCTCGGCGTCGGAGCCGATCTCGGCCATCTTGCCCAGGTACATGACGCCGACGCGGTCCGAGATGTGCCGGACGATCGAGAGGTCGTGCGCGATGAAGAGGTAGGACAGGTTGAACTCGTCCTGGAGCTTCCCCATCAGGTTGATGACCTGCGCCTGCACCGACACGTCGAGCGCGGAGACCGGCTCGTCGCAGATGATGATCTCCGGGTTGAGCGCGAGGCCGCGGGCGATGCCGATGCGCTGGCGCTGGCCGCCGGAGAACTGGTGCGGGTAGCGGTTGATGTACTCGGGGTTGAGGCCCACGACGTCCAGGAGTTCCTGGACCTTGCGGCGCCGGTCGCCCTTGGGAGCCACCTCGGGGTGGATCTCGAAGGGCTCCCCGATGATGTCGCCGACCGTCATGCGCGGGTTCAGCGAGGTGTACGGGTCCTGGAAGACCATCTGGATGTTGCGGCGGACGGCCTTCAGGGCGCGGCCGGACAGCTTGGTGATGTCCTGGCCCTTGTAGAAGACCTCGCCGGCGGTGGCCCGCTCCAGGTTCATCAGCAGCTTGGCGACGGTGGACTTGCCACAGCCGGACTCGCCGACGATGCCGAGGGTCTCGCCCTGGTACAGGTCGAAGGAGATCCCGTCGACGGCCTTGACCGCGCCGACCTGCTTCTTGAACAGGATGCCCTGGGTCAGCGGGAAGTGCTTGACGAGGTTGCGGACCTGGAGGATCGGCTCGCCCTTGGGCTTGGTGACCTCAGCCATGGATCTGCTCCTTCCAGAAGTGGCACGCGCTGCTGCGGCCGGGCAGCTCGCCGCCGTCGCGCTCGGTCACCTGGTGCAGGACCGGCACGTCCGTACGGCAGATGTCCTGCGCCTTGGGGCAGCGCGGGTTGAAGGCGCAGCCCGTGGGGATGTTCAGCAGGTTGGGCGGGAGGCCCTTGATCGCGTAGAGCTCCTGGCCCTTCTGGTCCAGGCGCGGGATCGAGTCCAGCAGGCCCCGCGTGTACGGGTGCGCCGGGCGCTTGTAGATCTCGTGGACCGGGGCGTTCTCGACGATCCGGCCGCCGTACATGACGGCGATCTTGTCCGCGACGTCGGCGACGACGCCGAGGTCGTGGGTGATCAGGATCAGGCCCATGTTCATCTCGCGCTGGAGCTCCGCGAGCAGGTCCATGACCTGGGCCTGGACCGTCACGTCGAGAGCCGTGGTGGGCTCGTCGGCGATGATCAGGTCCGGCTCCAGGGCCATCGCCATGGCGATCATGATGCGCTGGCGCATACCGCCGGAGAACTGGTGCGGGTAGTCACCCACGCGCGCCTTGGCGGCGGGGATCTTCACCCGGTCCATGAGCTCGACGGCCTTGGCCGTGGCGTCCTTCTTGGACATCCCGCGGTGCACGCGGAACATCTCGCCGAGCTGGGCGCCGACGGTGTGCACCGGGTTCAGCGAGGACAGCGCGTCCTGGAAGATCATGGCGATCTTCTGGCCGCGGATCTTGCGGAAGTCCTCGGCCGGGAGCTTCAGCAGGTCCTGGCCCTGGAACAGGATCTCGCCGTGCGGGATCCTGCCGGGCGGCATGTCGAGGATGCCCATGATGGCCTGCGCCGTCACGGACTTGCCCGAGCCGGACTCGCCGAGGACGGCGAGGGTCTCGCCGGCGTTCACGGAGTACGAGACTCCGTTGACGGCCTTGGCGACTCCGTCGCGGGTGTGGAACTCGACGTGCAGGTCGCGCACTTCGAGCAGGGGGGTCCCCTCCGGCGCCGAACGGGGCGCGGGGACGTTCGAGGTCTTGTCGATGATGGTCAACGTACGCCCTTCCTCAGCGCAGCTTCGGGTCGAGGGCGTCGCGCACCGCGTCGCCGACCATGATGAACGCGAGCACGGTGATGCTCAGCGCGGCGGCCGGGAAGAGGAGCACGTGCGGTGCCTGGAGCCAGCGCACGGAGGCGTCGCTGACCATCAGGCCCCAGGAGATGCCGGGGGGCTGGACGCCGATGCCGAGGTACGACAGGGCCGCCTCCGCACCGATGTACACGCCGAGGCTGATCGCGCCGACGACGATCACGGGGGCGATGGCGTTCGGCAGGATGTGGCGCATGGTGATGCGCATCGTGCCGGCACCGAGGGCGCGCGCCGCGACCACGTAGTCGTTGTTCTTGTTCTGCAGTACCGAGGACCGCATGATGCGGAAGATCTGCGGCCAGCCCAGGGTGGCGAGCACGACGGACACGGTCCAGGCGTTGCCCTTGCCCAGGCCCGACATGATCAGCATGCCACCGAGGAGCAGCGGGATGGCGAAGAAGATCTCGGTGAAGCGGGACAGGAGGCTGTCGACGATGCCGCCGACCCAGCCGGCCAGCAGACCGAGCGCGCCGCCGACGACGACCACCAGGGTGGTGGTGACGATGCCGACGATGATCGAGTTGCGGGCCGCCCACACCGTACGCGTGTAGACGTCGCAGCCCTGGACGTCGAAGCCGAACCAGTGGTCGGCGCTCGGCTTCTTCAGGGAGTCCTGGAGCTGGCAGGCCCCGGCGGTGAACGGGCTGTCCGGGGTGAACCACTGCGGAACGGCGGACAGCACGATCAGCAGCAGCACCAGCGCGGAGCCGATCAGGAAGATCGGGTTGCGGCGAAGGTCCGCGACGGCGTCCGACCAGAGGCTGGCCTCGCGCTCCTTCTTGGGCTTCTTGCCGGAGGGGGCGGCCGGTGCGCTCGTCGAGGGCGCGCCGGCGGTCGTGGTCTCGGTCAACTCATCCCCCACCGTAGTTGTCTCACGCATAGCGGATCCTCGGGTCGAGCACGGCGTACAGCATGTCCACGATCAGGTTGGCGACGAGGTAGACGATGATCAGGAGCGAGACGACGCCCACGATCACGGTGCCTTCCTTGCGGTAGACCGACTCGGCCAGCAGACCGCCGACGCCGTGGATGTTGAAGATCTTCTCCGTGATGACCGCGCCACCCATCAGCGAGCCGAGGTCGGCGCCGAGGAAGGTGACGATCGGGATGAGCGCGTTGCGCAGCGCGTGACGGGTCACGACACGGCGGCGGGGCAGGCCCTTGGCCGTGGCGGTGCGGACGTAGTCGGCGCGCATCGTCTCCATGAGGCTGGTGCGGGTCAGCCGCGCCACGTACGCCAGCGAGGTCGAGGCGAGCACCAGCGCCGGGAGCAGATAGGCGCGGATCCCGTCGTTCTCGTTGAAGGAGACGGGGAAGAAGTCGATGCCCCAGCTGTTCTTCAGCTGCACGCCGAGCGTCAGCTGGAGGATGAAGCCGCTCACGAAGACCGGGATCGAGATGACCAGGAGCGTGGAGAGGAGCACGAGCTGGTCGAGGAACTTGCCGCGGCGCAGGGCGGCCATGATGCCCGCCAGGACGCCGACGCCGGCCTCGATCAGGAAGGCCACGATCGCCAGGTTCATCGTGTAGGGGAACGCTTCGGTGATCTTGTCCCAGACGGAGCGTCCGGTCAGGGTCTCGCCGAAGTTGCCCTGCACCAGGTTGGAAATGTAGTTCCAGTACTGGGACAGGAAGGAGTCGTCGAGGTGGTACTTCTCCCGAAGCATCGCCGCGACGAGCGGGTCTGCCTTCTTCTCTCCGGCCAGTGCCTGAATGGGGTCACCGGGGAGCTTGAAGGACAGCCAGTAAATGAGGAACGTTGCACCGATCAGGACAGGGATCGCCTGTATGAGTCGGCGGATGAGGTAGCGGCCCATCAGACCTCCAGCAGAAGAACAGGGGGAAGGGGGCAGGCAGACGGAAACCTGATTCCGTCTGCCCGCCCCCGGGGTCCCCTAGTGAAGAGGGGGTGTTAGTTGAGCTCGACGTTCGCCAGGTCCATGCGGCCCTGGGCGTCGACCTCGACGTTCTTCACGGACTTGGAGTAGGCCGAAGAAGACATGTACGTGAACACCGGGATGTACGGAAGGTCGTGGATGACGATGTCATCGGCCTTCTGGTACAGCTTCAGACCCTCGGCGGGGTCGGTCGCCCTGTCGGCGTCCGCCATGGCCTTCTCGAACTCTTCGTTCTTGTAGTGGCCGTAGTTGGAGCCGTTCTCGATCGCGACCTTCGAGAAGATCGGACGGAGGTAGTTCTCCGCCGCCGGGTAGTCCATGGACCACGCCATGCGGAACGCACCCTTGTACTTCGAGGCGCCCAGGTCGTCGAGCAGCTCGCCGAACTTGGCGAACGGCTTGGCGGTGACCTCGATGCCGAGGTTCGCCTTCAGCTGGTTGGCGACGGCCTCGATCCACTCCTTGTGGCCACCGTCGGCGTTGTAGCCGAGCTCGATCTTGTTGCCGGGAACACCGCCGGCCTTGTCGAAGAGCTCCTTGGCCTTGGTCGGGTTGTACGTCCCGAACTCGCCCAGCGCGCCCTTGCGGTAGCCCGGGATGATCGGGCTGATGAAGTCGTCGGCCGGCTTGCGGGTGCCGTTGAAGATGGTCTTCGTGATGGCTTCCCGGTCGATGGCCATGGAGATGGCCTGACGGATCTCCAGCTTGCCGAAGGTCTCCGGGTTCTGCTCCAGCGGCAGGCCGAGGTAGCCGACGCCCGACTCGGGCTTGTAGATGTAGCGGTCGCCGAACTCCTGGGAGACGGAGGCCATCGCCGAGACGGGGAGCTTGTCGACGATCTGGATGTTGTCCGAACGCAGGTCGTTGTACGCCGTGTCCAGGTTGTCGTAGATCTTGAAGGTGACGCCGGCGAGCTTGGCGCGGCCCTCGGTCGGGTACTTGTCGTACCGCTTGACCTTGATCTGCTTGTTGTGGTCCCAGGCGCCGTCCATCTGGAAGGGGCCGTTGCCGATCGGGCTCTCGCCGAACTTCTTGGCGCCGTCGGTCTCGAAGGCCTTCGGCAGCGGGTAGAAGGCGTTGTAGCCCAGCATGGTCTTGAACTGGGAGAACGGCTCCTTCAGCGTGACGGTGAAGGTGCGCTCGTCCACGACCTTGAGGCCCTTGAGCTCCTTGGCGGTGGGCTTCTTGTCCTTGCCCGGGGCCAGCTCGTCGGCGCCGTCGATCTTCGAGAAGAACGGCATGCCCTCGGCGGCGTTCTCCTGGTTGGCACCCCAGTTCCAGGCGCGGACGAAGGACTGGGCGTCGACCTTCTCACCGTTGTGGAAGGTGAGGCCGTCCTTGACCTTGATGGTCCAGGTCTTCGAGTCCGTGGTCTCGATGGACTCGGCGGCGGCGAGCTTCGGCTCATTGGTCTTGTTGTCGTAGTCCACCAGACCGGTGAAGAGCGCGTGGAGAACCTCCGCGCCCTCCGACTCGGCGGTGTTCTGACCGATCAGGCCGTGCTGCGGCTCGCCGAGCACCACCGTGATGTTGCCGCCCTTGCCGCCGGCGTCGTCCTTGCTGGTGCTGCAAGCCGTGGCAGCCATCGCCACGATGACGGCACCCGCGACCCACTTGGCGCTCGTTGCTCCGCGCATGGGTATTTGCCTCCTCAGGAGTCACTGTCGATTCGTGAAGGACCCGGCTCCCGCTGACACCCCTGACAGCGAAATCCGGTCCCATCGTGTGTGCTCGTGAGTCGACGCTCCCCACAGCGTGTGACCCATTGACCCGAGCTCAATGGAGCCATCCTCAGGGACTCACAGACCGTAAACCACACTTAAGTGGTCTCGTTTTCACAACATCACCGCATGGCGAAAACCCGAAATCCGGACAAACGGATAGGAGACAGACACGTGCGAAACGGACGGTTAGCTCACCTTCCGGAGTGTCACGGTCGGAATGCGGACACTCGAGCACAACAATCCGCTTGACAAAAGCGAACAGCCCCTCCCACACCGGACCGGTGTGGGAGGGGCTGCTCTCGGACCTACGGCTCTCGGCCAGTGTCCGGTCGGAGTACGGCTCGCGTACCCGACTCGTCCGTTACTTGCCGGACTTGGCGCGCGACGCGGTGCGCGAGCGCTCCTTCTGGTCCAGGACGACCTTGCGGATGCGGACGGCCTCCGGGGTCACCTCGACGCACTCGTCGTCGCGGCAGAACTCCAGGGACTGCTCCAGGGAGAGCCTGCGGGGCGGCACCACGTTCTCGGTGTTGTCCGCGGAAGCCGCACGCATGTTGGTGAGCTTCTTCTCCTTGGTGATGTTCACGTCCATGTCGTCGGAGCGCGAGTTCTCGCCGACGATCATGCCCTCGTACACCTCGGTGCCGGGCTCGGTGAACAGGACGCCGCGCTCCTGGAGGTTGATCATCGCGAACGGCGTGACCGAACCGGCGCGGTCGGCGACCAGCGAACCGTTGTTACGGGTCACCAGCGGGCCGAACCACGGCTCGTGGCCCTCGTGGATCGAGTGGGCGATGCCCGTACCGCGGGTGTTCGTCAGGAACTCCGTACGGAAGCCGATCAGGCCGCGCGACGGGACGACGAACTCCATGCGGACCCAGCCGGAGCCGTGGTTCGACATGTTGTCCATGCGGCCCTTGCGGACGCCCATGAGCTGCGTGACCGCGCCCATGTGCTCCTCGGGGACGTCGACCGTCATGCGCTCGACCGGCTCGTGCACCTTGCCGTCGACGATCTGGGTGACGACCTGCGGCTTGCCGATGGTCAGCTCGAAGCCCTCGCGGCGCATCTGCTCGACCAGGATGGCGAGCGCGAGCTCACCGCGGCCCTGGACCTCCCAGGCGTCGGGGCGCTCGGTGTCGAGGACGCGCAGCGAGACGTTACCGATCAGCTCGCGGTCCAGACGGTCCTTGACCTGGCGGGCGGTGACCTTGCGGTCCTTGACCGCGGACTTGGCGTCCGCGCCCTTGCCGCTGCCGCCGCGGCCGACCATCGGGGAGGTGTTCGTACCGATGGTCATGGAGATCGCCGGCTCGTCGACCGAGATCAGCGGGAGCGCGATCGGGTTCTCCGGGTCGGCCAGGGTCTCGCCGATCATGATGTCGGGGAAACCGGCGACCGCGCAGATGTCACCCGGGCCGGCCACCTCGGCCGGCTTGCGGGTGAGCGCCTCGGTCATCATCAGCTCGGTGATGCGGACGTTGGAGATCGTGCCGTCACGCTTGATCCAGGCGACGGTCTGACCCTTGCGGAGCTCACCCTGCTCGACGCGCACCAGGGCGATGCGGCCGAGGAAGTTGTCGGCGTCCAGGTTGGTGACGTGGGCCTGGAGCGGCGCCTCGTCGTCGTACACCGGGGCGGGGACGTGCGCCAGGATGGTGGAGAAGAACGGCTCCAGGCTGTCGCTGTCCGCGGGGACGGTGCCGTCCTCGGGCTTGGTCAGCGAGGCGACGCCGTCACGGCCACAGGCGTAGACGATCGGGAACTCGATCTGCTCCTCGGTGGCGTCCAGGTCCAGGAACAGGTCGTACGTGTCGTTGACGACCTCGTCGATCCGGGAGTCCGGGCGGTCCGTCTTGTTGATGCAGAGGATGACCGGCATGTTCGCCTGCAGGGCCTTGCGCAGGACGAAGCGGGTCTGGGGCAGCGGACCCTCGGAGGCGTCCACCAGCAGGACGACGGCGTCCACCATCGACAGACCGCGCTCGACCTCACCACCGAAGTCGGCGTGGCCGGGGGTGTCGATGATGTTGATCGTGATGGGCGCCCCGCCGTCCTTGGGGTGGTACTTCACCGCCGTGTTCTTGGCGAGGATCGTGATGCCCTTCTCACGCTCCAGGTCGTTCGAGTCCATCATGCGGTCGTCGAGGTGCTGGTGGGCGGCGAAGGCACCGGCCTGCTTGAGCATGGCATCGACGATGGTCGTCTTGCCATGGTCGACGTGGGCGACGATGGCGACGTTACGGATGTCGTGGCGCGTGGGCACTTCGGCGCTTCTCCCGGGATCGTGGATGGCGTCGCGTACGGTCCGGCACGCGCGCCTCGACCGGGCGGAAAACCTGCCACGGCCTTACCCCATCCTACGTCGGTTGGCGGGAACCGCCTGCCGGGGGGTCTGTCAAGGGGCCGGACGACTGAGCGGGGCCGGGTTCGGGGTGGGGGTACCCGGCCGTGGACGGAGCCTGTGTTCATGCGGGTCAATGGGTGTTCACGACCTTGCCCGCCGGGGATCCGGCGGGCAAGGGACTTGAGTCACTTCTGAGGTAGTGACCCGCGGGTCAACCTGACAGGAGCCGCTTTTTCACCACATGTTCTCCGTGGCTACTTCTTCTTCTCGTCCTTCGCCGTGGGCGGCTTCTTCCAGCCGATGTCCTGGTAGCGGGGCGCTCCGAGGCCGAAGGCGCCGGCGTTGGCCAGGCCCGGCTTGGCGGCGACGAGCTCGGGGCGCTGGTAGAGCGGGATGGAGCCGGCCGCGGCCCAGATCCGGGCGTCCGCCTTGCGCATCAGCTCCCGGGCCTGCGCCTCGTCGAGCTCCCCGGCCGCCTGGTCGAAGAGCTGGTCGATGTGGTCGGTCCCGACCCGGGTGTAGTTCTGTTCGACCACGAGCGAGCCGTCCGCCGCCGGCTCCGGCTTGGCGAAGATGGGCCGGGCGTCGGTGGCCGGGAAGGCCGTGGCCGGCCAGGAGTAGAGCGCGAGGTCGTACTGGCCCGAGGCGACGTGGTCCTTGAAGAAGCTCTCGTCCGCGACCTTCTTCAGCTCGGTGGCGACCCCGATCTTCTGGAGCATCCGGGAGATCCGCTCGCCGACCGTGCGCAGCGCCTCCGAGCCGGGACCGGACGGCAGGACGAAGCGCAGGGTGAGCGGCTTGCCGTCCTTGGCGAGGACGGCGCCGGAGGTGCGGCCCGTCTGCTTGGCGGGGGCCGGGGCCGGAGTGGCGCGGGCCGGTTCCTTGTCGTCGGCGCCCTCCCCGTCGACGCGGCGCGCGGGGCCCTCGGGCAGGCCCTCCGGCAGGCCCTCCGGCAGGGCCGCGGCCGGCTGCGCGCCGTGGTCGGCCGGGGCGCCCGGACGCGCGGCGGTCTTGTGGGCGGTGGTGCGCAGGTCGCCGTTGCGGCCGTCGTCCTGGCCCACGATGTAGAGGCCGTCGTTGCCGGTGCCGGGGCCCGAGGGGGTCTTCGAGTCGTCCTTCTTCGTGCTCTCGTCGCTCTCGGAGCCCGCCTTGGCGCCCGGGTCGGTGAGCTTGCCGTTCTTGCGCCAGCCCGCGTCCGCGAGGAGGGCCTGCGCCGCCTGGGTGTCCTGACCGCCGAGGGCGTCGCTGTTGTCCGCGTACGCCTGCTGCCCGGCCAGCGCCAGGTGGCTGCCGACCGGCTGGGCGGGCAGGCCGAGCGGCTTGAGGACGATCTCCGCCAGCTCCTTGCGGTCCAGGGCCCGGGCCACCGCGCGCCGGACCCGCTCGTCGGTGAGCGGGCCGGAGGCCCCGTTCATGGCCAGCTGGGTGTACGCGGGCTCCAGCGACTTGCGGACGTCGAAGGAGCGCAGCGCCGACTGCTCCTCGGCGTACTTCTTCACGGCGTCCGCGTTCTTGTCGCGGCGCTCCTGCTCCTCCCGGGCCTTCGTCTCGTCGGCGCCGTGGGCCAGTGCCCAGGACAGGGTGGCCTGCGCGGGGGTCAGCGCGGCGGCCGGTCCGTGGGCTCCGTTGACCTGTCCGGCGTCGCGGTGGGCGAGGGCGATGCGGTCGGCGCCCGCGCGGTCGATCTCGGCCAGGTCGAGCTTCCCCTCGGCCAGCGCCGCCGGGCGGGCCGCGCGGGGCACCGCCGTCAGGACGAGGGTGTCGAGCTTCGCGGCCCGGCCCCACCAGCGCGGGTTGCGCGTCAGGGCCGCGGTGCCGGTCTTCTTGTCGATGGCGCCGAGTCCGAAGGGGCCGGCGGTGACCTTGAGGGTGCCGCGGGCGCCCTCGTTGAAGGCCTCCGGGGTGCCCATGACCTGCTTGGGGTAGAGCGGGCTGAACAGGGAGCGCCAGTCGGCGTACGGCTTGGCGAAGGTGACCTTGACCTCCAGGTCGTTCTTGCCGCGCTCGATCTTCTCGATCCGGTCGTACCCGGCGTTGCGGGCCGTCCAGTACGCCGAGTCCTTGCCGTTCAGCGCCCGCCACTGGGCGACGAAGTCGGCGGCGCCGATCTCCCGGCCGTCGCTCCACACCGCCTTCTGGTTCAGCTTGTACAGGACGACCTGCTTGGGCTCCCGCTCGACGACCTCGGCCTTCTCCAGGTAGTCGGGGTTCGCCACCGGCCGGCCCTTGGCGTCCAGCACGAACAGCTGCGGCAGGACCGCCCCCGCGATGCGGGAGGTGGTGGCGTCCGCGTCGGCCTGGAAGGTGTTCAGCGTCTCGGGGAGGGCGTCGACCGCCCAGCGCAGGACGCCGCCGTCGGCGACGCGGTCGCGGGCCGTCACCGCGATGTCCGGGCCCGCCGCGGCCGGCCCGCCCTCCTCGTCACCCGCCCCGCAGCCCGCGAGCAGCGGCAGCGCGAGGACTCCCGAGGTGAGGAGCGCCAAGGACCTGCGCGTTCTCTGGGTCATGGGTGGTACCTCCGGGGCGGGGCGTGGGCCGTGAAAGTGGGGGACTTGATCACGTTCGGCGGTATATGGAGCTGATCACACTGGTGCCGGGACCCACTGAAATAGACAGCCCGCCAAGCGCTCCGCAGCGGGAGCTCGCCACGCCGCGAACCCCACCCGTGCGGACCAATCCGGCTTGCGGACGGGCGGGAGTTCCCCCGGACGAGGGACGCGAGCGGGTCGGGAAGGGGCGCACGGTTCAAGCCCGCGCGCCCGCAATCGCTGCACGTCCCTTCACAACCGGGGACGGGAGGCGCGACACTGCCAGGCGCCCGTGAGCGTTGCCATCGCACCCGCGGAAGTGAGGTCATGTCATGTCCCTGCACGACGATCTGACGGCCGTACGACGCAATCTGAACGAGCTGGTCCGCTCGGTGGAGCGGCTGGAGCGGGACGTCGCCCGGCAGTCGCCGGCCGTCCCCGAGGCCGATCCGGCCCGGATGGTCTCCGTACCGGACACCCCGTACGACAGCTCCCTGTGGACGGACTCCGACGACGAGGGCCTCGGCGCGCGCGACCGGCGCGCCCCCTGACCCCGCCCGGCAGCGCCCGTCCGCGCACTCCCCATCGGGCCCGGCCGTCCGGCGGCCGCGCCTCCTGGGCCACCCCTCATCACTCCACCCGGAGTCCCCTTTGGCCACAGGCACGGAACCACCCCAGCAGCGGCCCGGCGGGGTCCACGGCCCCTCCCGGGCCGCCATCGCGGCCCGGCACCTGCGCACCGACCGGTGGTGGCTGTCGCCCGCCGGCACCGCGGCCGGGCTGCTCGCCTTCATCGCCTACTCGACGTGGCGGGCCTTCTCGAACGCCGACTACTACGCGGCCCCGTACGTCTCGCCCTTCTACTCGCCCTGCCTGGCGGAGAACTGCGCGACCATGCGCGGCGGCCCCAACCTCGACCTCTTCGGCAGCTGGTGGGGCCTGTCCCCCGCGCTGCTGGTCCTGGTCTTCCCGCTCGGCTTCCGGCTGACCTGCTACTACTACCGCAAGGCCTACTACCGGGGCTTCTGGGCCTCGCCGCCCGCCTGCGCCGTAGCCGAGCCGCACGCCTCGTACTCGGGCGAGACCCGCTTCCCGCTGATCCTCCAGAACGCGCACCGGTACTTCTTCTACGCGGCGCTGCCGGTCGCCGGGATCCTGACCTACGACACCGTGCTGACCTTCCGCGACGGGCACTACGCCTGGGGCCACATGGGCCTGGGCACCCTGCTCTTCCTCGTCAACATCGTGCTGATCTGGGCCTACACCCTGTCCTGCCACTCCTGCCGGCACATCATGGGCGGCCGGCTCAGGCACTTCTCCAGGCATCCGGTGCGCTACCGGCTGTGGGGCTGGGTGAGCCGGCTCAACACCCGGCACATGCAGCTGGCCTGGGCCTCCCTGATCAGCGTGGCCGCCTGCGACTTCTACGTGTACCTGCTGGCCACCGGCGCTTTCACCGACCCGAGGATCTTCTGACATGGCACAGGTGGAACGGCAGGGGTGGGACGTGGTCGTGGTCGGCGCGGGCGGCGCCGGGCTGCGGGCCGCGATCGAGGCCCGCGAGCGGGGCGCCCGTACGGCGGTGATCTGCAAGTCCCTCTTCGGCAAGGCCCACACGGTGATGGCGGAGGGCGGCATCGCCGCCTCCATGGGCAACGTCAACGAGGGCGACAACTGGCAGGTGCACTTCCGCGACACCATGCGCGGCGGCAAGTTCCTCAACCAGTGGCGGATGGCCGAACTGCACGCGAAGGAGGCCCCGGACCGGGTCTGGGAGCTGGAGACCTGGGGGGCGCTCTTCGACCGCACCCCCGACGGGAGGATCTCCCAGCGCAACTTCGGCGGCCACGAGTACCCGCGCCTGGCGCACGTCGGCGACCGTACGGGCCTGGAGCTGATCCGCACCCTCCAGCAGAAGATCGTCCAGCTCCAGCAGGAGGACTTCAAGGAGTACGGGGACCACGAGGCCCGGCTCAAGGTCTTCCAGGAGTGCACGGTGACGCGGGTCCTGAAGGACGGGGGGCGGGTCTCGGGCACCTTCTGCTACGAACGCGAGAGCGGCCGGTTCTTCGTCCTGGAGGCCCCGGCGGTGGTGCTGGCCACCGGCGGCATCGGGAAGTCCTTCAAGACCACCTCCAACTCGTGGGAGTACACGGGCGACGGCCACGCGCTGGCCCTGCTGGCCGGGGCCCCGCTGCTGAACATGGAGTTCGTGCAGTTCCACCCGACCGGCATGGTCTGGCCGCCCTCCGTGAAGGGCATCCTGGTCACGGAGTCCGTCCGCGGCGACGGCGGCGTGCTGCGCAACTCCGAGGGCAAGCGGTTCATGTTCGACTACGTCCCGGACGTGTTCAAGGAGAAGTACGCCGAGTCCGAGGAGGAGGGCGACCGCTGGTACGAGGACCCGGACCACAACCGGCGTCCCCCCGAGCTGCTGCCGCGCGACGAGGTGGCCCGGGCCATCAACTCCGAGGTCAAGGCGGGCCGCGGCTCGCCGCACGGCGGGGTGTTCCTCGACGTGTCGACCCGGATGCCGGCGGAGCGGATCAAGCGGCGGCTGCCGTCCATGTACCACCAGTTCAAGGAGCTGGCGGACGTGGACATCACCGCCGAGCCGATGGAGGTCGGCCCGACCTGCCACTACGTGATGGGCGGGATCGCCGTCGACTCGGACACCGCCGCCACCGCCGGCGTACCGGGGCTGTTCGCCGCCGGTGAGGTCGCGGGCGGGATGCACGGCTCGAACCGGCTCGGCGGCAACTCCCTCTCCGACCTGCTGGTCTTCGGCCGCCGGGCGGGGATGCACGCGGCGGAGCACGCCGCGGCCTGCGACGTCGCCCGCCCCGCGGTCTCCCAGGCGCAGATCGACGCGGCCGCCGCCGAGGCGCTGGCCCCCTTCCACGCCGCCGAGGGCGCGGAGAACCCGTACACGCTCCACCAGGAACTCCAGACCACCATGAACGACCTGGTCGGGATCATCCGCCGGGAGGGCGAGATGGCCGAGGCCCTGGAGAGGCTGGCCGCCCTGCGCGTGCGCGCCGCCCGGGCCGGGGTCGAGGGGCACCGGCAGTTCAACCCGGGCTGGCACCTGGCGCTGGACCTGCGCAACATGCTGCTGGTCAGCGAGTGCGTGGCCCGCGCCGCGCTGGAACGCACCGAGAGCCGGGGCGGGCACACGCGCGAGGACTGGCCGGCGATGGACCGGGAGTGGCGGCCGGTGAACCTGCTGTGCCGTCCGGCGGATCCGGCCCCCGCCGATCCGGCGGCCGGCCGGATCGTCCTCGTACGCACCCGTACCGAACCCATCCGCCCGGACCTGCTCGCGCTGTTCGAGAAGGACGAGCTGGCCAAGTACCTCGCCGAAGAGGAGATGTACGAGTGACGAGCTACGACGCACGCTTCCGGGTCTGGCGGGGCGACGCGGAGGGCGGGGAACTGCGGGACTTCACCGTCGAGGTGCACGACGGCGAGGTGGTCCTGGACATCGTGCACCGGCTCCAGGCGACACAGGCGTCCGACCTCGCGGTGCGGTGGAACTGCAAGGCGGGCAAGTGCGGTTCGTGCAGCGCGGAGGTCAACGGCCGCCCCCGGCTGATGTGCATGACGCGGATGTCCGTCTTCGCGCGGGACGAGACGGTCACGATCACCCCGCTGCGGGCCTTCCCCGTGGTCCGGGACCTGGTCACGGACGTGTCGTTCAACTACGCGAAGGCGCGGGAGGTTCCGGCGTTCGTCCCGCCGGAAGGGCTCGCGGCGGGCGAGTACCGGATGCAGCAGGTGGACGTGGAGCGCTCGCAGGAGTTCCGCAAGTGCATCGAGTGCTTCCTGTGCCAGGACACCTGCCACGTGGTGCGCGACCACGAGGAGAACAAGGGCGCCTTCGCCGGCCCCCGGTTCCTGATGCGGGTCGCCGAGCTGGACATGCACCCCCTGGACGCGGCCGCCGAAACCGGCCTCGACCGCAAGCGCGCGGCCCAGGATGAGCACGGCCTCGGCTACTGCAACATCACCAAGTGCTGTACGGAGGTCTGCCCGGAGGGCATCAAGATCACCGACAACGCGCTGATCCCGCTGAAGGAGCGGGCCGTGGACCGCAAGTACGACCCGCTGGTGTGGCTGGGCAGCAGGATCCGGCGGCGTTCCGGCCCCGAGTAGTTCCCTTCGCGGTACACAATGCCCCCTGGTGAGCGTCGACCGACGCGACGTCAGGGGGCTTCGCGGTGCGGGTGGGGGATCTACTGGCGGGCCGGTACCGGCTGGACCGGCGGCTCGGCGCGGGGGGCATGGGCGAGGTGTGGCGCGGCCACGACCTGGCCCTGGACCGGGCGGTGGCCGTGAAGGTGCTGCTGGACGCGGTGACGAACGAGGAGGTGATCGCCCGGTTCCGGCGGGAGGCCACCATCGGGGCGCGGCTCCAGCACCCGGGCATCACCGTCGTGCACGACGTGGGGCAGCACGAGGGCCGGCTGTTCATCGTGATGGAGCTGCTGTCCGGCGAGGACCTGGCGGCCGTGCTGGACCGGGAGCGGGGCGGGCTGGCGCCGGACCTCGCCGTGGAGCTGGCGGCGCAGACCGCCGAGGCGCTGGCCGCCGCGCACGAGCGGTCCGTGGTGCACCGCGACCTCAAGCCCCCGAACCTCTTCCTGCTGCCGGGCGGCCGCCTGAAGATCTGCGACTTCGGCATCGCGTACTCCGCGGACGCGACGGCCGGCTGGACGGTCACGGGACGGATCTTCGGCACGCCGCCGTACATGGCGCCGGAGCAGTGGCGGGGCGAGCGCGTGGACGCCCGGTGCGATCTGTACGCGCTGGGGTGCGTGCTGTACGCCCTGCTGAGCGGGGCGCCGCCGTTCGGATCGTCCGAGCCGCTGTACGTACTGATGCGGCGGCACGTCGAGGACGTCCCGCTGTCGCTGCGCGAGGCGGGGGTGGCGGTGGCGCCGGACCTGGACCGGCTGGTGCTGGCGCTGCTGGCGAAGGACCCGGCGGACCGGCCGGAGTCGGCGGCAGCCGTCGCCGAGGCGCTGCGCGCCCTGGTGGCCCCGCCGGGCGGCGCCGAGGAGTCCGGCCCGGGGGCTGCGCCGGGCCGGGAGCCCGCACCTCCGGGAACTCCGACGGACCGGGAGCGGCCCGCGACGGGCGGGACGCGGGGGCCGGGCGCCCCGGCGGGCGGCGAGCAGGGTCCGGGCACTCCGCCGGGCGGGACGCCGGATGCGGGTGCACCGGCGGGGGCCGCGGCGGACCGGGAGGCGGCCACGCCGCGCCCGGAGCAGCCCGCCACGGGCGGGGAGCAGGGCCCGGAGGCGTCGGTGGGCGGGGGGATAGCGGTAGGGGTGGGGGAGTTCGTGCGGGGGTTGCTGCGGGAGGCCGAGGGGGACCTCCGGGAGGCACCGCCCTCACCGGCGGCCCGCGTGGAGGTGCTGGCCGTCGCCGCCGACGCCGCCGCCCGCTTCGACGCCGGCCTCGCGCACCGGCTGCTCGCGGACGCCGAGCTCGCCGCCCGCAGCGACGGCGACAACGACGGGGCCCGGGCGGCGCGGCTGCTGACCGGGCTGGCCAGGGACGTCGCCCCGCACGCCCCGGCGCGGGCCGTACGGCTGCTGACCGAAGCCCACCAGGCCCTGTTCACGGTGTCCGCCGCCGACCGGCAGGCCCCGCTGCGGGCGGTGGCGGAGGAACTGGCCCGGCTGGCCCCCGAGCGGGCCGCCCAGCTCACCGGCTACCACTTCGCCGACGGCCCGGCGGAGAACCGGCTCCGGGCGCTGATCGCGACGGCCGTGGCCGCGGCCCGTCCCGAGGAGGCCGAGCGCCGGCTGGCCCGGATCCAGGACGCAGGGGCGCGCGCGGCGGCCACCTACGACCTGGTGCTCGCCCTCGCCCCCCGGGACCTGGACGCCGCGCTGCGGCTGAGCGAGCGGACCGGCTCCGCCGGGGCCCGGCTGCTGGTGCTGTGCCAGGTGGCCCGGGACCGCGCCGCGGCCGGGGACCCGGCGGGCGGGGCCCGGGCCCTGGAGCAGGCCGAGGCCGAACTCCCCGAGGTACTGGAGGAACGGGCGGCCTGGCTGCACGAGGAGGCCGCCCGCGAGGACGTCGCCGGGCGGCTCGGCGGGGCCGGGGCGGAGCGGCTGCGCACCCGCGCCGTCGCCCTGCTCGGACGCCGTCCCGGAACGGCGGGCGACGAGAAGGCCGACCACGCCCTGGCCTCCCTCGCCGCCGCCCGGGACCTGGTGGAGCAGGGCGCCCGGCCCGCGCTGGACCCCGTACGGGCCCGTACGCGGGCCGGGCGGGCCCGGGAGCTGCCCGATCCGGCCGACCGGGCGCGGGCGCTGGCCCGGATCGCTCGGGACTGCGTGGCCGCCGCGGACGCGCCCTGGCTGGCCGCGGTGGCGGACGACCCGGGCCGGGCCGGTGCGAACGCGGAGCAGGCGACGGCGACGGCGACGGCCGCGGCCGCGGACCGCCCGGCGCGGCCCCCGCGCGCGGCGGCGGACGGGCGCCGCTGGCGGACGGCGGCCCGCCCCGACGCCCTCTGCCCCGCCGGGGACGCCGTGCTCTGGCGGGCGGGGGCCGAGGTGGGGTGCGTCGCGGCGGACACCGGGGCGGCCCGCTGGAGCGCCTTCGCCGACGAGGGGGTGCCCGCGGCCCCCTTCACCGGCCGGCTCGCCGTGGACTGCGCGGCCGACGCCGCGTCGGTGTACGTGAGCGTGGCCGGGGCGGAGCCGCCCGCCGCCCGGCTGCTGGCGCGGGAGCCGCGCGACGGGCGGGTGCGCTGGTGGCGGGACTGGCCCGCGGCTCCCCGGCTCTACCCGGCCGGGGAACTGCTGCTGGCCGCCGTACCGGGCCGGCTGGCGGCGCTGCGCGCGGACAGCGGCGAGGAGCTGTGGGTCCGGCCCCTGGACGGGGACCCCGCCGATCCCGCCCGGTCCCTGACGGTGGCCGCCGACCGGCTGGTGCTCGGCGACGCGGCCGGGCTCCGGGGGCTGCGCCTGCGCGACGCTGCGCCGCTGTGGGCTTGGGCCCGTTCCGGCGAGGGCTTCACCGAGCGGGAGGTGCCGGGCGGCCCGGCCCGCACCGGCCCCGGCTTCGGCGGCGGTCTGGTCCACCTGCTGGACGCCGGGACCGTACGGGCCGTGCGCGGCGGCACCGGCGAGGAGGTCTGGAGCTTCGCGGCGGGCGTCCCGGCGCCCCGGCTGCTGGTCACGGGCGGGGCCGCGTACGTGGCCGGGCACCGCCGCGACCAGGGCGCCGACGTCGTGTGGGCGCTGGACGCGCGCAGCGGGGCGGTGCTCTGGCAGCGGCCGCTGGTGCGCCGCGAGGGGACGGACCCCGCCCTCGGGCTGCTCGGCGTCCGGGCGGGCGGGCTGACCGTGCTCGCCTCCCTGGGGGGCCGGCGCGGGCTGCTGGGCAAGGCGCTGCCGCCGTACGTGGCGGTGCTGGACCTGAAGACCGGCAAGGTGCGCGGGCAGTGGGAGGAGCCGGCCCTGGGGGCGGGGGACGTCCTGCTGGCGGGGGAGCTCCTGGTCCTGGCACGCCCCGAGCTGGCGGCGTACGCCCGACCCTGAGGGGGGCGCCGCCTCCGGGTGCGGGGCCCGATGTGCGCCCATACCCTCCGAAATGTGTACCCGCCGAGAAGCGAGACCACCAGAGGGCCCCGGGCCGCGCGCGGCGGACTGGCCCTCGCCGCCGTGCTGCTGGCGTTCGGCGGATGGGGCGTGGCGGCCGCGCCGCCCGCCCGGGCCGAGGATCCTGTCACCCTGTCCCGGCAGGGGCAGATCACCGACCGGGTGGGGGCGCTGGGCGACCGGAAGGCCGCCGTCACGGCCGCGTTGGACAAGCTCTACGCCGACCACAGGATCCAGCTGTTCGTCACCTACGTGCACGACTTCTCCGGCCGCTCCGCCCAGAGCTGGGCGGACGCCACCGCGCAGAAGAACGGGCTGGGCCAGAACGACGTGCTGCTGGCGGTGGCGACCGGGGCCCGCCAGTACGCCTATTCGGCCGATGTGGACTCCGGTTTCACCGAGGAGCAGCTCGCGACGGTCGCCCGTACCGCCATCGAGCCCGCCCTGAGGGAGAACGACTGGGCGGGCGCGGCGATCGGCGCGGCCAACGGCTACGGCGCGGTGCTGGGCGGGCTGCCCGTGCCGGTGCCCACGATCACCCCCGGGGAGAGCGATCCCGGCGGCGGGGGGAGCGGGGGGAGCGGGGCCGGGGACTTCGTCCTGCCGGTGGTCGCCGTCGGCGCGGCCGGGGCGCTCGGGGCGTACGCGTACACCCGCCGCAAGCGCGGCCGGGGCGGCGGTGGCGGTGGCGGTGGCGGGCGGGGCACGACGACCGCCCACCCGGGCTGGGACGGGCGGAGGGCGGAGCCGACGCCGCTGCCGGAGCTGGACGCGCGGGCCAAGGCGCTGCTGGTGGAGACCGACGACGCGGTCCGCACCAGCACCGAGGAACTCGGCTTCGCCTCGGCCCAGTTCGGCGACGAGGCGGTCGCCGGCTTCACGCAGGCCCTGGCGTCCGCCAAGGACGGGCTCACCCGCGCCTTCCGGCTGCGCCAGCAGCTGGACGACGCCTACCCGGAGGACGACGCGACCAGGCGCCGGATGCTGGACGAGATCGTGGCCCGCTGCACCGAGGCCGGCCGGCGGCTCGACGCCGAGTCGGCGGCCTTCGACCGGCTGCGGGACCTGGAGAAGAACGCCCCGCAGGCGCTGGCCACGGTGGAGGCGCACTTCCGGACGCTGACCGGCCGGACGACGACGGCGGAGGCGACCCTGACGGACCTGGCCGGCCGGTACGCGGACTCCGCGTCCGCCCCGGTGGCGTCCAACCCCGAACAGGCCAAGGACCGGCTGCTGTTCGCGACCACCCACCTCGGCGAGGCCCGGGCGGCCATCGACGCCGGGGACAACGGCAGGGCGGCCGTGCACGTCCGGGCCGCCGAGGGAGCGGTGGACCAGGCCGCGACCCTGGTCGACGCGGTGGAGCGGCGGGCCCGGGAGCTGGCGGAGGCCGCCGGGAAACTGACGGGCGCCCTCAACGAGACGGAGACCGACCTCGCCGACGCCCGGGGCCTGCTCACCGGCACCGCCGAGGGCTCCTCCACCGCCGACCTGCGCGGCCGGATCGGCCGGGCCGAGTCCGTACTGGCCGACGTGCGCCGGGAGGAGGCGGCCGGGCGCTACGACCCGATCGACGCCCTGCGCCGCATCGAGGAGGCCGACGCGGCCCTGGACCAGGCCCTGACCGGGGCGCGCGAGCGGGAATCGGGGCGGCAGCGGGCGGCGGCGCTGCTGGACCAGGCCCTGCTGTCGGCCCGCAGCGCGATCGGCGCGGCGACGGACTACGTCACCACCAGCCGGGGCGCCGTCGGCAGCCAGGCCCGTACCCGGCTGGCGGAGGCGCAGCGGCACCTGGAGCGCTCGCTGTCGCTGGCCGCGGCCGATCCGTCGGGCGCGCTGGCGGAGGCCCAGCAGGCCGACTCGCTCGCCCGGCAGGCGCAGCAGCTGGCGGAACAGGACGTACGGGCGTACCAGAACCCGTACGCCGGGCAGCGCTCCGGCGGCGGCCGGGGCGGGGCGGTGCTGGGCGGGATCATCCTCGGCGAGATCCTCCGGAACGGCGGGGGCGGCTTCGGCGGGGGCCGGGGCGGCGGCTTCGGGGGCGGGGGCGGGGGCTTCGGCGGTGGCGGCAGCGGCCCCGGCTCCTTCGGCGGGGGCGGCACCCGGGGCCGGATGGGCGGTGGCGGCCGCTTCTGACCCGCGCGCGGCGGCCCCGGCGCGCGCCCCCTCCCGTCCCCGTGAACCCGTGAACCCGTGAACCCCTCGACCTCTTGCCCTGTTGACCGTCAGGAGAGCCCCGTCATGAGCAAGCAGACCATCCTCGGCCGTGTCACCCAGCTCGCGAAGGCGAACATCAACGCGCTGCTGGACCAGGCCGAGGATCCGCAGAAGATGCTCGACCAGCTGATCCGCGACTACACGAACAACATCTCGGAAGCCGAGCAGGCGGTGGCGACCACCATCGGCAACCTGCGGATGCTGGAGGCCGACCACAAGGAGGACGTGGACGCGGCCGCCGAGTGGGGCGACAAGGCCTTCGCGGCCAGCCGGAAGGCGGACGAGCTGCGGGCGGCGGGTTCGGCGGCGGACGCCGACAAGTTCGACAACCTCGCGAAGGTGGCCCTCGGCCGGCAGATGCAGTCGGAGAAGGAGGCGAAGACGGCGGAGCCGACGATCGCCGCCCAGAGCGAGGTGGTGGACACGCTCAAGTCGGGCCTGGCCTCGATGCGCGACAAGCTGACGGAGCTCCAGGCCAAGCGGGACGAGCTGGTCGCCCGCGCCAAGACCGCGCAGGCGCAGAACACGATGCTGGACGCGGTGAAGAACATCGACGTCCTGGACCCGACCAGCGATCTGAACCGCTTCGAGGAGAAGGTCCGCCGCCAGGAGGCCCTGGCGATGGGCAAGCAGGAACTGGCCGCGTCCTCCCTGGACGCCCAGTTCGAGTCCCTGGAAGACCTCGGCAAGAGCGCGGAGATCGAGGACCGGCTGGCCGCCCTGAAGGCCGGCGGCCGGAACCGGGCGGCCTAGAGCAGGTCAGGGCGGCCCGGCGCCGCCGCCAAGCCGCCGCCGTCACAGTCCGGCGAGGAAGGTCCTCGGCCAGGTGTGCGAAGGAGGCCCCTTCGGACAGGTGCCCACGCTTGTATGGATCGGCGGGCCCCGGTCCCGTACGAGGTCATCCGTACATGCTCAGCAGTTGCTCCGCCGAGAGTTCGGTGACCACCACGTCCGGGCCGCCGGGCATCGGCAGGGGCAGCTCGAACCAGACCGTCTTGCCGCGGTGGGTGCGCCGGGTGCCCCAGCCGGCCGAGAGCAGGCCGACGAGCTGGAGGCCGCGGCCGCCCTCGTCGGTGTCCCGGGCACGGCGGCGCCGGGGCTGGGCCAGGTTCGCGTCCCACACCTCGCACACCAGGGTGCGGTCCAGCAGCAGCCGCAGCCGGATCTCCCCCTCCCCGTACCGCAGGGCGTTCGTGACCAGCTCGCTGACCAGCAGTTCCGTGGTGTCGAGCAGCCCCTCCAGACCCCACGCCGGCAGCTTCGCCCGGGCCAGTTCCCGGGCCCGGCCCACCGAGCGGGCCTCGCGCGGCAGCTGCCAGTCGCCGACGGCGTCCACGGGCAGGCCCTGCACCCGGGCCATCAGCAGGGCGATGTCGTCCTCCCCATGCCGGGTGTGAAGGGTGTTCAGCACGTGGTCGCAGACCTCCTCCAGCGGCCGGCCCGGATCGGCCACCGCCTGCCGCAGTCCGCGCAGCCCCTCCTCCAGGGGGTGGTCGCGGGATTCGACGAGCCCGTCGGTGTAGAGCGCGAGCAGCGCGCCCTCGGGCAGTTCCACCTCGACCTCCTCGAAGGGTTCGCCGCCCACCCCGAGCGGCATCCCGGTCGGGATCTCCAGCAGCAGGCCGGGGCGCGGCGCGGCGCCCTCCTCGGCCGGTTCGACCAGCACGGGCGGCATGTGGCCCGCGTTGGCGATCGTGCAGCGCCGGGTCACCGGGTCGTAGACGGCGTACACGCAGGTGGCGAGGTAGACCTCGGAGCGGTCGGCATCGCGCGAGTGCAGGGCCGCGCGCGAGGCCTGCTGAGAGCCGCCGGGTGCGCCGAGGCCGCGCGCGACCTCGTCGAGGGCGGTGAGCACCTCCGCCGGTTCCAGGTCCAGCAGTGCCAGGGTCCGTACGGCGGTCCGCAGTTCGCCCATGGCGACGGCGGCCCGCAGCCCGCGGCCCATGACGTCGCCGACGACCAGGGCCGTGCGGTGCCCGGGCAGTTCGATGACGTCGAACCAGTCCCCGCCCACCTCGGTGGCCGCGTTGCCCGGCAGGTAGCGGCAGGCGATGTCGAGCCCGGCCGCCTCCGGATCGCCGGGGGGCAGCAGGCTGCGCTGGAGTATCAGGGCCCGTTCGTGCTCGCGCCGGTAGAGGCGGGCGTTGTCGATGCAGACGGCGGCGCGCGCCGCGAGTTCCACGGCGACGGCCCGGTCGCGCTCGCCGAAGGGCTCGCTGCCCTTCGTACGGGAGAACTGGGCCAGGCCCACCACCGTGTCGTGGGCGACCATCGGCACGATCAGCGTGGACTGTACGAGCGCGTCCGGCGGGCCCCCCTCGATCAGCCGGGGCCGCGCCGTGCGCAGGGCCAGCGCCCCGGGCGAGGCGGCCGGATAGCGGTGGGTCTCCCCCACGGCGACCGGTGCGCCGGACCCCGACAGCGGGGCGTCGGACACGGCCGAGGCGAAGGCCACCCGGCGCAGCGGGGCGGACGGCGCCCGCCCGGCCCCCTGCCCGGGCAGCGAGGGCACTCCGGGGCCCTGCGGGCGGGCGGGCCGGTCGTCGTCTCCGAGGAGGAGGCCCTGGTAGAGGTCGACGGCGGCCAGGTCGCAGAACCCGGGGACGGTGACGTCGAGGAGTTCGCGGGCGGTGGTCTCCAGGTCGAGGGAGGTCCCGATCCGGTGCCCGGCCTCGTTGAGAAGTGCCAGGTTGCGCCGGACCCCGGCGGCCTCGCGGGCGGCGAGGTGGCGGCGGGTGACGTCGGTGCCGAGTCCGGCGATACCGATCGGACGGCCGGTGCCGCCGTGCACGCGGTAGAGGTTGATCGACCAGTGGCGGTCGTCGCGGCTGCCCGGGGCCGCTCCGGTGATCCGCAGGTCCGTGACGGACTCGCCGGTCTCCAGCACCCGGCGCAGCGCTTCGGCCATCTTGTCGGCCTCGTGGGGCGGCAGGTAGTCGTGCACGGTCCGGCCGCGGTGCTCCTCGACCGCGCCGCCGAAGACCTTCGCGAAGCGGCGGTTGGCGCGCTGGACGGTCAGGTCCGTACCGAAGAGCAGGAAGCCGAAGGGAGATTGGCCGAATATGGCCTGCGAGGCGGCGAGATCGGATTCGATGCGGCGCAGCGCGCGCACGTCGACGACGACGCACAGCGCGGCCCGCTCGGCGGCCTCGGTCTGGGTCGGCATCACATAGATCTCGGCCACCCCGTGCGCCCCGTCCCCCCCGGGGATCCGGAAGGGGATCAGGCCCGTCCATTCCTTGCCGTCGAGGATCTCGGCGACCCGGCGGTGCCCTCCTGCGCGCAGCTCGGGCGGCATGAAGGCGTCGACCGGATCGCGCCCCACCGCCTGGGCCGCCGTGAGCCCGAACAGCTCTTCGGCGCGCAGGCTCCACTGATCGATGAGCCCGTCGGGCCCGATCGAGAAGGATGCGACCTTTATGTAGTCATATATCGAGCCAGGCGGGCTGCTGTGCCACAAGGAGTCGTGCCACGTCTCCCCGGACAACCGGGCCTGATGTGCCTGCGCAGGTATCTCGCTCACGCGACCGTCCCCTCCAGCTCACCGCAACCGGACCGGCCATGACCGAAGTATTCAGCACCACGGCCCCGTACGGCACGGCGTTCACGATCACAAAAGGGTCCCGTTGTTTTCCGGCCACGTCCGACGGTCTCCACCGGACGCCTTCCGGGAGACCCCCTGCCACCCTTCCCCTTGTTACTCACCAGGAAGAGCCAACTCGAACCACACGGTCTTGCCCGACTTCCCGTGCCGGGTCCCCCAGCGCTGCGCCGAGACGGCGACCAGATGCAGCCCCCGCCCACCCTCGTCGTCCGGTTGCGCGACCCGCTCGCGGGGCGGATCCGGAAGCGGATCGGAGACCTCCACCAGCAGGGCGGGGACGCCCGCCGGGGCGTCGGCGTCCGGATGGCGCCGTACCAGGCGGACCCCGATGGGACCGGAGGCGTAGCGCAGGGAGTTGGTCACCAGTTCGCTGACCAGCAGGACGGTCACGTCACCGACGGAGTCCAGGCCCCAGGAGCGCAGGGTGCCGCGCACGGCGTGGCGGGCGGTGCGGACGGCACCGGGCTCGGCGGGAAAGGCCCACTCGGCGCACTCACCGTCTGTGTCGATCACGCCGATCACTTCCCGGGCCACCAGCGACCCCTGTCAGGTTCGTCGGGGACGAAAGGGGGGACGAGATAGGGACTAATAGCGACATACCCCCTATTTGGGGCGTCGTACCACCCGATCCGCCCCGATCCCCCACGCACCGGCGCACTGTGGCGCAGACGGCCTACCGCGTGCGCTTCACGCGCCCCGGTGCGCCCCGTCGCGCAGCCGCCGGCCGGCCTCCGCGACGGCCGGCCGGTCCTGGTCGAGCCAGTCCACCGAGTCCAGCTCGTGCGGCCCGAGCCAGCGCAGCTCGTCGTGGTCCTCCAGCGGCTCGGGCTCGCCCGAGAGCAGCCGCGCGGTCCACACGTGCAGCACGAAACCCGGCTTGAGGGGCCACTCCCCCGGGATCCGCTCCAGCGCCTCGGCCTCGACGCCGAGCTCCTCGCGCAGCTCGCGCACGAGCGCCTCGGGTACGGTTTCGCCCGCTTCGGCCTTGCCGCCCGGGAGCTCCCACCGGCGGGCCACCTCGGGGGGCGCACTGCGCCGGGCGGCCAGCAGCCGCCCGTCACGACAAAGGGCTCCGCCCACGACCACTCGTACAGTCATGGGCGGAGCCTATGCCAGCGCCGGCCGTCAGTTCGTCGTGGCGGTCTGGCTTCCCTGTCCGATCCGCTCGACCCAGTACAGCTGCTTGTGTCCCCGGTCGTCGAGGCTGTCGACGACCTTCTGGGCCTCGGCCCGGGTGGAGTACCGGCCCACCCGGTAGCGGTTGCCGTTGTCGTCCTGACGTATGACCAGCCATGGGAGCAGGGAACCGCTGTCGTTCATCGCGCTCCACCCTCCGCCGATGTACCTGCCCAGGAAACCGCATTGCGCATATGCCGGAGCTTACGCCCGACCTTTACTCAGCGGATACGGTTTTTCACGAAGAGGTACCTCGGGGGCGTACGCATCCGGCCAGGCGTACGAACGGGCCGTGCGCGCCGGTTCAGACGGGGCGCACCGTGGGCGTCGGCAGGGCCACGGGACCTGCGCCGGGAACCTTCCGGCAGACGTCCCCGCAGGTGGCGTCGAGGGAGCAACAGAGCGAACACACCGGCCCGGACCGCACGGGACAGTCGGCGATGTCCGGCAGCTCGTACGCCGTCTCACACTCGGCGCAGGTGTGGGTCGCGGTGACGTCCGCGACGTCCGCGTCCGGTCCGCTCACGGTGTTCGGCCTGGCCAGGTAGTACTTCCCGCCCGTCGCCCAGGCGATCAACGGGCACAGCAGCAGGGCGAGTCCGGCGGCGATGAAGGTGGAGAAGGCCTCGGCGTAGGTGCCGAAGAGCCCGAAGAAGGCGAGGATCGAGACGGTGGAGGCGATCACCATCGCGCCGAAACCCGCCGGGTTGACGGCGTACAGGTACGCGCGCTTGAACTCGATGTAGGGCGGGCTGAGTCCGAGCCGCTTGTTGATCACGAGGTCGGCCGCCACGGCGGCGATCCAGGCGATCCCGACGTTGGAGTAGAAGCCCAGCAGCTTGCCGAGCATCGCGAACATGTCCAGCTCCATCAGCGTCAGCGCGATGGCGAGGTTGAGGAAGATGTACCAGACCCGGCCGGGGTGGCGGTGGGTCACGCGGGAGAAGAAGTTGGACCAGGACAGGGAACCGCTGTAGGCGTTGGTGACGTTGATCTTGATCTGGGACACGATCACGAAGAGGGCGGCGGCGGGCAGGGCGAAGCCGCCGAGCCACGGGCGCAGCGCCTCGACCTGCGGGGCGATCGGCTCCAGCGCGTGGGTCTTGCCGACGGCCTCCAGGGCCACGAAGGCGAGGAAGGCGCCGCCGAGCTGCTTGGCCGCGCCGATGACCACCCAGCCGGGGCCCGCGGCGAGGACGGCCAGGGCGCGGCGGCGGCGGTTGGCGGGGGTCTCGGCCGGCATGAACCGCAGGTAGTCGGCCTGTTCGCCGATCTGGGCGATGAGGGACAGCGCGATGCCGGTCCCGAAGCCGAAGCCGAGCCAGGAGAACCCGGAGCCCGCGCCGTCGGTGCCCCCGAAGTGCGTGAAGGCGCCCCAGGTGCCGGGGGCCTCGACGGCCAGCACCAGGAAGGGGAGCGCGAGCCCGATCAGCCAGACGGGCTGCGTCCAGGCCTGCACCTTGGCGAGGGCGCCCATCCCGCGGAAGACGACGGGGATCACGATCAGCGTGGTGAGGAGGTAGCCGAGCTGGACGGGGAGCCCGAAGGCCTGGTGCATGGCCTGCGCCATGATCGAGCCTTCGAGGGCAAAGAAGATGAAGGTGAAGGAGGCGTAGATCAGCGAGGTCAGCGTCGATCCGAAGTACCCGAAGCCGGCCCCGCGGGTCACCAGGTCCATGTCCAGTCCGTACCTGGCGCACGCGCGGGCGATGGGAATGCCGGTCAGGAAGATCACCGCGGCGGCGGCGAGGATCGCGGCGGCGCCGCTGGTGAAGCCGTAGGCGAAGACGATGGAGGCGCCGATGGCGAAGTCGGCGAGGTAGGCGATCCCGCCGAGCGCGGTGCCGGCGACGGCGCCGGGGCTCCAGCGGCGGAAGGAGTGCGGGGCGTACCGCAGCGAGTAGTCCTCGCGGCTCTCGTCGGCAGCGAGCTTGGCGTAGCTCCGGCGGGGGCGGGCCGGGGGCGCGGGGCTGGTGGCGGTCTCGGTCATACCGCCGGAAGGTAGGCCCGCCCTGTGACGCCCCGTCACACCCCGGCGTTGCGCGCCGGTTACGCGCCCCCGCCCCACGTCACGCCGGCGTGAACCCCGCCGCGCGCCACCGTCCGCTCACCGGTACGCCGGCGCCGGGGCGGCGGCGGGCCGGTGGACGGGGCGGTGGCGGCGGGTCAGCCGACGGCGGGGTGGCGGCGGGTCAGCGGACGGGGAGGTGGTACGAGAGGCGGTAGCGGTCGGCCGGGACGACGACGTCAGCCGTTTCCACGGCGCGGCCGGACGCGAAGTACGTCCGGGTCACGACGAGGACCACGTGTCCCGGGACCCCGCCCAGCGACATGATCTCCTCCGCCAGCCCCGGCCGCGCGCCGACCTCCTCGACCACGTTGTCCACCACCACGTCGATCGCCGCCATCCGGTCCACCACCCCCGAACCGCCCAGCGGCCCCTCCTCCGGCAGCATCACCGGGGTCCGGCCCGTCACGGCGAGCGGCTCCCAGGAGGTGGACAGCATCATCGCCTCGCCCGCGTCCCGGTAGACGTACCGGGTGCGCATGACCCGGTCCCCCGGCTCGATGCCGAGGCGCCGCGCGATCTCCGCCGGTGCGCCCGTCTGCTCGCTGGCGGAGTCCCACGTCCCGCGGGCCCCCGAATCACCCTGCTCCTGGCGGAACGGCGTCGACGCCCCGCCCGTGCGGTAGCCGGAGCGCGCGACCCGCCGGGGCACCGGCTGCTCGCGCACGTACGTACCGGATCCGGAGCGGCCCTCGACGAGACCCTCCGCCATGAGGACCTTGCGGGCCTCCAGCGCCACGGTGTCGGAGACCCCGTACTCCTCGCGGATCCGGGCCTGGGAAGGGAGCCGGGCGTGCGGGGGCAGGGACCCATCGACGATCTTCCGTCGCAGATCCCCGGCGACGCGCAGATAGGCCGGCTGCTCACCGAAAGTCACGGGCCACTCCCATCAGGTTGACAGACAGCCACACCCTGGCAACCGACGGTTGAAATGCGCAAGCACGGGCCAGAGTTTCACCCGAAGTGATGAAGCCTGGTCACTCAAACCCGTGACCACCCGTTACCCCCAGGGCCTCAGACCGATTCCGACGACGGTCCGCCCCCGGCGCTCCCGCCCTCGCCCTGCGAAGACCCCTCCAGCCACTCCGGAACCCGGGTGGACAGTCCGTACGCGCCCCGCAGTTGCTTCTCCACGTCCACCGACACCGCGCCCAGCGCCGCGTCCCGCGCCTGCTCGAACTCCGCCGTCGTCGCCGCGCGGGAGGCCCGCTGCCACTCCTTGCGCGCCGCCTCCACCTCCCGGAGCCGGGCGGCCGCCGCCGGGCCCACGTCCGTCCGGGCGGTCATGCCCCGCAGCAGCCGCTCCTGCGCGCCCAGCGCCGCGTCGGCCTCGCCCGCCCACCGCCGGTACTCCGGCAGCGGCCCGCCGGGCCGCACGTCCGGGGCGGCGCCCGTCACCTCGTCGGCCTCGTTCA
Source organism: Streptomyces sp. NPDC002032 (assembly GCF_042890765.1). Lineage (NCBI taxonomy): Bacteria > Bacillati > Actinomycetota > Actinomycetes > Kitasatosporales > Streptomycetaceae > Streptomyces > Streptomyces sp. NPDC002032. The sequence goes on along the minus strand of NZ_JBIASM010000002.1, from coordinate 223,720 downwards.
GCACCTTCAGCAGTGCCGCCTGGTCGGGCGTCAGCGTCCCGGCGTCCTTGCGCAGGCTGCCCCGGTGCTCCCGCTCGGAGGTGCCGATGACGCACACCAGGCCGCGGTCGCCGGAGCGCCAGGCCTCGCGCGTGGGGGCGAAGAAGTACATCTCCGCGTACCCGGGCAGCGCCCAGGTGTCCATCGCGTACGCGTCCTGCGCCTTCCAGCAGGCCCGCTCCGCGTCCTCCTTGACCTTCGACGCCCCGGGGAAGGGATCGGGCGGGAAGCCCGCGGACCCGAGGGCGCTCACCGCCGACACCTCGGCGTCGTGCACCCGCTCGCAGCCGATCCGGTAGATGAAAGGGTCCTCGGCCAGCAGGTCGCCGCGCGGGACGTTGAAGCAGTCGCCGGCGCGCAGCTCGTCCATGGCCGCCGGCTCGCCCTCCACCTGCTCCAGCGGCCGTGCCGCGCCCAGCCGTTCGAGGAACGACCGGCTCTGGCTCGCCACCCCGAGGACGAGTACGACGCTCATCACCGCGGACACCACCAGCCCCAGGACCGCCAGCGCCCTGCCCCGCTCGCCCCGGCGTCCGATCTGCACCAGCGCCGCGATGCCGAAGGCGATCCCGAGCGGCGGCAGGCAGAGCAGGCCGACCAGCGGCGAGGCGAGGGCGAAGCCGTTGAGCGGGGGCCGCAGCGTGATCCCGGGCGGCGCCCAGACCGGCTGCGCGGCCTGCGGGTACGGGTGGTGGGGCTGCTGCGGGGGCGGGGTGGTCACAGGGGGACGTACTCCATCACGGATACACGGACGCACGGACACGACGGGGTGCGGCGGGGCGGGCGCGACGGGGACTGCGCCGCCGGGCGCCCGGAGGGCGAACGATTGCGCGAATAGTACGCAGCGGGGGTGACCGAAGATTCGGTCACCCCCGCCGTTCATCGCGCGATCCAGCCTGTTATCGCGCCCCCCGCCGCCCGGTCACCCGGGCGGCGGCAGGTGCGGGCCGCTTCAGAACTGCAGCGCCCAGGAGTCGATCTTCCCGGTGTCCGCTGCGGCGAGGTCGGCCACGCGCAGCTTCCACACGCCGTTGGCGACCTCGGAGGAGGCGTTCACGGTGAAGGTCTGGACGATGTCGTCCGCGCTGCCGCCGGTGCGGTTGCGCAGGTTGTAGACGGTGCCGTCGGGGGCGACGAGGTCGACCTTCAGGTCACCGACGTACGTGTGCTTGATGTCCACGGGCACGCTCAGCGTCGCCGGGGCGTTGCCGGAGATCCCGCTGACGGTGATCGGCGACTCGACGGTGGAGTTGTCGTTGATCGCGTAGTCGGCGGTGTTCTCGAAGCGGGTGCCGGGGTTCGGCGGGGTGGTGCCCGCGCCGACGTTCAGCAGGCGGTTCGGGGAGCCCGTGCCGGGGCCGGTGACCACGTTCGGGGTGGCCGCCGCGACCAGGCCGTCACGGACCTGCGCCGGGGTGCTGCCCGGGTTCTGCGCCAGGTACAGGGCCGCCGCGCCCACCACGTGCGGGGTGGCCATCGAGGTGCCCGAGATGGTGTTCGTCGCCGTGTCGCCGGTGCCCCACGAGGAGGTGATGCCGGAGCCCGGGGCGAAGATGTCGAGGACGGAGCCGTAGTTGGAGTAGCTGGCCTTCGCGTCCGTGTTGGTGGTGGCGCCGACCGTGATGGCCTCGGCCACCCGCGCCGGGGACTTGGAGGAGGCGTCGGTGGACTCGTTGCCCGCCGCGACGCCGTAGGTGATGCCGGAGGCGATCGAGTTGCGCACGGCCGTGTCGAGCGCGGAGTCGGCGCCGCCGCCGAGCGACATGTTGGCCACGGCGGGCTTGACCGCGTTGCGGGTCACCCAGTCGATGCCGGCGACGACCTGGGCCGTGGTGCCGGAGCCGTTGTTGTCGAGCACGCGGACGCCGACGATCTTCGCCTTCTTGGCCACGCCGTAGGTGTTGCCCGCGACCGTGCCGGCGACGTGCGTGCCGTGGCCGTGGCCGTCCTGCGCGGTGTTGTCGTTGTCGATGGCGTCGTAGCCGTAGGAGGCGCGGCCGCCGAGGTCCTGGTGGGTGATCCGGACGCCGGTGTCGATGATGTACGCCGTCACGCCCTCGCCGGCCTTGTCCGGGTAGGTGTAGCTCTGGTCGAGGGGGAGCGCGCGCTGGTCGATGCGGTCCAGGCCCCAGGACGGCGGGTTCGGCTGGGTGGCGTCGACGGTGAAGACGCGGTCCTGCACGACCGACTTGACGGCCGGGTCGGCGGCGAGCTTCCTGGCCTGCGCCTCGGAGACGTGCACGGAGTAGCCGTTGAGGGCCGCGCTGTAGGTGCGGTCGATCGTGGCGCCGTAGCGCTTGGCGACGGCCTTGCCGCTGTCGGCGGTGGACCGGGCGGCGGAGTCGTCCAGGGTCACGATGTAGCTGCCGGCGACGGTTCCGGCGGCGCCCGCGTTCTCGATGACGCCCTGCGCGCCGTGGTCGGCCGCCGAGGCGGGTAAGGCGGCGGCCGCGCCGAGCGCGAGGGCCACCACGGCGGTCGCGCTGATGCCGGCGAACTTCCGGCGGGTGTGACGCATCACGGACATGTGAGGGTTCCTCCTCATAGGTGGTGCGCTGCGGGGGGGGTGCGGGGGGGGTGGCGCGGAGCCCCTGAATTGCATGTACATGACAAGGCGCGGAGCCCAACGGCCCGTCGCCTCCGAAAGGTTGACCCACCCGTGCGGCATCCCACAAGAGGACAACGGACGCGTAACATCCGTGCCATACGACGGCCATGAATGAGCAAAGGTGGTCAGCACATGACGCACGCACTGCCCGGCTACGTCTGCCCCGAGGACGGTACGCGCGCCGACGTGCGGACCGCCCCGTGGTGCTGCCCGCTCTGCGCCGGCCCGTGGGACCTCGACTTCGTCCCGGATCCGGCCACCGCCCTGGATCCGGCGGCCGGTCCCCATTCCCTCTGGCGGTACGCGGCCGCACTGCCGCTGCCGGGGGCGTTCTCCGTCTCGCTCGCGGAGGGGAACACTCCGCTGGTGCCGCTCGCGGAGCGCATTCACGCCAAACTCGACTACCTGATGCCCACCCTGTCCTTCAAGGACCGGGGCGCGGTGATGCTCGCGGAACTGGCCCGGCGGCTGGCTCCGGAGCGGGTCGTCGCCGACAGCAGCGGCAACGCCGGGACCTCGGTGGCGGCGTACTGCGCGCGGGCCGGGCTGGATTGTGAAGTTTTCGTGCCCGAGGGCACCTCGGAGAAGAAGACCGAGCAGATGCGGGCGCACGGGGCGGCCGTACGGATCGTCCCGGGCGGCCGCGAGGCCACCGCCGTCGCCGCCCGGACCGCGGCGGACGGCCCGGGCGTCTTCTACGCGAGCCACGTCTTCAACCCGTACTTCCTGCACGGTACGAAGACGTACGCGTACGAGATCTGGGAGGCCCTCGGCGGCCGCCTCCCCGAGGCCCTCGTCGTCCCGGTGGGCAACGGCACCCTGCTGCTGGGCGCGGCGCTGGCGGTGGAGGAGCTGGCCCGGCGCGGGGTGCGGCCGCCGGCGCTGATCGCGGTGCAGTCGGCGGCGGTGGCGCCGCTGGCCGGGGCGTTCGCGGCGGGCGCGCAGGACGCGGAGCCGGTGCCGCAGCTGCCCACCCTGGCGGAGGGCATCGCGATCCCGGCGCCGCCGCGGGCCCGGCAGATCCTGGCGGCGGTGCGGAAGTCCGGCGGCACCTTCCTGACGGTGCCGGACGACCGGCTGCGCGCCGCCCAGCGGGACCTGGCCCGGCGCGGGCTCTTCGTGGAGCCGACGGCGGCCGCCTGCTGGGCGGCGGTCGGGCCGGGCGCCCCCGACGACCCCCTCCAGGGCCGCACGGCGGTCCTCCCCCTGTGCGGGGCGGGCGCGAAGACGGGCCTGGCCTGACGCCCGGGCGCCCGGGGTCGCGCGGGGGCGCGGGGGCGCCGAACGCCCTGCTCGAGGGCTGAGATACCGGGAAGCGTGCAAGGGGCAACGACCGTAGGATCCGGCCATGAGCACCCCGACGCCCCTGGAGACCTCCGCGAACGCCCCGCAGCGCAAGGTCACCGGGGCGGTGTGGCTGGCCCTCGTCCTCGTCTACGTGGTCTGGGGTTCGACCTACCTCGGCATCCGGATCGTCGTGCGGACCATGCCGCCGTTCCTCTCCGCCGGGACCCGGTTCGTCACCGCCGCCCTGGTGCTCGCCGCGATCGTGGCCTTGCGCTACGGTCCCGGCGCCCTGCGGGCCACCCGCGCGCAGCTCGGCTCGGCGGTGCTGGTCGGGCTGCTGCTGGTGCTCGGCGGCAACGGCCTCGTGGTGCTCGGCGAGACCTCGGTGCCCTCCGGGCTGGCGGCGCTGCTGGTGGCGGCCGTACCGATCTGGGTGGTGGTGCTGCGCGCCGTCACCGGGGACCGGCCGCCGCCGAGCACCGTGGCCGGGGTGCTGGTGGGTCTGGCGGGGCTGGCGGTGCTGACCAGTCCGGGGCTGAGCGGCGAGGTCCGGCTGTCGGGGGTGCTGATGGTGGTGGCCGCGTCGGTGCTGTGGTCGCTGGGCACGTTCGCCGGCTCGAAGCTGCCGCTGCCGGCCAACCCGTTCACCGGCAGCGCGTACCAGATGCTGGCGGGCGGGATCGGCGGGCTCCTCGTCGGGCTGCTGCGCGGCGAGACGCGCGGCCTGGACCTCGGCTCCTTCTCCACCGCCTCCTGGGTGGCGCTGGCCTACCTCGTGCTGATCGGCTCGGTGGTCGGGTTCACCGCGTACGCGTGGCTGCTGCGCTCGTCGGCGCCGCTCTCGCTGGTGGCGACGTACGCCTACGTCAATCCGGTCGTGGCGGTGGCCCTGGGCGCGCTGATCCTGGACGAGGCCCTGACCTGGCCGATCCTGCTGGGCGGGGCGATCGTCGTGGTGGCGGTGGGCGTGATCGTCAGTACGGAACGCAAGAAGTAGCGCGGCACGGCGGGGCCCGGCGGCGCCCGTCAGCCCTTGGCGGCCCGCTCGTAGAGGGCCTTCGCCTTCTCGTCGAAGACCGCGGCGGTGGAGTCCACGTCCGTCTCGCCGCCGCTGAGCACCCCGATCAGCCGGCCCGGGCTGCCCGGGCCGCCCCGGTCGGCGATCCAGGGGCTGCCGCTGGTGCCCGTCCAGAAACCCGCGCAGCTGATGTAGAGCATGTCGGGGTCGTCCGTGTCGTGGCGGGTCTGGGTGGTGCAGGAGACGGGCTTGTTCTGCGGGTTGTGCTCGGACTCCGGGTAGCCGATCACGGTGACGTCCCGCTCGTACCCGGAGGTCCACTCGGGCTTCGGTGCCTCGCCCTGCCCGACGCGCTGCTGCACGCTGCGGCCGTCCGCGTCGGGCTCGATGGTGAGGAAGGCGAAGTCGGCGGTCTCGTCGCCCCACTTCGTCCAGCGTTCGTCCACGTGGATCGAGCGGACCTTCCACACCCCGAGGGGCTGGGTGCCGGAGCCCTCACCGCTGAAGGCGGGGGCGAAGGAGAGCTCCCCGATGGCCAGGCCGTCGTGGGCGACCTCGCCGGGCCGGCCGTCCTCGCCCGCGGGGGCCACGCAGTGCGCGGCGGTCGCGACGACGTTGCCCCGGGGGCTGTCGACGACGCTCGCCGTGCACCAGTGCTCGCCGTTCGCCATGAGCACGCCGACGGTGGGGAAGGGATGCACCGACTGGTCGGCGGACGCCTCGAAGAACACGACGGCGCACACCGCCGCGATCCCGGCGACGACCGCGGCCGAGGCCCCCTTCACCACCGGGCTCATCCCGCGCCGGGGTCGGGCGTCGGTCCCTGCATCACCTTGCTGATCCACTCCAGGGAGCCCTCCCTCATGCCACGTACGTACGACTTCCCATTGTGCTCACCATCCTGGATCACCTGGAGGCGGGTGTGCACGGGGCCCTTCCCGTACTCGCGCATGAAGGCCTCGGCCTGCTCCCGGCCGCTCTCCTTGGTGCCGATCTGGAAGTTCACGTACACGTCGGGGCCGCCCTCCCGGATCAGCTTCGCGGCGAGCTTCTCGGGGTTGTTCTCGTCCATGGCCTGCCGGTTCCCCTGCCACAGCGGGGAGTCCGGGACGAAGTCGACGCCGCTGGCGATCACCGCCTTGAAGCGGTCGGGGTACTTCAGGACGTCCTTGAAGGCGCCGAAGCCGCCCGAGGAGGAGCCCATGAAGGCCCAGCCGTCGCGGGAGGTGAAGGTGCGGAAATTGGCCTTCGTGAAATCGGGGACGTCCTCGGCCATCCAGGTGCCCATCTTCGGCTGGCCGGGGATGTCCGAGCCGTCGAAGTGGTGCTTGGTGTCGGCGTTGATCACCGGCATGACGAGGATGAAGGGCAGGCTCTTGCCGGTCTTGATCCCGTCGATCACGGCCTGCTGGAGGCCGAGGGCCGGGCCGGTGCCCCAGTAGTTCTTGGGGTAGCCGCGGCCGCCGGGCAGGGAGATCAGCACCGGGAAACCGCTCTTGGCGTACCTCGGGTCGTCGTACTCCTTGGGCGCCCACACCCACACGTCGCCGGTGAAGCCCGACTTCCGGCCGGTGAGCGTGGTCATCGCGATCTGCGTGCCGTCCGGCAGCCTGCTGGTGCGCACGAACTGGGCCCTGGGCCCGGTCGGCATCAGCACCCCCGGCCGGATGTCCTGCACCGCGGCCGCCGACTCCTGGGCCTTCCCGAAGGACACCGGGTCCCCGAGGTCCGAGAAGAGGCCGAAGGCGTACGCCGCGCCGGCCCCGGCGGCGAGGGCGAGCGCGACCGCACCGCCGATCAGGCCCTGGCGCAGGCGCTGGGGGCGACGGCCGCCCTTGGTCGCGGGGCCGCCGTCGCCTTGCTGGTCATACTGCACGGATTTGTTCCCGTTCCTTCTCCGGCGCCCTGGTTGGGCGCGGGTCGGACCGATTGGTCCCCCTTGACACCAGTACAGAGGTGTCAACGACCGTAGGGGTTGCCTGGGACCGGGGCGACGTGGCGAGGGCCACGTGGCGGAAGGGACGCCGGACGGGACGCCGGACGGTACGGCGGAAGGGGCGGCGGGGTCGGGGGCGGGCCCGGACTCAGCCGGCGGCGGGGTCCGGCTTCGGGCCCTTGAGCACCTTGCTGATCCATTCCAGCGAGCCCTCCCGCATGCCGCGCACGTAGTGCCAGCCGTTGTGCTCGCCGTTCTGGATGTCGCGGATGGTGGTCTTGACCGGGCCCTTGCCGTACTCGCGCACGAACTTCGACATGCGGTCCTTGCCGGTCTCCTTGGTGCCGACCTGGAAGTTCACGTACACCTCGGGACCATGGGCGTCGATCAGCTTCTGCGCGAGCTTCTCGGGGTCGTTCGCGTCCATCTCCGCCTGGTGCCCCTTCCAGAGCGGGGAGTCGGGGACGATCTCGCCGCCGCTGGCGATGACGGCCTTGAAGCGGTCCGGGTACTGCAGGACGGTCTTCATGCCGACGAAGGCTCCGGAGGAGGAGCCCATGAAGGCCCAGCCGTCGCGGGACTTGTACGTACGGAAATTGGCGCGGGTGAAGTCGGGGACGTCCTCGGCGATCCAGGTGCCCATCTTGGGCTGTCCGGGTATGTCCGCACCGTCGTAGTAGTACTTGTTGTCGGGGTTGAGCACCGGCATGATCACGATGAACGGCAGGCTGGTCCCGGCCTGGACCCCGTCGGATATGGCCTTCTGGAGGCCGAGGCTGCGGTCGGACCAGTAGTTCGCCGGGAAGCCGTTGCCGCCGGGCAGGGCGATGAGGACCGGGAAGGCGCTCTTGGCGTACTTCGGATCGTCGTACTCCTTGGGCGCCCACACCCAGACGTCACCCTCGAAGCCGGACTTGGCGCCGGTCAGCCGGGTCTTGGCGATGACGGTGCCGTCGTCGAGCCTGGCGGTCTGCTTGAAGTCCGACTTCGGACCGGACGGCATCGAGACGTCCGGATCACCACTGGGCGTGGGAGTGGGTGCGGGGGTAGGCGTGGGCGCCTCCCCCTTGGGCCGCTGCGCGGGGGTGGGGGCGGCGAAACTGACGGCCCCGCCGTTCCCGGAGAACCACTCGTTCTTCCAGGCGGCGAACCCGCCGCCGCCGAGGAGCAGCGCGCAGACGACCGCCGCCCCGATCCACCCCGCGCGCCGGGCCCTGCCCCGCCCCCGCCCCGGCTCGGGGTCACGGCCGGACGACTGCTGCGGGTACTCGTGCACGGACTTCGCTCCGAACGTTCATGGCTGCCCCGGGCCGGGACGGGTCCTGATGAGCGAGTCTCCGCGACAGCCCCGACCCGGCGCAAAACACGAGGCCAACACCCGGTGACGCGCGGCGGCACCCCGGCCGCCCGGCCCACCCCGGCCACCCCGGCCACCCGGGCTACCTGAGGCCGTCGAGCACCTCGGAGCAGCGCCCGAGCAGCGCGACGAGCTGCTCCCGTTCCCCCGCGGAGAAGGCCGCGGCCAGCGCCCGTTCCACCCGTACGGCGCCGGCGTCCGCCCGCTCCATCACGGCGCGGCCCTCCTCGGTGAGCCGCGTCTCCAGCACGTTGCGGTGCCACTCGTGGGGGGAGCGCTCGATGAGCCCGCGTTCCCGGAGGTTCTTCAGCACGGTGTTCATCGTCGGAGGGGTGACCCCGCAGAGCCGGGAGAGGGCGGCGGCGGAGATCCCCGGCTTCTCGGCGAGCCAGAGCAGGGCCGCGTACTGCGGGACCGTGACGGCGGCCGGCTTGAGGGCGGTGTTCTTCGCCGCGAGAAGTGCCTGCTCGGCCCGCTTGACGTGCGAACCGATGCGCTCCTCGGGGGGCATGGAGGTCATGGCGGCATCCTACGACCCTTGCCAATCATTAGAGCTCTAACTACTGTTCGACCACACCCGACAGAAAGAACACACCGATGCCCACCCAGCCCCCCAGGCCCCTCTTCCTCACCGCGATGCTGGCCGCGACGGCCGCCCTCACCCTGACGGCCGCCGCCCCTTCCACCGCCGCGCCCCGGATCTCGACGGCGTTCACCCTGCCCGGCGCCAAGGTCTACCCCGAGGGCATCGCCGCGGACTCCCGTACGGGCACGGTCTACGTCGGCTCGTACGCGGACGGCACCGTCTACCGGGCCCGCCCCGGAGCCCGCACCGCCGAGGTCTTCCTCCCCGCCGGCACCGACGGCCGCCACACGGCGAACGGCCTGCGCGTCGACGCCCGGGGCCGGCTGTGGGTCACCGACTCCACCACCGGGGTCGCGGTGTACGACACCCGCACGGGCGCGCGCCTGGCCCACTTCGAAGTCCCGGGCAGCGGCCCGCGCTTCATCAACGACCTCACCATCACCCCGGACGGCACGGCCTACCTCACCGACAGCGCCCGTCCGGTGATCTACCGGGTCACCCCGGCCCAGCTCCGCACCGGCTCCGGCGCCCTGACCCCGGCCTACGACCTGACCGGGCACCTCACCCCGTCACCCGCCGGCAGCTTCGCCCTCAACGGCATCGTCTCCGACCCGGCGGGCCGCTACCTGCTGGCCGTCGACATGACCGCGGGCGACCTCCACCGCGTCGACCTCGCCGGCGGCACCCTCAGCCGCGTCACCCTGACCGGCGGCGACCTCAAGGCCGCCGACGGCCTCGACCTCTCCCCCGACGGCACCCTCCGGGTGGCCCACAACACCCCGAACACCCTGACCCGCTGGCAGCTCGCCCCGGACGGCACCCGCGCCCGCCTCACCCGCACCCTCACCGACCCGGCCCTCCAGATCCCCACCACCCTCACGCACACCCCGACCCGCACCCTGGTGGTCCGCTCCCAGTTCGACAAGGGCGGCCCCATGAACCCCCAAGGCACCCCGGCCCCCTTCACGATCGCCGCAGTCCAAGGCCTCTGACCCCCACCCGACACCCGCCACCGCCGCCGGCACGCGCATACAGAAGGGGTCGGACTCGACGGAGTCCGACCCCTCCTGAGCACAACGCCTGCGGAACCGCCGCTTTCGAGGGAGCCATTGAAATCCCCCGGACCGGATCGTCGGCCCTCCAGCCCGAGGCGCAGGCCGCTACCGTGAAGCCAAGCCACGACCGCACTGCCCGGCTGGATGCGCCCGCCGCGCGCGGAGGGCTGGTTCGCGGAGGACCTCGACCGCCTCCCCGAGGCACCCCGCCACACCGAGCTGATCGACGGAGCCCTCGTCGGCGGAGAAATCCATGGCGCACCGGCCGGACCTGCAACGAGACTGCGCAGGTGAGCGACCGCTACCCCTGCCCCTGCTGCGGGCACCGCATCCTCGGCGCGATGCCCGGCTCCTACGAGATCTGCCCCGTCTGCTTCTGGGAGGACGACGGGGTCCAGTTCCGCTGGCCGGCCATGGACGGCGGAGCGAACAAGATCTCCCTGATCGAGGCCCAGCGCAACTACCAGGCCTTCGGCGCCTGCGACCAGCACGGCCGGCAGTACGTCCGCCCGCCGGCCGAGGACGAGCCGCTCGACCCCGCCTGGCGCCCCATCGACCTGACGCGCGACTCCTTCGAGGACCGGGACGCCGAGGACCGTGCCCCGTGGCCCGACGACCGCTCGGTGCTCTGCTGGTGGCTCCCCACCTTCTGGCGCCGCAACCACCCTGCCTCATGACGTCCCACATCGAGCGACTCGTCCAGCAGCTCGACGGCGAGTCCGGCGCGTCCTACGACGCCCGCGCGGAACTGATCCACATCGGATCCGCGGCCACCCCCGCCATCCTCGACGCCCTCCCCTCCCTCGGGAGCTTCGGCCAGCTGACCGCCATCGAGGTGTTCGAGGAGGTCGCCGACCCCCGCTGCGGTCCCGCCCTGATCACCCTGCTCGACGGCGACAACCCCACCGTCCGCCAGTGGGCGGCCTCAGCCCTGGCGAGCCTGGAGACCGAGGACGCGGTCGAGCCCCTGCGCCGCGCCTACCGTGCCTGCCTGGAGCGACGGACTCCCCCCGACGAGTCCGAACCCGTCGCCATCCGCTGGGCCCTGACCGACCTCGGCGCCCGCCGGCCCGTCGTCCCCTCCCTGACCGCCCGGCTGCGAGCCGGTACCGGACCGGACAGCCCCGGCTGGCCCTCGGCCCACTTCGCGGAGATCATCGACGACCTGGCCGACCACTCCCAGCTGATCCTCTACTCCCAGTTCTGGCGAGTGGACGCCGGCCACACGTACGGCGTCTCCGGCACCGGTCTCGACTGGCAGCTCGACTGGACCGCGCCCTGGGAGCACCTGGTCGAGGAAGCCCGCACCTGGTCCCTCCTGGAAGCCACCGAAGCCCCCGTCGCCGACAACCTCTTCGTCGCCCCCACCTGGATCGACCGGACCGACCTCCACCCGGAAAAGTGACCCCATGCCGTTCCAGCGCCCCGAGGAGATCAGCTACGGCCACGTGATCAAGCGCTACGTGACGAGGAAGGACTCGGACCACCCGCGCTACCTCGAACTGAACAGCCGTCGTGTCCTACGGCCAGGGTGGCCGTACGCCGAAAGCTTCGCCCGCCACCTGATCGACGACGCGGCCGCGATCACCGACGCCGAGCTGGAAGCTCTCCTCGCCTACGAATGGCGATCGCGCCTCACCGCCGCCTGGCTGATCGGCGTCGACCGTCGCGAATCGTTCCGCGAGCGCATCGGCGACCTGCTCCTGGCCAGTGAGGTCTGCTACTCCGGCGGCGGCTACTGCTTCGCCCTGGCCCGTCTCGGCACGCACGCGGACGCCGAGACCCTGACCGCCTGCCTCGACCACTGCCTCCCCCGCACCGACCTCCGCTACGACCAGCCCGCCGCCCTGGGCGCCCTCCTCCGCCTCGACGCCCACCTCGGCACCCACCATGCGGACCGCTTCACCCAGCCTGACGGTCTCTGGGACCAGTGGGTCAATGCTCTGGCCCACCTCCGCGACCACCCCGCCTACACCCCCGTCGAGCGTCGCCGCTGGACGGACCTCCAATGCGACTTCGCCAACGGCTGGACCCAACCACCGATTGCGGCAAAGTGAAGTCCGAGTACGGCATGTACAGGCCACAGGTGCGGCACATGAAGAGCTAGCCGTTGGGCTGATCTCACATGTGACATCTCATCCGATGTACGGAAAGCCGCACCCGCTCCCTCCCTTCGGCCTAGCCTGAGCGGCATGCGAGTCCGTCACACCGGACCCAACCGTGGGGGATGCACATGAGGTTGCTGTCACACGTTGAAGCAAGCCCAGAGCAGATGCGGATCCTGGCCGACACGCGGCCGGGCTTCCATCTCGTCCGTGGCGCCGCCGGAAGCGGCAAGACCACCACTGCCCTGTTGCGTCTGCGGCAGCTGTGCGCCACCAGGCTTAGCCGTCGCGAGCGACTGCAACTCGTTGACCCTGTGCGAGTGCTGGTACTTACCTACAACAAGACCCTTCAGGGATACGTCGCAGAGCTGGCCCGTCAGCAAGTCTCTGGTTCACCCGGACTGGTCCTTCGCGTTGAAACCTTTAGCAAGTGGGCAGTCGGGATGGTCGGCAACGAGGGTCTCGTCGACCGCGAGCGGACACGGCCGGCCATCGGCAGCTTGGCCGCTTCTGTTCCACTGCCAGTCGACTTCGTCATCGACGAGGTCGAATACCTCATGGGACGCTTCCGCCCTGAAGAGATGGAGGACTACCTCGGCGCCCGTCGAGAAGGACGAGGGCAAGCTCCCCGCGTTGAGCGAGCACTACGCCAGCGCCTACTGACCGAGGTGGTCCTTCCATATGCCGCACACAAGGAGAAGCAGGGCTGGCGCGACTGGAACGACATCGCCGCAGAAGCTGCCTTGGTAGAAGGGCAGCCGACCTGGGATGTTGTGATCGTAGATGAGGCACAGGACTTCAGCGCCAACCAGGTACGTGCAATCGCTGCACATGTTGGTGCCGAACACACCACGACATTCGTCATGGACGCGACTCAGCGTATCTACCCGCGCTTCTTCACCTGGCCCGAGGCTGGTGTCCAGCTCGCGAACTCTCATGTCTTGCGCAGCAACTACCGGAACACCCGGCAGGTTGCTGCCTTCGCGCGAGGACTCGTTGAAGGGCTACCCCACGAGGATGACGGCTCACTTCCTGACTTTCACGCATCCGATCGCGACGGCCCACTCCCTACTGTTGCAGTTGGCCGATTCAGCGCTCAAGTGCACTACGCGATCCGACGCCTGCGCAACGACATCGACCTGACGAGCGAGTCTGTCGCATTCCTCCACCCCAAGGGCGGCGGATGGTTCGACCACCTCCGACAGGAGCTGAATCGCGAAGGCGTTGCCTGGTGTGACCTGACTCGTGCATCCGGTTGGCCGTCTGGGCCCGAGTCAGTCGCTCTCTGCACCATCCACTCTGCCAAGGGGCTGGAATTCGACCATGTGTTCATGCTTGGCTTGAACCAGCAGGTAACCCCTCACGGCGACGAGGAAGGCGATGCAACGCTGGACATGCTACGCAGGCTGCTGGCTATGGGCGTAGGTCGATCCCGGAGGACCGTGACGCTGGGGCACAAGGCCGACGATCCGTCAACACTCATCGACCTCTTGGCTGCTGGCACGTACGAGGCGGTGCGCCTGTGACGTCTGCTCAGGACGCCGCGGAGACCAAGGACACGGTCGAATCGATCATCGCGAGCCGGAAGATCTCCGAGGCCCTCCACTTCACGACCAATCTGGGCCTGCTGGGAATACTCGGCACATCTGCAGTACTCAGCCGCCGCCAACTCCCGTCCGAGAAGTACGTAGAGCACATCTATACACCCAATTGCAGCACGCGGAAAGATCACGCTTGGCTTGACTATGTCAATCTCAGCATTTCCCGCATCAACGATTCCATGTTCGATGCCAGCAAGCGGTGGCATGAGGTCGATAAAGTGTGGTGGGCTGCACTAAGTTTCGAAGCCCAGATCCTCAGCGCCCCTGGCGTCTATTTCACCACCACAAACAACATCTACCCATCCGTACGCCGAGGCACTGGAGCGGACGGATTGAACGCCCTGTTCGCCGAAGTGATCAGCGGACGCTACTCTCAGCCTGTGATGCGAAGAGCCGGGCAGCCGACCTCTTGGACCACTGACCGACAGGCGGAGGTACTGTACCCGAGCCGCCTCCCTCTGGCGCAGTTGCAGCGCATATATGTGCGCGAGGAGCACCACGCAGATGACATCAGCGGCTGGTTTGCCAGCTTCCCATCCACCCCCACTGTTCCTGTCATCTGCGCACCCAAGGTCTTCACATGAGCCCGAATGATGCAAGTATGCACATCCAGCAGCGGCTGCGCTCGGCGCTATGGGCAGCCTGGGCAGATGCACTCGGATTCATCAGCGAGTTGACAGACGAGGCGGGGCTCCGCCGACGCCTGGCCGGGGGAACCCTTGAACACCCGGTTGAGTGGCAGCGTCGTATTGGTGGAAAATTTGGGGTAACCGTTCCACTTCCCGCCGGAACTTACAGCGACGACACTCAACTTCGCCTGGCAGTCGGACGGGCGATCCGCCCTAGTGGTTTCGATCCAGAAGTCTTCTCGAAGATCGAGCTCCCCGTCTGGACTAGCTACGCCCTTGGCGGCGGGAGAGCATCCAAGGCAGCCGCATCCCACATCGCCGGCGCTAGCGTTCCCTGGTTCGGCAACTTCTACAAAGGGTGGACCGACGCTGGAGGAAATGGTGCCGCAATGCGCGTTCAGCCCCACGTCTGGGCAGCGCAGGACCCGAGTAGGGTTGGATCGCATCTTCTGGATGTCCTGATCGATGCCGTCATCACCCATGGCCACCCACGGGCCCTTGTTGGCGCTCTCTTCCACGCGATGACTTTGGGGTTCACGCTCGATCGCGGCCGAACTCCCAACCCCGCCGAGTGGGCGACCATTGTTGACGAAATGCATCAATTCCCCACAATGATTCGCCAACACGCAGAGCTCTCCCTGTGGTGTTCCGCCTGGGAGCGCAGTGCCGAGAAAACGCTGGACGCCGCCTGGGAATCTACGATTCTCGAGGTGACCGATATGTTTAACGCTGCTGAAGAGTTTACATATTCCGGCGACGCGGCACTACAAAAGGGGGATTTCGAGTCCCTCCGTACCGCCTACGAGCTACTCATCGAAAAGCTTAACTTGCGTTCACCTGCCACGAGAGGGAGCGGGACGAATACGGTCGTAGCCGCCCTAGCCTTGGCAGTTGCAGGTTCAAGCCGCCCCATCCCTACCTTGCAAATCGCAGCTCAGGCCGTGGGGACAGACACAGATACAATCGCCACGATGGCAGCCGCCTTGGCGGGAAGCGTTACCACCGACGAGCCGCCTAGCAATGTCGCCGATTATGAATACATTGCGACTGAAGCCGTCCGCCTCGCAGCGATTTCCGCGGGAAACCGGGAGCGCGTCGAGAATTTCGCCTACCCGGATCTTCTCCATTGGGAGGCTCCCAGAACCCAGGCGGGCGCTGTCGGTCTGGTGGAGGGCAAGCCCGCTTTGGCCGGGCTTGGTCCGTGCGATGCCTTGATGCTGGCTGGGACCTCTCAGTCATTCTCCTGGTCCTGGACGACGCTGAATTTTGGTCAGACCGTCCTGGCCAAGCACCGCACAGTGCTGGACGAGCTGCCAGCCACGCAATGCCCTGCGCCCCCGCCGAGGGGTACAGTTCATAAAGAGTCAGGCCCAGCCCGGTCGGAACCCACGCACAGCATGGTCCAGCAGGAAATTGAGCTCCTCATGCCCGTGACAACACCACAAGAGCAACGAACACCCTCAGGCCCTAACCGTCGACGACCCAGCGGGGGTCAAGCCCTTGATGTCGATGCCATGTTGGAATGGCTTCGCGCTCAGGGGCACACTGACCAGGCCATCGGGTATGCCGTTCGACGCATCGCCGAACTCGGCACAACGGAACAAATGATCGCCTTCACTGCAACCATCCAAGCTGAGATCCGGCTGCATGCAGGTCAGAAGCACCGTACTTTCTAGCTCGACCCGTCAGATCGCCTCAGACGGCGGACGGCCGAGAGGAACTCGGACCCTGGTTTGAGTTCAGGGGGCGTGATGTTCACGCTGTTGGCCAACCCATGACGGAGACCGCGGCGCCATTGTGCAGATAGTGACGGAGGGCGCTGTCCGTGGTGTCGACGAAGGCTTCGGGGATGGCGTTAGCGTCAACCCAGCGGACTTGGGAGTGCTTGCGGGGTTCGCGGTTCTCGGGTTCGCCGGTCCAGTCGTGGGCGGCGAAAACCACCGTGAGGAAGCCGTTGGGGGCTTCGACGCCCCAGGCTCCGTGGATGATGTGGGCGACCTTGAGGGACTCGGGCTTCACCGTCAGGCCGGTCTCCTCGTAGAGCTCGCGAACCGCGGTCTCGGTGATGGGCTCGCCCGGCTCGCTCTTGCCGACTGGGAGGTCCCACATGCCCTGGGCGAACTTCGCGTGCTCACTGCGCTGGAGAAGGACGACGCGGTTGGTGGCCTTGTCGTGGACGATGACGGCCGCGACCAGCAGGGTCATCGATTCGAGCGCCGGCTTGAGGGCTTGAGAGCGGTCGTCGGTCTGCTGGGCCACGGTGTTCCCTTCGTCGGGCGGGTTGTTGGGCATGTTAGGCGAGGGCCTCGCGGGCGCGGCGGGCGAGATCGGCGGCGCCGGGAACGCGGCGGCGCTGGTAGACCGCGAGCGTGGAGCGGATCGAGGTGATCGCCTTATGGGTGCGGTCGGAGGTCATGCCCTCCATGAGGACCAGGGCCTGGGTCCAGGCGGCCACGGCCTCGTCAGCGCGGGCCTGGGCGGCAAGGCTGTCACCCAGATCGGCGTGGGTGAGGGCGTGGACGCGCTTGTACTTCTCCGGGTCCCAGCGGGTGAGGGCGTCGCGGTGTTGTTGCTCAGTGCCGATGTGGTCGGCGAGGTCGGTGAGCGTGCGGGCGGTGTGGCTGGCCACGGTGCCGGCGGCTGGGCCGCTGACGCGGGAGTAGCTGGGCTGGGGGCCATCGTCCCGTAGCAGGGCGTCTTCGGCGGCGAGGAGGGCACGTGCGGCTGAGGGGCTCGCGTCCGTGGCGGCGTAGGCGCGGGCGTGGGTGATGTGGAGGAGGGCCTCGGTCTGGCCGTCGACGTGGCCGAGGCCGCGTCGCAGGGCGCCTTCAACGAGGTCGACGCAGTGGTGGGGCTGCTTGAGGCTCAGGGCCTGGTGGGCGAGGGCGCGCATCATCCAGGCGGCGTGGCCGTGGGGGTCGGCTTCGCAGGCGAGCTGATAGCCGACCTGGTAATAGCGCTGGGCGGCGCCTTCATGGCCCAGGTCGTGGTGCTTCCATCCTGCGAGGTAAGCGAGTTCGGCGACGGCGCCGAAGGCGGCATGACGTAACGGTTCCGAGGGGAAGCGTCCCCGGAGCATCGGTGCGGCGGTGTCGGCGAGGTACGCGGTGGCGGTGGTCAGGCCGTGGCCGCCGCCCAGGCGTTCGTCGGCGGCACTGAAGGCCGCGGTGATCTGGCGTACGACGTCGATGTCCTCGCCTCCGACGAGCGAGCGGCCGGTGCGGGCGCGGAGCATCCGGGAGGTGGCTTCTTGGTCGTGGAGCAGCGGCATGGCGACGCCGGCCGTGGTGAAGGCGGCGATGGCGAGGAAGCGGCGGCGTTCGACGTCGGCACGGCCGAGGTCGGTGACGGTCACGACCGGATCGCCGTTCGAGGTGGCTCCCACGTCACCGGGCTGGAGGCCGATCTCGATCGGGGTGACGACGCGGCCCAGGCGGCGGGAGAGGGCTTCGGCGAGGTACTGGCCGGCCTGGCCTGAGGGCGCCCGGGTGCCCTTGGCCCAGTGGGAAATCGCGGACTTGTTGGTCTGGAGCAGTTCGCCGTTCTCGGCGGCGATCCGGCGGACGTCCTTGGCGAGGGCTTCGTACGTACATCCGGCCGCGTGGATCGTCTCGCGCAGGCGGGAGTTGACGTCGGTCGGCACTGGCACGTCCTCCGTCCCGGAGCTGTAAACCGCGTATACCGCTTGGCCTCGGTCACACCGTACCCACTGTGCGTAGCGGGCGGTTCACTTATCGACAGCCGCCCCACTCTCGGGCCGGGCGGCCCCCAAGTTCCGTACGCCCTACCGGGCTCGGGCATTCCTATGCCCTGGCCTCGAACGATCAGAGACGGAGAAACGGTGACCACCATCGACACCGCGACCATCACGGTCGAGCTGCCCGACGCCTTCGACCCCCGCTGGAGCCGCCTGCCTGGAATCCAGATCGACGGCCGGCGCATCACCATCGACCCGGCCGAGTACTTCTTCCGCTTCGAGTCCAACACCTGGCTCGTCGCTGACTGGGAGCTGGTCAAGGCCCAGCTCCTGGACGTGGACGAGACGACCGAGAGCGCGGTCGAGCAGCTGGCGCTCGACTTCATCAAGAACCACGGCGAGTCCACCTCTGACGCCGCCCGCGTCCTGGCCACCGCGTACGAGGTGTACGCGTACCTCTTCCGCGAGGAGCACCTCGCCGGCCTCGGTCTGCCGCAGATCACCACCGACCACCTGCGGATGCTCCGCGAGGCCGCCACGCTCATGGCGCTCAACAAGGTCGAACTGGACGGGCACATCTCCAACGTCGGGCCGTGCTGGTTCTTCCCCGCCGCCACCTCCGTCGTCTTCGACCTGGATGACGAGACGGGCGGAATGCTGGACGAGGTCTACCACGGCGGCTGGTTCAACGAGCACCGCCGGATCGAGTCCATCAAGGCCCACGCCGCGCTCGGCGGCCGGCTCGTGCACGGCTGCCAGTCCGTGCCGGACCAGTCCGGCGGGGTCGTCGCGCCCTACGGTGCCTCGATGGCTAACTTCCGTGACGACCTTGCGGCGTTCAAGGCGGGCTGGATCGAGCAGGTCTACGCCCACCGCGTGGCCGCCGCCGAGTAGCCCCATCCCAGTACGGCTTCGGGGCGGGCCGGCACGCTCGCCCGCCCCGGAGCTCACCAGCCCCTGGAGACACCCCCATGGACCAGAGCCTGACCGCCGCCCTGCTGGACGACCTGTGCACCCTCGTCGGCAAGCCCCTCCCCGAACGCACGGAGATCCGCGTCTGGGGCATGTCCGGAGTCGAACGCATCACCTTTCCCGACGGCACCACGGCCGTCTTCAAGTACGCCAAGGAGCCCTTCGACCGCGAGGCCCAGGCCCTGCGAATCGCACACCACCGCGGGCTGCCGGTACCCGAGCTTCACGCCACCGCCATGCAGGACAAGTGGATCGGGATGCTCATGGACGACCTCGGCACCCCGGTACGGGACGCCGACGACCTCGACGGCGTCGCCGCCGCCGTGATGCTCCACGCCGCCCGCCCTGCCAGCAGTCTGCCCTTCCTCGACGGCGCGGGCCTCGCGGCCCTGCCCGGCCGGGCCCTCGATCACCTCCAGCGGCTTCGAAAGGCCGGCCGGTGGACGGATTGCGACGACATCGAGACCGCGCTGGGGAAGATCTCCGCGGCAGCCGAGGCCCGCGCCCAGGGGGCGACGCTCGACCCGTTCGGCTGGGTGCACTCCGAGTTCCACCCCACGAGCGTCCACATCGGGGAGGAGGGCTGGCACCTCCTCGACTTCGCCCGCGCCTTCACCGGACCCGGCCTGATCGACCTCGCCTCGTACCACGGCACCACCGAGACGCCCAGCCCCGTCCGGCTGAGGGTGTTCCTGGAGCAGTACGTCACCGCCGGCGGTCACGAGGACGCCCTCGCCGCCCGGGGTGGCCTGGCTGCCGAGGCATGGGCGCTGGGCTGGCACCGCATGTGGGCCGTCGAGTGGTTCATGGAGCAGGCGATCCGCTGGATCAACGACCGGACCAGGGACTTCGCGTACATCCCCGTCGTTCGCCGCCACCTGAACGACGTGGTCCAACTCCTGGAGGTCTAGGTGCTCGCCCAGGTCTCCCCCTGGTACGCCCACGCCGCCCAGCGTCTCGCCACCGCACCGGCCCACGCGCTCGTTCCTCCGGCACGGATGGAGTGGAGCACCCACCCCGGTCTGGGCCCCGGCGCGGAGATCCTCGGCCGGGACCTGCGCGGCAAGCGTCTCCTGGAGCTCGGGTGCGGTCCCGGCCACAACGTGGCTCACCTGGCCCGACACCACCAGGCCCGCGTCACCGGAGTCGACCTGGTGGGGCTCCAGGTGCGGCGAGCACGCTCGCACCACGGCCACATCGAGGGCGCCACCTTTACCGCCGGCCATGCACTGCACTACCTCCAGGCCACCGGCCAGACCTTCGACGCGGTCTACTCGGTATTCGGCGCCGTCGGCCTGGTCGCTCCGGAGCTTATGCTCGCCGCAATCTCCCGCCACCTCGTGCCCGGCGGCGTACTGGCCTTCTCCGTACCCCACCCGGCACGGGCCGGGAGACATCCTTCGACGGACGACCGTCCCCGCGAGGACTACGTCACCATGCCCGACCGCACCCGGCTGCCCATCGCCCGCTGGGAGTACGACGCCCACCGCTGGGCCGCCCATCTCTCCCGGACCGGCCTGCGGATCACCTCGGCCATCGAGCTGCGGCACCCGCGTCTCGACCCGTGGCCCACCACTCTCCTGATCACCGCCCGGAAACGCTGACCGACGGAGGCAACGATGCCCTTGCCCTACCTCCTGCTCGACATCGACGGCGTCCTCATACCGTTCCCGGCGTCCGACGGCAGCACCCCACCCACCCACGTCCGCCACACCGTCCTGCCCGCGGGCCGCGACCCCGACAACCCGGTACCGATCTGGCTCAACCCCGCCCACGGCCCGTTGCTCGCCGGTTTCCTGACCAGCGGCCTCGTCGCCCCCGTGTGGTGCACGAGCTGGCGCAAGGACGCCACCACCATCGTCGGGCCGCTCCTCGGGCTGCCGGAGTTCCCGTACCTCGATCTCCCCCGCCCCGAGATCCCCACCAGCCACCCCAACGGCTACCTCTGGAAGCGCGACCACGTCGAACCGTGGCTCTGCGGGTCGGCGGTCGCCTGGGTTGACGACGACTTCACCGACCTCGATCGCGCCTGGGCGGCGGAGCGGACCGCCAAGGGAACGCCGACTCTCCTCGTTCAGCCCGACTCACACCACGGGCTGCAACCCGGGCATCTGGCCGAGCTCACGACGTGGGTCTCGCAGTTACCCGCAGCCCACGCCGCCTGACGACTGATGTCCTCGCTGCCACGAACAGCGAGGACATCAGAATGCTGCTCGAGCGTGAGCTGTCTGCGGCCTATGGCAGGCATCGGCGCCCCTGATGTCGGATTCGGCTGGAACACTGCGGTCGTGATCAACGAGATGACCCCAGACCTTCCTGATGCTCCCGGCGGCTGCCTGCCACACAGAGCACAGGCAGAGCTCGCAGGCACCGGCTGGGGGAAGCTGCCGCACGTCTGTACGGGCCTGCACGGTGTGCCTGACACACCGGACGTCCTCGGTGCTGTGCTCGCCGCCGACCCGGCCCACCGAGTACGGGCAGTGGGCGATCTGTATCGGCTGCTCCTCAATCAGGAACAGGTCTTTCCAGCGACCGCTCCGGCGGCCTTGGTCCTCGCCTGTCTTCTCGACGATCCGCGCACCCTCGCCGAAGACCGGTGGGAGCGCAGGGCCGGTGTGCGGTCGCTTCGCGCCGAACTGCTGAATTGGCTGGCTTCGTTCGCCGACATCGCCCGCCTGGACGTCGAGGACGGCGTCGGCACGGCGCGAGATCTGGCCGCCGCCCGTGCGGCACGGCCAATACTCCACGACCGCATCGCGGATTTCTGTGACGACGACGATCCACTGGTGAGGGAGGCCGCGCTCGCGGCCACCGCCCTGCTCCTGGCCGACCCCGCCCTCACCTCGTCCGTACCCCGGTACGCGCCCGCCGTTCGCGAGGTCCTGGCCGTGAGCGCGGACTCGTACTACCGGTGGATCGCCCGGGAACGGCTGGCTGCCTGGGGTGAGGATGTCACCGGTCTCGTCACTGCGGAGGAGGAGCGCCGCGCGGCCCTGGACCGGGCAGGCGAGTTGGCGGAGGACCCGTTCGGCCAGGACCAGGAGCAGGCGATCCGCTGGCTGGAAGAGCAACCCGAGGACACTGCAGCTCCGGAACAGCTCGGCCGCCGACGTGAGGACCGGGCCGCGCCCATAGCGGCCGCCCCGCACGAGCCGGCACCCGAGCCGCCCGTGGCCGCCCTGGGGAGCGAGGCTGGATACCACGGCCCGTGTCGGATCGCCCGGAAGGAGGAGCGCGCCGAGTGGACGTTCACGCCGTACGTAGGAGTCGGCCCCCTGCACTTCGGGATGACCGTGGAAGAGATCACCCGCGTCCTCGGCGAAGAACCGGCCGTATCGTCCTATTCCCACCACGGCGAAGACCAGAAGCCCAACTATGCCGACTTCGCTGAGAGCGGGATCAGGGCCCTCTTCCACGACGGCCGCCTGGGGTGCGTCGCCGCAGACGCCCTCACGGGCCCCCAGGTGAGACTGGACGCAGCCCCGCTGACCGGCTGCGCACCTTCCCACGTGGAGGACTGGCTCGTCCACCGCACAACACGGCCCGGCAGCCTGGCGTACAGCGTCGCCGGCGATCCGGTCTTCGCCGACCTCGGCCTGGCGATCCGCTCCCAGCGGGCCGGCGACGTCGTCCTGACCCGCCCCCTCTTCCTGCTCCACGACTGGCTCGACCTATGGCACTCCCTGCCCAGCGAAGAGTGGAGCTGCTCCTGAACCGTGGTTCGCGGATCTCTCAATCTAACGGTGAATCGAGGGTGGTTGGGTTACTGACGGGCGGCGGAGAGTCGGCCGTCGAGGGTGATGTCGAAGGCGTTCAGAGCGGTCTTCCAGCGCATGGTCCAGCGGGCCTGGCCCTTGCCGGTGGGGTCCGGCGACATGATCGCCATGTATACGCACTTCAGGGCGGCGGTCTCGTTGGGGAAGTGCCCGCGGGCCTTGACCTCCCGACGGATCCGCGCTTTCACGGACTCGATCGCCTTGGTGGTGCAGATGATCCGGCGGATCTCTGTGTCGAATCGCAGGAACGGGGTGAACCCTTCCCAGGCGTTCTCCCAGAGCCTGACGATCGCCGGATACTTGCGGCCCCAGGCGTCTGCGAACTCGGCGAACCGGTCGAGGGCAGCCTCCTCCGTCGACGCGGTGTAGACGGGCTTGAGGAGCTTGGCGATCTCGTCCCAGTCCTGGCGGGCGGCATAGCGGAAGGAGTTCCGCAGCAGGTGGACCACGCAGGTCTGCACGATCGTCTTCGGCCAGACGGTCTCGACCGCGTCGGGCAGGCCCTTCAGCCCGTCGCAGACGAGCATGAGGACGTCGTTCACGCCGCGGTTCTTGATCTCGGTGAGGATGCGCATCCAGTGCTTGGCGCCCTCGCCGCCGTCGCCGGCCCAGAGCCCGAGGATGTCCCTGCGGCCTTCGGTGGTGACGGCCAGGGCGACGTAGACGGGCCGGTTGGCGACGGCACCGTCGCGGATCTTCACGTGAATGGCGTCGATGAAGACCACCGGATAGACGGAGTCCAACGGTCGGTTCTGCCACTCGGCCATGCCATCGAGCACCCTATCGGTGATGGTGGAGATCGTCTGGCGGGAGACCTCGGCGCCATAAACCTCGGCCAGGTGGGCCTGGACCTCGCCTGTGGTCAGGCCCTCCGCAGAGAGGGAGATGACCATCTCGTCCACGCCGGTCAGGCGCTTCTGCCGCTTCTTGACGATCTTCGGCTCGAAGGATCCGTCCCGGTCGCGGGGCACGGATATCCCGACCGGTCCGACGTCCGTCAGCACGGTCTTCGCGCCGCTTCGTCAGCTGCTGGAGCAGTCCGCCCTCGCCGGTCAGCTGCAGGCCCTCGGCCTGGACCCGGGATACAAGCTCGTCGATCAGCCGGTCATCCACCGCCTTCGACGGCTGCGGCTCAGACGGCTCGACGGTCTCGGCCCCGGTCACGTTCTCACTGGCCATCGGTGCATCTTCCTTGATCGGAAGTTACACCGAACGATTTACAGTCCCCGCCCCGGTGAGCTGTTCGGCCTCCAGGCGCGTCACCTCGACCTGCTGCATGCCACGGTCTCGGTCGAGCAGCAGATCCAGCAGACCGCCAGGCACGGCGTGTACGTCTGCCCGCCCAAGACCGCTCGCTCGCACCGCATGGTCCCGCTCCCCCCGTACGCCTTGTCGACGGCGGCCCGGGTCCGCTCCTCGGAGTCGGGCCACAGGTGGGTGTAGATGTTCAGAGTCATGGCCGCGTTGGTGTGGCCGAGGCGCTCGGAGACCGTCTTCACGGACTCGCCGTGCTTGATCAGCAGGCTGGCGTAGTGATGCCGGAGGGCGTGGGGTCCGGTGCCCTTCGCTATGCCGGCCTTCGCGCAGGCGGGCTGCCAGGACCCGTCCATGAAGTGCGTGTAGACCACGGGCCCGCCTTGCGGCGCCGTGAAGATCCAGCCCTCGGGCCCATCGGCGGGGAAGTCCCGCAGATGGGCCTTCATCGCATCCACTGCCATGCCGCGGACCAGTCCGCCGATGCCCATCCGCAGGTCGACGAAGCGGCGTAGTCGCTCCCCCGCGCGCTGAGCGAAGTCGGCACGCTGCGGACTCTGTGCGGACAGCAAAGGCCGCCCAACCCGCTCCGTTGCAGGTCAGACGGCCTTTCGCCGGACGTATTACACGTTGAAGCGGAACTCCACCACGTCGCCGTCCTGCATGACGTACTCCTTGCCCTCCATGCGGGCCTTGCCCTTCGCGCGGGCTTCGGTGACCGAGCCGCATTCGACCAGGTCCGCGAAGGAGATGACCTCGGCCTTGATGAAGCCGCGCTGGAAGTCGGTGTGGATGACGCCGGCCGCCTCCGGGGCGGTGGCGCCCTGCTTGATGGTCCAGGCGCGGGTTTCCTTCGGGCCTGCCGTCAGGTAGGTCTGGAGGCCCAGGGTGGCGAAGCCGACGCGGCCGAGGGTGGCGAGGCCGGGCTCCTCCTGGCCGACCGACTGGAGGAGCTCCAGGGCTTCCTCGTCGTCCAGCTCCGAGAGGTCCTGCTCCAGCTTCGCGTTCAGGAAGATGGCCTCGGCCGGGGCGACCAGCGCGGACTGCTCCGCCTTGAAGGCGTCGTCCGTCAGCTCGTCCTCGTCCACGTTGAAGACGTAGAGGAAGGGCTTCGTGGTGAGCAGGTGCAGCTCGTGCAGGAGGTCGCCCTGCTCCGTGCCCTTGGTGATGCCCTTCGAGAAGAGCGTGTCGCCCGCTTCCAGGATCTTCTTCGCCTCGACGACCGCGGCCAGGACCGCGACCTTCTCCTTCTGGAGGCGGGACTCCTTCGTCAGGCGCGGCTCCGCCTTCTCGATGGACTGGAGGTCGGCGAGGATCAGCTCGGTGTTGATCGTCTCGATGTCGTCCTTGGGCGAGACCTTGCCGTCGACGTGGACGACGTTCTCGTCCTTGAAGGCGCGGATGACCTGGCAGATCGCGTCCGACTCGCGGATGTTCGCGAGGAACTTGTTGCCGAGGCCCTCGCCCTCCGAGGCGCCGCGCACGATGCCCGCGATGTCGACGAAGTCGACCGTCGCCGGGAGGACCTTCTGCGAGCCGAAGATGCCGGCCAGGACCGCGAGGCGCGGGTCCGGTACGCCGACGACGCCGACGTTCGGCTCGATGGTGGCGAACGGGTAGTTGGCCGCCAGCACGTCGTTCTTGGTCAGGGCGTTGAACAGGGTCGACTTGCCGACATTCGGCAGGCCGACGATTCCGATCGTGAGCGACAC
This sequence comes from Streptomyces sp. NPDC002032, assembly GCF_042890765.1. Lineage (NCBI taxonomy): Bacteria > Bacillati > Actinomycetota > Actinomycetes > Kitasatosporales > Streptomycetaceae > Streptomyces > Streptomyces sp. NPDC002032. The sequence continues at coordinate 198,088 of NZ_JBIASM010000002.1, read as the reverse complement.
GTTGGCGACTTCCCGTAGCTGGAGGGGGCGGCGGCCCGGAGTGGGCCACCGGACAGTTTACTTTCCGATGAGCTGCGCTCGATGTACGCGTGTCCGGGGACCGATCCGGGCAGCCGCCCGCCTAGTTTGGTGGGGTGGAGCAATACAGGATGCGTTCGGTACGTCACCCTCAGGCGCGCGGACCACGGCCCCCCGCGGTCCGGGCCGGGCGGCGCCTGCCGCGGCCCCGGCTGACCGGGCTCGGCGGCGGGCTGTTCGCGTGCGCCGCGATGCTCCTGGCCGCCGGGGTCTGCTGGCTGCTCTTCGATTCCTCGCTCTTCGCCTACGGCCTGCTCTTCCTGCCCGTGGCCGCCGCGACGGCCGTGTGGGTGCGCCCGGCCGACCTGGTCACCGCGCCCGTCTCCGTGCCGATCGCCTTCGCCGCCGGGGTGTGGCCCGTCTCGGGCGGCTCCGGCGGCCTCGGCGGGCAGCTGATGGGGGTGGTGTCGGCGCTGTCCCTGCACGCCGGGTGGCTCTACGCGGGCACGCTGGTCGCCGCCCTGATCGCGCTGGTGCGGCGGGCCGCGCTGAGCGGACGCCGGCGCGCCGCCCGCCGCAGCAGCACCGCCTAGCCCGTCGGCGCCCCGTCGCGGGCCGCCATCGCCGCGCCGACGATGCCCGCGTTGTTCTGCAGCTTCGCCGGGACGATCTCCGCGCGGATGCCTCCGATCAGCGGGAGGAACTTCTCCGGCTTGCGGCTGACGCCGCCGCCGAGGATGAAGAGGTCCGGGGAGAACAGCATCTCCACATGGGCCAGGTACCGCTGGAGCCGGTGCGCCCAGTGCTCCCAGCTGAGGTCCCCGTCCTCCTTGGCCTTGACCGAGGCCCGCGTCTCCGCGTCGTGACCTTTGAGCTCCAGGTGGCCCAGCTCCGAATTCGGGACCAGCCGCCCGTCCGTGAAGAGGGCGCTGCCGATGCCCGTGCCCAGGGTGAGCAGGATGACCGTGCCGCCCCGGCCGCGCCCGGCCCCGTACGTCATCTCCGCGACGCCCGCCGCGTCCGCGTCGTTCAGGACGGTGACGGGCAGGCCGCCGAGCTCGCGCGAGAGGAGGGCCGCGGCGTCCGTGCCGACCCACGCCTCGTCGACGTTGGCCGCCGACCGGGTGACGCCGCCGGTGACCACGCCGGGGAAGGTGACCCCGACCGGGCCCTTCCAGGAGAACGCGCCGATCACCTCGGCGACGCATCCGGCCACCTTCTCGGGGGTGGCCGGATGTGGTGTCAGTACCTTGTGGCGCTCCTGCGCCAGCTCGCCGCGGTCAAGGTCCACGGGAGCGCCCTTGATACCGGAACCGCCAATGTCCACACCGAAGATCTGCATGGACTCACCGTACGAACGCGGGGCGCCGCAGGCTACTCGTCCGCACCGCCGGCGACCAGTTCGGCCGCTTCCGCGCGCAGATCGCGGCGCAGTTCCTTCGGCAGGGAGAAGACGATCGACTCCTCGGCCGTCTTGACGATCTCCACGTCCGCGTAGCCGCGCTGCGTCAGCCACTCCAGGACCTCTTCGACCAGCACCTCGGGCACCGAGGCGCCCGAGGTCAGGCCGACCGTGGTGACGCCCTCCAGCCAGGCCTCGTCGATCTCGCTCGCGAAGTCGACCAGGTGCGCGGCGCGGGCGCCCGCGTCGAGGGCGACCTCGACGAGCCGGATGGAGTTCGAGGAGTTCTTCGAGCCGACCACGATGACCAGGTCGGACTCGGCGCCCATGACCTTGACGGCGGCCTGGCGGTTCGAGGTGGCGTAGCAGATGTCGTCGCTCGGCGGCGAGACCAGCAGCGGGAACTTGGTCTTCAGGGCGTCGACCGTCTCCATGGTCTCGTCGACGGAGAGGGTGGTCTGGGAGAGCCAGACGACCTTCGACTCGTCGCGCACCTCGACGTTCGCCACGTCGTCCGGGCCGTCCACGATGGTGATGTGGTCCGGGGCCTCGCCGGAGGTGCCGATGACCTCCTCGTGGCCCTCGTGGCCGATGAGGAGGATGTCGAAGTCCTCGTTCGCGTACCGGATGGCTTCCTTGTGGACCTTGGTGACCAGCGGGCAGGTCGCGTCGATCGTCGCGAGCCGGCCCCGCGCCGCCTCCTCGTGCACCACCGGGGCCACGCCGTGCGCGGAGAACATCACGATGGAGCCGGGCGGGACCTCCTCGGTCCGCTCGACGAAGACCGCGCCCTTCTTCTCCAGCGTCTGGACGACGTACTTGTTGTGCACGATCTCGTGCCGGACGTAGACCGGCGCACCGTACTGCTCGAGGGCCTTCTCGACAGCGATCACGGCACGGTCCACGCCCGCGCAGTAGCCGCGCGGGGCGGCGAGCAGGACGCGGCGGGATGCGGGAGCGGGGGCGGGAGCAGTCATACGCTCCATCGTACGGGGGTCTCCAGCAGGCCGGACGTCCCCCGTTCGGCACAGACTTGGTCGAACGTCCGTCCCGGCGATCCTCCGGAGGAACGATGGCATCCGCTACGGATTCCACCACCGCACCGCCCACCGCCCTGCGGCGGAGCCTCGGATTCCGGGATCTGGTCGTCTACGGACTGCTCTTCATCGCCCCCATGGCCCCGGTGGGGGTCTTCGGCACGCTCGACGCCACGTCGCACGGCGCCGTCGCGCTCGTCTACCTCGTCGCGACCGTCGCGATGGCCTTCACCGCCTTCTCGTACGCGCAGATGGTGCGGGTGGCCCCGCGGGCCGGTTCGGTCTTCACGTACGCCCGCACGGCGCTGGGCGAGGGGCCGGGGCTGATCGCCGGCTGGATGGCGATGCTGGACTACCTGCTGATCCCGGCGGTCGCCTACCTCTTCTCCGGGATCGCGATGAACGCGCTGGTGCCGGAGGTGTCCCGGTGGGTGTGGACGGCGCTGGCGGTGGTGGTCACCACCGCGCTGAACCTGTGGGGCGTACGGGCGGCCGCGCGCGTGGGCTTCGCGGTGCTCGGCCTGGAGGTCGTCGTCCTGCTCGTCTTCCTGGTCTCGGCGGTGACCGTGCTGCTGCGGGACGGCGCCCGGCGCGGCTGGCTGTCCCCGCTGACCGGCGACGGCTCGCTGGGCTTCTCGACGGCCGCCGTCCTGGGCGCGGTGTCCGTCGCGGTCCTCTCGTACCTGGGCTTCGACGCCATCGCCTCCTTCGCCGAGGAGGTCACCGGGGGCTCGGCGAAGGTGGCCCGGGCGGTGCTGTTCTGCCTGGCGCTGACCGGGGTGCTCTTCCTCGCCCAGACCTACCTCGCGGCGCTGCTGACCCCGGTCTCCTCGGCGGAGCTGGCCGCCGACCCGGCGTCGCAGGGGCCGGCCTTCTACAACGCCGTGGAGACCTCGGTCGGGGGCTGGCTGCACGACCTGGTGGCGGTGAGCAAGGCGATCGGGGCGGCCTTCGCGGCGCTGGCCGGGCAGGCCGCGGCCGGTCGGCTGCTCTTCGCGATGGCCCGCGAGCGGCGGCTGCCGGGCGCCCTGGCGCGCACCTCGGGCGGCACGCCGAGGGCGGCGCTGCTGGTGGCGGCGACGGTGACGCTGGTGGCGGCGGTGTGGGCGGCCCGGCGCGACGACGGGCTCGACCACCTGGTCTCCGTCGTGGACATCGGGGCGCTGACCGCGTTCACGCTGCTGCACGCCTCGGTGGTGGCCTGGTTCGTGGTGCGCCGGATGGCGGGGCCGCCGGAGTGGGGCAAGCACCTGGTGGTGCCCGTGCTGGGCGCGGCGGTGACGGTCGCGGTGATCGTCGAGGCCTCCTGGACGGCGCAGCTCGTGGGGGCGGTGTGGCTGCTGGTGGGCTTGTGCGTACTGGTGGTCCAGCGCGGCCGACGCGCGGGGATCCCGTCCGACGGGCCCGGTACCGGTGTCGGCCCCGGCGGCTAGCCTGCGTGCATGGGTCTGAATACGTCGGCTGATGCGCCGCTGCCGGTCGGTCAGGTGTCCCGGCTCATCGGGGGCTGGATCGACCGGCTGGGTCAGGTGTGGGTGGAGGGGCAGATCACGCAGCTGTCCCGGCGGCCGGGGGCGGGAGTGGTGTTCCTGACGCTGCGGGACCCGTCGCACGACATCTCCGTCAGCGTGACCTGCTTCCGGCAGGTCTACGAGGAGGTCGCGGACGCGGTGACGGAGGGCGCGCGGGTCGTCGTCCTGGCCAAGCCCGAGTGGTACGCGCCGCGCGGGCAGCTGTCCCTGCGGGTGACCGAGATCCGCCCGGTGGGCATCGGGGAGCTGCTGGCCCGGCTGGAGCGGCTGAAGCGGTCGCTGGCCTCCGAGGGCCTGTTCGCGCTGGACCGCAAGAAGCCGCTGCCGTTCCTGCCGCAGCTGATCGGGCTGGTGGTGGGGCGGGCCTCGGCGGCCGAGCGGGACGTGCTGGAGAACGCCCGGCGGCGCTGGCCGGCGGTGCGCTTCGAGGTCCGCAACGTCGCCGTGCAGGGGGTGCACGCGGTGCCACAGGTGGTGCGGGCGGTCCAGGAGCTGGACGCCCGGCCGGATGTGGACGTGATCATCGTGGCGCGGGGCGGGGGCAGCGTGGAGGACCTGCTGCCCTTCTCCGACGAGGAGCTCGTGCGGGCGGTCGCGGACGCCCGTACCCCCGTGGTCTCGGCGATCGGGCACGAGCCGGACTCCCCGCTGCTGGACCTGGTCGCGGACCTGCGGGCCTCCACGCCCACGGACGCGGCGAAGAAGGTGGTCCCGGACGTCGGGGAGGAGCTGGAGCGGGTGGACCAGCTCCGGGGCCGCGGGCTGCGGGCCCTGCGCGGGCTGCTCGACCGGGAGGAACGGGGTCTCGCGCACGCCCTGGCCCGGCCGGTCTTCGTCCATCCGCAGCGGATGGTGGAGACCCGGGAGGCCGAGCTGGAAGCGCTGCTGGGCCGTAGCCGGCGCACGCTGGGACACCTGCTGGACCGGGCCGACTCCGAGCTGGAGCACACCCGGGCCCGGGTGGTGGCGCTGTCCCCGGCGGCCACCCTGGAGCGCGGGTACGCGGTGCTCCAGCGGGCGGACGGGCACGTGGTGCGGGCCCCGGAGGAGGTCGCGGCGGGACAGGTGCTGCGGGCCCGGGTGGCGGCGGGCGAGTTCACCGTGGAGGTCACGCGGACGGACTCCGCGCCGGACGCGGGCACCGTGTCCGAGCCCGCCCCCGGGACGGCATCCGCCGCTGCCCCCGCCCCCGCCCCCGAGGCGCGCTGACGCCGACACACTCCGGCAACAAATTCGTTGTACTGCACACCTACGATGGGAACGGGAATGACTGGAACCGATACGGCGCTGGGGTACGAGCAGGCCCGCGACGAGCTCGTCGAGGTCGTCCGCAAGCTGGAGGCCGGCGGCACCTCCCTGGAGGAGTCCCTGGCCCTCTGGGAGCGCGGCGAGGAGCTGGCCAAGGTCTGCCGGCACTGGCTGGAGGGCGCCCGCGCCCGGCTGGACTCGGCGCTGGCGGCCCGCGAGCAGGAGGCCGCGGGCGGCAAGGGCGGGGAGGGCCGCTAGGGCGGGGCCGCGAGAGGTGATCCACATCACCCCGCGCCAAAGTAGTTGAAATTTCATCTACTTTTGTCCTAGAGTCGGGACATCGCACTTCACCTCCGTACCGAAGAAGGCTTTCCGATGTCTCTCGTTCTCGACGCCGCCGCTCAGGACCTGCTGTTCCGCGAGGCCCGTACCGCCAACTCGTTCTCCGACGAGCCGGTCACCGAGGAGCAGGTCCAGGCGATCTACGACCTCGTGAAGTTCGGCCCCACCGCCTTCAACCAGACCCCGCTGCGGATCACCCTGGTCCGCTCCCCCGAGGCCCGCGAGCGCCTCGTGAAGCACATGGCCGAGGGCAACCAGGCCAAGACCGCCGCCGCGCCGCTGGTCGCGATCCTCTCCGCGGACAACGAGTTCCACGAGGAGCTCCCGCAGCTGCTCCCGCACTTCCCGCAGGCCAAGGACGCCTTCTTCGCCGAGCGCCCGGTCCGCGAGCAGTCCGCCCTGGTCAACGGCGCCCTCCAGGCCGCCTACTTCATCATCGGCGTCCGCGCCGCCGGCCTGGCCGCCGGCCCGATGACCGGCCTGGACTTCGCCGGTGTCCAGAAGGAGTTCCTGGACGCCGACCACACCCCGCTGATGGTCGTCAACATCGGCCAGCCGGGCGAGAACGCCTGGTTCCCGCGCTCCCCGCGCCTGGACTTCGACCAGGTCGTCACGACCGTCTGAGTCCTCCCCGACGCCAAGAAGGCCGCCCGCCCCGGTTTCCCCGGGACGGGCGGCCTTCCGCGTCGTACGGACCCCTCGGGTCCACGTCGGCTACGGAGTCTGCGGGCCCTGCTTGAACTCCAGCGCGGCCGCCATCCTGCCGAGCTGGTCGAAGGAGGCGGTACCGGTCACCACGGTGACGTAGCCCTGCTCCTGGCGTACGAGGGCGTCGTACTTGTCGCCCTCCCAGCGCTCCCACGCCCGGTCCCCGACCTGCTGGGTCTGCCCGCTGGCCTTGGCTTTCTGCGTGACGTGCTCCAGGTACTTCACCGAGGTGTCGCTGGACTGCTCCACGGCCACGTACTGCTTCTCCGGGTCCTGGAAGCCCAGGTGCCAGGCGTTGGACGCCTTGCGCTCGTAGGTCACGGAGGTCGCCCGCCACTCCCCGGGCAGCCCCACCGGGGCCGCCACCGGGTACGGCGCCGCGCGCCGCGCCGTGATGGTCTCCACCCGGTAGTCCACCACCCGCGTCGGGTCGGCCGTGTCGTCATGGGGGAGGAAGATGTAGATCCCCGCCACGACGACGCCGATCACCGCCAGCGACCGGACCATGTCCCAGACCGTCTGCTTGCCTTTCATACCTGCCACGCCCCCATCGTCCCGCATCGCCGGGGGCGATCTCCGCCGGGGTCGCCCTCGCGGGCGCGCCGTGAGTGCGGCGAGGGATGCGCGGGTAGGCGCCGGGTGTCCGCTCAGCCGACACGCTTGACCGATAATGCGCTCATACGTGACCCGCTCTGCTCAATATGTCGACGTACCGATAGAGTTCCAGCACCCTCACATCCCGGCCGTCGTCGTACAGAAAGGTGCGCTCCGATGACCGAGCACAACCTGCCGCCCCAGCTCGAAGTCTCTCCCGAAGCTCCTGACCGCAACCTCGCCCTGGAACTCGTCCGGGTCACCGAGGCCGCGGCCCTCGCCGCGGGCCGGTGGGTCGGCCGCGGCGACAAGATCGGCGCGGACGGCGCCGCGGTCAACGCGATGCGGACGCTGATCTCCACCGTCTCGATGAACGGCGTCGTCGTCATCGGCGAGGGGGAGAAGGACGAAGCCCCCATGCTCTTCAACGGCGAGCAGGTCGGCGACGGCACCGGTGCCGAGGTCGACATCGCCGTGGACCCGATCGACGGCACCACGCTCAACGCCAAGGGCATGCCCAACGCCATCGCCGTCCTGGCCGCCGCCGACCGCGGCACCATGTTCGACCCGTCCGCGGTCTTCTACATGGACAAGCTCGTCACCGGTCCCGAGGCCGCCGACTTCGTGGACATCAACGCCCCCGTTTCGGTCAACATCCGCCGGGTCGCCAAGGCCAAGGGCATGGCCGTCGAGGACGTCACGGTCGTCATCCTGGACCGCCCCCGTCACGAGGGCATCGTCAAGGAGATCCGGGAGACCGGCGCCCGCATCAAGTTCATCTCCGACGGCGACGTCGCGGGCTCGGTCATGGCGGTGCGCGAGGGCACCGGCGTGGACCTGCTCCTCGGCATCGGCGGCACCCCCGAGGGCATCATCTCGGCCTGCGCCATCAAGTGCCTCGGCGGCACCATCCAGGGCAAGCTGTGGCCGAAGGACGACGCCGAGCGCCAGCGCGCCCTCGACGCCGGCCACGACCTGGACCGGGTCCTGAGCACGCACGACCTGGTCTCCGGCGAGAACGTCTTCTTCGTCGCGACCGGCATCACCGACGGCGAGCTGCTGCGCGGCGTCCACTACCGCGCGGAGACCGCGACCACGTCCTCGCTGGTCATGCGCTCGAAGTCCGGCACGATCCGGCAGATCGACTCCACCCACCGCCTCTCGAAGCTGCGCGCCTACAGCGCGATCGACTTCGACCGGGCGAAGTAGCGCCCGGAAGGGTACGCGGCGAGAACGGTCCGGCCACAGACGGCACGGCGAAGGGGCGGCCCCGGTGCGGGGGACCGCCCCTTCGTCCGTTCCACGTCTCAGCCCGCGGCGGCGACCGGGGGCGTGCCCGCGCCCGGGAGCAGTTCGGCGGCGCGGCGGCGCCTGCGGCCGAGGACGACCCGGCGCTCGGCGGCGGTCAGGCCGCCCCAGACCCCGTAGGGCTCGGGCTGCAGCAGCGCGTGCTCGCGGCAGGCGACCATCACGGGGCAGCGCGCGCAGACCCGCTTGGCGGCCTCCTCGCGGGCGAGCCGGGCCGCGGTGGGCTCCTTGGACGGCGCGAAGAAGAGGCCCGCCTCGTCCCTGCGGCACACCGCCTCCGCGTGCCATGGGCCGTCCTCTTCCCTGGCCGGCACCCGCGGCTTCGGCACGGCGGCCACCGGGCGCGTCTGAAGACTCTGAACGGCGGCTGCCTGCAGGGACTGATGCGGCGGATGCGGCACGGTCTACTCCTGACGACGTATACGCGAGCGAGAGACGATGCACCAGTCCCTACCCGCTGTACGTGCCCCTAAGCCCCGCGTGGCGACGCCGGGGGGAGGTTCGTCCGAAATACGCCGCAGGCACGGGACGCTCGCGCACGGGTGCGCGGGGCGCCGCGTGCGCGCCCCGCGCGGGCGCCGTGCGCGCGGGCGGCCGCCCGGCTCAGCGACCGCCCGGCTCAGCCGTCGAGCCGCTTGCGGAACTTGCCGGCCAGGTCGACCAGCCGGGAACCGCGCTTGGGGTGGGCCTCGATGTTGCCCAGCAGCGCGAACCCGCGGACGATGACCACCGGCGCCTGCGGGTCGGCCGAGGCGCCCTCCCCGCGCACCTCGAAGTTGCCGAGGACACCGCTGCCGTAGCCGCGCAGGGTGACGTTCTCCGGCACCAGGACCTCGACGTTGCCGAGCACCGCGGTCACGTTGATCTCGGTGACCTGCTGCTCGAAGACGGCCTCGGTGAGGTCGACGGTGATGTCGCCGAAGACGGAGACCGCGCGGGTGCGGGCCCCCGGACGCCAGCGGCCCTTGCGGGCGGAGCTGCTGAACACGGCGACGACCGTCTCGACGGGGCCCTCGCCCGCGGCCGCCGGGACCGGGGCCGGGAAGGCCGGCCGCGAGGTGTCGGCGGCCGCGGCGGCGCCGGCCGGGAGGTCGCGCACGAGGACCTCCAGCTCGCCCACGGTCTTGACGGCGTAGAGGGAGTCCAGGCGCTCGTGGTGCTCCTCCGCGGTCAGCCGGCCCTCCGCGAGGGCCTGCCCGAGGATGTCGGCGATCCGGTCCCGGTCGGCGTCGGAGGCGCGCAGCCCGGCGGGGGCGGGGGCCTCGGGGGCAGGGGCGGCGGCGGGGTGCTTTTCCAGGTCCACGCGGCTCAGCATAGCGAGACACGATAGATCGCGACACTCCCCCGCGAGGGCCGGTGAGCCCTACCTCACAGACGAACCGCCCGGGCGAGGTCCTACGCTGGTTAACCGCGCTGCCAAATGGTCGCCAGCGCCTTCTGCCGAGTGAGGAATGACTGCCGTCATGCCAGAGTTTGCGTACACCGATCTGCTCCCCCTGGGCGAGGACACCACCCCCTACCGGCTGGTGACCTCGGAGGGCGTCTCGACCTTCGAGGCCGACGGCCGTACGTTCCTCAAGGTCGAGCCCGAGGCGCTGCGCAAGCTCGCCGAAGAGGCCATCCACGACATCCAGCACTTCCTGCGCCCCGCGCACCTCGCGCAGCTGCGCCGGATCATCGACGACCCGGAGGCGAGCGCGAACGACAAGTTCGTGGCGCTGGACCTGCTGAAGAACGCGAACATCGCGGCGGCCGGCGTCCTGCCGATGTGCCAGGACACGGGCACGGCGATCGTCATGGGCAAGCGCGGCCAGAACGTGCTGACCGAGGGCGGCGACGAGGCGGCCCTCTCCCGCGGCATCTACGACGCCTACACCCGGCTGAACCTGCGCTACTCGCAGATGGCCCCGCTCACCATGTGGGAGGAGAAGAACACCGGCTCGAACCTGCCCGCGCAGATCGAGCTGTACGCGACGGACGGCGGCGCGTACAAGTTCCTCTTCATGGCCAAGGGCGGCGGCTCGGCCAACAAGTCCTTCCTCTACCAGGAGACGAAGGCGGTCCTCAACGAGGCCTCCATGATGAAGTTCCTGGAGGAGAAGATCCGTTCGCTCGGTACGGCGGCCTGCCCGCCGTACCACCTGGCGATCGTGGTCGGCGGCACCTCGGCGGAGCACGCGCTCAAGACCGCCAAGTACGCCTCCGCGCACTACCTGGACGAGCTGCCGCGCGAGGGGTCGGCGCTGGGCCACGGTTTCCGCGACGAGGCCCTCGAACAGCAGGTCTTCGAGCTGACCCAGAAGATCGGCATCGGCGCGCAGTTCGGCGGCAAGTACTTCTGCCACGACGTGCGCGTGGTGCGCCTGCCGCGGCACGGCGCGTCCCTGCCGGTGGCCATCGCCGTGTCCTGCTCGGCCGACCGCCAGGCCACCGCGAAGATCACCGCCGAAGGCGTGTTCCTGGAGCAGCTGGAGCGGGACCCGGCGCGGTTCCTGCCGGAGACCACGGACGAGCACCTCGCCGAGTCCGCGGACGTCGTCTCCATCGACCTGAACCGGCCGATGGACGAGATCCTGGCGACCCTGACCGAGCACCCGGTCAAGACCCGCCTGAGCCTGACCGGACCCCTGGTCGTGGCCCGCGACATCGCGCACGCCAAGATCAAGGAGCGGCTGGACGCGGGCGAGGGCATGCCGCAGTACCTCAAGGACCACCCGGTGTACTACGCCGGCCCCGCGAAGACCCCCGAGGGCTACGCCTCCGGCTCCTTCGGCCCGACCACGGCCGGCCGCATGGACTCCTACGTCGAGCAGTTCCAGGCGGCGGGCGGCTCCAAGGTCATGCTGGCCAAGGGCAACCGCTCGCAGCAGGTGACGGACGCGTGCGGTGCGCACGGCGGCTTCTACCTCGGCTCCATCGGCGGCCCGGCGGCGCGGCTGGCGCAGGACTGCATCAAGAAGGTCGAGGTCCTGGAGTACGAGGAGCTCGGCATGGAGGCGGTCTGGAAGATCGAGGTCGAGGACTTCCCGGCGTTCATCGTCGTGGACGACAAGGGCAACGACTTCTTCCAGAACCCGGCCCCGGAGCCCACCTTCACCCACATCCCGGTCCGCGGCCCGGGCCTGGCGTAACCGGCGGCCCGCCCGTCCGGCGGCACCGGCCACGAAGGGCCCCGGGGGTACTCACCCCCGGGGCCCTTCGCCCCTCATCGCGCGCAGCAGCCGGGCCTCCACAGGGGTGGCGTCCAGGCCGTGGGTGCGCGCGTGGCGCAGTTCCGGCAGGGAGAGGCCGTAGAGCTCGCGGACGGCCTTGAGCGGGATGCCGTCCGGGCCGCCCACCGCGAGGCGTGTCGTCCCCTCCCGGGCCACGACGTGCTCGCGGACCCAGGGCGGCGGCGGGCCCCAGCCGCCGCCGCAGGCCTGCACCTGGTACGCCGGGCAGTGCTCGGACTCCTCCCAGCGCGGCCGGCCTTCGACGACGTGCTGCCATGCCTCGTACACGCAGGACGCGCAGGGTGTGCAGTGAAGTGTCACGAACTGTTCGGCCATCGGTGCAGCATGCGGCAGCGGCCGGGCCGACGCACCGGGATAACGTCTGCGGCATGACTGAATTGTCCTTCCCCGCCCCCCGCGACGTGCGGGTCGTCGCTCATCGCGGGGCCTCGTACGCCTTTCCCGAGCACACCGTCGAGGCCTACCGGCAGGCCATCGCCGACGGCGCGGACGCGCTGGAGTGCGATGTGCGGCTGAGCGCCGACGGGCGGCTGGTGTGCGTGCACGACCGGACGGTGGAGCGGACCTCCGACGGGCGCGGGGTGGTCTCCGAGATGACGTACGAGGAGCTGTCCGCCCTCGACTTCGGCCGGTGGAAGGGCGAGGCGCACCGCGGGGCGCGGGTGCTGCTCTTCGAGGACCTGCTGAAGGAGGCGCTGGCCGCGGACCGGCCCGTGGGGCTGGCCGTCGAGACCAAGCACCCCACCCGGGCCGGCGGGCGGCTGGAGGCGGAGCTGGTGCGGACGCTGCGGGAGAACGGGCTGGCCGACGGGGCGTCGGGGCTGGTCGAGGTGATGAGCTTCTCGCGGACGGCGCTGACCCGGCTGCACCGGCTCGCGCCCGGACTGCCGGCGGTGTACCTGATGGAGCGCCGGCTGCGGCCCGTCCGTCCTCCGTTCGCGGCGCACGCGGGTCCGGGCATCGAGCTCGTGCGCCGGGACCCGGGGCTGGTGGGGCGGTTGAAGGCCAAGGGGCTGGCGGTGCGGGTGTGGACCGTGGACGAGCCGGAGGACGTGGAGCTGTGCGTTCGCCTCGGCGTGGACACGCTCATCACCAACCGGCCGCGCGAGGTGCGCGAGGTGCTGCGGACGATGTGAGCACCCGGCCGGCCGGGCGGCCGGCCGGGTGTGGGGGTCGCGGGGACGGCGGGGTTACGCGAAGCGCTGGGCGGCCGAACCGTTGCAGGGCTGCAGGCGCAGCTGTTCGTGGGCGGCGGAGAGGGTCAGGCACTGGCCGGTGGCGGAGGCGGGGCGCAGGGTGGCGCCGTCGCGGACGAACTTCTGGTTGGCGCCGCCGTGGCAGTTCCACAGGACCAGCCCGGTGCCGGCCGCGTAGTTCGCGCCGGGGACGTCCAGGCAGCGGTCCTGGGTCAGTTCGGTGTGGACGGCTCCGCGCGCGGGGTCGAACCACCAGCCCTGGTTGCGGCCGCCGTGGCAGTCCCAGCCGACGACCTTGGTGTTGTTGGCGCTGGAGCCGGCGAAGTCGTCGAGGCAGTTGCCGGTCGCCTCGTTCTTCAGCGGCTTGTAGAGGTCGTCCCAGGCGCCGGCCTGGAGGACGGGGGTGCCGGTGCTGGCGGGGTCGGCGCAGGAGGCCTCGCGCAGGCCGGAGTCGTAGAGCTGGGTCAGGCAGGACGCGAAGGCGCCGTGGCCGCGGTAGTTGGGGTGAAAGGACTGCCGGGCGGTGTTCTCGTCCCACGGGAAGTGGTCCCCGAGGTCGAGGTAGAGCCCGCGGGCCCAGGCGTCCTCCATGCACACCTCGTGGCCCTGGAAGAGCCGGGAGTTGTCCAGGTAGAGGGCGCCGGCGGCGCGGGCGGCCGCGCGCATGCCCTTCTCGAAGGTGGGCACGGCGTAGTTGCGGCCCCAGGCGGCGTCGGAGTCGTAGCCGGCACAGCCGCCGGGGAGCTTGCCGGGGAAGGACGGGTTGTCGTTGAAGTCGGGGCCGATGGGGCTGGGGTAGCCCATCACGACGAGCTTGTAGTCGGAGTCGGCGTAGCCCGCGTCGCGCATGACCGCCTTGAGGTCGCCGACGGTGGCCTCCACCTTGGGCTTCAGGCCGTCCACGCGGGCCTGCCAGCCGGGCCCGTACTTGGGCTCGCAGGTGCCCTGGCTGAGCACCCAGCGGGTCACGCAGTCGGTCATGACGGGGCCGAACTGGAGGTCGTCGTTGGCCCCGGCGACCAGCAGCACCATCTTGATCTTCGTGTTGCGGGCCTTGACCGCGAGGCTGTCGCTCTGGACGAGTTCGTCGGCGTACTGCTTGCTGCCGCCGATCCGGATGTTGCCGGTGTACCCGCCGGAGCAGGCCACGTTGAAGGTGAGGTCCGCCGGGATGCCGGTGCGGTGGATCGCCGAGTCCGGCGAGCGGTGGCACTGGTTGGCGGAGGTGTTGGTGGCGGGGTCGTAGTTCCCGACGCCCTCGCCCGAGATCTCGCTGTCGCCGAGCGAGATCAGCCCGGTCTTGCGTTCGTTCAGCGGGCGGATCGCCGGGTCTCCGTAGATCGCGGTGGCCTCGGCCGCCCGGACGGCCTCCAGTTCCGGAGGGAGCGGTGTGGCGGCGGATGCGGCGGCGGGGGCCGCCTGGGCCATGGGGGTGATGGCGGTGACTCCCCCGAGGGCGGCCGCGACCGCCGCGACCGCCGCGAAGGTAGATCTGAGTCCGGTTCTCGTACGCGCACGTGCCATGAACGCCTCCCCGATGTCAGTGTTACCCACGGTATTTACTGGTCAGTAGGGGAGTTGGGAACACTTCGAACAAGACAATTGCTCAACTTTTTGAGGAGGCCACGAACATGACCGATGACCAGCGGGCCGAAGCGTTCCGCACCGAGCACGACTCCATGGGCGAGGTACGGGTTCCCGCGCACGCCAAATGGCGCGCCCAGACCCAGCGCGCGGTGGAGAACTTCCCGCTCTCCGGCCAGCACCTGGAGCGCGCCCACATCGAGGCCCTGGCCCGCATCAAGGCGGCAGCCGCCGCGGTGAACGCGGAGCTCGGGGTACTGGACGCGGACACCGCCGGGGCGATCCGGTCGGCGGCGGCCGAGGTCGCCGAGGGCCGCTGGGACGCGCACTTCCCCGTCGACGTGTTCCAGACGGGGTCGGGGACCTCGTCCAACATGAACGCCAACGAGGTGATCGCCACCCTGGCCACCGAGCGGCTCGGCCGCGACGTGCACCCCAACGACCACGTCAACGCCTCGCAGAGCTCCAACGACGTCTTCCCCTCGTCGATCCACATCGCCGCCACCGCCGCCGTCAGCGGTGAGCTGATCCCGGCCCTGGAGCACCTCGCCGCCGCCCTGGAGCGCAAGGAGGCCGAGTTCGCCGACGTGGTCAAGGCCGGCCGCACGCACCTGATGGACGCCACCCCGGTCACCCTGGGCCAGGAGTTCGGCGGGTACGCCACCCAGATCCGCTACGGCGTCGAGCGGCTGCGCGCGGCCCTGCCCCGGCTGGCCGAACTGCCCCTGGGCGGCACCGCGGTCGGCACCGGCATCAACACCCCGCCCGGCTTCTCCGCGGCCGTCATCGCGGAGGTGGCGTCGGCCACCGGGCTGCCGCTGACCGAGGCCCGCAACCACTTCGAGGCCCAGGGCGCCCGGGACGCGCTGGTGGAAACCTCCGGAATGCTCCGTACGATCGCCGTCTCGCTCACCAAGATCTGCAACGATCTGCGCTGGATGGCCTCGGGACCGCGCACCGGATTGGCCGAAATCAATCTGCCGGATCTGCAACCGGGATCCTCGATCATGCCCGGAAAGGTCAATCCGGTCGTGCCCGAGGCCGTCCTGATGATCGCCGCACAGGTGCTCGGGAACGACACGACGGTCGCCGTCGCGGGCGCCGCGGGCAACTTCGAGCTCAACGTGATGCTCCCGGTGATGGCCAGGAACCTCCTCGAATCGATCCGGCTGCTCGGCAACGGGAGCCGGCTGCTGGCCGACCGCACGGTGGACGGGATCACCGCCAACTCCGAGCGGGCCAGGGAGTACGCCGAATCCTCGCCCTCCGTCGTCACCCCCCTCAACCGCTACATCGGCTACGAGGAGGCCGCCAAGGTCGCCAAGAAGGCCCTCGCGGAACGCAAGACGATCCGCGAGGTCGTGCTGGAGTCCGGCTACGTCGACCGGGGGGCGCTCACCCTGGAACAACTGGACGAAGCCCTCGACGTCCTGCGGATGACCCGCCCCTGAGGAGCCCGCCCGCAGGGGCCGAATCCGGTCGTTTACCGTCCCCGCACCCCTCCGTGACCTGCACCGCAGCCGTTTCGCGGGCGGCCGCCCTAAGATCTGCGCATGACAGGTACCCACAGGTCCGGGAGCGGTGCGGGGCACGGCCCCGCCGAGGGCGGGCACTGGGCGCCCGGGGACCGGATCCTCTGGCGCTACCGCGACCACGCCCCGGGCCCCGGGGGCCGGGTGCACATCGCCCGCCCGGTGACCGTGGTCCGCGACACCGAGGACCTGCTCGCGGTGTGGATGGCCCCGGGCACCGAATGCGTCAAGCCGGTGCTCGCCGACGGCACCCCCGTGCACGAGGAACCGCTCGCCACCCGCTACACCGCGCCGCGCACCACCGTACGGTCGCGCTGGTTCGGCGCGGGCGTGCTGAAGCTGGCCCGGCCCGGGGAGCCGTGGTCGGTGTGGCTGTTCTGGGAACACGGCTGGCACTTCAAGAACTGGTACGTGAACCTGGAGGAGCCGCGCTCGCGCTGGTCCGGCGGAGTGGATTCCGTCGACCACTTCCTCGACATCTCCGTCTACCCGGACCGCAGCTGGACCTGGCGGGACGAGGACGAGTTCGCCCAAGCGCGGCGGATCGGCCTGATGGACCCGCGGCAGGCCGCGCGGGTGGAGGCGGCCGGGCGCTCGGCGGTCGCGCTGATCGAGGGCTGGGGGTCGCCGTTCCGCGACGGCTGGCAGGACTGGCGGCCCGATCCGGCCTGGGGAGTTCCGGCCCTGCCGGAGGACTGGGACCGCACCCCGGCGCATATGACCTCATGAGACCCTTGATGCGCCCCCGGGGTTCAAACGTAGGATCGTCCTCCGCCGGTCGCGCGCGGGGGGCCTCCCGGTCTCCGTAGCCGCAAATGACCTGTGGCGGCCGGGACTTGACCGGAGGTCGGCGCCGAACGAGAGAGGTAACGAGCGGGACGCGGAAACCGGGGGTGATGGTGCCTCCGCCGCTGAGCGGGTATACCGCGACTGACCGAGTTGAGTGCAGCGCACATCGAGCGCAAACGGACGGAATTCCACGCGTGACGGAGTACCCCACCTCCCAGGAGGGCCCGCAGCCCGCCGTCGCCCCCGGCGGAGGTACGGACGAGCCCGGCCACGGCAAGGCCCCCATCGCGGCCGCCGAGGCCGTACGCACGCATGCGCAGACTCCGGCCGCCGACCTCCCGCGCCCCCGCGCGGCCGCCGCCGGCGGGCCGCAGGGCGCCCGGAGCTCGGGACACGGCGCGGCGGACACCGGCCCGGCCGGGGCGCGCACGCGCGACGGCGAGGCCGCGCGCAACGCCGGCCGGCGCGACGCCCCGGGCGGCGACGGACCGCTCCCGCCCGCCACCGGCTCCGGCGCGCCCGCGGCGCAGCCCCCCGGCGCGGGTGCGGGAGCCGTCGCGGGCGGCGGCGCGGGCGCGGGCGGTGGAGCCGGTACCGGCGAGATGAGCGTGGCCCGCCGCGAAGGCGACCGGCTGCGCTTCGTCGGAGCCGCCACCCGGCGGATCGCGCGCGGCATCGACCTCGACGAGATCGTGCTCGGCCTGTGCCGGGCGACCGTCCCGACCTTCTCCGACGCCATCCTCGTCTACCTGCGCGACCCGCTGCCCGTCGGCGACGAGCGGCCCGTCGGCCCGGTCGTTTTAAGGCTCCGGCGCACCGACCGGCTCCGGCCGATCGACGACCTGGCCCTCGGCGAGACCGGCGAGGGCGCCCCGGCCACGGGGGCCGCCGGCGAACTCGACTTCAGCCAGCTGCCGCTGGTCGGCCCCCAGGGTGACCTGCCCGCCGCCGAGTTGTGCGAGATCCTCCCCGGCGGGGCCCTCGCCGAGGTGCTGCGCGGCGTACGCCCCGTCTTCGGTTCGGCCGCCGGTGCCCGGGACGCGCTCCCGGAGCTGCTGGGGGCCGACCACCCGGTGCCGCGCGGCCAGCGGGCCATCCTGGCCCCGCTGCGGGGCCGTCGGCGCGTGATCG
Organism: Streptomyces sp. NPDC002032; assembly: GCF_042890765.1. Lineage (NCBI taxonomy): Bacteria > Bacillati > Actinomycetota > Actinomycetes > Kitasatosporales > Streptomycetaceae > Streptomyces > Streptomyces sp. NPDC002032. Next base: position 180,434 of record NZ_JBIASM010000002.1, on the reverse strand, counting down.
GCGCGGCGGTGTTCCTGCGCACCCCGGACCGGGACGCCTTCGAGCAGAACGACCTGCTCGTCGCCGCCCAGCTGGCCACGCACACCGCGCTCGGCATCGACAAGGCGGTGCTCTACGGCCGCGAGGCCTACATCGCCGACGAACTCCAGCGCACCATGCTGCCCGACAGCCTCCCCCAGCCCACCGGGGTCCGGCTCGCCTCCCGCTACCTGCCCGCCGCCGAGACGGCCCGGGTGGGCGGCGACTGGTACGACGCCATACCGCTGCCCGGCAGCCGGGTCGCGCTGGTCGTCGGCGACGTCATGGGGCACTCCATGACCTCCGCCGCGATCATGGGGCAGCTGCGCACCACCGCGCAGACCCTGGCGCAGCTGGACCTGCCGCCGGCCGAGGTGCTGCACCACCTGGACGAGCAGGCGCAGCGGCTCGGCTCCGACCGGATGGCCACCTGCCTGTACGCCGTCTACGACCCGGTCTCGCACCGGATCACCATCGCCAACGCCGGCCACCCGCCGCCGGTGCTGCTGCACCTGGGCGGCCGCGCCGAGGTGCTCCGCGTACCGCCGGGCGCCCCCATCGGCGTCGGCGGCGTGGACTTCGAGGCCGTGGAGCTGGACGCCCCCGCCGGGGCCACCCTGCTGCTGTACACGGACGGGCTGGTGGAGTCCCGGCTGCGGGACGTCTGGACCGGCATCGAGCAGCTGCGCGAGCGCCTGGCGACCACGGCGCAGCTGACGGGGCTGGACCACTCGCCGCCGCTGGAGGCCCTCTGCGACGACGTGCTGGACATGCTGGGCCCCGGCGACCGGGACGACGACATCGCGCTGCTCGCCGCCCGCTTCGAGGGGATCGCGCCCAGCGACGTCGCGTACTGGTTCCTCGACCCGGAGGAGACCGCGCCGGGCCGGGCCCGCCGGTTCGCCCGGCGCGCGCTGACGCGGTGGGGCCTGGAGGAGCTGAGCGACTCGCTGGAGCTGCTGGTGAGCGAGGTGGTCACCAATGCCGTCCGGTACGCGGAGCGGCCCGTGACCCTGCGGCTGCTGCGGACCGACGTGCTGCGCTGCGAGGTCGGCGACGACTCCCCGCAACTGCCGCGCCAGCGCCGGGCCCGGGACACGGACGAGGGCGGCCGCGGCCTGTTCCTGGTGAACCGGCTGGCGCGCCGCTGGGGCGCCACCCGGCTGAGCAGCGGCAAGGTGGTCTGGTTCGAGCTGGCGCTGCCGGGCTCCCCCGACCGGCGCTGACGGCGTCCGCACGCACCACCGCCCCGCGGCGTGATCGCTGCGGGGCGGTGGTGTGTCCGGGGCCGGACGGCTACAGGTGCGGGAAGCCCGGCCGGTCGGGCGGCGTCGGGTCCTTGGTGGGGGGCGTCGGGTCCTTCGTCGGCGGCGTGGGGTTCTTCGTCGGCGGCGTCGGGTTCTTCGTCGGCGGGGTCGGGTCCGGCTTGCCGGAGCTGCCGGTCGGGTCCGGGGTGCCCGTGGGGCGGGTGCCGGACGTGGTCGGCGACGGGGTGAGCGTCGCGGTCGACGAGGGGGACGGGGAGCGGGTCGGCGCCGGCGGCGTGCCCATCTCGGCGTCCGAGAGGTCGAACTGGCCGGTGCTCTGGCCCTTGAGCGCGGCCAGCGTGTACGCCTGCCAGATCTGGGCGGGGAAGCTGGAACCGCCCGCGCGGCCCTTGCCGGCCGTACCGGTCAGGGTGACCTGGTTGTGCGAGTTGGGGTCCTCGCCGAACATCGCGACGACGGTGACCAGTTCCGGGGTGTAGCCGGTGAACCAGGCGGCCACGTTGGACTCGGTGGTGCCGGTCTTGCCCGCGGCGTCGTAGGCGGAGCTGCGGACGGCCTTGCCGGAACCGTCCTCGACCACGCCGGTCAGCACCTTGGTGACGGTGTCGGCCGTCTTGCTCGTCAGGACCTGGGAGCCGATCGGGTTGACGGCCTTGAACTCCGCGTCCGCGTGCTCGGCCTTCTTGACGATCGTCGGGGTGACCTTCTTGCCGTGGTTGCCGAAGGTGGCGTAGACCCCGGCCATCTCGACGGTGTTGGCGCTCATGGTGCCGAGCGACATGGCGGGCCGGTCGGCCGGCCAGCCGTCGCGGTCGGTCATGCCGAGGGAGAGCGCGGTCTGCTTCACCTTCTCCGGCCTGGCGTCCACGATCATCTGCGCGTACACGGAGTTCACGGAGGAGTTGGTGGCCTCCTGGACCGTGAGCATCGGGTCGCCGTAGTTGATGTTGTCCTGGTTCTGCGGGGCGAAGGCGGTCGCGCTGCCGACGACGGGGCGCTTGCTGGTGCCGTCGTAGAGGGCGTTCGGGGTGATCGGCCGGCCGTCCTGGGTCTTCGCGCCCGTCTCCAGGGCGGTGGCCAGCACGACGGGCTTGAAGGTCGAGCCCGGCTGGTAGTCCGTGCGCAGGGCGTTGCTCTCGGCCTTCTCCGTCAGGCCCACACCGCCGTACATCGCGACGATCGCGCCGGTCTTGGCGTCCACGGAGGTGGCGCCGGCCTGGACGCTCTGGTCCTGCGGGCGCTCCTGGACGTTCTTGCGTTCGAGCTTGGACTCCAGCTCGTCCTGGACCGCCTTCTCCAGGGCGGCCTGCTTCTTCTTGTCGATGTTGAGCGTGATGGTCCAGCCGCCGGCGGTGATGTCGGCGTCCTTGATGCCCTGGCGGCCCAGCTCCGCCTTGGCGGCCTGGACCAGGTAGCCCTTCTGGCCGTCCATGCCCGGCTGGGGCTTGGGCTTGATGGGCTCCTGGAACTTCAGGGTGGCCCGCTTGGCCTGGTCCAGCTTGCCCATCTCGACCATGTTGTCGAGGACGGCGTTGAAGCGGATCATGACCAGCCGCTTGCCGTTGGGGCCCGCGGTCGCCCAGTCGTACTGGCTGGGAGCCTGGATGACGGCGGCGAGGTAGGCGGCCTGCTCCAGGGTCAGCTTCTCGGCGTCGACGCCGTAGTAGGCCTGGGCGGCGGCCTGGATGCCGTAGGCGTTGCGGCCGTAGAAGTTGGTGTTCAGGTAACCGGCGAGGATCTCGTTCTTCTTCATGCGCTGGTCGACCTTGACGGAGATCACCAGCTCCCGGAGCTTGCGGGTCGCCGACTGGTCCTGCGTCAGGTAGTAGTTCTTGACGTACTGCTGGGTGATGGTCGAGCCGCCGGCCTTGCCGCGGCCGGTGGCCGTGTTGAAGAGGCCGCGGGCCACACCGATCAGGTCGACGCCGCTGTCCTTGTAGAAGGACTTGTTCTCGATGGCGATGAACGCGGTCCGGACGTCCTCGGGGATCTTCTCGATCGGGAGGATCTCGCGGTTCATCGTGCCCGTGCGGGCCATGATCGAGCCGTCGGCGTACTTGTAGGTGTTGCTCTGGAGCGTGGCGTTCTTGTTCGGGTCCGGCGGATCCACCGAGAAGTAGAGGATCACCGCTCCGAGGACCAGGAGCAGGATGCCTCCGAGGAAGGTCCCCAGGATCGTCTTCCAGTTCAGGAAGCGACGTATGCCGCTGCGCTTCTTTCCGGTCGACTTGCCCGCACGCTCGCCCGGCGCTTTCCGCGCACCGCGCTGCTGCTGCGCCCGTCGCGCCTCTGCTCGGCCCATCGCTCCCGCTCCGCTCGATTACCCCCCCGACGTCAGCTCAGAAAACTAACACCGCAGGCTGTGACAAAGGTTGGCTAACCCTGATCAATACCGGTCAATTCGGACGTGAGAATCAGCACCCACGCCAATGGAACCGACGCTCATGAGACCCGATGGGTTGCGGTTAACGCAAAAAGTGATATCACTTTGCTAGGCGCTTCGGCCGGCCACGGCCGGACGCCTCACACCAAACGGGGGTAATCCATGACAACGCCAGTGGACAGGCAGCCGAGCGATGTACGGGAGTTCACGGCGCGCAGCGTCGGCGGCGGGCTGGCCCTGCTGCTCGGACTGGTGGGCATCGTGGCGGGCGCGGGGCTGATCGCCCTGGGCGCGGCGTCCGCCCAGGCGGGCACCAAGGGGTCCCTGATCACCCTCGGCATCCTGCTCGTCCTCGCCTCGGTGATCGCGATGAGCGGACTGAACACGGTCGCCCCGGGCCAGGCCCGGGTGGTCCAGCTCTTCGGCCGCTACCGGGGCACGATCCGCTCGGACGGACTGCGCTGGGTGAACCCGCTGACCTCCCGCGAGAAGATCTCCACCCGGGTGCGCAACCACGAGACGGCCGTCCTGAAGGTCAACGACGCGTACGGCAACCCGATCGAGCTGGCGGCCGTCGTCGTCTGGCGGGTCCGCGACACCGCGCGGGCGGTGTTCGAGGTCGAGGACTTCACGGAGTTCGTGGAGACGCAGACCGAAACGGCCGTACGGCACATCGCGATCGAATACCCCTACGACGCCCACGAAGAGGGCGGCCTCTCGCTGCGCGGCAACGCCGAGGAGATCACCGAGAAGCTCGCACTGGAGCTCGCCAGCCGGGTCGAGACGGCGGGCGTGCAGATCATCGAGTCCCGCTTCACGCATCTCGCGTACGCTCCGGAGATCGCCTCCGCGATGCTCCAGCGTCAGCAGGCCGGCGCGGTCGTGGCGGCCCGCAAGCAGATCGTCGAGGGCGCGGTGGGCATGGTGGAGCTGGCCCTGACCCGACTGGCCGAGGAGGACATCGTGGACCTGGACCCCGAGCGCAAGGCCTCCATGGTCTCGAACCTGATGGTGGTCCTCTGCGGCGACCGCGCGGCCCAGCCGGTCATCAACACGGGCACCCTCTACCAGTGAGCCCCGGCGGCGAGGACGCGGGCAGGGACCGGCCGGCGCCCCGGGCGGCGCGGCAGGCGCGCAAGCAGGTGCTGCTGCGCCTGGATCCCCAGGTCTACGACGCCCTCGCCCGCTGGGCCGGCGAGGAACTGCGCAGCGCCAACGCGCAGATCGAGTTCCTCCTGCGCCGGGCCCTGTCGGAGACGGGCCGCCTCCCGGGCGGCGCCGCTCCCATCCCGCCGCGCGGCCGCCCGCGCACCGGCCAGCCGGACGCCTGAGCGCCCACCCGGCCGGACGGCCCGACCCGCGCGCGCCCGCCCCGCACGCCCGACCGGTACACCCACCCCGCCCGGGGAGGCCGCCCGCCTCCCCGGGCTCGCGCATGCCCGCGGCCACCCGCTCCCCCACGTACGCACCGGGCGTATGCACCGCACGTATACACCGCACGTATACATCGTGCGTATACACCGCATGTATAGTCCTCGGCATGTCCATCGGTCACACCCTCCTCGGCCTCCTGGAGGCCGGCCCGCGCCACGGCTACGACCTCAAGCGCGCCTTCGACGAGAAATTCGGCCACGACCGCCCCCTCGCCTACGGACAGGTCTACTCGACCATGTCCCGCCTCCTGAAGAACGGCCTCGTCGAGGTCGACGGCATAGAGAGCGGCGGCGGCCCCGAACGCAAGCGGTACGCCATCACCGACGCCGGGATCACCGACGTCGAGACCTGGCTCGCCCAGCCCGAGAAGCCCGAGCCCTACCTCCAGACCACCCTGTACACCAAGGTCGTCCTCGCGCTGCTCACCGGCCGCGGTGCGGACGAGCTCCTGGACACCCAGCGCGCCGAGCACCTGCGGCTGATGCGCATCCTCACCCAGCGCAAGCGCAAGGGTGACCTCGCCGACCAGCTGGTCTGCGACCACGCCCTGTTCCACCTGGAGGCCGACCTCCGGTGGCTGGAACTGACCGCCGCCCGCCTCGACCAGCTCGCCCGGGAGGTACGCCGATGACCCCGGCCGGAACCCTTCTCTCCGCCACTGGCCTGCACAAGGTCTACGGACCCACCAAGGCGCTCGACGGCGCCGGGTTCTCCATCCACCCCGGCGAGGTCGTCGCCGTCATGGGCCCCTCCGGCTCCGGCAAGTCGACCCTGCTGCACTGCCTCGCCGGGATCGTCCCGCCCGACTCCGGCACCATCACCTACGCCGGCCGCGAGCTCTCCGCCATGAACGACGCCGAACGCAGCGCCCTGCGCCGCAGCGAGTTCGGCTTCGTCTTCCAGTTCGGCCAGCTCGTCCCCGAACTGACCTGCGTGGAGAACGTCGCCCTGCCCCTGCGCCTGACCGGCGTCAAGCGCAAGCAGGCCGAGCGCAGCGCGCTGGAGTGGATGGAACGCCTCCAGGTCGAGGACCTCGGCGCCAAGCGCCCCGGTGAGGTCAGCGGCGGCCAGGGCCAGCGCGTCGCCGTGGCCCGGGCCCTGGTCACCCGGCCCCGGGTGATCTTCGCCGACGAGCCCACCGGCGCCCTGGACTCCCTCAACGGCGAACTGGTGATGCAGCTGCTCACCGAGGCCGCCCGCTCCGCGAACGCCGCCGTCGTCCTCGTCACCCACGAGACCCGCGTGGCCGCCTACTCCGACCGCGAGATCGTCGTGCGCGACGGCAAGTCCCGCGACATGGAGCGGATCGTATGAGCTCGTCCACGGTGTGGATCCGCGATCTGGCCATGGGGGTCCGCTTCGCCTTCGGCGGCGGCCGCGAGGGCTGGACGCGCACCGCGCTCACCGGCCTCGGCATCGGCCTCGGCGTCGCGCTCCTGCTGATCAGCACCGCCATCCCCAGCGCCCTGGCCGCCCGCGGCGAGCGGGGGGAGGCCCGCTTCCCGGTGAGCACCGGCGGCGAACTCGCGCCGGGCCCGGACACCCTGCTGATGGCCGGGGCCAACATGACGTACCGCGACCGGGACATCGACGGCCGGCTGGTGCGCGCCGAGGGGCCCCGCGCGCCCGTGCCGCCCGGCCTCGCCTCCCTGCCGAAGCCCGGCGAGATGGCCGTCTCCCCCGCCCTGCGCGAGCTCCTCGCCTCCGGTCAGCACCCGCTGCTGCAAGAGCGGTTCGAGCGGTGGAAGCCCACCCAGACCATCGGTGACGCCGGCCTGACCGGCCCCGGCGACCTGTACTTCTACGCCGGCTCGGCGGACCTCCACCGGACGGGCCCCCAGGACTACGCCACCCAGCGGGTCAACGCCTTCAACCAGGAGATCGCGCGCCAGAAGCTCGATCCGGTGCTGCTGCTCCTGATCGTCCTGACCTTCGTCGCCCTGCTCCTGCCGGTCGCCGTGTTCATCGCCACCGCCGTCCGCTTCGGCGGCGAGCGCCGCGACCGGCGGCTCGCCGCCCTGCGCCTGGTGGGCGCCGACAGCCGGATGGTCCGCCGGATCGCCGCCGGCGAGGCGCTGGCCGGGTCCGTGGTCGGCCTCGGACTCGGGGCGGTGTTCTTCCTGCTGGGACGGACCCTCGTGGGCTCGCTCACCCTGGGCGGACGGAGCGTCTTCCCCGCCGACCTGAACCCCACCCCGTGGCTGGCCCTGCTGGTCGCCTGCGCGGTGCCCGCCGCCGCCGTGGGCGTGACCCTGTTCGCGCTGCGCGGCGTGGTCATCGAACCGCTCGGTGTCGTACGCACGGCCAAGCCGCGCAAGCGGCGCATCTGGTGGCGGCTGCTGCTGCCCCTCGCCGGACTGGGACTGCTGGCCCCGCTGACGGGCCGCGGCAACGACCACGGCAGGTTCAACACCTGGCAGGTCAGCGGCGGCGTGGTGCTGCTGCTGATCGGCATCACCGCACTGCTGCCCTGGCTGCTGGAGCGGCTGGTCGGCGCGATCTCGGGCGGCCCGGTCTCCTGGCAGCTGGCCGTGCGCCGGCTCCAGGTCGACAGCGGCGGCGCCGCGCGGCTGGCCAACGGGATCGCGGTGGCGGTCGCCGGGGCCATCGCCCTCCAGATGACCTTCGCCGGAGCCGAGGGCAGCTACACCAAGGACACCGGCCAGGACCCGGGGCGTGCCACGATCTCGATCCTGGTGCCCAGCGGCCACGAGGCCGGCGCCGACTCCGTCGCCCGGCAGGTGGCCGCGGCCCCGGGGATCGTCCGGACCGTCCCGGTCACCGGTTTCTCCGCCGCCCGCGCGCCGAAGACCGACGGCGACGACATCACCGTCACCGTCGGCACCTGCGAGGCGCTCGCCGAACTCGCCCGGCTCGACGGCTGCGCGGACGGCGACGCCTTCGCCCTGAACACCGCCGCCGGCACCCCCGACCCCGGCGCCACGGCCCGGCCGGGAGAGCGCCTCTACGGGGGCAACGTGCACGGCTTCGCGGGGATCGACGGGGCCCCCGCCGAAGCCCCGGTCGCCTTCACCTTCCCCGCCGGGGCGCGCACCGCGACCCCCCGCGAGGACCCGACCGGCAACCTCCGCAGCGGGCTGCTGCTGACCCCGTCGGCCGCCCCGAAGGGGCTCGGGTTCTCGCAGAGCGCGCAGATCTACGTCCAGGTCGACGAGAGCCGCCCGGACGGCCTGGACCGGGCCCGTACCGCGGCGTTCAAGGCCGATCCGCTCGCGACCGCGATGACCCTGAAGCAGAGCGGGCGCGACGGCAACTTCTCGGCCGTGCGCACCGGACTGTTCTTCGGCGCCGCCGGGGTCATGATCCTGATCGGCAGCAGCCTGCTGGTCTCCCAGCTGGAGCAACTGCGCGAACGCCGCCGGCTGCTGTCGGCCCTGGTCGCCTTCGGGACGAAGCGTTCGACGCTGAGCGTGTCGGTGCTGTGGCAGACGGCCCTGCCCATCGGCCTGGGCCTGGGGCTCGCCACCGGCATCGGAGTGGCGCTGGGCTCGGTGCTGCTGCGGATGGCGAACCAGCCCGTCCGGATCGACTGGGCCTCGGTGCTGGCGATGACCGGCGTCGGCGGGGGCGTGGTCGCCCTGGTGACCCTGCTCAGCCTGCCGCCGCTGCTGCGCCTGATGCGCCCGGAGGGCCTGCGCACGGAGTGACCCGGCGTCGGCCCGTGCGCCCGCTCCCCATACGGTCCGCCGCTAGTCGGTGGGCCACACCGGGAGCGGGCGTACGGCTTCGCGCAGGGCGGCGGCGATGGCCCGAAACTCCTCCGCCCGGGCCGTCCCGGTCCGCATGGCCAGGGCGATCCGCCGCGAGGGGGCGGGCTCGGCGAAGTACCCGGTGGCCAGGTGCTCGTTGCGGGCGGTCTCCAGCCGCAGCGCGGTGCGCGGCAGCAGCGTCACCCCGAGTCCCCCGGCGACCAGCTGTACGAGCGTGGAGAGTCCGGCGGCGGTGGTGGTGACGTCCGCCCCGGCGGTGCGGCCCGCCTCCCGGCAGATGTCCAGGGCCTGGTCGCGCAGGCAGTGCCCCTCGTCGAGCAACAGCAGCTGGAGCCCCCGCAGTTCGTCGCGCGGGATGTCCCGGCGCCCGGCCAGCGGGTGCTCGCGCGGGGCCAGCAGGACGAAGTCCTCGTCGAAGACCGGCAGTTCGGTGATCCCGGGCATCCCCAGCGGCACCGCGAGCAGCAGCAGGTCCAGCCGGCCGCCGGACAGCCCCTCCAGCAGCGTGGCCGTCTGCTCCTCGTGCACCTGGAGGTCCATGCGCGGGTAGCGCCGGTGGAAGAGCCCGAGGACGGTCGGCAGCAGGTACGGGGCCACGGTGGGGATCACCCCGAGCCGCAGCACCCCGGTGAAGGGGGCCCGTACCGCCTCGGCCTCCTCCAGCAGGCCGCCCATCGCGTCGAGCACGCCGCGCGCCCGCAGGGCGATCCGCTCGCCCGCCGGGGAGAGCAGCACCTTGCGGGTGGTGCGCTCCAGCAGCCGCACCCCGAGCGCCTCCTCCAGCGCCGAGACGGCCCCCGAGAGCGCCGGCTGGCTCATGCCGATCGCCGCGGCGGCGTCGCGGAAGTGCAGGTGCTCCGCGACCGCCGCGAACGCGCGCAACTGCGCCAGCGTCGGCTGCCTGGCCTGCCTCGCCTGCTTCACCTGGTTCGGTCCCCTACTACCGACAGCCACTGATAGGTACCTCCGATCACCCGGTATCAGAGTAGCTATTTCCGTAATCAATGCAGCTGTGCCAGCATGTGAGATCCGTCCAACCCCCTTGGAAAGCCCCCAAAAAGGCCACTTTCCAGATCGCAAGGAGAGCACGTGCTCACTGTCGGTGACAAGTTCCCCAGCTACGATCTGACCGCTTGCGTCTCGCTCGAAGCCGGCAGCGAGTTCGCCCAGATCGACCACAAGACCTACGAGGGCAAGTGGCGCGTGGTGTTCTTCTGGCCGAAGGACTTCACCTTCGTCTGCCCGACCGAGATCGCCGCCTTCGGCAAGCTGAACGACGAGTTCCTCGACCGTGACGCCCAGATCCTCGGTGTCTCCGGCGACTCCGAGTTCGTCCACCACGCCTGGCGCAAGGACCACGCCGACCTGCGTGACCTGCCCTTCCCGATGCTGGCCGACTCCAAGCACGAGCTCATGCAGGCCTGTGGCGTGCAGGGCGAGGACGGCTTCGCGCAGCGCGCGGTCTTCATCGTCGACCAGAACAACGAGATCCAGTTCACGATGGTGACCGCCGGTTCCGTGGGCCGTAACCCCAAGGAGGTCCTGCGGGTCCTCGACGCCCTGCAGACCGACGAGCTGTGCCCCTGCAACTGGACCAAGGGCGAGGGCACCCTGGACGCCGGCGCCCTGCTGGCCGGTGAGTGACGCATGTCCCTCGACTCCCTCAAGTCCGCCGTCCCGGACTTCGCCAAGGACCTGAAGCTGAACCTCGGTTCGGTCATCGGCAACCAGGACAAGCTCTCGCAGCAGCAGCTGTGGGGCACCGTCCTGGCCTGCGCGATCGCCGCCCGCTCCCCGCGCGTCCTGCGTGAGCTGGAGCCCGAGGCGAAGGCGAACCTGTCGCCGGAGGCATACACGGCGGCCAAGTCCGCGGCCGCCGTCATGGCGATGAACAACGTCTTCTACCGCACCCGCCACCTGCTCTCCGACCCGGAGTACGGCACGCTGCGCGCGGGCCTGCGGATGAACGTCATCGGCAATCCGGGCGTGGAGAAGATCGACTTCGAGCTGTGGTCGCTCGCGGTCTCCGCGGTCAACGGCTGCGGCCAGTGCCTGGACTCGCACGAGCAGGTCCTGCGCAAGGCCGGTGTCGACCGCGAGACGGTCCAGGAGGCCTTCAAGATCGCCTCGGTGATCCAGGCCGTGGCCGTCACCCTCGACGCCGAAGCGGCCCTGGCCGCCGAGTAGTCACCCGTACGGGCATCAGGGCCCCCGCAGCCTCACCGGCCGCGGGGGCCCCGCGCGTTCACCGGTGCAGCCGGGCCATCAGCGCCCGGACGTCCTCGATCATGGCCGCCGCGACGGCGTCCTCGTCCCACGAGCCGTTGCCGAAGGACTGCAGGGCGAGCGTGAAGACCGCCCCGCCGTCGAGCACCTGGAGCTGGGGCGCCACCACGTGCCGGGTGAACAGCGCCCGTTCCCCCAGCCCGGGCACCTCCTGCACCTCGGCGGAGCCGCCCGCGCGCAGCTCCGGGTCCAGCCCGGTGCCCACTCCGAAGACCGCCTCCGGGTCGTCCCGACGGTGCAGTTCGACGAGCAGCCGGCCCTGGACGGAGCCGCCGTTCTCGCTCCACTCGGTGCCGAGCCCGCAGTACGACCAGTCCAGCGCGGCGCTCTCGGCGTGGGTGGGGCGGCCGGAGTCGAAGGTGCCCAGGAGTTTGCCGAGGGTGGCCAGCGGCGCCTCCCGGCACAGGTTCTCGGCCTGCCGGTACGCGACCGGGGGCGCGGAACCGCCGAAACGTTCCTGCACAGCCAGGGTCCCGGCCCATACGGCGGAGGCCGCCAGCGCCCCGCCCAGTGCCCACCACCACCGGCCCCGGGGGCCGCGCTCGCCGGACCGCGCCCGCCGGACGGGCTCCGCGTCCCCCGCCGGCTCCCCCGGCTGCCCGGGCCGGCCCGCTTCGAGCTCAGGCTCGCTGATCATCCCCGGCCTCCCGCCCGGACTCCGGGCCGCCCGCCGGCTCGGCCACCGTCAGGGCCGTGGCCCCGTGCGGCGAGGGACCGCTCCCGACGGGCCCGCCCGGGTGCAGCTCGCGCGCGTGGGCCCGCAGGTAGCCGACCACCGTGTTGGTGACGGCGACCAGCGGCACCGCCACCACCGCACCGCCGATGCCGGCGATCAGGCCGCCGGCCGCCACCGACAGCACCACCGCGAGCGGGTGGACCCGTACCGCGCGGCCCAGGATGAAGGGCTGGAGCACGTGCCCCTCGATCTGCTGCACCGCCAGCACCACCAGGAGCACCATCAGCGCGATGAACGGACCCTGCGTCACCAGCGCCACGACCACCGCCAGGGCCCCGGAGACCACGGCGCCGACCAGCGGGATGAAGGCGAACAGGAAGATGAACACGGCCAGCGGGACGGCCATGGTCACGTCGAGGAAGTACAGCCCGAGGCCGATGAAGACGGCGTCGATGAGCGCGACGAGCACCGTCCCGCGCACGTACGCGGTCAGCGTGCGCCAGGCGCGCGGGCCGGCGCCGGCCAGGCCCGGGCGGGCGGCGGCCGGGACCAGGCCGAGCACCCAGTGCCAGATGCGCTTGCCGTCGTAGAGCAGGAAGAGCGTGGAGAACATCGCGAGCAGCATGCCCGTCAGCACCTCGACGAGGACCGTCACGCCCTGGAGTCCGGCGGAGGTGATCTCCTCGGTGTTGGTGCCGATCGTCTCGCTGAGGTTCTTCGCGATGTCGTTGATCTGCTTCTCGGTCACATGGAACGGACTGTCCAGTGCCCAGGTCTTCAGCTCGTTGATGCCCTCGCGCAGCCGGTTGGAGAGGTCGTCGAGGTTCTCCATCACCTGCCAGACCACGAACCAGCCCACGAGTCCGATGACGACGAAGCCGAGGATCGCGGTGACGGCGGTGGCCAGTCCGCGCGGCAGCCCGAGCCTGCGCAGCCGGACCACGAAGGGCTGGAGCAGCGCGGTCACCAGCAGGGCGGCGGCGAAGGCGAGGACGACCAGGCGCACTTCGCTGATCACCTTCATCAGCACCCAGAGCATCCCGGCGAGGAGCAGCAGCCGCCAGCTGGCCTCGGCGGCGACGCGCATGCCCCACGGGATGACGGTCACCGGATCGGGCCGGGCGGGCGCCGCCGGGCGCCCGGGCGCCGGTACGGGGGCCCGCTCCTCGGCGGCCGCGACGACGGGCTCCGCGGGGTGTGCGGCGGCCTCCGCCTCGACCTCGGCCCGCCGTTCGTCGAGGCGCGCCTCCATCCGGCTCAGTCTGCTGCCGAGCCGGCCGAGCCAGCCTGCCCTCTTCGCCATGTCGTTCCCTTCCCCCGCCGTACGATCGCCACGCACGACCGTACACGCGCGGAGCCCCGCACCGTAGAACGGTGCGGGGCTCCGGGGGCCGGAGCGGCCGGGGCCGCTTCCGGTACGGCTAGTACCAGCCGTTGGCCTGGTGGAAGCTCCAGGCGCTGCACGGGCTGCCGTAGCGCTCGTTCATGTAGCCCAGGCCCCACTTGATCTGCGTGGCCGGGTTGGTGCGCCAGTCCGAGCCGGCCGAGGCCATCTTGGAACCGGGGAGCGCCTGGACCAGGCCGTAGGCGCCCGAGGAGGAGTTGACCGCCTGGTAGTTCCAGGTGGATTCCTCGTTGATGATGTTGGAGAAGCACTGGAACTGGCCCGACGGGACCAGCTGCTGCGCGATGGCCTTGACCTGGGAGACCGTGTAGGAACCCTGGAGGGGGAAGTCACCGGCGTCGCGGGTGGCGGACCGGCTGGCGACCTCGTCCTTCTGCTCGCGCTCCTTCTTCGCCTTCGCCTCGGCCTCGTCCTTCTTGGCCTGCTCCGCCTTCTCGGCGTCGGCCTTCTTGGACTTGGCGTCCTCGGCGGCCTGGAGGCGCGCCGATTCCTCCGCCGAACGCTTGGCGTCGGTGTCGGCGGCGTGGGCGATGGCGTCGGCCTGCTGCGTCAGGGACGCGCTCTGGACCTGGGCCTGCTCGCCGACCGGAATCTCGGTGAGCAGACTCGCACCGGACGCGGTGGTCTCGAGATCGTTCGAGGAGGCGGCGTCGCCAGTGGCGACGCCGACGACTGCGCCGACGGTGGTGACCGCGGTGGCCGAAGCCACTGCGAACCCCCGGACCGAAATCCGGCTCACACGGTGTCCTTCCAGCAGCGTCCGCAGTGACCGCGCGGCGCGAGAGTGCCCCTCGACACTGGTCTCCGTGGAGGTGCGGTCACTGGAGACACGGGCCCGTGGGCAACTCCCCTGCGGGGGCTGCCACGTGAAACCGGGCGGCATACGGACATCGGCTGTGGAGTTGTGGTGCTGCGCGTATCCCAACGGGAGATACAGGTGTGCCGTATGCGGGGCCTGACGGAAAACAGACTCTGCCGGACCCCGACGCCAGAGGGCAATTCTGCGTTGCGTGGGAAAGGTCACACCTGGTAAGACGCCGCTCTTTTCGGCAAACCCCTGTGCAGCACGGCGCCGCCCGGCTAGGCTCCTGGGCCTTTGCCGGGCGGCGCCAACTCACCTTCCCGCTATGGGGTTTTTGACCCTTTCGGGCCCGGTGGGCGATCGGTGCCGGTCAGAGCGTTTCGAGCATTTCGGTGACCAGCGCGGCGATCGGGGAGCGTTCGGAGCGCGTCAGCGTGACGTGGGCGAAGAGCGGATGCCCCTTCAGCTTCTCAACGACCGCGACCACTCCGTCGTACCGGCCGACCCGCAGGTTGTCCCGCTGGGCCACGTCGTGGGTGAGGACCACCCGCGAGTTGGCCCCGATCCTGGACAGGACGGTCAGCAGGACGTTGCGCTCCAGCGACTGGGCCTCGTCCACGATCACGAAGGCGTCGTGCAGTGAGCGCCCGCGGATGTGCGTGAGCGGCAGGACCTCCAGCATCCCGCGACCCAGCACCTCCTCGATGACCTCGCGCCCGGCCACCGCCGAGAGGGTGTCGAAGACCGCCTGCGCCCAGGGGCTCATCTTCTCGGCGGCGTCGCCCGGCAGGTAGCCGAGGTCCTGCCCGCCCACCGCGTACAGCGGCCGGAAGACCATCACCTTCTGGTGCTGCCTGCGCTCCAGGACGGCCTCCAGGCCCGCGCACAGGGCCAGCGCCGACTTGCCGGTGCCCGCCCGGCCGCCCATCGAGAGGATCCCGATGTCCGGGTCGAGCAGCAGGTCGAGGGCGATGCGCTGCTCGGCGCTGCGGCCGTGCAGTCCGAAGGCCTCGCGGTCGCCCTTCACGAGCCGCACGTTCCCGTCGGGGGTGACCCGGCCCAGGGCCTTGCCGCGCTCGGACTGGATGACCAGTCCGGTGTGCACGGGCAGTTCCGCGGCCTCCGGTACGTAGAGGCGCTCCTCGGAGTAGAGGAGGTCCACCTGCTCCCCGGAGAGGGAGAGCTCGCTCATGCCGGTCCAGCCGGCGCCGGTGATCGCGAGCTCCGCGCGGTACTCCTCCGCCAGCAGCCCCACGGAGGAGGCCTTGATGCGCAGGGGAAGGTCCTTCGAGACGACCGTGACGTCGTAGCCCTCGGCCTGGAGGTTGCGGGCCACCGCGAGGATCCGCGAGTCGTTGTCCCCCAGCCGGAAGCCGGCGGGCAGGACGCCCGGGTCGGAGTGGTTGAGCTCGACGCGCAGCGTGCCGCCCAGATCGCCCAGCGGGATGGGGGCGTCGAGACGTCCGTACCGCACCCGGAAGTCGTCGAGCAGGCGCAGGGCCTGGCGCGCGAAGTAACCGAGTTCGGGATGGTGCCTCTTTGCCTCCAGCTCGGTGATCACCACGATCGGGAGCACGACCTCGTGCTCGTCGAACCGGGAGAACGCGTTGGGGTCTGCCAGCAGGACGCTGGTGTCGAGGACGTAGGTCCGCCTGTCGGGCAGGCGGCGCTTTGTGCTGGTCACCACGGAAGGACGTACCCCCTCGGAAGAGGTCGGGCCATGAAGACCGGACCGGTCATCGGCACCCATGCCAGGGCCGAATTCCGGCCCTCCAATCCGTCCGTGCGAACCGCACGCGCGTCCTGGTGCAAAGGGCCTCCCGGGCGGACGGCCCTGTGCCGTCCGCTGAGATTCGACACCCGTGGATCGGGCGTCGACCTGCCAGGGTTATGCCCTCGAACAAGCGCCGCCATGCCATGGCATATGACGGACGCTCGGTGAATCCCTGGTGAAGGCTTCGCGAGGGGTACGGGAGGGGCCGAGGGGGCGTCAGAACCCCGGGATCAGGTGCCGTAGCGCCGGTGCCGGGCCTCGTAGTCGCGCAGGGCCCGGAGGAAGTCGACCTTGCGGAAGGCCGGCCAGAAGACCTCGCAGAAGTAGTACTCCGAGTGCGCGCTCTGCCACAGCATGAATCCGGACAGCCGCTGCTCGCCGCTGGTGCGGATCACCAGGTCGGGGTCGGGCTGGCCGCGGGTGTAGAGGTGCTCCGCGATGTGGTCGATGTCCAGGACCTCGGCGAGCTCCTCGAAGGAGGTGCCCTTCTCGGCGTGCTCCAGGAGCAGCGAGCGGACCGCGTCCGCGATCTCCTGGCGGCCGCCGTAGCCCACGGCCACGTTGACCAGTATCCCGTCGACGTCGTGCGTGGCCTGCTCGGCCTCCTTGAGCACGGTCTGGGTCCGGGTGGGCAGGATGTCCAGGTTGCCGACGTGGTGGACGCGCCAGCGGCCGTCCTCGGCGAGGCCCCGGACGGTGTTCTCGATGATGTTCAGCAGGGGCCGGAGCTCGACCTCCGGCCGGTCCAGGTTGTCCGTGGAGAGCATCCACAGCGTGACGACCTCGACGTCCGTCTCGGTGCACCAGCCCAGCATCTCGGAGATCTTGTCGGCGCCGGCCTGGTGGCCCTGCTCCGTGGTGCCTCCGGACGCCTTGGCCCAGCGCCGGTTCCCGTCCAGGATGACGCCGATGTGCTTGGGCGACGCGTCATGGTCGAGGCGGCCTTCCACCCGGCGTGCGTAGAGCCTGTACACCAGGTCGCGCAGCTTCACGATCTTCCAGCCCCTCCGTGCGATGCCCCCGTGCGGATTGCGGTCTCCCCCGAGGCCGCCACATTACTGCGCGGCGGGATCCGGTACCCAACTCGGCCGGTCACAAGTCCGTGATAGGGAGGACATCGTGACTGATAACAATCCCTATCGGGCAGAGCCCTCGCGCTACGACTCCATGCAGTACCGGCGCACCGGCCGCAGCGGCCTCAAGCTTCCGGCCATCTCCCTCGGCCTCTGGCACAACTTCGGTGACGACAAGTCCCTGGAGTCCCAGCGGGCCATCCTCCGCCGCGCCTTCGACCTCGGCGTGACCCACTTCGACCTGGCCAACAACTACGGGCCGCCCCCCGGCTCGGCCGAGCTCAACTTCGGCAAGCTCTTCGCGCAGGACTTCGCGCCGTACCGCGAGGAGCTGGTGCTCTCCACCAAGGCCGGGTACCTGATGCACCCCGGCCCGTACGGCGAATGGGGCAGCCGCAAGTACCTCCTCGGCTCGCTCGACGCCTCGCTGAAGCGGATGGGCGTGGACTACGTCGACATCTTCTACTCGCACCGCTTCGACCCCGAGACCCCGCTCGAGGAGACCATGGGCGCGCTCGCGTCCGCCGTCCGGCAGGGCAAGGCGCTCTACGTCGGCGTGTCCTCGTACACGGCGGAGCAGACGGCCGAGGCGGCGCGGATCCTGCGCGAGATGGGGGTGCGGCCGCTGATCCACCAGCCCTCGTACTCCATGATCAACCGCTGGACGGAGGAGGACGGGCTGCTGGACACCCTGGAGGAGGCCGGCATGGGCTGCATCTCCTTCGCGCCGCTCGCGCAGGGCCTGCTGACCGGCAAGTACCTCAAGGGGATCCCGGAGGGCTCGCGGGCCACCCAGGGCAAGTCCCTCAACCCCGACCTGCTCTCCGACGACGTGCTGCGCCGCCTCGCCGGCCTGAACGACATCGCCGTGCGGCGCGGGCAGTCGCTGGCGCAGCTGGCCCTGACCTGGGTGCTGCGCGACGAGCGGATGACCTCCGCGCTGATCGGCGCGTCGAGCGTGAAGCAGCTGGAGGAGAACGTGGCCGCGCTGTCCGGAGCGCCGCTGTCCGAGGAGGAGCTGAGGGAGATCGACTCCTTCGCCGTCTCCACCCCCGGCACCAACATCTGGGCCCAGCGCGGCTGACCTGCGCTTTTGGCCGAGGGGGGCGGAAAACAAAAAACGGGCCGGTCCGTGGGGGGGATACGGACCGGCCCGAGGGGGGGGGGTTCCACCATAACCCTTCGTAAAGCGTGATGCGTGCATCGCCGCGAAACGATTACGCTCCGAATCCGCCCAGCAGCACTCCGGTGAGGGCCCCGGCCGCCATGAAGGGGCCGAAGGCGAACCCCGTCGACCGGGTCGCCCGGCCGCGCAGCACCAGGCCGAGGCCGTACAGGGCCCCGTAGAGCAGGCCCAGGAAGGCCCCGGCGGCCCATACCCCCCACCCGTACCACCCAAGAGCGACCCCCAGGGGGAGCGCCAGCTTGACGTCGCCGAGGCCCATCCCGGCTGGGTTGACCACGAACAGCACCAGGTACGCCGCCCCGAGCGCGCCCCCGCCCAGCAGCGCCGCCCGCCAGGACCCGGCGGCGCCGGGCAGCAGCGCGGCCGCGCCGAGCAGCGCGGCGGTGGCGGCGGCCAGCGGCAGGGTCAGCACGTCGGGCAGCCGGTGCACGGCGAGGTCGACGAGGGCCAGCAGCACGAGGGCCGGGGCGAGCGCGACGAAGGCCGCCGCCTCCGGGCGCGGCCCCACGGCGGCGGCGAGCGCCCCGCAGACGGCCCCCGAGGCCGCCCAGGCCCCGGCGGGCCCGTAGCGGCGCCCCCGGCAGCGGGCGGGGCCGAGCCACCCCGCGATCGGGTGCCCCTCGGGGCACCGCTCCCGCCACGGCTCGCCCGCGTCGACGGACAGCCGGTACGCGGCGCGCGGCAGCCCCAGCAGCCCGGCGGCGGCGCCGTACGCGACGGCGAGGAGGACGATCACGGCGTGGCCCATCCGCCGAAGGTAGACCCCGCCACCCCGCTCCCGCCGGGGGTTCCGGGGGGTTCCCGGGGGCTCCCGGGGGTCGAGGGCCGGGGGGCCGAAGGCCTAGGGTGGCCGCCATGACGCGGTGGGTGGACGGTCAGGGGATCCTCACGGTCGGCGCGGTGGCGGTTCCGCTGGAGGTCGCGGCCTCCTACCGGGCCCGTACGCGCGGCCTGCTGGGGCGGGACGACATCGAGGGGGCGCTGCTGCTGACCCCGGCGGCGAGCGTCCACACCTTCCGGATGCGCTTCCCCATCGACGTGGCCCACCTGGACCGGAGCCTGCGGGTCCGCGCCGTGGTGACCATGCCCCCGGGGCGGCTGGGCCTGCCCCGCCCGCTGTCCCGGCACGTACTGGAGGCGCGGGCGGGCGCGATGGCCGGCTGGGGCCTGCGCCCGGGGATGCTCGTCGGGATCCGGCCGCTGTAGCCGGGCGGGGCGGCCCCGGGGCGGCCGGGCGGGGCCGTCGGTGCGGGGCTCCCGAGGCCGTCCCTAGGTACTGGGGCGCGCGGGCGGTAGGTTGGGGCGGTTGAGCTGGGCGCGCAGGGGAGCGGCATGACGGAGAACGCGCGGATCAAGGCGCTGGAGCAGATCATGCCGGCGACGCACGGCGCCGACGAGGACATCGACTGGCAGGCGGCCGAGGCCGTCTGGGGGACCCGTTTCCCGGCCGACTTCGTGGCGTTCATGGGGCGCTTCGGCGCCGGGTCCATCAACGGCGAGGCCAGCATCCTGCTGCCGCTGCCCAAGCCGGGCCTGCAGTGGGAGCCGGCGGAGATGGCCGAGGAGACGGCCAACGCCCGCCAGGTGTGGGAGGCCGAGGGCGGCCGGGCCGCCTTCGACGTGGACCCGGAGGCGATCGTCGCCTGGGGCGTCACCGGCGGCTCCGACATCCTGTGCTGGCTCACCACCGACCCCGACCCGGACCGGTGGCCGGTCCTCGTCGTCGGGCGGCACACCGCCGACTCCTTCGCGGTGTACCCGTACGGCATGGCCGAATTCCTGCTGCTGCTGTGCTCCGACGAGTTCGACATGAGCCCGGTCGGCATCACGTTCTGGGACGGCGGCCACCTCAGCTTCGTGCACTGGCGCAAGGCGCAGCGCCGCTGGCAGGAGGGTCGCAACCCGGAGACGGGCGAGCCCGACCCCTACGCCGGCGAGTTCGCCGACTAGCCCGGCGCCCCTCCGTACGGCCCCCGCACTCCCCTCAGCCCGTTTCCGGCCGGAAACGGGCTTTTCGGCATGTCTACGCGCGTCCGATTTGTGGATCACATATCGGAAAACACCAGACGGAAATCCCCCACTTGGAGCATTGACCACACCTTCTACCCCCATGCAATCAATCCCCCTGCCCTCGGGAGAGAATTCCGGCCAACGGGCCCACGGTGGGACACCCCGGCCCGGAGCAACCCATAAGTAATAACCGGTCTCAAAAGAAAATCAGGGGTATCCACCCGTGCGACGAAGAATGTTCGGCACGGCCGCCGCGGCGGCCGCGTTCGGCCTGTTGATACCGCTGTCAGGCTGCGGAAGCTCCGGTTCCGGGGCGTCCGGCAGCGGCACGCTGCGCCTGGTCGCGGCCGAATACGGGGACAGTGCGGGCAACAGTTCCAAAACCTTCTGGGACTCGGTGACGAAGGATTTCACCGCCGCCAACCCCGGTATCAAGGTCGAGGTCCAGCTGCTCCCGTGGGCCGACATCGACCGCGAAGTCTCCCGTATGGTCAAGGCCGGCAACGCGCCCGACATGGCCCTCATGGGCTCGTACTCGGACTTCGCGGCGCAGGGCAAGCTGTATTCCGCGGACGAGCTCCTGTCCATCACCGCCGAGTCGAACTTCCTCCAGCCCCTCGCGGAGGCCGGTTCCGTCGGCAACACCCTCTACGGGCTGCCCTTCGTGGCGAGCAGCCGCCTCCTCTTCTACAACGACGCCCTCTTCAAGCAGGCCGGCGTCAGCGCGCCGAAGACCTGGTCGGACCTGAAGGCCGCGGCCAAGGCCCTCAAGGACAAGGGCGTGAAGTTCCCCTACGCGCTGCCGCTGGGCCCCGAGGAGGCCCACGCGGAGGCGCTGATCTGGGAGCTGAGCAACGGCGGCGGCTACGCCGACAGCAGCGGCAACTACGCCCTGGCCTCCGACCAGAACATCGCGACGTTCCGCTGGCTCAAGGACCAGCTGGTGGCCCCCGGTCTGACGGGCCCGACGCCGCCCTCGCAGCTCAACCGCGCGGACGCCTTCGCCGCCTTCCTGCGCGGCGAGGTCGGCATGCTCAACGGCTACCCCTCGCTCGCCCACGAGGCGCGCGCCCGGGGCATCCAGGTGGGCACGGTGTCCATGCCGGTCTCCGACAGCCTCGGCGCGGGCGAGACCCCGCCGACCGTGGGCGTCGCCGACTGGATGATGGGGTTCAAGCAGAACGGCAAGCGCGCCGAGATCGGCAAGTTCCTCGACTTCGTCTACTCGGACAAGAACCTGTCGGCCTTCGCGGACCGCTACCACCTGCTGCCCTCGACGGTCTCGGCCACCCGAACCCCTTCGGGCGGCGGCATCGACAGGAACGACGAGCAGTTCCTGACCGCCCTGCGCGGCGCCCAGCTGTACCCGGTCAACGACCCGTCCTGGGTGATGGTCAGCGACACCATCAAGCGCGGCATCGGCCGGGCCGTGGAGCCCGGCGGCGACCCCAAGGCCATCCTGGAGGAGATGTCCACGAAGGCCGAGCAGGCCGGAAAGAAGCACTGAAGGCCTCCCCTCCCGGGACCTTCGCCTCCCTGCCGCGCCCCATCCCGTACGGCAGGATGACCGTGACGGCCTCGATCCGAGGTCACGGCCCGGTCGCCCGCCGAGCACCCACAAGGTGCCCGGGGCGGCAGGCCTCCCCGCCCGCCCCTCCCGCTAGTGCTGCGTCCCGTGCTCCGAGGAGAACGCCGTGCGGTACTGCTCGCAGCTGGAATCCCAGCGCAGGGTGCCCGTCAGCGTCCCGTAACCGGTGCGGGTGAGCGACCACTCCACCGTGTACTCACCGGTGTCGCAGGCGATCCGCTCTCCCCCAGCGACCTTCTGACGTCCCGTCGCCGGCTGCCCGGACAGCTCCTTGCGCACCTCCCCCGCCTTGGCCCGCCTGCCGTCGCGCAGCACCGCGTGCACCACGATCGGGTGCTTGCCGTCCTTGGTGGTCAGGGCCTTCTTCACGAGCGTCGAGTCGGAGACCGCCCACGCGAACTCGTACGAGGGCTCCCACGCCAGCGTCTTCGGGTCGGGCGCCTGCCGCTCCCACTCCGGCGCGCCCGCGGGGCCGGGCCGGGTCACCGTCTTGTACTGCACCCCCGGGTGGAAGCGGAGCTGCCCCTCCAGCTTGTGCATGTCGTCCTTGGTCCACATCGACTTCATCGCCTTCTCGTCCCCGGACGGGTCCTGGAGGTAGGCCGTGCCCTGGGCGGCGGTGGCGGCGCTCTGCCCGAGGGCGGGGGCCAGGGCCGCGGTGGCGACGGCCGCGAGGCCGAGGGCGAGGGTGCGGGTGCGGTTCATGCCCGGCCCAACGGGCCCTCCCGGCGCGCCGGAACGACGCCGCGCGCGCGTTCACCCGTAAGGAGCGGGTCCGCCGCGCACAGGTGACACCCTCGCGGATCCGGCGGGAATACCATCCCACCGGCTCCGTGGGCTGCCCACGGGGCGGCGCCGCGGCCGCGCGGCCCCGCTCAGGCCTGGCCGGTCTCGAAGCGGCTGACGCGCCCGTCGGGGGTGACGTCGAACCGCCAGGCGGTGCGCATCTCGCCCCAGGTGTCGTTGCGGTAGTCGACGACCAGGGCGCGGCCCCCGTCGGCTTCGGAGGCGACCGCCATGTGGCCGCCGGAGGAGAAGATCTCCCGCTCGGCCCAGTCCGCGACGTCGCGGTCGGAGCCGTCGTCGGACATGGTCGCGCCGGGGGTCAGGACCGCCTGGAAGGCGGCCTTGTCCCCGGCGTTGACGGCCTGGACGAAGGCGCGGACGGCCGGGTCGGTCAGCTGGGCCGGGTCGATCACGGGGGCTCCTGGGGGGTGCGTGCGGACGGCGCCGCGCGGGGACGGCGCTGCGTGCGCGACCAGCGAACACCGCGCGCGGGGCCCGGGCAAGCACCGTCACCCGTTCGTCCCCGCCCGCCCCCGACGGCGCGTCAGGGGGTGGTGCGGACGGGGAAGCCGGTCGGGCGGCCCTGGTCCGCCAGCCAGGACAGCACCTGGTCGAGGGCGGCGACGCTCTGGCTGCGGTCGCCGCCGCCGTCGTGGAAGAGCACCGTCGGGCCGTTGCCGATCTCGCGTTTGACGACGGCGACGATGGCGGCGGTGCCGGGCCTGCCGAAGTCCTTGGTGTCGACGTTCCAGCCCAGCGGGCGCATCCCGTGGGCGGCGGCCAGGCGGCGGCTGTCCGGGGTGAACGCCCCGCCGGGCGCCCGGTAGTACTCGACCTTCGCGCCGCCGCCGGCGGCCTCCTCTATCTGCTTCTTCGCGTCGAGTATCTGCGCCTCCTGGTAGGCGACGGGCTTCTTGTCCATGGCCGTGTCGTGGGAGGTGGTGTGGTCGCAGAGGCGGTGTCCGGCCGCGACGACCTTCTTGACGAGGCCGGGGTGGGCCGCGGCCTGCGGGCCGATCATGCAGAAGGTCGCCTTCACGCCGTGGCGGGCCAGGACGTCGAGGACCTGGGGGGTCCAGCGCGGGTCGGGGCCGTCGTCGATGGTGATGTTGACGGCGTTCCCACCGGATTCGGAGGCGTGGGCGATCGTGTCGGGCAGCCCCGCCGGAGCGGCGGGGGCGCCCGGCCTGCCGTCGTCGCCCGTGGTGTCCCCGCTGCGGCCGGCCGCGCTCTCGGACCGGCGAGGGTGGTCGCCGTCCGTCGACACCAGGGTCGTCACGCCCCAGATGGTCGCCGCGACGGCCGCGGCGCAGGCGCCGACGGCCAACCGGGCCCGGAGGCTCTCCTTCTGCGTAGGCGTCATGTGTCCACTCCCCATCCCGTTGTGCGAGCCCTCTGACGGACAGGACGCCTTCGGACGTGGCGAAGTTCCGCTGAATTGCCCTATAAATTGCAGGTAATAAGGACTTTGGTCCTTAATCGCCCCGGGTACCCCACTCGTACGAACTCATCCCCCCGCCCTCGTCCCGCTCACCCGCCCCCCGCGCCTCACACGGCGCGGGCGCATGCCGAAGGGCCCGGCCCGGGGATCTCTCCCCGGGCCGGGCCCTTCGGTGTGCGTGCCCCCGTACGGTCGCGTACGGGTACGGAACTCAGTGCGCGAGCGAGTCCTGCGGAGCCGGCGCGGCCTTGGCGCCCTCGTCGCCGGCCTGGGCCGGACCGGCGCCCCGCAGCGGGACCTCCTTGACGAACCAGGCGAGCGCGAAGCCCAGTACGGCGATCGACGCACCGAGCAGGAACGCCGAGTGCGTACCGGCGGCCACCGCGTGCTGGTAGGCGTCGCGCACGGCCTCGGGCAGCTTCTGCAGGCTCGCCGCGTCCAGCTGGGCGGAACCGGCGGCCTTGGCGGCCTGCGGGCCGAGCCGCTCCGACATGGTGTCCGTCACCTGGGAGGTGAACAGCGAGCCCATCAGGGCCACGCCGAAGGAACCGCCGAGGGTGCGGAAGAGGGTGGCCGACGAGGAGGCGACGCCCATGTCCTTCATGTCGACGCTGTTCTGCGCGACGAGCATGGTGATCTGCATCAGGAAGCCGAGCCCGGCGCCGAGGACGGCCATGTAGAGGCCGGAGACCAGGCGCGAGGTGCCGGTGTCCATGGAGGCGAGCAGGAAGAGCCCGATGACCATCAGCGCGCCGCCGAGGATCGGGAAGATCTTGTACTTGCCGGTGCTGGTGGTGACGCGGCCCGCGACGAGCGAGATGACCATCATCGAGAGCAGCATCGGCAGGAGCAGCAGGCCCGAGTTGGTGGCGGAGGCGCCCTGCACCGACTGCTGGAAGAGCGGCAGGTAGAGCACGCCGCCGAACATCGCGAAGCCGACCAGGAAGCCGATCACGGACATCAGGGTGAAGTTGCGGCTGCGGAAGATGTGCAGCGGCATGACCGGCTCGGCGGCCCTGGTCTCGACGAAGAGGAAGGCGGCGAGGGAGAGCACGCCGGTGACGATCAGACCGATGATCTCCGCGGAACCCCAGGCGTACTCGGTGCCGCCCCAGGTCGTCACGAGGACGGTCGAGGTGATCGCGACGGTGAGCAGGGCGGCGCCCAGGTAGTCGATCTTCCCCTTGGCCTTCTTCTTGGGAAGGTGCAGCACGGCGGTGACCATCGCGAGGGCGACGGCGCCGAGCGGGAGGTTGATGTAGAAGGCCCAGCGCCAGCCGAGGTGGTCGGTGATGGTGCCGCCGACGAGCGGGCCGCCGATCATGGCGAGGGCCATCACGCCGGCCATCATGCCCTGGTACTTGCCGCGCTCACGGGGCGGGATCAGGTCGCCGATGATCGCCATGACGCCGACCATCAGACCGCCGGCGCCCAGACCCTGGATCGCGCGGAAGCCGATGAGCTGACCCATGTCCTGGGCCATGCCGCTGAGGACGGAGCCGACGAGGAAGATGACGATCGAGGTGAGGAACGAGCCCTTGCGCCCGTACATGTCGCCGATCTTGCCCCAGATCGGGGTGGAGGCGGCGGTCGCCAGCGTGTAGGCGGTGACCACCCAGGAGAGGTGTTCGAGACCACCGAGCTCACCGACGATGGTGGGCATCGCGGTGCCGATGATCATGTTGTCGAGCATGGCCAGCAGCATGGCGATCATGAGCGCCATGAGGACGACGCGGACGCTGCGCGGCTTCACCTCCCCCGCGGTCCCGTCCTTCTTGACTGTCTCGCTCATGTCCACTCCCCTGGCACCCGGCACTTCTTCTTCGTATCCTTCGTGCGGCCGGGCACTTACTTGCCGCCCGGCTAGTTCACTACACTGGGGGAAGGTAGCCCCGTCACTAGCCGGGCGTCAAGTAAGTATTTGTGGGGAGAGTCATGTCCAGCAGCTCCAGCGGCAGCGGCCCGCAGGCCAAGCGCGGGAACACGCGCCAGCGCATCCAGGAGGTCGCTCTGGAGCTCTTCGCCGAGCAGGGGTACGAGAAGACCTCCCTGCGCGAGATCGCGGAACGGCTGGACGTCACGAAGGCGGCGCTCTACTACCACTTCAAGACCAAGGAAGACATCATCATCAGCGTCTTCGAGGACTCGACGCGGCCGATCGACGAGCTGATCGAGTGGGCGCAGGGGCAGCCCCGGACGCTGGAGACCAAGCGCGAGGTGCTGCGCCGCTACAGCGAGGCGATGGCGGCGGGCGCGCAGCTCTACCGCTTCATGCAGGAGAACCAGGCGACGATGCGGGAGCTGAGCATCGGCGAGACCGTCAAGAAGCGGCTCTTCACGCTGGTGGAGCTGCTGCGCACGGAGGAGGGTCCGCTCGCGGACCAGGTGCGGTGCGTGAGCGCCCTGTTCACCCTGCACGCGGGGATGATGTTCCTCCAGCACGTGGAGGGCGACCCGGAGGAGACCCGCCAGGCCGCCCTGGAGGTCGCCACGGACCTCATCACCCGGGCCCACCAGGCGGGGTAGCGACCGCCGGCCCGGGCCCGGACCGAACACCTGCTTCGTGAGGGGATGTTCACCGGGTCGGAGCCTGCGGACCGCTCACCACTTGAGGGGCACTCCGCGCCAGGTCCAGCCGACCGCGAGGACCGTCTCCCGCAGGGGGTCAGTGCGAGATGTTCCCCCACTGCTCTTCGAGCGCCCGCACCTCGCTGATCGACGGAACCAGCCGCATGCGGATCTTGACGGTCAGGTCCAGCTTCGGAACGTGCCGGACCGCCACCAGGTGGCCTTCTCCTTCGGAAAGCCGTGGCGCACCCGGAACAGCGCGTCGGGCTCGTTGAGCGCGAGCGGCGCTTCCCGCACCTCCATCGTGCGCAGGTGTCTGACATCGGCCCGCCCGAGGCCGGGGGCGGCAACCCCGCCGCCGGCCCACTGTTCAACACGGACCCCGTTCCACCAGGGGATTTTCGTCAGCCCAGGAAGTAGCCGACGGCCCCGGCGTGGGGCAGGTGCGCCCAGGTCCGCGTCCCGCCGCCGGGCTCGCGCGACTCCCCGAACCCCCAGGACCCGCCGCAGTCCCGCACGACGGCCGCCATGACGCGCAGCGAGGCCCGCCGCCGGGCCTCGCAGTGGGCGGCGAGCCGGGGGTGCGCGTGGGGGGCGTGGCCGTCGTAGACGCTGAGCCGCAGCGCGTCGTCGCGGTAGCGGACGGCGAGGTAGAGGCTCCGGCCGGGCTCCAAGTGCCAGGTCGCGGCGACGAGTTCCCCGGTGACCTGCGTGGCGGCGGCCGCGAGGGGGTCGAGCCGGTGGGCGTGCAGCACGGACCGTACGGTGCCCCGCGCGATCTGGGCACTGTACGGGGCCCCGGGCACGGTGAGGCTGCACGCGAGCTCATCGGGCGAGGGCGTCTCACCCGCCCCGGAGAGGATCCGGGGCGGCGGGCAGGACGGAAAGGGGACGGGCATCGCGGACTCCCTGAAGTCGAGGTGACGGTGGCGAGTTCGACGCGCACGACGTGCTGACGCGGGGCGGTACGGGAGCGTGGCTCGTCGCCGAGGCCGAAGCATGCTGCGGCGATGCACTTCAACTCCCTTGCGTGAGCGGTGCGTCACCTAACGTAGCTTCGAGCGGGCCTAATTTGGCCCCCTTCTCGGAAGAAATCACCCGCTCGTGGTCAGGCGGGCCCCCGACAGGCCAGACTGCACGGCATGACCGCGAGGACCGCGCCAACGGAACGTCAGAAGAGGCTCGGGTACGAGCTGCGCAGGATGCGCAGCTCGGCCGGCGTCTCTGCCGAGTACGCCGCCGGACTGCTCGGCGTGGACCGGGGAGCCATCTCCGCCATGGAGTCCGGGACGCGCGCCGTCTCCGCCGAACGGCTGCGGACGTTGGCCTGCAACTGCGCGGTGACCGACGAGAAGCACATCGCTGGGCTGACGGCGATGTCCTCGCCCAGCCGTGGCTGGTGGGACCGCTACCGGGGACAGCTCCCGCAGGGCTTCCTGGACATCGCGGAGCTGGAGGCTCACAGCAGCCGCATGCGGGGCGCCTTCCCGGTGCACATGCCGGGCCTGCTCCAGACCTCGGACCACGCGCTCGCCGTGTTCCGGATGGTCATCCCGGCCCTCCCGGAACACGAGGTCGCACTGCGCCTGGCGTTCCGCGCCGAACGACAGCAAGTGCTTGACGGTTCACGCGAGTTCGTCGCCATCGTCCACGAGGCTGCCCTGAGGATGCAGTTCGGCGGGCGCGAGGTGCTCCGGGCCCAGCTGGAACATCTGCTGGACCGGTCGCGGCAGGACAACGTGACCGTACTCGCCCTCCCCTTCGAGGCGGGCGGGTTCCCGGGCGCGGGGCAGACCGTGCTCTACGCGGAGGGCCCGACCACGCAGCTTGACACCGTCCAGGTCGACAACTCGCACGGCCCCGACTTCCTGTACGCCGACGCACAGCTCGCGAAATATCGGGCCCACTTCGACCTGTTGGAACAGTTGGCGCTGTCCGCCGAGGAATCCCGCGCCTTCATCCGCACCATCGCCAGCCAGCTGTGAGAGGAGCCACCATGCCGGACGTGACCTGGGAAGAGCCCTACTGTGGGGAAGGAAACTCCTGCTACAGGATCGGAGTGGACGGGGACGGGAACAGCTACATCGCGGTCGCGGGCGCGGAGGCGGCCTACCTCACCGACTCCACGGAATCGCTCCGCCAGCTGATCCGGGACATCAAGGCCGGCAAGGCCGACCACCTCCTCGCCGACTGATCTTCGCGTCGCGCGTCTGTTCTGGGCGACAGCGAGAGGCCGGCCGGCTGGTCGTGGGTGGAGCAGTGCATGCCGCCGCCGCCCGAGGCCATCGTGTCGATCGCGACCGGCACGACGTCCCGCTCGGGGAAGCGTTCCGCGGCGGCGGGCCGGGAGGACACACCGGCGCCGCCGCAGTCGGCGTCACCCGAGGCGGCGGTCCCCGTAGGCGATCGGGACGTCGTTGATGCTGGCCTCGCGGCGGCTCATCAGGCCGTCGGGGGCGAACTCCCACTGCTCGTTGCCGTGGCTGCGCCACCACTGGCCCTCCGCGTCGTGCCACTCGTACGCGAAGCGGACGGAGATGCGGTTGCCGGTGTACGCCCAGAGCTCCTTGCGGAGCCGGTAGTCGAGCTCGCGCTCCCACTTGTCGGCGAGGAAGGCGCGGATCTCGGCGCGGCCGGTGAGGAAGCGGTCGCGATTGCGCCAGACGGAGTCCTCGGTGTACGCGAGGGCGACCCGTTCGGGGTCGCGGCTGTTCCAGGCGTCCTCGGCGGCCTGCACCTTGGCGCGGGCGGATTCCTCGGTAAAGGGGGGCGTGAGCGTGAGCACGGGCGGTTCCTCTCGACGCGGAGAACGTACGTTCTCAGGGTAGAGAATGATCGTTCTCCGGGCAAGGATCCTGAACTACCCTTCACCCCATGGACGACGAAGAGGCCCGCACCCGGCTCCTGGACACCGCGGAGGCACTGTTCTACGCCGAGGGCATCCAGGCCGTCGGCATGGACCGCATCCGCACGGAGTCGGGCGTCCCGCTCAAGCGGCTCTACCGGCTCTTCCCGGCGAAGGACGCGCTCGTCGCCGCCTACCTGGAGCGCCGTGACCGCCGCTGGATCACCGGCCTGCGGGAGGCGGTGGCGGCCGCCCCGCAGCAGCCCGTGGCAGCCGTCTTCGACTGGCTGGCCGACTGGTTCTCGGAGCCGGACTTCCGCGGCTGCGCCTTCCTGAACGCGTACGGGGAGCTGGGCGCGGGCCCCGCCGCGGTGCTGGACGTCGTACGCCGCCACAAGGCGGAGCTGCGCGCCCTGCTGGCGGAGCTCACGGCCGGCGCCCCCGGACTCGCCGACCAGCTGCTGATCCTGGTCGAGGGCGCGACGGCGGTGGCCGCCCTCACCCCCGGCCCGGCCCCGGCCCACACCGCCCGCGAGGCGGCCCGGATTCTGGTGGGGGCGCTCTAGGGGGCGCTGCGGGGGAAGGTGATCTCGACCCGGCGGTTCTTCTTGCGGCCCTCTTCGGTGCTGTTGTCGGCGATCGGGTAGTCCTCGCTGTAGCCGCGGACGTCGTAGGTGACGCCCGCGGCGGTCACGGTCTTGGCGAGCTCCGCCTGCACGGCGTCGGCGCGCTGCTTGCTGAGCTCCTTGCCGTGCTCGTAGCTGCCCTGGTCGTCGGTGAAGCCGAAGACGCGGACGCGGGTGGCCTTCTGGGTGTTGATCTCCTGCCCGATGGCCTGGATGCGGGCGGCGGCCTGCGCGTTGAAGACGGCGCTGTTCTCGGGGAACAGCACCTCGGACTGGAGCGCCATCATGACGGTCTGATTCGTCTCCTGCCGCCGCTGCTCCCCGCCGAGGTCCTCGACGACCTCGGCGATGTCGAGGACCTTGACCGGAGCGAGGGTCCCGCCTTGGGGGATCTTCAGTCCGGGTGCGTTGGAGTCGATGGCGACGGGCGCGGCGGCGGACGGCTCGGTGCCGGGCGGCACGGAGGGCGGCACGTCATCGGCGTGGGCGGCGGCCGCGCCGATGAAGTGGACCCCGGCGATGACCAGCCCGACGACGGCTGTGGCGGCGGTGGTGCGGTGGCGTTTTGTCATGGCGTCACCCAGAGATCTTGACGGTTGCCGAAGCGAAGGTGGGGAGGCTGAACTCGACCTCGGTCGTGGAGGCAGGCGGAGCGGGGAACTGGGCGAAGATCGGGACCGTCGCGCCCGCGGCGATACCTACCACGCCAGTGGTACACAGGCACCGGCCGTCCGTGTCCCGAAGCACGTAGTACCGCTTCTTGCCCACCTTGTCCACGAGCGTCGCACCCGCGACGGACTCACCGCTGCCGCTGAGATCCCGCTCGCTGCCGCGCCACGCGGACGTCTTGACGAACTGCTGGCTGGTCGGGTTCTTGATCTGGCCGTTGATCGTCACGAATCCACCCGCCTCGCGGGTCACCGAATTGATCACCAGAATGATGCCGCTCTCGCCGTTCAAGGTTGCGAGGACTTGCGTCGGCGTCGGACTGCTCCCACCAGCCGACGGGGTTGAAGCTGAAGACCCCCCTTGGGGCTGCGCCGTCGAAGTGCCCTGCACATCCTTCGCCTTCGACTTCTCGTCGCCGCCACCACAACCGGCCAACGTAAGGGCCAGGACCGCCGCGATCGATGCGACCGCTCCCCGGCGGACCTTCACCGTGTGCCGAATGCTCATGTAAGCCGCTTCCTTGTCTCTCATTTCGCTGTCACTCGACCAGTCGCACTTTGAACAAGGACCGCGACAGGTTACGCAGAGATCCGGGGTGCAACGGGTCGATTTCAATGGACTTCCCGCCCTTGCACAGCAGCTTGACCCGACCCGGCTCGGCCGAGGCGCTCGGTGCGGGTGAGGCCGTGGCACCGGGGGTGGCAGTGGCTCCGGGCAGAGCCGTCGCGCTGGGGGTGGTGGTGACCGAACCCAGGGTGCACAAGGACTCGACGACCGCCGAGGCACGGGCCTCACCATGCATTCCATCGGTTCCGGGGATCACGGATTTGCCCACCGTCCGGTTCGTCGTGACCGCCACGTCGAAGCGGGGAAGCGACGGCTGGCACGTGGCCACCGCATCGTTCTTGGCGGCGAAGTCGTCTGCGGCGGCACAGGCCCCCGCGCCGTCGAGAAAGGCCCCCGTCAGGAGATCCGCCCAGTCCTTCGGCTTCAACGCGGCCAGATCCAGAGCGGCCAGACCCTTCTCTCCCGCCTCCCGTGCGGCGGCCAGAGCGGCAGCATCGGCAGCACCCTGGGCATCGCTTCGGGTGACGGAGGCCTGTCCGACGACGAAGAAGACGAACGCGGCGAAGAGCAGACCCGTCACCGCCACGATGTAGAGGGGAAACGCCTGCCCCCGGTCACCCGTCTCCCTGTCGCCCACGTGGAGCCTCAGCCGGCCTTGATGAGCCCGACCTGCTCCTTGATCTTGTCGACGATCGACTGGCCGATACCGGTACCGATCATCGCTCCGATGATCACCACGACCACCAGGATGATGCCCAGGTACTCGAACGCGGTCTGACCCCGGTCGGGGTTCGCGTAGCGCTTGCGGAGGCGGGTTACCGTCGTGTCCGTCCAGTCGTTCAGGCGGAGCTTCGCTTCTACAGATGCCTTCAGCAGCCTGTTCTGCGACATGGGGGTTCCCTCCAGGGCTGGTGCCGCTGTTGATTTGCGGACGGTACGCCGCGTTACCGGTCGTCACCAAGGGTCCCGGGGCCCAAATACGGACCCATTGCGCTCTCCGTCTACCCATGGCCGGTCACTCCTGGACGGGCTGTTCCCAGCCAGCGGGCTATCGCCTCGCTGCGGGTGGTGCTGTGGAGTTTCGCGAAGATGCGGTTGATGTGGTTCTTGACCGTCTTCTCGCTGATGAAGCAGGCGGCGGCGATCTGCTGGTTGCTCATGCCGGACGCGATCAGATCCATGATCTCCACCTCCCGCGAACTCAACCCGAAGACAACGGAGTTGTGCACCCGCTCCGTAGACTGTGCCACAGAACGTTGCTGTTGCGAAGAGGACCGGAGCTCCGAGAGGAGGGCGTTCGCCGCCGTCGGGGTGAAGTGGGCGTGGCCGGCGTGGGTGTCGCGGACCGCGCGCAGCAGGTCGTCCGGGGTGAATTCGCCGTGGACGAGGTAGCCGCCCGCGCCCAGCAGGAGCGCTTCGCGGATGGTGCCCGCCTCCGCGCTGTACGTCAGCATCAGCACCGGGGCCAACCGCACCAGGTGCGGGAGCGCCGAGATGCCGTCGACGCCCGGCATGCGGACGTCCAGCAGGATCACGTCCGGGGTGTGGAGCCGGGTCAGGTGGAGGGCCTCGCGGCCGTCCCGGGCTTCCGCGACGACCGCGAGGTCGGCCGTGGTGGAGAGCAGGGTGGCCAGCCCGGCCCGGACGACCGGGTTGTCGTCGGCGATCAGGACGCGGACCGGCATCACGGACCCCCCAGGGGCAGGGTGAGGCTGACCCGGGTGCCGGGGTGGCCCGGGCGGGGGCCCAGTCGCAGCTCGGCGCCGATCGCGGCCGCGCGCTCCCGCATGCCGAGCAGCCCGAAGCGGCCCGGCGGCAGTTCCGGGGGGAGGCCCCCGCCGTCGTCCTCGACCGTGAGGGTCAGCGAGCGGGCGGCGGCGCACACCGACACCGCCACCCGGGAGCCGGCCGCGTGCCGCCGGGCGTTGTCCACCGCCTCCCCGGCGATGGAGAGGAGGTGGTGGGTCACCGAGGGCGGCAGGGGCGGGGGCTCGCCCGTCGTGCGGAGCTCGGCGTCCAGTCCGCGCAGCCCGGGGAGCAGCCCGGGGGACGGGGCCCGGAGTTCCGTCAGCAGGGCCCGGGACTCCGCCGACGCCCGCCGGGCCGCGTCCGCCAGCAGCCCCGCCTGGCCGCGGACCGCCGCCGGGTCGGGCATCCGGGTGAGGGCCTCGGCGGCCAGCGCCAGCCCGTGCAGGGTCTTGGACACCGAGTCGTGCATCTCCCGGGCCAGCCGCTCCCGCTCGGCCCGCACCGCCTCCGCCGCCGCCAGGCTCCGTACGGCCGCCCCGAAGCGCAGCAGCAGTTCCCGCAGCCCGGATCCGGCCGCCCCCGCCACCACGCACAGCAGGCACAGCACGAAGCCGCCGCCGAGCGCGGCCACCGCCACCGCCTGCGCGGCCGCGTACACCGCCGAGCCCCGCCATCCGTAGACCAGTCCGGCCAGCAGCGGGGTGCACAGGCAGACCAGTCCGACGGGGGACGTCGGGGTGGCCACGACCAGGAGCAGCCCGCTCAGGAGCATGTCCACCGCCAGCAGCCAGCGGTGGCGCAGCAGCAGCGGCCCGAAGCGCTCCCAGTCGCGGAAGAGGGCGTAGGACAGCATGAAGGTGGCCAGCAGGGCGCCGGACACCAGGTACGTGGGCCCCCCGGGTGCGGTCCGGCCCAGGGAGAACGGGGCGCCGAGCCCGAGCATCACCAGCCGGAAGGCCATGACCTGCCGGCACAGGGACTGCAGGGCGTTCGCCTGGACCGCGAGGGAGGGGGCGGGAGGAGCCGGTGGGCACAGTGCGGTCATGGCGGCTCACCCACCTCCCAGCAGGGCGCCGAAGTCGACGTTGGCCCCGTAGACGAAGCCGCAGACGAGCAGGATCAGGGTGCCGGGGAGCATGAACACGGTCACGGCGAAGGTGGCCTTCGGGACGGCCCGGGCCGCGCGGCGGCGGGCGTTCTGGGCGTCGGTGCGGCGCATGTCCTCGGCGATGGCGATGAGGGTCTCCACGATCGGGGAGCCCAGTTCCTCGCCCTGCTGGAGGGCGGTGACGAACTGGGCGACCTGCTCGGAGTCGTTGCGCCTGCGCAGCTCGTCGAAGGCCTGGCGGCGGCTGACGCCCATGTCCATCTGCTGCAGGGTGATGCGGACCTCGTCCGACCAGGGGCCCTCGTACTTGCCGGCCACCCGTTCCAGCGCCTGCCGGAAGCCGAGGCCGGCGCTCACCACGACCGCCAGGACGTCGAGGAAGTCGGGGAGCGTGCGTTCGATGTGGTCCCGGCGCACCCGGATCGCCGACCACAGGCCGAACTCGATCCAGAACAGCCCGAAGGCGACCATGAGCAGGGCGAAGACGAGCCGGCCGTTCATCAGCATCGCCAGGGCCCCGAGCCCGCCCAGGAACCCGTACACCGCGCGCCGGGCGGCGTACCGGTCGATGGTCAGGCCGGCCGGGTTGCCCGCCATGTCGATCTGGCGGCGTTTGCGGGCGACCTGCTTGGGGCCCATCAGGCGCAGGACGAGCGGCGCCCACCGGATGCCGAGCCGGTCCACGACGGAACCGACGGCGGTGGTGCGGGTGGCGCCGACCTCCAGGGCCAGGGCCAGGTCGGTGGGGAGTTTGACGTCCGCGCGGTAGAGGCGGATGCCGTGGAGGGCGCCGAAGACGGACAGCGCCACGGCCAGCGCGAGGAGGAAGGGCAGGTACGCGGTCATCTCGTCGCCCCCCTCACACGTCGATCTTCGAGAGCCGGCGGATGAGGACGAAGCCCAGCGCGAACAGCCCCAGCGACACGATCACCGCCACCTGCCCCACGAACGCCCCGGTCATCCGGTCCAGCGCCCCCGGCATCATCGCGTTCACCAGCAGCAGCGAGCCCAGCCCGATGACGGGCACCAGGTACGCCGTCACCGTCACCTGCGAGAGCTGCGTACGGATCTCGCGGCGGGTCTCCTTGCGCTGTTCCAGGGTGACGGTGAGGTTGCGCAGGCTGCCCACGATGGCGCCGCCCGCGCGGGCGGAGAGCACGAGGGTGGAGACGAGGACGACCAGTTCGCGGGACGGGAGCCGCTCCACGATCTCGCCGAGGGCCTCCTCGATGGAGTGGCCGACGGCGAGCCGGTCCGCGACCCGGGCCAGTTCCTCGCCGGCCGGGGCCTCCAGTTCCTCGGCCGCCATGCCGATGGCGGTGCGCAGGGCGAGCCCGGCCTGGGTGGCGTTGGCCAGGATGCGCGCGAGCTCGGGGAGCTGGTTGATGAACCGCTCGGTGCGCCGGGCGCGCTGCCAGTTCAGGAAGGCGTTGGCGGCCCACAGGCCGATCAGCCCGGACACCGGCCCGAAGAAGGGGGCCAGCAGGGAGGCGCAGACCAGCCAGGTCCCGGCGACGGCCAGCAGCATGTAGACCAGGAACTCGCCGGGGGTGAGGTCGAGTCCCGTGGTGGCCAGTTTCAGTTCGATGCGGCGGCCCGGCGCGGTGCCGCGCAGCCGGCGGTCCACGCCCCGGAAGCGGCGCCTGCGCCCGGCCGGCGGGGGTGCGCCGGTCGCGGAGAGCCGTTCGATGAGCGCGGCGCGCTGCGCGAGCCCGGACGCGTACGCGTGCACCCCGAGGGCCGTGAACAGCCCGGCGAGCAGGGTCGCGCCGAGGGTGAGGAGGACGAGGTGGGTCACAGGACGGTCCGGGAGGTCAGCGGGTCGAGGAGGTCGTCGGGCGGGGCCACGCCGAAGGCCTGGGGGATCGGCTGGCTGGTCATGTACAGGCGCTCGGCGACCCGGCGCGGCAGCGGGGCGTACCCGAAGTAGCCGTGGACGCGCCCGTCGGGCCCCATGGGCTGGGCGACGAAGCGGCAGACGGTGGTGATGCGGAAGGGCTCGCGGCCGTGGGATTCGAGGATGGAGATCTCCGTGATGCGGCGCGAGCCGTCGCCGAAGCGGGTGAGCTGCACGATGACGTTGACGGCGCTGTTGATCTGGTCCTGGAGCGCCTCGAAGGGGATCTCCACCTCCGACATGGAGGCGAGGGTCTGGAGCCGGGTCAGGGCGTCGGCGGAGCTGTTGGCGTGCACGGTGGCCAGGGAGCCGTCGTGGCCGGTGGACATCGCCTGGAGCATGTCGAGGGTCTCGCCGCCGCGGACCTCGCCGACGATGATGCGGTCGGGGCGCATGCGCAGGGAGTTGCGTACGAGGTCGCGGATGGTGATCTGGCCCTTGCCCTCGACGTTCGCCGGGCGGGATTCCAGGCGGATCACGTGCGCCTGCTGGAGCTGGAGCTCGGCGGAGTCCTCGATGGTGATGATGCGTTCGCCCTCCGGGATCAGCCCGGACAGGGCGTTGAGGAGGGTGGTCTTCCCGGTGCCGGTGGCCCCGGACACGATGACGTTCATCTTCGCCTGGACCAGCCCGGACAGCAGCAGGAGCATCTGCTCGTCCAGGGAGCCGAGGGCGATCATCTCGGGCAGGGTGAAGGCGCGCGGGAAGCGGCGGATGGTGAGGGTCGCGCCGGTCAGGGAGAGCGGCGGAATGATGACGTTGACGCGCTCGCCGCTGGGCAGCCGCGCGTCGACCATCGGATTGGCCTCGTCCACACGGCGGTTGACGGTGGACACGATGCGCTCGATGGTCTGCATCAGCTGCTCGTGCGAGGCGAAGCGGAGCGGGAGCTGCTCCACCCGTCCGGAGCGCTCGACGTAGATCTGGTCCGGGCCGTTGACCATGATTTCGGAGATGGAGGCGTCTTCGAGGAGCGGTTCGAGCACACCGAGCCCGAGCGCCTCGTCGACGACCCGGCGGATCAGCTGGGCGCGCTCGGCGGTGGACAGGACCGGGCCCTCGCGGCTGATGATGTGCCCGAGTACGCGCTCCAGGCGCGCCCGGCGCTCGGCGGGCGCGAGCGCGGACATCTCGGCGAGGTCGATCTCCTCCAGCAGCTTGGCCCGGTACGAGGAGACGAGACGGCCGTCCTCGCGGGGGCTGTGGCGGTCGTCGGGGGTGCTGACCCGGGAACGCAGGCTCATGCTCAGGGTCCCTTCGGGTCGTCGTTGGGCATGACGGCGGTGGCCGTGGCGTCCGCGATGTCGAGGCCCGGGATGATGGAGTTGACCTTGATGGTCACGGTCGCGGTGATCGCGTCCCCGCCGCCGGGCACGGAGACGGTCGCGGGAAGACCCGACCGGATCGCGGCGAGCCCCGCGGCCTCGCCCCGGCCCCGGTGCTGTGCCTCCACCCGCGCCGCCGTCCGTGCCGCGGTGTCCGCCTGTTCGTGGACGTACGCGATCCAGCCCAGCTGGATCCCACACAGCGCGACGAACAGCAGGATGGGGATGAAGCCGATGTACTCCAGGGCCACTTGGCCCCGGTCGGAGCGGATGCGACGCCGTCTCATGTCACTCCCCCCGTTCCATCGCCGCGCCGGCCGTGCCGCCGATCCCGCCGAAGCCGAGCCCCGGGAAGAGGACGGGGATCTGGAGCGTGACCGTCGCCTTGTACACGTCACCTTCCCGGTGGCAGTCGGGGATACCCATGCGCCAGCTGCTCCCGATGTACTTGGCCGCCGCGGTCGCGCACTCCCCGTCCCCCTTCACCGCCCCCGCCCGGGCCCCCTCGTCCGCCGCGTTGCCCGCCAGGGAGAAGGCGTAGCCGATCAGTACGCACTCCCACACCGCCGCGACGAGCAGCAGGATCAGCGGGACCATGCCGACGAACTCGACGGCCACCTGACCCCGGTCCCGGCGTACCGATCCGCGCCCGGTCACCGCTCAGCCCTCCCGGCCGCGCCGCAGCCGGGCCACCGGGCCGGCCGCGCGGACCGCCAGGGCCGAGCCGCCGGCGGCGGGCGCCGGGGCCGTCGCGTCGCCGGGGGCGGCGAGCAGGCCGAGTTCCGCGGCCAGGGTCCACAGGGCCTGCTTGACCGTCGAGCGGTTGTCGAGGTCCTGCACCCGGCCCGCGTCCACGACCGCCTGGAGCTCCTTGAAGGCGGCGGGCACCGGGGTGCGGGTGGGCCGGGTCTTGGTGATCTTCTCGATGAGGGAGGGCTGGATCTCGGTGTGCTTGCTCCAGCGGTTGACCACCATCGTGGTGTCCTCGGCCTTGCGCACCTGGAGCCGTTCCCACATCCGGACCATCCGCTTGGCCGCCCGTACGCAGACCACGTCCGGGGTGGTGACCAGGACGGCCACGTCGGCGAGTTCCACGGCGGTGGCGTTGGCGCCCGTCACCTGGGTGCCGCAGTCGATGACGACGAGCTCGTAGCGGGCGCGCAGGGCGCCGATGACGTGCCGGGCGGCCCGTTCGTCGACCTCCTCGCCCCGTTCGCCCTCCGCCGGGGCCAGCAGCAGGGCCAGGCCCGTGCGGTCCTCGTAGACGGCGTCCTGGAGGACCCGCGGGGAGATGTCCTGGATGCCGGCGAGGTCGGCGATGGAGCGGCGGAACTGCACGTCGAGGTACGAGCCCACGTCCCCGGCCTGGAGGTCGAGGTCCACCAGGGCCGTGCGCCGGCCCGCCGCGGCGGCGGCCAGCGCGAACTGGACGGCGGTGAAGGTGGTGCCGACGCCCCCCTTGGCCCCGGTGACGGTGACCACCCGGCCGCCCGGGCCGGCCGGCACCTCGGGGCCGCGGCCCAGGTGGCGGCGTACGC
This sequence comes from Streptomyces sp. NPDC002032, assembly GCF_042890765.1. Classification (NCBI taxonomy): domain Bacteria; kingdom Bacillati; phylum Actinomycetota; class Actinomycetes; order Kitasatosporales; family Streptomycetaceae; genus Streptomyces; species Streptomyces sp. NPDC002032. The sequence goes on along the minus strand of NZ_JBIASM010000002.1, from coordinate 141,681 downwards.
CCGCGGACCACTGGGCGGCGGCCTGGACGCGGGCGGCGAGCTCCTCGTAGCCCAGCGGCAGCCCGATCAGGCCGCGTGCCCCGGAGTCCATGGCGGCGGAGAAGAGGGCGGGGCCGGCATCGGAGGAGATCAGCACCACGCCCACCGCGGGGAAGCGCAGGGCGACTTCGCGGACCAGCTCCAGGGCGGGGACGGGCCCGATCCGCTCGTGGACGAGGACCACCTCGGGGAGCTCGTCGAGGGAGTCGGCGGCGAGCCGGCCCAGGGTGTCGAGGAGGGCGGTGGAGTCGGGGACGGGAGCGGCGGGCTCGGCGTCCGGGAGCTGGCTGAGCAGCGCCACGATGGAGCGGGCGGCGTCCGGGTCGCCGGCCGCGGGGAGGATTCGGGTGGTCATCCGGGCCTCACTTGTCCCCGTCGAGGGTGTACGTGCGCTCGCCCGGGCCGGGGGCCGAGTCGGTGCCGGGGGCCACGAGGGCCAGGCGCACGTGCTCGGCGAAGGACTCGGCGTACGCGACGCGCTGGGTGTCCTTGGTGTTGAGGGCGAAGGTGATCGGGACCGCCTCGGCGGGTCCCTTCTTGTCGCTGTCCTTGTCGAGCGGGGTGAGCTTGCCGACGTTCAGGACGCGGGCGTTGGAGACGATGATGACCGAGCGGGCGGGGTCGGTGTCCTTGGCGCCCTTGAAGGTGGCGAGGATGTTGACCTTGGCACCGGAGGTGATCTTGCCGGCCACGCCCGTCGCCGCGTCGATCATGATGGCGATCTCCTGCTCCCCGGGCTGGAGCCTGGGCTGGTCGACGTACATGTCGCTCTGGAGCAGCGAGCCGCGCTTGAGGGTGGTGAGCGCGATCTTCCCCTGGAGGGCGCCGAGGTCGCTGACGGCGGTGTCGGAGAGCCACCGCTTGGGGACCTTGACCTGTTCGAACTGGCCCGCCGTGAGCGGGCTGTACGGGGCGATGTCGCCCTTGACCCGGTAGGCGACGACCTCGGCCCCGACCTTGGAGTTGACGTCGCCGATCACCACGAGGACCCCGGCGAAGGCCGCGAGGGCGCACAGGACCGACAGCAGGAGCAGGATGACGCCGCGGCGCTGGCGTGAGTTCATGAGCCGTACTACCTCGCCGTTCTTCGTTCGTTCGGGCCGGTCAGGTTCTGGAGCGGGTACGGGTGCCGGTGCGGGCGGGGTCCTCGGGCGGGGGTGCGGCCAGCGGCGCGGCGCAGAACCCGCAGCGGTCGCCGATGAGTTCCAGGCCGCACCAGCGGCATTCCTCGCGGCGTACGGAGGCCACCAGCTGGTAGAGGACGGAGACGTCCGGGATCGCGGCGGCGAACTCGACGAGCTTCGGGGTCGCCCACCAGCCGGCCGAGTCGGCGGGCAGCGGGTTCTCCATGACGCCCTGCACCTGCCAGGCGGGGGCCAGTTCGGCGGTCACCCAGTCGGAGGAGAGCGTTCCGCGCGCGAAGGTGAGGTGCGTGGCGAAGCCGGGTCCCGGCGGCAGGACCCCCTGCGCCCCGGCCGCGGCCGGGCCGGCGGAGCCGAGCTTCGCCAGGTGCGGCCGGGGGTGGGCGAGGACGGCGAACTGGGCGCTCGGTGACCAGGACCGGGCGTGGGCCTTCAGTCCGACGGGCACCCGGTCCAGCTTGGCGACGGTGCCCAGCAGGGCGCCCGCGTAGATGTAGTGGGACAGCAGCCGGGCAGCGGAGGCGATGACTCCGGGGCTGAAGTCGCAGACGGTGAGCTGGCGCAGCTGACGGACCAGCACGGCGGTTCCCAGCGGCGGGAGATCGACGTCGAGGAGCGCGATCCGGTCGGTTTCCAGGATGGCCCGTACGGTGTGCAGCCGGCGCACGGTGGCGGCGGGCAGCCAGGGCGGGACGACGGCCACGAGGTGGCCGTGGCGTTCCAGCAGGGCGGTGGTCTCGGCGAGCGCGGCCTCCAGGCCGGCCTCGCCGGGCGGGTGCAGGACGGCGGCGCCGGGGGTGTGCCGGTCGGGGGCGGGCAGCACCAGGTCGGCACTGGTGACAGCGATGGCGGTCGGCACGCGGATCCCCCCGTTCACCCGGTACGCGGCGCCGGTTCGCGTGGCCGTCACGTACGCGCACAACATGCGCGACCGCAAACGATCGACGCCCTTCCCCCTTGCCCCAGCACCATATCCGCGTCGCCGCCGACGGGGCAGGGCCTTGGTGATTCCCGTACCGGCGGCACGTGTCACAGGTGGCCGGAAACCCGGACAACAAGGATCGGTTGCCCGAACATTTCAAGCCACTTCGCAAAGACCCTTGACACGAGGATTGGTCTGGACCAACTTGGCCGCACCGGCAATTCGTCGCGGGGGATCCCCACTCCCCCTCGTCCCGCTCTCCCCTTCCTCCCCCCACGGAGCCCACGTGAACCGCATACGCTCCCTCGCCCTGCTGGGCGCCGCCACCCTCGCCGCGGGCGGCCTGACCGCCTTCGCCGCGGGCACCGCCCAGGCCGCCGACATCAACGTCGTCCGCAACGGCGGCTTCGAGTCCGGCCTCGCCAACTGGTCCTGTACCGGGGGCAGCGGCGCCGTCGTCTCCTCCCCCGTCTACGCCGGCGCCGGCGCCCTGCGCGCCACCCCGGCGGGCTCGGACAACGCGCAGTGCGCCCAGACCGTCACGGTCAAGCCGCATTCGACGTACACGCTGAGCACCCAGGTGCAGGGCAGCTACGTCTACCTCGGCGCGACCGGCACCGGCACCCAGGACGTCTCCACCTGGACCCCCGGCTCCGGCAGCGGCTGGCAGAAGCTGTCGACCACCTTCACCACCGGCCCGAGCACCACCCAGGTCACCGTCTGGACCCACGGCTGGTACGGCCAGCCCGCCTACCTCGTCGACGAGTTCAGCGTCTTCGGCCCGGACGGGGGCGGCGGCACCGACCCCGGCCCGAGCGTGCCCGGCGCGCCCTCCGGGGCCGCCGTTTCCGGCCAGAGCGCGAACGGGCTCACCCTTTCGTGGAACGCGGTCAGCGGGGCCACCGGCTACTACGTGTATCAGGACGGGGTGCGCGTGCGGACCGTCTCCGGCGCCTCCGCCCAGATCACCGGCCTGACCGCGGCCACCTCGTACTCCTTCCAGGTGAGCGCGTACAACGCAGCGGGCGAGGGGCCCAAGTCGGCCCCGGTCACCGGCACCACGACCGGCGGCGGCGGGAACCCCGACCCGAACCCCTCGGTGCCCAAGCACGCGCTGACCGGCTACTGGCAGAACTTCAACAACGGCGCGACCGTCCAGAAGATCTCCGACGTCTCGTCCCAGTACGACATCATCGCGGTCTCCTTCGCCGACGCCACCACCACGCCCGGCGCCATCACCTTCAACCTGGACTCGGCGGGCCTCGGCGGTTACACCGTCGCCCAGTTCAAGGCGGACGTCGCGGCGAAGAAGGCGGCCGGCAAGTCCGTCATCCTCTCCATCGGCGGCGAGAAGGGCACCATCTCGGTGAACGACTCCGCCTCCGCGAACAACCTGGCGAACTCCGCGTACGCGCTGATGCAGGAGTACGGCTTCAGCGGCATCGACATCGACCTGGAGAACGGCCTCAACCCGACGTACATGACGCAGGCGCTGCGCGCGCTGGCGGCGAAGGCGGGCCCCTCGTTCGTCCTGACCATGGCTCCGCAGACGATCGACATGCAGTCCACCCAGGGCGGCTACTTCAAGACGGCGCTGGCGGTCAAGGACATCCTGACCGTGGTCAACATGCAGTACTACAACAGCGGCGCGATGAACGGCTGTGACGGCAAGGTCTACTCCCAGGGCTCGGTGGACTTCCTGACCGCGCTGGCCTGCATCCAGCTGGAGGGCGGCCTGGACCCCTCGCAGGTGGGCATCGGTGTCCCGGCCTCCCCCAGCGGCGCGGGCAGCGGCTACGTCTCCCCGACGATCGTCAACAACGCCCTGGACTGCCTGGCCCGGGGCACGGGCTGCGGCTCCTTCAAGCCGTCGAAGACCTACCCGGGGCTGCGCGGCGCGATGACCTGGTCGACCAACTGGGACGCCAAGGCGGGTAGCGCCTGGTCCAACGCGGTGGGTCCCAAGGTCCACGCCCTCCCGTAGGCGGTAGGTGTGGGGGTGGCTGATTCGGTCCTGCGCGCGGCAGCGGGTTCTTGACCGGAACATGCCATGAGAGCACGCTGTGCGCGTCCGCACGGCTACCCCCACCCTCCACCCAGGAGAACGCATGCGGCTCCACAACCGCAGGAGGGCCGCCGTCACGGCGGCCCTCCTGGCACTCGCACTCGGCGCACCCACCTACGGCATGAGCGCGACGGCTGCACCGCCCCCGACCCCGTCGACCGCCACGCAGGACGAGGCGCTCGTCCAGTACGAGATCCAGGGCCCGTCCACGGCCGCCGAGCGCACCGCCCTGCTCAGCGCCGGCGTCTCCATCGACGAGGTGGACGCCCGCTCGGTCGTGGTCAGCGCCGATCCCGCGCAGGCCAGGACGCTGCGGGCGCGCGGCTACACCCTGACCGCCCTGCCCGGCCCGCCGGACCGCTCCGAGCGCGGCATCGGGGCGCGGCCGATGGACTTCCCGTCGGCGGACTCGAACTACCACAACTACGCCGAGGCGAACGCGGAGATCGACCAGCGCATCGCCCAGTACCCCGGGATCATGAGCAAGCAGGTCATCGGGAAGTCCTACGAGGGCCGCAACCTCTACGCCATCAAGATCAGCGACAACGTCGCCACCGACGAGGCCGAGCCCGAGGTGCTGTTCACCGCCCACCAGCACGCCCGTGAGCACCTCACGGTGGAGATGGCCCTCTACCTGATCAAGGAGCTCGGCTCCAAGTACGGCAACGAGGCCCGCGTCACCAACATGGTCAACAGCCGCGAGATCTGGATCATCCCGGACCTCAACCCGGACGGCGGCGAGTACGACATCGCGACCGGCTCCTACCGCTCCTGGCGCAAGAACCGGCAGCCCAACAGCGGCTCCTCGTACGCCGGGACCGACCTCAACCGCAACTGGGACTACAAGTGGGGCTGCTGCGGCGGCTCCAGCTCCAGCAAGAGCTCCGAGACCTACCGCGGGCCCGCCGCCGCCTCCGCGCCCGAGGTCAAGGTGGTCTCCGACTTCGTGCGCAGCCGCGTCGTCGGGGGCAAGCAGCAGATCAAGGCCGCCATCGACTTCCACACGTACAGCCAGCTGGTCCTGTGGCCCTTCGGCTGGACCTACAACGACACCGCGCCCGGCATGACCGCCGACGACCTCGCCGCCTACAAGAAGATCGGCACCGGCATGGCGGCCAGCAACGGCTACACGCCCGAGCAGTCCAGCGACCTGTACATCACCGACGGCACGATCGACGACTGGCTGTGGGGCAACCAGAAGGTCTTCGCCTACACCTTCGAGATGTACCCCTCCGACTCCGGCGGCGGGGGCGGCTTCTACCCGCCCGACGAGGTGATCGACCGCGAGACGGCCCGCAACAAGGAGGCCGTGCTCCAGCTCCTGGAGAACGCGGACTGCATGTACCGCTCCATCGGCAAGGAAGCCCAGTACTGCTCGTAGTCCACTGCCGCCCGTGGTCCGCGCGTGACGCGCGGGGCGGGGTGCCCCACCGCCAGGGGGGCGCCCCTCCCGCACGCTCAGCCCAGGACGGCGAGCGCGTCGATCTCGATCAGCAGGCCGGCCGGGAGACCGACGTAGACCGTGGTGCGCGCGGCGGGGGCCTCCTTGAGGCCCTGCTCCTCGAAGTAGGCGTTGTAGATCTCGTTCATCTCGGCGAAGTGGCCGGTATCGGTCAGGTAGACGCGGATCATCATCACGTCGTCCCAGCCCGCGCCACCCGCCTCCAGGACGGAGCGGACGTTCTCCAGCGTCTGGAGGGTCTGCTCGCGCAGCGTCGGCCCGGCGGGCGTCGGCGGCTGCCCCTCGACGTGCGGGAGGAAGCCGACCTGGCCGGCGACCTGGAGGATGTTGCCCTTGCGCACGCCGTGCGAGAACTTCGCGGGCGGCGCGGTGTGGGTGTCGGGGGTGATGGCGGTCTTCTCGCTCACGAAAGTTCCTCGTCTTCGGGGTCTGCGTCTTCGGGATCTGCTGCGGGCGGATCCGGGTGCGGATCCGCCTCGGTACCGGAGTACTCACGGCTGATGATGTCGGCAGTGCGGCGCACCAGGGGCAGCAGTTCGAGCAGTTCTCCGGCGCCGATCACCACACCGGGCGCGGAGACGGACATCGCGGCGACCACCCGCCCGCCGGGCCCGCGCACCGGGGCGCCCACACAGTTCAGCGCCTCCTCGTGCCCGCCCAGATCGGCGGCCCAGCCCTGTTCCCGTACGAGGGCCAGCTCGCGCAGGAACGCCTCGGCGTCCGGGGTCGAGCGGGAGGTGTAGCGGGGGTAGTCGATCCGCCCTGCCAGGGCTCGCCGGTCCGCCTCGGGCAGGTCGGCCAGCAGGAGCTTGGCGACGGCGGCGACGGTCAGCGGGACGGGCTTGCCGATGCGGGAGTACATGCGGACCGGATAGCGGCTGTCGACCTTGTCCACGTAGACCACCTCGTCGTCCTGGTGCAGGGCGAGGTGGACGGTGTGGCCGGTCTCCCGGTTCAGCTCGACCAGGTGCGGGTGGGCCACGTCGCGGACGTCGAGGTTCTCCACCGCCTCGGCCGCGAGCGCGAACAGCCCCGCCCCGAGCCGGTAGCGGCCGTCCGGCTGCCGGTAGGCGAGACCGTGCGCCTGGAGGGTCCGCAGCAGGCGCAGGGCCGTGCTCTTGTGCACGCCGAGACCTTCGGCCACCTCGCCCAGGCCCGCCGGGCCCCGGGCCAGCGCGGGCAGGATCCGCAGCGCCCGTTCCACCGACTGGCTCATGCCGCCCTCCGTCCGCTCGTCGACCGTACGCGTACGCGCACTGCTGCCCGCTCGGCGCGGAACCGGGCACCGTTGACCCGTCGTCATCCGGGATGTTAGACACCAGGAGCACCACCCGCAACGAGCGTTGCGCATCACGCAACGTCACGAGGAGGAACCCGCATGGCCAGCGACGCAGTCCGACGGCTCGCCGACGAACCGGTCGACCACCGGTTCAAGGGGCTCCCCCCGGACGCCGAGGCCGCCGGCCTCACCGTCGGCAAGCTCGCCGCCCAGGCCCGCGACCTGTACACCGGCGGGTTCACCACCCCGGTCCTGACCCTCGACGCGGACGCCCTCGAACACAACCTCGCCGCGCTGGGCGAGTACGCCCGCCGCCACGACCTGGCCTTCGCCCCGCACGGCAAGACCTGCATGGCCCCCCAGCTCTTCGAGCGCCAGCTGGCACACGGCGCCTGGGGCATCACCGCCGCCGTCCCCCACCAGGCCCGCGTCTACCGCGCCTTCGGGATCCAGCGGATCTTCCTCGCCAACGAGCTCGTCGACCCCGCCGCCCTGCACTGGGTGGCCGCCGAACTCGCCGCCGACCCCGGCTTCCGCTTCGTCTGCTACGTCGATTCCGTGCGCGGCGTCCGCCTCATGGACGCGGCCCTGCAAGGCCGCGGCGCCGTCCTGGACGTGGTGGTCGAACTCGGCGCCGGCGAAGGCGCCCGCACCGGAGCCCGCACCGACGAGGACTGCCGCGCCGTCGCCGACGCCGTCGCCGACGCCGCCACCCTGCGCCTGGCGGGCATCGCCGGCTACGAGGCCGAGGTGCCCGGCGCCGGCCCGGACAGCGTCCACGCCTACCTGCGCCGCCTCACCTCCCTCGCCGCCGAGTTCGACGCCGCGGGCCGCTTCGCCCCCGACCTGCCGGAGATCGTCGTCAGCGCGGGCGGCTCCGCCTGGTTCGACGCCGTCGCCGACGTCTTCGGCGCGCTCCCCGAACTGTCCCGCCCGGTCCTGAAGCTGCTGCGCTCCGGCGCGTACGTCTCGCACGACCACGGCTGGTACAGCGGTCTGACGCCCTTCAACCGGATCCCCGAGGAGGGCGGCCTGCGCCCCGCCTTCCGGCTGTGGACCCAGGTCGTCTCCCGCCCCTCCCCCACCCAGGCCTTCGTCAACGCCGGCAAGCGCGACATCGCCTACGACCTCGGGCTGCCCGAGGCCGAACTCGTCCGCGACGCCCTCACCGGCGAACAGCGCCCCGCCGCCGGCGTCCGCGTCGTCAAGCTCTCCGACCAGCACGCCTGGCTGGAGACCGACTCCGCCGACGACGTCCAGGTCGGCGACTGGGTGGCGCTCGGCATGTCCCACCCCTGCACCATCTTCGAGAAGTGGCCGCTGATCCCGCTGGTGCAGGCCGACGGCACCGTCACCGACTACGTCCGCACCTTCTTCTAGCCGTGGACCTCGTCATCCGGGGCGCCCGCGTCGCCGACGGCACCGGCAGCCCCTCCCGCACGGCCGACGTCGCCGTCCACCAGGGCCGCATCGCCGCCATCGGCCGGATCCCGGGCGGCGGACGCCACACACTCGACGCCCGGGGGCTGGTCCTGGCCCCCGGGTTCATCGACATGCACGCCCACAGCGACCTCGCGCTGCTCCGCGACCCGGACCACAGCGCGAAGGCCGCCCAGGGCGTGACCCTCGAAGTCCTGGGCCAGGACGGCCTCTCCTACGCCCCCGCCGACGCGCCCACCCTCGCCGGGGTGCGCACGGCCATCGCCGGCTGGAACGGCCCCGGCGACGACGTCGACTTCGACTGGCACACCGTCGGCGGCTACCTCGACCGCCTCGACCACGGCTTCGACGGCCAGGGCATCGCCGTCAACGCCGCGTACCTCGTCCCGCAGGGCACCGTCCGCGCCCTCGCCCTCGGCTGGGACGACCGCCCCGCCACCCCCGCCGAACTCGACCGGATGCGCCGGCTCGTCGCCGAGGGCCTGGAACAGGGCGCCGTCGGCATGTCCTCCGGCCTCACCTACACCCCCGGCATGTACGCCTCAGGGTCCGAACTCACCGCACTGTGCCGGGTCGTGGCCGCGTACGGCGGCTACTACTGCCCGCACCACCGCTCGTACGGCCGCGGCGCGCTCGGCGCCTACGCCGAGATGCTCGCCCTGACCCGCGAGGCGGGCTGCGCCCTCCACCTCGCCCACGCCACCATGAACTTCGGCGAGAACGAGGGCCGGGCCGGCGAACTCCTGGACCTCCTCGACACCGCCCTGGCCGACGGCGCCGACCTCACCCTCGACAGCTACCCCTACACCCCGGGCTGCACCACCCTCGTCGCCCTGCTGCCCAGCTGGGCGGGCGAAGGCGGCCCGGAAGCGGTCCTGGCCCGGCTGCGCGACGACGCCACCGCCGAGCGGATCCGCCACGCCCTGGAGGTGGAGGGCGCCGACGGCTGCCACGGGGTGCCGGTGGACTGGTCCACGATCGAGGTGTCCGGCACCACCTCCCCCGCGTACGCCCGCCACATCGGCACCCGCCTGGACGGCTGGGACACCGCCCGGCGGCTGCTGCTCGGGGACCGGCTCGGCCCGACCGTCCTCCAGCACGTCGGCCACGAGGACAACGTCCGCACGATCATGCGCCACCGGGCCCACACCGGCGGCTCCGACGGCATCCTGCACGGCGCGAAACCGCACCCCCGCGCGTACGGCACCTTCCCGCACTACCTCGGCCGCTACGTCCGCGAGCTGGGCGTGCTCTCCCTGGAGGAGTGCGTGGCCCACCTCACCGGCCGCCCGGCGGCCCGGCTGCGCCTGCCGGACCGGGGCCTGGTCCGCGAGGGCCACCGCGCCGACCTCGTCCTCTTCGACCCGGACACGGTCGCCGCCGGATCCACCTACGCCCGCCCGCGCGCCCTGCCCACCGGCATCCCGTACGTACTGATCGACGGACGCTTCGTCATCCGCGACGGCCGCCGCACCGACGTCCTGGCGGGCCGCTCCGTGCGGCGGACGCCCGTGTCCGCCGGGCCCATACGATGAACCGCATGGTCGCCGCCTTCCTCCTCCCCGCCCTGCTGTTCCTCGCCCTGTGCGTGAGCGCCTGGAAGGACCGCCGCCGCTTCCGCAACGCGGTACTGCTCGGCCTGACCTCCCTGACCCTCTCCTTCGCCCTGCTCCTCCAGCTGACGGCGCTCCCCCACTGGGCGGCCCTGTCCGTGCTGGTCCTCGTCCTCACCCTGCCCACGGCCTGCGTCCTGGCGGTCGGCGGCTTCCTCGTCGCCAACGGCGTGACCATGGTCCGCAAGGAGGGCGCCCACCCGCCCACCCTGCTGTCGCTGCTCGCGGGCCTGGGCATCTTCGCGATGACCGCCCTGCTGATCACGGTCCCGTGGTTCGGCTCCACCCTCCTGAACGGCATCGCGGGCACCCTCACCCTGGTCGTCGCGTACGTCGCCTTCCTGTTCCTGTGCTTCCTCGGCTACGCCTTCCTCTACGGCCGGATCAAGGTCCGCGGCGACGTCGACCACGTGGTCCTGCTGGGCTCGGGCCTGATCGGCGGCGAGCGGGTACCGCCCCTGCTGGCCTCCCGCCTGCGCAAGGGCCAGGAGATCTACGCGGCCCAGCTGGCCCGCGGCTCCCGCCCGCCGCTGCTGCTCCCCTCGGGCGGGAAGGGCAGCGACGAGAAGGTCCCCGAGGCCCGGGCGATGGCGGACTGGCTGATCGCCGCGGGGGTCCCGGCAGAACACATCGTGCTGGAGGACCGCTCCACCACCACCGAGGAGAACATGCTCTTCTCGCGGGAGATCATGGAAGCGGCCGACCCGGGCTACCGGTGCGTGGTGGTCACCAACAACTTCCACGCCTTCCGGGCCGCGATGATGGCCCGCAAGGCCGGGGTCAACGGCCAGGTCGTGGGCTCGCCGACCGCCCGCTATTTCCTGCCCAGCGCCACCCTGCGCGAGTTCGTCGCGGTGTTCTGGGAGCACCGCACGGTCAACCTCTGGATCTGCGGAGTCCTGGTCGCCCTGGGCGCCGCGGCCACCCTCGCCGCCGCCTGACGCCGTCCGAGGTGCGTTCTTGGGGCCGGGGCCGGACGATGGGGGCCTGAGGGACACCGAGGAGGTACCGATGGACAGTGAAGCGGACCAGCAGCCCACCCGCTCGGACCGGCTCTTCACGGGCGGCGAGCGGCCGTACGACCCCGAGGACCTGGTGATGGCGACCGGACACGACCCGACTCCGGAGCGGGTCGAGAAGGCACGCAGGCTGATGGAGAAGGAGGGCCCCCAGGTCATCGAGCGGTACCTGCCGTAAGGACCGCCCGTGGGCCCTGCCGACGATCCCGGCCCGGGGCGGCGCCGCCCCGGGCCGGAGGCGTGGGCGTGGGTGGGGGCGGGGGTGTGGGTGTGGGCGTGGGGGTGGGGTAGGCGCGGGAGCGGTCCGGAACAGAATCGGCGGGGGATCGTTAGGCGTCCGGGGGCAGCGCCACGGAGGTCAGAGGTCAGATGAACAGCGTCGCCGTCACCGTCGACTGGGACCACCCCACGGACCCGCACCCCGGTCCGCGTCTCGAACACGTCCGCACCTACGTCGCCAGCGGCGGCGCCGACGGCCACCTGTGGCACGGCGTCCCCACCCTCCTGCTGACCACCCTCGACCGGGCCACCGGCCGCACCGTGCGCACCCCCCTGATCTACGGGGAGGACGTCGGCCGCCACCTCGTCGTGGCCGCCGCCTCGGGCGCCCCGCACCACCCGGCCTGGTACCTGAACCTCACCGCCCACCCGGAGGTCCGCCTCCAGGTGGGCGCCGACGTATTCGCGGCCCGGGCGCGCACGGCGACCCCGGCCGAGCGGGAGACGTACTGGGAGGCGATGACGGCCCTGTGGCCGCTCTTCGACGACCACCAGGCCGCGGCGTGGCCGCGGGAGATCCCGCTGGTGATCATCGAGGGTGAACGGGTGGGCAGCCCCTAACGGGCCGGGGGCTGGTCGTCCACGGGCTGGCCCTTGACGGGCTGCGCCTCGGCGGACTCGGCCTCGACCGGCTGGTCGAAGCGGACGGAGCGCACCAGGAGCCGGTCGCTCGCCTGCCGGCCGTGGGGCTTGAGCCGCCATTCGCGGCCGTCGCAGTTGGTGTCGGAGTAGACGGTCACCCAGGCGTCGGTCTCGTTGTGCGGGGCGAAGCCGGGAGCGAACTCGTAGGAGTCCACGCCGTAGAGGTTGATGCACTTGTCGCTGCGCGGGTCCGGCAGGGTGACGGTCAGCTCCCGGTCGAAGTCGTCCCGGTACTTGTAGTGGAAATCGCCGGTGGTGGCCAGCGCCGAGCCCGACATCGACAGGGTCAGCGCGAAGGCGCCCAGGGCGGCGGCGACGGCGTTGCGGAGCTTCATGCGGGGGTGGATCCCTTCCGGAGACGATCAAGACGGTCAAGACGATCCAGGGGTCACTGCGGGGCCGACCCTAGGAGGGTTCGTTTTGCCGAATCGATCCGCCTCGGGAGGCCGCCACCGCGCGTCCCCGCATCACCACCCGTTCGGGCCAGCCCTGTCACCAACCGGGCGGCGGAAGCGGGCCGTTGGACCCGGTACGGGGAGGTGTGGTGCGGGGAGGAGTACCCCCCTAGACGGCGTCCTCGGCCCCGGCCCCGGGAGCCTGTGGGGCGACGGGGGCCGCCACCGCCGTGTAGGTCCGGCCGTCGACGGCGTACTCCCCGAGCGGGACCATGCCGAAGGCGTCCACGTGCACCTTCCACGAGGGCGCGTTCCCCGACTCGATGAAGGCCACCAGCAGTTCGGCCCGCCCCGCCGCCGCGCCGAGGGCCCGCGCGAACAGCCCCCGGGCCACCCCGTGCCCGCGGAACCCCGCGTCGACCACGACCGGCCCGTACAGCAGCCACGGCACCCCGCTCAGCGGCCGCCCCCGCCACAGCAGGACGTCCTGCGCCCGCAGCAGCCCGAGCACCGCCGCAGGCGGGTCGCCCATGTCCCGGGCCACCGACAGCGCGAGCAGGCCGGCGACCCGCCCCTGACCGGCGTCGGCCACGAGCAGCTCCCGGTCCCGCGCCATACCGCGCAGGGCCCCGACCCCGAAGGTGCCCTGGACGAAGCCCTGGGCGGCCCGCTGCGCCTCGGTCAGGGCATCGTGGTGGTTGGCGGCGAACAGGCGCGCCATGGCGGGCGCGTCGGCCTCGGCGGCGTATCGGTAGCGCATGGCGCCGATGCTGCCACGCCGTACCGGCCGGGCGCCTCAGTCACGGTCGTAGACCGTCACCTCCACGTCCCGGGCGCACAGGGCGCCGACGATCAGCGGCTCCATGCGCGACCACTTACCGCCCGCCAGCCCGCAGCCGATCCGGGGCATGTGCACGCTGGCCCCGAGCTCGACGGCACGGTCGGCCACGGTGGTGAGGCAGCGCCCGACGGCGTCGTACCGGATCGGCACCCCGGCGCTGCCGGTGCGTATCCCGCGCTGACCCACCATGTTGGCCACCCACACGTCCGGACGCACCCGCACCACCTGTACGGCCCCGAGCCCGAAGTCGTTCCCGTTCCTCCCCCGGTGCCAGGCCCGGAATTCCGCCTCCGGCTCGGGCCACCGCCGCGACACGGCGAGGACGAAGCCCTTCCCCCAGCCCCCGATGTCGTTGCAGACGTGCGCGATCAGCTTCGGCCCCTTGGCCTGCGGACTCGTGGCATCCCCGGCGATGATCCTGAGCGGCTTCATACCGGCCACGCTAGGCGAGGGCGCTGACAGGGGGCGGGGTTGGGGGTGCCGGTTGCAAGGCTGGGTGGGGCCGGGGGTGGGCGGTGCACCCCGGAGGGGGCCGGAGGGGTGCTGGGGGCTGCCCGTCAGTCCACTGTCCTTCCGCGTCGGGCCGGTCCCTCAAGGGCGCTCCTTCGTCGCGTCGCTTCGCGATGGCCTTCGGCCACCCTTGACCGACCGTCCCGCCACGAAACGCCAAAGACTGCCGGGAAGCCCCCAGGGAAACGGCAGGGGGACAGGTCATGCCCGGGCCCGCCAGAGATGCACGAGGGGCCGGGCCCTGCCAGACCACACGAGACAGCGACACGACGAGCCAGACCCACCACCCCACGAGCCGGCACAGCAGGTCGTGACGTCCTCCTCGCTGCTCAGTGGCCGCAGGCCGTCCGTGGATACGGCTTCCTGGCTACTGACGTCATGAGACGGCGATCGGGTCGGTCATGGGGGGACGTGGGGGCTAGTTTGGGTGACCATGAATCAGTTGCCTGCGGATCCGATGGTGTTGCACCCCATTCCCGGCCAGCCGCGCGTGGTGCTGCTCAAGCCTCTGGTCACGTCCGGGCTGATCGAGGTCGGGGAGTACTCGTACTACGACGATCCGGACGATCCCACCGCCTTCGAGACCCGCAACGTCCTGTACCACTACGGGCCGGAGAAGCTGGTCATCGGGAAGTTCTGCGCGCTCGGCGCCGGCGTGCGGTTCCTCATGAACGGGGCCAACCACCGGATGGACGGGCCGTCCACCTTCCCGTTCCCCATCATGGGCGGATCGTGGGCCGCGCACTTCGACCTGATCACCGGACTGCCGGGGCGGGGCGACACCGTCGTCGGCAACGACGTCTGGTTCGGGTACGGCACGACGGTGATGCCCGGTGTGCGCATCGGTCACGGGGCGGTCATCGGCTCCGGGGCCGTCGTCGTCGACGACGTACCCGACTACGGCATCGTCGGCGGCAACCCGGCACGGCTCCTCCGGACCCGCTACGAGGACGCCGACATCGCCCGCCTGCTGCGCATCGCCTGGTGGGACTGGCCGGTCGAGCGGATCAGCGCGCACCTGCGCGTGATCATGTCGGGCACGGTCGACGAGCTGGAGGCGGTCGCGTCAGGCGTTGGTGTTCAGGAAGCCGATGACCACGGCGCCCCACCAGCAGAGCTGTGAGACCAAGGCGGTCGCTCCGCCCCAGAGCAGGAGCCGACTGCCGACCGCTCGGCGGGCCCCTTCGAGGCGCCGGCCCATGCCCCCCTGCCCCGCCACCGTCCCCCAGAAAGCCGTATCCACGGCCAACCTGCGGCCACTGAGCAGCGAGGAGGGCGTCACGACCTGCTGTGCCGGCTCGTGGGGTGGTGGGTCTGGCTCGTCGTGTCGCTGTCTCGTGTGGTCTGGCAGGGCCCGGCCCCTCGTGCATCTCTGGCGGGCCCGGGCATGACCTGTCCCCCCTGCCGTTTCCCTGGGGGCTTCCCGGCAGTCTTTGGCGTTTCGTGGCGGGACGGTCGGTCAAGGGTGGCCGAAGGCCATCGCGAAGCGACGCGACGAAGGAGCGCCCTTGAGGGACCGGCCCGACACGGAAGGACAGTGGACTGACGGGCAGCCCCCAGCACCCCTCCGGCCCCCTCCAGGGTGCACCGCCCACCCCCGGCCCCACCCAGCCTTGCAACCGGCACCACCCCCAAGGTGACGAGCGCAACACTCCCGTCTCGCCACCTCACGTTCCCCGATTCCGCAGGTCTCGTCCCCGGCGGGCCGCCGTTTCCAAGGGTGGGCGGGGCCGCTACCCACCCATCGCGCGAACCGGGGCATTTCGCACCCCCATGTCCGTCCGAAATGGCGGAGCGGGCGGCGCGCGGGGCCCGTAAGCTCCCGTCATGCAGGTGATCCAGTCAACGAAGCTCGCCAATGTCTGCTACGAGATCCGCGGCCCCGTCCTCGAAGAGGCGATGCGGCTCGAAGCGGCAGGTCATCGCATCCTCAAGCTCAACACCGGCAACCCCGCGGCCTTCGGCTTCGAGTGCCCGCCGGAGATCCTTGAGGACATGCTGCGCAACCTGGGCAACGCCCACGGTTACGGGGACGCGAAGGGCCTGCTCTCGGCGCGCCGCGCGGTCATGCAGCACTACCAGACCAAGGGCATCGAGCTGGACGTCGAGGACATCTACCTCGGCAACGGCGTCTCCGAGCTGATCCAGATGTCGATGCAGGCGCTGCTCGACGACGGCGACGAGGTGCTGGTCCCCGCTCCGGACTATCCCCTGTGGACCGCCTCGGTGAGCCTCGCCGGGGGCACCGCCGTGCACTACCGCTGCGACGAGCAGTCCGACTGGATGCCGGACCTCGCCGACATCGAGCGCAAGATCACGGACCGCACCCGCGCGATGGTGATCATCAACCCGAACAACCCGACCGGCGCCGTCTACGACGACGAGATGCTCCGCGGGCTCACGGACATCGCCCGCCGTCACAACCTGGTCGTCTGCTCGGACGAGATCTACGACCGGATCCTCTACGACGGCACCACGCACACCAACACCGCCGCCATCGCGCCCGACCTGCTGACGCTCACCTTCAACGGCCTGTCGAAGAACTACCGCGTCGCCGGGTTCCGGGCCGGCTGGATGGCCGTCTGCGGCCCGAAGAAGCACGCCGCCTCCTACATCGAGGGCCTGACGATCCTCGCGAACATGCGCCTGTGCGCGAACATGCCCTCGCAGCACGCCGTCGCCACCGCGCTCGGCGGCCGGCAGTCGATCGAGGACCTGGTCCTGCCGGGCGGGCGGATCCTGGAGCAGCGCAACGTCGCGTACGACCTGCTGACCCAGATCCCGGGCGTGACGTGCGTGAAGCCGAAGGGCGCCCTGTACGCCTTCCCGCGGCTCGACCCGTCCGTCTACAAGATCAAGGACGACCGTCAGATGGTCCTCGACCTGCTGCGGGCCGAGAAGATCATGGTGGTGCACGGTACGGGCTTCAACTGGCCCGATCCCGACCACTTCCGGATCGTGACCCTGCCCAACGCGAAGGACCTGGCGGACGCCGTGACGCGGATCGGGAACTTCCTCGACGGGTACGGGCAGCCGTAGGGACGCGGGCCCGGGCGCCGGGGCGGGTGCCCGGACGCCGGTGCCGTCCGGCGCCGGCGGAGCCCCGGGGCCTCCACCCGCATTCCACCAGGATTCAACTCAACTTTAGACCGGTTCCAATGTAGGATGGGTCTCCTGACCACGCAGGAGGCCTCCTCATGTACGAGCCGATCCGCTCCAAGCCGGTCGTCCACCGCGAGGGCGTCCGCCACGACTACCCGCACCGCAGCCGTGCCGAGGCGCTGGACATCCAGCTCGCCGGGCACCTCTCGGCCCTCCTCGCCCTGACCGACGAGCTCGGGCTGGACGACGCCGCGGAGCAGATCGCCGCCCAGGTGACGCGCCTGCGCGGAGCCCGCCCGGCGCGCGCGGCGGGCCGCTCCGAGGAGGACCCGGCCGTCCTGCACCGCCGCGCCCACGACCTGGCCGCCCGCGCCCTGCTCGTCGCCGCCTCCCGCGCCGACACCACCGCCGCGATCCTCGCCGCCGGGCGCATGGACGCCCACGCCGCCGCCCTCGACTCCGTCGACCTGGCCGGCGCCCACTGACGGCCCCGGTCCGGGGCCGCGGAGGCTCCGGACCGGGTGCCATGAACCTCCTGGCCGTATCGCGGAGTTGCTATCGTCTGCGACACCACCGGTCCGCCGCTCCTTCCGGTGGGCCGATCGGGGAGTCAGGGAGAACCGTGCAGGATCCGTCGCACCAGCCGCCGCAGCCGACTTCGCCGCCGTACGTGCAGCCTGCCGCTCCGGGACCCTCGCGGGTCAAGCTCTGGGCGGCCGGGGCCGCCGTGGTGAGTGCCATCGCCGGCGTGGCCAGTGCCGTCGCCGCCTTCTCCGACCACACGGCACCGCCGGCAGCGGTAGCGCCCCCCACGTCGGCGACGGTCGGCGCGCCGCCCCCGCAGAGCCCGGCGGGCATCGCCGCGAGCCCGGGGACCGGTGCCGCGGCAGGCGCCGGAAGTGCCGGAGGTTCGGGCAGCCCGGGAGCCGCCGCGAGCGTGCGCTGGTCGGGCACGGTGGTGCTCGGGCTGGAGGGCCTCGACCTCTCGCAGGTGCCGCCGCGCCAGAAGGAGGGCACCCTCATCCGGCCTGCGGCCGGGCGCAACGGTTCGAGCTCGATGGAGGTGCTGGGCACCGCCGCGCTCTGGCCGGACGCCGGCTCGGAGCCGACGGCCCAGGGCTGCAAGGACCTGCTGGCCACCCAGTCGCGCAAGTCGGTCGTCGTCGCCGAGGGCGACAGCGTGTGCCTCGTCAACGAGAACTCCCCGATCGCCGTCCTGAAGGTCACGGCGACCAAGTACGAAGAGGGCTCGTACGGGCTGATCGAGGGCCGGCTCACCACCTGGAACCTGCGCGCCGACAGGTGAGCGCGGCGGTCCGGCCCCTCGCCCCGCCGCTCAGCCCGCCTCCACTCCCGCCACCCCGCACCACGGCGTCGTGCCCAGGGGCCAGGGCGGGCCGATGGCCTCGGCGTAGGACGGGGCGGCCGGGGTGAGGCCCGGGACGCGGACCAGGGACTGGGACGTACGGGTGCCCGGGCCCGGGGTCCGCCGGTCGCGGAACTCGACCGTGATCACGTACGAGCCCTCCCCGCGCTCCCCCACGGTCGCCTCCACCGTCGCCGCCACCCGGTGGCTGGCCGGGTCCACGCGGCAGGACGTCACGCGTACGTCCGGCCGCGGCCGGGGCGCCGACGCTCCTGCGCTGGCCCATACGTAGAGGCCCAGCGGGGCGAACACCAGCAATCCCGCCAGCCCCATCAAGCCGACCAGCCAGCCCTGCCACTTCAACGCGCTCACGCCCATGGCACGATCCTCCCGGGCCCCCGCCCGGCCCACCAGCACCCACGGGCCCACACAGCATTTCGAAGTGGGACCGCCTGGACACCCCGCGTTCATGCGAACCGCCGCGGAATGTGGGTTTCCGCGAGCACGCTGCCCTCGTGAGACGCAACCTGGGAATCGCTCTGGCGGTCCTCCTGATCGGCGGCGTGATCGCCGTCATCTTCTTCGGGGGACCAGGAGCCGCAGGCACGCCAACGACGAGCGTGCGCGGCGTCATCGGGTCGGAGAAGTCGGAATTCTTCCGCGACCCCGACGTCGGCAAAGCCCTTGCCGCCAAGGGCTTCACCGTGAAGACCGAAACCTCGGGATCCTGGGCCATGGACCAACTGGCCCTCAAGGATTACGACTTCGCCTTCCCCGGCAGCAGTGAACCGGCGCAGGAGATCGAAGCCGCGGCCGGTGTGAAGGGCGCGCAGACGGCCAAGCCCTTCTTCTCCCCGCTCGTCGTGATCGCCCGGGCCAACGCGGCCAAGGTGCTGGCCGACGGCGGGCTCGTGAAGATGTCCGGGAAGAACTCCGGCACCCTCCTGATGGGCCCCTACCTGAAGGCCGCCGGCGAGGACCGCACCTGGCAGCAGCTGCCCGGTTCGGCGGCCTACCCCGAGCTGACCGGGACGGTGTTCATCAAGACCACCGACCCCACCACCTCCAACTCGGGCGCCCTCTTCATCGCCGCGACCTCCAACATCGCCAACAGCGGCACCGTCGTCTCCGACGATGCCGGGATCGCCCGCACCACGCCCCTGCTGCGCAAGCTGATCTCGGTACAGGGCGCCCTGGAACCCAGCACCGACGACCCCTTCCGCGCCTTCATCAGCGGCAGCGGCGAACCGCTGATCCTCGCCTACGAGTCGCAGGTCGCCTCGCTCCTGATCCAGAAGCAGGCGGGCGGCGGGACGGACGACATGGTGGTGCTCTATCCGGACACCACCGTCAACTCCCCCCACACCTTCGTGCCGCTCGACGACAAGGCGCGCGAGCTGGGCACCCTGCTCGCCACCGACCCCAGGCTGCGCGAGCTGGCCGTACGGCACGGGTTCCGGCCGCAGGAGGGGGTCGCCGAGTTCACCGCGGCGACCGCGCCGTACGCCGGATACCTCAACCCGGGGCTGACCGGCATCCGCCAGGTCGGCGCACCGACCGTCAAGGTGCTGATGGCGCTGGCCGCCCGCGCCAAGGGACAGGGGGACACGCCGTGACACCCACACCGCCCGAGGACGCTCCGCTCGTCCTCACCCCGCCGGAGCCCGTGGCCCCCGTCCGCCGCGAACAGGCCGCCGGGCTCGTCCCGCTGGCGGACGGGGTGCGCGAGGAGATGGCGCGGCGGGCCGGGGAGTACGTGGGACAGCTGGCCGGGACCGACGTCCGCTCGCCCGAGTTCGCCGCCCGGATCGGCGAGATCTCCGGGCTGGGCGCGGCCGACGTGCGCGGCGCCGCGCAGCAGTCCAACCGGATGCTGGAGCGGGCCGTGCGCTCGCTCGGCGCGGGCGGGGCCGGTGACGCGCAGGCCCGGGTCGCGGGTTCGCTCGTCGAGCTGCGGCGCACCGTCGAGGACCTCGATCCCCGGGACGCTCCCGCCAAGGGGCTCGGCAGGCTGTTCTCGAAGCTGCCGGGCGGCAGCCGGCTGCGGGACCACGTGGCGAGGTACGCCTCCTCGCAGGCCACTTTGAACCGGATCGTCGGCGCGCTGCGCGGGGGCCAGGACGAACTGCGGCGCGACAACGCGGCGCTGCACACCGAGCGGGCCCGGCTGTGGGAGACCATGGGCAGGCTCCAGGAGTACGCGGTCCTGACCGAGGCCCTGGACGCGGCCGTCGGGCAGCGGATCGCCGAGACGGAGCTCACCGATCCGGGAGCGGCGGACGCGATGCGCGCGGACGTGCTGTTCCCGGTGCGGCAGAAGCACCAGGACCTGCTGACGCAGCTGGCGGTGTGCGCGCAGGGCTATCTGGCGATGGACGTGGTGCGGCGCAACAACGACGAGCTGATCAGGGGTGTGGACCGGGCGGCGACGACCACGGTGTCGGCGCTGCGGATCGCGGTGATGCTGGCGTCGGCGCTGGACGGCCAGCGCGCCGTGATCGAGCAGGTCGACGCGCTGACGGGGACGACGCAGGAGCTGATCCGGGGGAACGCGCAGATGCTGTCCACGCAGAGCGGGGAGATCCAGCGGATCGCCGCGGACCCGGCGGTGGGGGCCGAGACGCTGCGGACGGCCTTCGCGCAGATCTACGAGACCTTGGACGCGATCGACACCTTCAAGGTGCAGGCCACCGAGAACATGGCGGCGACCGTGGAGTCCCTGACCGGTGAGCTCCAGGCGGCTTCGGCCCACCTGGCCCGGACGCGGAACGCGAGCGCCCTGGAAGGCGGGGAGCGATGAGCGGGCGTACGGTGCGCACGGCGCGGGCGGGCCGGAGGCTGGCGGCGGCCGTGGCCCTGGCGGCGACGCTGCTGGGGGCGGCGGCCTGTACCTCGCAGGAGCCCTCGTCGGCCTCGGAAGGTTCGGGCGGTTCCGGCGGGCCGAAGCCGCAGGAGTACAAGGAGGGCCGGCTGCGGGTGCTGGCGTCCAGCGAGCTCTCCGACATGGAGCCGGTCCTGAAGGCGGCGAAGGCGGCCACGGGCGTGTCGGTGGACTTCACCTGGTCGGGGACGCTGGACGCGGCGGAGCAGGTGGCCTCGGGGAAGGCGGACGGGAAGTACGACGCGGTCTGGCTGTCGTCCAACGACTACCTGCGGCTGCGCCCGGAGGCGGCGCCGAAGCTCGCGAACGAGACTCCGGTGATGTCCTCGCCGGTCGCGGTCGCGGTGAAGCCGGAGGCGGTCGCCCGGCTGGGGTGGAACCCGCGGGAGGTGACCTGGTCGGCGGTCGAGGAGGCCGTCGCCGCCGGGAAGCTGACGTACGGGATGACGGATCCGGTGCACTCCAACTCCGGTTTCTCGGCGCTCGTCTCGGTGGCCTCCGGGCTGTCGGGGGCGCAGTCGGCGCTGACCGACGCCGACGTGGCCGCGGCGCGGCCGCGGCTGCGGGAGTTCTTCAAGGGGCAGAAGCTGACGTCGGGTTCCTCGGGCTGGCTGGTGACGGCGTACGCGAAGCGCGGCGACGTGGACGCGCTGGTGAACTACGAGTCGGTGCTGCTGTCGATGAACGCCGGGGCCAAGGCCCCGCTGACGGTGATCCGGCCGAAGGACGGGGTGGTGACGGCGCACTATCCGCTGACGTTGCTGACCTCGGCCCCGGCCGGGGCGCGGGAGTCGGGCCGGCTGCTGACGGAGTACCTGCGGGGGGACGCGGCGCAGAAGGCCATCACGGAGAAGACGCTGCGGCGGCCGGTGGCGGCCGGGGTGGCTCCGGCGGCCGGTCTGGACGGGGAGAAGCGGCGGGAGCTGCCGTTCCCGGGGACGCGGTCGGTGGCGGACGGGCTGCTGGCCTCCTACGAGAACGAGCTGCGCCGGCCCTCGCGGACGGTGTACGTGCTGGACACCTCGGGGTCGATGGCGGAGCAGAACCGGATCGGGCGGCTGAAGTCGGCGCTCACCGAGCTGACGGGGAGCGGCGGTTCGGGAACGGGTGAGCGATTCAGGGACCGCGAGGAGGTGACTCTGCTGCCCTTCGGTGACAAGGTGAAGCAGGTGCTGACGCACGTCGTCGAGCCGGGGGCTCCGGGGGCTGCCCTGGACGCGATCCGTGGTGACGTGAATTCCCTCCGCCCGGAGGGGGGCACGGCCGTGTACGGCAGCCTGGAGGCCGCGTACCAGCACCTGGGGCAGGGGAACGCCGACGCGTTCACCTCGATCGTGCTCATGACGGACGGGCAGAGCGGGGACAAGGTGCAGGATTTCGATTCCTTCTACGCGGGGCTGCCCGAGGGGCAGAAGCACACTCCCGTCTTCGCGGTGCTGTTCGGGGATTCGGACCGCAAGGAACTGGCGCACATCACGGAACTGACGGGCGGCCGCCTCTTCGACGCCACCGACGGCAACGGCTCGCTGGACGGGGCCTTCGAGGAGATCCGTGGCTACCAGTAGCGCGCCCGCCGGGCTGCGGCGGCTGCGGGCCTATCTGGAATCGGGCAAGAACCTGGCGGGCTGCGTGTGCGGGCTGGCCGGGCTGGGGCTGACCCTGGCCGGGGTGGCGGGCGCGTACTGGCCGGCGGTGGTCGCGGGCCTGTACGGGGCGGGCGCGCTGATCGCCCCGCCGGAGCGGGTGGACGCCCCGCACTTCCCGGAACCGGCCGAGCAGTTGGGCGTCGTACGGGAGGACCTGGGGCGGCTGCGCGCGTACGTGGCGGAGGTGGAGCTGCCCGCGGCGGCCGGGGCCCGGCTGACCGAGTTGCTGGAGCTGTACGCGGCGCTGCTGGACCCGGGGTGGGTGGCGGACGTGCTGGCCACCGAGCCGGAGGCGGTGCACAGGCTGTCGCGGGCGATCCGGCTGGACGTGCCGGAGTGCGTGGACACGTACAGCAGGACGCGGTGGTGGACGCGGCTGACGCCGGGGGGCGAGTCGCCGGAGCGGCACCTGGAGCGGCAGCTGGCGCTGTTGCTGGAGGAGGCGGAACGCGTGACGGCGGACCTCCGTGAAACGGAGGCCCGCCGTCAGCAGACGCACACGACCTATTTGGAAGGTCGCAGAGAGTCCTAGGTCGGGGACTCCCGCGTCAGCCCTGCGGCCGGGGACAGCCGGCCGCGGTTCTGGGGGGGGGTGGGGCCGGGGCTAGCCCAGGCGCTCGACGAGCGCGTGGTACTGGTCCCACAGCTCCTTGGGGGTGTGGTCGCCGTAGGTGTTCAGGTGCTCGGGGACCAGGGCGGCCTCCTCGCGCCAGACCTCCTTGTCGACGGTGAGGAGGAAGTCGAGGTCCTCGGCCGGGAGGTCGAGGCCGTCGAGGTCGAGGGAGTCCTTGGTCGGCAGGACGCCGATGGGGGTCAGGGCGCCGTCGGCGGTGCCGTCGAGGCGGCCGACGATCCACTTCAGGACGCGGCTGTTCTCGCCGAAGCCGGGCCACACGAACTTGCCCGCGTCGTTCTTGCGGAACCAGTTCACGTAGTAGATCTTCGGGAGCTTGGCCTGGTCCTTGCCCTTGGCCACGTCGACCCAGTGACCCATGTAGTCGCCCATGTTGTAGCCGCAGAACGGCAGCATGGCGAAGGGGTCGCGACGCAGCTCGCCGACCTTGCCCTCGGCGGCGGCGGTCTTCTCGGAGGCGATGTTCGAGCCGATGAAGACGCCGTGGTTCCAGTCGAAGGACTCGGTGACCAGCGGCACGGCGGAGGCGCGGCGGCCGCCGAAGAGGATCGCGGAGATCGGGACGCCCTTGGGGTCCTCCCACTCCGGGGCGATCGTCGGGCACTGCGAGGCCGGGACGGCGAAGCGGGCGTTGGGGTGGGCGGCCGGGGTCCCCGACTCCGGGGTCCAGGCGTTGCCCTTCCAGTCGATGAGGTGCGCGGGCGCCTCTTCGGTCATGCCCTCCCACCAGACGTCGGAGCCGTCCGGGGTGAGCGCGACGTTGGTGAAGACGGTGTTGGCGTACATGGTCTTCATGGCGTTGGCGTTGGTGTGCTCGCCGGTGCCGGGGGCGACGCCGAAGAAGCCGGCCTCGGGGTTGATCGCGTAGAGACGGCCGTCCTCGCCGAACCGCATCCAGGCGATGTCGTCGCCGACGGTCTCGACGGTCCAGCCCGGGATGGTGGGCTCCAGCATGGCGAGGTTGGTCTTGCCGCAGGCGCTCGGGAACGCGGCGGCGATGTACTTGGCGGCCTCGGCCCCGCCTTCGGCCTGCGGCGGGGTGAGCTTGAGGATCAGCATGTGCTCGGCGAGCCAGCCCTCGTCGCGGGCCATGACGGAGGCGATGCGCAGGGCGTAGCACTTCTTGCCGAGCAGGGCGTTGCCGCCGTAGCCGGAGCCGTAGGACCAGATCTCGCGGCTCTCGGGGAAGTGCGAGATGTATTTGGTGGTGTTGCAGGGCCACGGCACGTCGGCCTGGCCCTCGGCGAGCGGAGCGCCGAGGGTGTGGACGGCCTTGACGAAGAAGCCGTCGGTGCCGAGTTCGTCGAGGACGGCCTTGCCCATGCGGGTCATGGTGCGCATGGCGACCGCGACGTAGGCGGAGTCGGTGATCTCGACGCCGATCGCGGAGAGCTCGGAGCCGAGGGGGCCCATGCAGAAGGGGACGACGTACATCGTCCGGCCCTTCATCGAGCCGCGGAAGATACCTTCCTGCCCGGCGAAGAGCTCCTTCATCTCGGAAGGGGCCTTCCAGTGGTTGGTCGGGCCCGCGTCCTCTTCCTTCTCGGAGCAGATGAAGGTCCGGTCCTCGACGCGCGCGACGTCGGAGGGGTCGGAGGCGGCGTAGTACGAGTTCGGGCGCGTCTTCTCGTCGAGCTTCTTGAAGGTGCCCTTGGAGACGAGCTCCTCGCACAGGCGCTCGTACTCGTCCTCGGAGCCGTCGCACCAGACGACGCGGTCCGGCTGGGTGAGGGCTGCGATCTCGTCCACCCAGGCGGTCAGTTCCCGGTGGGTGGTCGGGACGGAAGTGGGAGCCGCGTTGTCGCGCGCCACGATTGCTCCTTGTTGAGGGGTTTGTTTGGTGTTTGCCCCGTGGGGGCTGCGACCCGGACGCTTCGCGCTCCGCTCATCCGGTGCCGACCGCACTCATCTGATCATCCGGTGGATGTGCGCATATGTCCAGAGGGCCTCTCACGTGAGCATCGCCACGTCCGTCAATCTTCCGTAAAGAGGACCAACGGAAACCTACGGGCCCGTAGGTAGCATGTGGACCATGACTTCTGACGCCGTTGACATAGCGGCCTCACCGGCACCGCCGGGGGCGGAGACCGAGGCCAAGCCCCTGATGCGCGGCTGGCTGCACACCGGAATGTTCCCCGCCGTGGTGATCGCGGGCCTCGCGCTGATGGCCTTCACCGACTCCACCCGGGCCCGCGTGGCCTGCGGGGTCTACGTCCTCACCGCCTGCCTGCTCTTCGGCGTCAGCGCCGTCTACCACCGCGGTACGTGGGGGCCGCGCGGGGAAGCGATCCTGCGGCGGCTCGACCACGCCAACATCTTCCTGATCATCGCGGGCACCTACACCCCGCTCACCGTCCTGCTGTTGCCCGACTCCACCGGGCGGAACCTGCTGTGGGCGGTGTGGATCGCGGCCGCGGCCGGCATCGCCTTCCGCGTCTTCTGGGTCGGCGCGCCGCGCTGGCTCTACACGCCCTGCTACATCGCGATGGGCTGGGCCGCCGTCTTCTTCCTGCCCGACTTCCTGCGCACCGGCGGCATCGTCGTCCTGGTGCTGGTGATCGTCGGCGGGCTGCTCTACAGCGTGGGCGGTGTGATCTACGGCATCAAGCGCCCCAACCCCTCGCCCCGCTTCTTCGGGTTCCACGAGGTCTTCCACTCGCTGACGCTGGCGGCCTTCGTGGCCCACTACGTCGGCATCTCGCTCGCCGCCTACCAGCACTGAGCCGCGGTTCCGGTTTCCGGGGCCGCGCGGTTCAGCTCCTGGGGGCGGCCGCCGCCCGCGGGCCGCGCGGCAGGTAGACGAGGGCCTCGGTGGCGGCGAAGCGCAGCACGAAGGTGGTGACGAGCGCGAGCGCCGTCGCGGGCAGGACGCCGAGGCCGAGGTGGGCGACGAACAGCGCGATGAGCGGGATCCGCAGCAGCAGATCGGCGTTGGCGAGGAGCGCGAAGCGCCCGACGCGGTCCGCCCAGTGGCGGTGGTGGCGGCGTTCGCGGAAGAGCAGGGCCTCGATCAGCAGGAAATTCCACACCACCCCGGCCTGGTTGGCGAGGACCTCGGCCGCCAGGTAGTGCACCCCGGCGTGCGTGAGCAGCCACAGGGCCAGCAGGTTCGGGGCGAAGCCGGAGAGCCCGACCAGGCCGAAGCCGATCATGCGGGCGAGCGGGCTCGCCGAGCGCAGGACCGCCAGCTGCGCGAGGAGGCGCAGCCCGTCGCGGGCGCGGGAGCCGGACTCCCCCGCCGGACGGTCCGGGACGGCGCAGGGGACCTCGGCGGTCTTCGCGGGGCGACAGCGGACGGCCAGCTCCAGCAGGATCCAGCGGCCGATGGGCTGGGGGGCGGCGGCGGCGGCGTGGGGAGCGTGCGCGCCGGTGGGGGTGGCGATGCCACCGGCGCCACCGGCGCCACTGCCCGCGCCGAGCGCGCCGAGCGCCGCGCGGCGCACCGCGAAGCAGCCGCTCAGCGGGTCGCCGATGCCGCGCAGGGCGCGCGGGAACAGGCCCTTGGCCAGCCAGACGGCACCGCGCGAGGCGCCCACGGCGCGGCGGGAGGCGACGACCAGGTCGGCGCCGGTGCGGACACCCTCGCCGACCAGGTCGGGAACCAGCCGGGCCGGGCGCTGCCGAGCGGTGTCCATGACGACGATCCACTCGGTCCCGGCCCGCCCGACCCCTTCGGCGACGGCCCGGCCGAGGCCCCCCTCGGCGGGAGACCGGTGCAGGACGGACACCGCTAAGGGGCAGTCCGCGGCCGCCTCCTCGATCACGGCCGGGATGCCGTCGGGGGAGCCGTCGGCGAAGAGCACCGCACAGGGCGGACCGGCGGGCAGGGCCGAGCGCAGCCCGCCCAGCAACTCCCTTACGTACGCGCCCTCGCCGGAGGTCGGGATGATCACGGTGATGCCGCCGGGGGCGGAAGCCGGCGCCTCGGCGGCTTGCGGGCGGTCCAGGGCGCGCGGGGGCCACAGGTCCTCGCTCATGGTGGTTCAGCTCCCACTCTCGCGGTCGGTGCGACGGGGTCGCCCTGTAGAACCGGCCGGCGCCCGCTGCGGGTGCAACGCCGCGGTGAACAGCGTCGAGCCAAAGCGCGTCGCCGGCGAGGACGCCGGTGTTCGGGGGCCGGCCCCCGGCGTCAGGGGCGGTCCGGGCCCAACTGGCGTTCCAGTTCGCCCGGTTCCGTCGTCGGGCGCGCGCAGACGAAGTGCCGGCACACGTACGCCGTGGGCAGGCCGTCCACCGGCTCGCGCCCGGCCAGGAGGGGGAACTCCGCCCCGGTCCCGTCCGCGCCGAGCGCCGGCCCGGCCGCCACCACCGCGCCGGGAGCCGTCCCCAGCAGCGCGGTCCGGTGCAGTACGGCCAGCGCCGGATCCTCCGGACGCCCGACGACGGCCACCTCGCGCGGCCCGTCCACCAGCGCCTCCGCCACCGCCAGGCCGTGCCCGATGAAGCGCGGGGCGCGCGGCCCGAGGGCCTGCACCACCCCCAGCGCCCGCTCCGCCGCCGTGCGGTGGGGCTCCGAGCCGGTGTGGGCGGCGTACGAGAGGAGCGCCCCCGCGGCGGCCGTCCAGCCGGACGGGGCGGCCGTGTCGGTGGGGTCCTGCGGCCGCCTGATCAGCTGCTCGGCGTCGTGCGCGGTGTCGTAGAGCGAGCCGTCCTCGGCGGCGAAGCGGGCCAGGACCAGGTCCACCAGGAACCCCGCGAACTCCAGCCACACCCCCTCACCGGTGACGGAGGCCAGCGTGATGAACCCCTCGGCGACGTCGCCGTAGTCCTCCAGCACCCCGGCGTGCGGGCCGACCCTGCCGTCCCGGCTGGTGCGGGCCAGCCGGGCGGCGCCGTCCATGTGGACCCGTACGAGGAGGTCGGCGGCCTCGGTGGCCCGCTCGACGAGGTCCGGGCGGTCGAAGTACGCCCCGCACTCGGCGAGCGCCGCGACGGCCAGCCCGTTCCAGGCGGCGACGATCTTGTCGTCCCGGCCGGGCGCGGGCCGCTGTGCCCGTGCGGCCAGCAGCCTCTCCTTGATCCCGGCGACCCGCTCGGCGTCCGGGGCGGGCCCGTCCTTCGGCAGTTGCAGCACCGACGTGCCGTGCTCGAAGGTGCCCTCCTCGGTCACCCCGAAGTACGCCTGCGCCAGGGCCCCGTCGTCCTCGCCGAGCACCTCGGCGAACTGCGCGGGCGTCCAGGCGTAGTAGGCCCCCTCGACGTTCTTCCCGGTCGCCGGGTCCGCACTGTCGGCGTCGAGCGCGGAGGCGAACCCGCCCTGCTCGGTGCGCAGTTCACGGACCATGAAGTCGGCGGTCTCCAGCGCGACCCGGCGCGCGAGATCCGACCCGGTGGCCCGCCACAGGTGGGCGTAGGCCCGGCACAGCAGGGCGTTGTCGTAGAGCATCTTCTCGAAGTGCGGGACCACCCACTCCCGGTCCACGGAGTACCGGGCGAACCCGCCGCCGAGCTGGTCGTAGATGCCGCCCCGGGCCATGGCCTCGCAGGTTTCGGCCGCCATCTGGAGGGCGCCTTCGGAGCCGGTGCGGGCGTGATGGCGCAGCAGGAACTCCAGCACCATGGACGGGGGGAACTTCGGAGCGCCGCCGAAGCCGCCGCGCACGGAGTCGTACTCGCGGGTCAGCCCGAGCAGGGCCCCCGCCAGCTCCTCGGGCCCGGGCGGGGTGGCCTTGCCGTAGTCCAGCTGCCGCCCGGCCAGATCCCCCACGATCCGGCGCGCGACCTCCGCGACCTCCTCGGGCCGGCCGGTCCAGGCGGCCCGTACGCCTTCGAGCACCTGCATGAAGGAGGGCATGCCGTGCCGCGGCTCGGGCGGGAAGTAGGTGCCGAAGTAGAAGGGCTCGGCGTCACCCGTCAGGAACACGGTCATGGGCCAGCCGCCCTGCCCGGTCGCGGCCTGCACGGCCTCCATGTAGACGGCGTCGACGTCGGGCCGCTCCTCGCGGTCGACCTTGACGTTGACGAAGTGCTCGTTCATGTACGCGGCCGTCAGCTCGTCCTCGAACGACTCGTGCGCCATGACGTGGCACCAGTGGCACGCCGAATAGCCGACGGACAGCAGAACGGGCACATTGCGCCGCTCCGCCTCGGCGAACGCCTCGGGGGACCACTCCCACCAGTGCACGGGATTGTCGGCGTGCTGCTGCAGGTACGGGGACGTGGCATGGGCCAGGCGGTTCACCATGTGGGCAGTATCGCAGCACCGGCCGCCGGAACCCCGAAACCGGAACGGACCGGGGGGTGGGTGCCGATCGGTCGATCCGCCCCGTCCCGCCGGAGGCAGTGCGATCCACCCAGGAGGTCCGCAGCCGCGTGCTGCGCGCGGCCCGCTACATCCCAGGCGAGCAGCTGGGTACCTGCGACGACACCAGACCGGATCGAAGGGGGGCGCCGCCACGCGGTGTCCAACCGGCGGCCTCCATATTGGATACGGTGTTGCTGTTATGGTGTTGGCCGAGGAGGTGGACGTTTCAGTGGCAGCAGCTGATCGTACGCAGGCGACCCCGGCATCGGGTCGGGGCCCGGGGCGTCCACCCGTGCCGCTGGAGCGCATCGTCTCCACCGCGTTGCAGATCGTGGACGACGAAGGGGTCGACGCCCTCTCGATGCGGACGCTGGCCCAGCGCCTGGGCTCGGGCACGGCGACGCTGTACCGGCATTTCGACAACCGGACAGCGCTGGTCGCCCATGTCGTGGACCGCATGTTCGGCGCCGTGGAACTGAATGGCGACGAACTCCTCGCGATGGGCTGGCAGCAAGCGCTGCGGACGGTCGCGCACACCATGTTCGAGGCCCTGGCCCGGCACCGGAACGCGGCGCGCCTGCTGGTCGAAGAGATACCCCTGGGGCCGAACGCCATGGCACTGCGGGAGCAGTGCGTCGCGGCCCTGCTCGACAGCGGCTTCCCGCCCCGACTGGCCGCCCACGCCTTTGCCACCCTCGCCCGCTACGTCCTCGGATTCGCCATACAGGTCAACGGTCACGGCGGCGGCGGGCAACTCGACGACGCACAACTGTCCGCCGTCTTCCAGAACGTCGATCCGGCCTTGTTCCCGGCAACGAGCACCGTCGCCGGGTCGATGCCCGTTCCGATCGAGGACGAGTTCTCCTTCGGACTCGAACTCCTCCTCAGCGGGCTTGCCCACCTGCACGACGACGCCTGACCAGCCAGGACGACGCGAACCTGAGCTGCCCGCCTACGAAGTCATCGCGGCCGGCGCCCGGGCGTCCGGGGGGGGCAACCGGTCGCCGGATGGTCAGGCCTCCAGCTGTCGCGACCCGAGTGGCCGGCGGTTCGTCAGCGGAAGGCGAAGTGTTCGGCGTGGAGGTGCTCGCGGGGCACGCCCTGGCGGTGGAGGGCGCGGGTGAGGTTTTCGATCATTGAGGCGGGGCCGCAGAGGAAGACGTGCGTGTCGGGGGTGATCGGTCCGGCCTCGGCCTCGATTCTTTCGGCGGTCAGACGGCCGTGGCTGCGGCTGAACGTCGGGTGGAGCCGGAACTCGGGGCGGTGTGCTGCCGCTGCGGTGAGTTCCGGGAGGAACGGGGCGTCTTCGGCGGTGGGGGCGCAGTAGAAGAGGTCGGTCTGGGCCGGCACCGCACCGGGGTGGGTGAGCCAGCCGAGGAAGGGCGCGATACCGATGCCGCCCGCGATCCAGATCTGCCGGGGTCCGCCGAGGCTGTGGTCGAACATGCCGTAAGGACCCTTGAGGGTTGCGGGGTGTCCTTCGCTCACGTCCGTGTAGAGGCCGCGTGTACCGCGGCCCAGGGCACGGATGGTGAGGCGTACCGAGCCGTCGTCCTGCGTTCCTGCGACGCTGAAGGGGTGTTCGTGCCAGCCGCCGACGCGCAGGTAGACGAACTGACCTCCGGTCACGGGAAGCGCCGTCCTGCCGGTGGGCGTGAGGGTGAGGTCGAGGATGTCGGCCGTCGGCCGCTCGACCCGGTGGATGGTGTAGTCCGCCCGGGGTTCCCTGCGCCGTAGCACCAGTTCGTCGTAGGCGTAGGCGGCCATGCCGATGGTGGCCATGGTGACGTAGATCGCCAGGAGGGGCGTGGATCCGTCGATGACGCGATCGAGGAACCAGCCGTGCAACAGCGCCGACAGGAGCAGCAGGCCGGTGAGGCGGTGCAGGAACAGCCAGCGCTCGTAAGGCAGTCGGAGGATGCGGCCGACCTGGCCGAGTGAGATGAGGATGAGCAGCAGCAGACCGATGGCGGAGACGGCACCGAGGAGATGGCCCATCCCTACCGACGCGGTTTGGTGGGCATAGCCGTACGGGCTCCCGTCGAACCCGGAGAAGAAGTGGAGGAGCAGGTGGGGGGTGAGCAGGAGGATGGACCATATGGCGTACCGCTTGTGCTGGCGGTACATGCGGTCCAGGCCGCCGAACCACTGCTCCAACCACCTCAGGCGGGTGGCCAGCACCAGGGTGCAGGACATCAGGTAGGCGGACAGGACGCCGGTGAACTCGCCGATGAAATAGACGGCGCTGAGGCCCTCGGGCCTGAGCCAGTCCCAGGCCA
Organism: Streptomyces sp. NPDC002032; assembly: GCF_042890765.1. Classification (NCBI taxonomy): domain Bacteria; kingdom Bacillati; phylum Actinomycetota; class Actinomycetes; order Kitasatosporales; family Streptomycetaceae; genus Streptomyces; species Streptomyces sp. NPDC002032. The sequence goes on along the minus strand of NZ_JBIASM010000002.1, from coordinate 109,881 downwards.
GGTAGAGCATGACCGCTCCGGTCGTGACCGACAGGGGGCCGACGTGGCGCTTCTTCAGGCGCGCGTCCAAGGGGGCGCGTGCGATCCGGATGGCGTAGATCGCTATCGCGATCAGGATGGGCATCGTCTCCCCCTCGGGGGTCGGCACTGCGGACGAAGGGGCGCGGGTGCGGTCGGGCGGACCGTGGGGTCGCGGCTTGAGCGCCATCGGGCCCAGGTGGCTGCGGTTCCGAGGGCGGCTGCCGGCGCTGCCCATCCGTGGAGCCGTGGACTCGATCGGCAGCGCTTCAGGCGAACAAGGCCGCGAGGTAGGAGGCGACAAGCACCGCGCACACGGCGGCGGGCACGAGTTTGGCCACCGGGTCGCCCTTGCGCAGGTGTACGACCACAGCTCCGGCGAGCAGCAGGAGAAGCCCGGCCCCCGCGAGGCCGCCGAGCGGCGGCACGGCGAGGCCCAGCGCCACGCCGGCGACTCCTGCCAGTTGCAGCACCCCGATGCGGCGGTAGGCGGCGACCGAGAAGCCGGTCTCGGCGGCCAGCTCGCGTGCCTTCGGCAGTGCGAGTGTGTTGAGCACTCCGCTTGCCCCGAAGATCAGGGCGATGAGGCAGGCGAGGGTGATGGTGAGGATCATGAGGTACTTCCAGGGTGTCGGCGTGGTGGCGGCGTCACGAGGCTGTTACGGGATGGGTCGGGCGCGGTCGGAGAAGTCGACGGCCTCGGCGTCCGGCCGGTGCGGCGTCATCGTGACGACGTGCGCCCGCGCAGCAGGGTGCGGCTCATTCAGTGGCCCCCCGACCGGGGTGGGTGTGGCTCGGCGGGGGCACGGCGCGGCTCGTTGTCCACGGCGTCATCGCCCGCACGGCGGCTTGGGTGGAGGTGCGGAAGTCCCGGGTGGCGATGTGCCCGAGGTAGCCGTCGGGACGGATCAGCAACAAGGTGTCACCGGTCAGGCCGTAGGCACTGCGCAGCGTGTTCTCGGGGTCGGAGAAGGCGCGGCCCTCGCCCGCGGCCGCTCCGACGGTCAGCCGCTTCAGCTGGGCGCCCGTCGTCGGCCAGTCGAGGAGTTCGAGGTCCCGGGCGGCGCCGGGGCCGTAGGCGACGGCGGTGAAGTGCGGCCCCTGGAGGAGGTCGAACAGGCGGGTCTCGGCGCCGTCGGCGCCGAGCAGTCGGGCGTCCGGGGCGCGGTCGCCCACGTGCAGCGTGCCGCCGTCGCTGCCGTTGGCGGGGGCGAGCGGGCCGCCGTAGTAGGTCAGGGCGAGCTGCTGCTCGTCCTTGCCGCGCTTCATGCTGGAGGGGTCGAGCTTGGCGATGCCGCCCCACTTCTCCGTGGACAGTCCCAGGACCCCGGCGGCGATCGGCTGCCGCTCGGCCTCGTAGGTCTCCAGCAGGGCCGGGTCGGCGCCGGCGAGAACCTGGCCGAGCTTCCAGCCGAGGTTGTAGCCGTCCTGCATACCGGTGTTCAGGCCCTGGGCACCGGCCGGGGTGTGCACGTGCGCCGCGTCGCCGACGAGGAAGACCCGTCCGCGGCCGTAGTGCTCCGCGAGACGGATGTTGGGCCGGAACACGGACTTCCAGTGGATCTCGTGCAGCTGGATGTGCCGGTTGCGGGTGTGGGAGTGGATCCGGTCGATGATGGCGCCGATCTCCTGAGGCGGCACCTCGTCGGGCGTGAGCCGGATCATCCACTGGAACATGTCGCTGCCGGGGAGCGGGCAGGCGGCGATGAGCTTGCCGCCGAGGCCGGGCCACATGTGCCAGCGGTTGCGGGCCAGGCCGCTGACGGAGGCATCCACGATCAGCACGCGGTCGGACTCGTCCGTCGTCCCGGCGAAACCGATGTCGAGCTGCTTGCGCACCGCGCTGGAGCCGCCGTCGGCCCCCACGGCATAGCGGGCGACGATCTCCTCGACCCCGTCCGCGCCCACCACCTTGGCGAGCACCGTGTCCTCGTCCTGCGTCAGCTCGGTCAGTGCTTTGTTGAACTCGACCTCGCGGCCGAGCTCGCTGAGCCGGGCGTGCAGGGCGCGGTCCGTGCGGAACTGCGGGATCAGCCAGGTGTTCGGGTACGGGACGTCCGGGGTTGCCTCTTTGGTGGGGAACATCCTCCACGGCACGCCGAGGGGTCCGGCATGGAGCCCGAGCTTGGGGTAGAGGTCGCCGCCGGCCAGCACGTCGTCGAGAGCGCCGAGGTCTTCGAGGACTTCGAGACTGCGGGGCTGGATGCCCTTGGCGCGTGAGCCGTCGAAGGTGTGGGGGGACCTGTCGACGATCCGGACGTCGAGTCCGCGGCGTACGAGGTCGATCGCCAGGGCGGAGCCCGAGGGGCCGGCACCGATGATCAGTACGTCGATGGGCTGCGGGTTGTTCATGAATCGAGCCTTTCGGTGCGTGCGGACACGAACGGGACGAGCTGGTCGGCGACGTCGCGAGGCCGTTCGAACGGGGCCATGTGCCCGCACTTGGTGATGATGTGGTGGTGATGGGGCTTCAGCAGGGCGCGCGCCGTGTCGATGTGCACCGGCGGCGTGACGGTGTCCTCGTCGCCCCACAGCAGCAGCGTCGGAATGCCCAGTGCCCCCGTCCGCCGGAAGAGATCGTCACGGCCGGCGAGAGGCAGGTGCTGGAGGGTGTCGAAGACCGCGTACAGCGAGCCCTCGAAGCGGAGGGTGCCGAGGACCATCTCGGTCAGTTCCGCGCCGAGCTCGGGGTCCCGGACGTTGTGCCCGAGGTGCCCCTGGAGCAGCCGGAGGCCGCGACGGCGGGCGACCACTCCGGCCAGCAGGTCGCTGCGCAGCAGCCGGTCGGGGGAGGCCAACCGCGGTTTCGCGAGACCGGCGGGGCCGACGATGGTGAGCGTGGACACCTGCGAGCGGTACTGGGCCGCGTACGTCATGGCGACGAGCGCGCCCATGGAGGTGCCGACCAGGTGCAGGGGCCGCGCCGTCAGGCCGAGCCGGTCCGTCAGCTCGGCCAGCTGCCGCGTGAACAGCGTCTCGTCGTATCGCGCCTGGACCCGGTCGGAATAGCCGCGGCCGTAGGCGCTGCAGGTCAGCGTGCGCAGCCCGTGGGCGTGCAGCTCGCCGACGAGGCCGTCCCAGTAGGACAGCGGGATGGTCAGGCCGCCGGCCATCAGGACCACGTCCCCGTCCTCGGGCCCCGTCAGCTCGTAGTGGGTGACGCCGTCGGACAGCTCGACGAAACTGCCGCGCAGCGCCTTGCGCGAGTCGGCGGTGAGCTTGCGGTCCTCGCCCGGGGCGACGAAGTACTTCATGGCACGGGTCTCCTTGCCCTCAGTTCGCGGGGGTGCCGGCGCAGGAGCCGAGGAACTTCGCGATCGCGTACGCGACCCACTGCGGTTCCTCCTCCGGCAGCAGATGTCCGCCGTGGGGGTGGACGAGCTCCTGGGCGCCGGGGATGTCGCGGGTGAAGTGCTGGCCGTCGATGCCCGCGCTGCGCAGCACCAGCGTGGGCATCGTGATGCGGGGGATCTGCGCGCTGCGGTCCGGCTGGTCGGTGTTGCAGAAGTCGACGAAGGCCGAGCGGTTACCGGGGCGGCTCATGAGCTGGTAGGCGCGGTCCACCATGGCGTCGTCCACGATCTGCGCATGCGGCCCGACGGCCTCGCGCAGGCTGCGTTCGACTGCCCCGCGCGGCATCACCCGCCTCAGCAGGGGCCGCACCAGCGGGTTGCGGGTCAGGCGCATCCCCGCGGGCACCGTCTTCTCCGGGTAGCCGGTGGCATTGACCAGCACCAGGCCGGTCAGCCGCTCCGGATGGTCCAGCGCGACGTTCCAGGCGATGTTGCCGCCCAGGGAATTGCCGGCCAACGCGTAGCGCGGCACGCCCAGCGCCTGCGCGAATCCCGCCACCGTCGCGGCGTACGTCGGGATCCGGTAGTCGCGGTCCTTGCGCGGGCCCGTCAGTCCGAACCCCGGCAGGTCGGGACGGATGACGTCGAACGAATCCGACAGCAGATCCGCCGCGCGGTCGAAGTGCTGCAGGGACGAGGCACTGCCGTGCAGCAGCACGAGTACCGGGCCGTGCCCGGCGCGCTTGTAGTGGATCCGCAGGCCGTCCACCTCGACGAACCGGGAATCGGGCTGGGGCTCAGACCAGATACTCATAATGGCTACAGTGTTACCGATAAGGTGGTCGTGTCAAGCGGCAGCCCTCGTCGCGGGCGCGGCGCCCTGCCTGTGCCGGCTCCTGCACGACAACCCGGAACGCAAGGCGCCACGCCTTGAGGCCGAGAACCACGACCACCCGAACGAAAGGTGTGCAGTACATGACACTCCGACGCGTTCTCAGCGGCCTGGGCGCCGCAGCGACCCTCGGCGCTGCCGCGGCGATCAGCACACGTCGCCGCGCTCTGGCGGCAGTCCCCCGCGAGCTGCGGCACCCCGTGCTCTTCCTCCCGCTGAACCTCGGCAACCCGGTCACCCTGGCCATCGCCCGCCGCGTCGTGCCCTTGGCGGGAGCCGCCTTGAGGCCCGGCGTCCGCATCGAGCGGCGCACACTGCCGGCCACGACCGACGACCTGCCCGTCGAGGTGCTCACCTACCGGGCATCGGGCCAAGCGCCGCGCGCAGCACTGCTCTGGATCCACGGCGGAGGAACCGTCATGGGTGCCGCTCGGCAGGAGAACACCTGGTGCAGCCGCGTCGCCGACGAACTCGGCGCTCTGGTCGTCAGCGTCGACTACCGCCTCGCACCCGAAAATCCGTACCCCGCAGCTCTGGACGACTGCTTCGGTGCGCTCCGCTGGCTTCACGCCAGCGCCGCCGACCTCGGCATCGACCCCGCCCGCATCGCCGTCGGCGGCGAAAGCGCCGGCGGCGGACTCGCCGCCGCCGTAGTCCAGCGCGCCCATGATTCAGGAGTCCCGGTCCGGTTCCAACTCCTCATCTACCCCATGCTCGACGACCGCACGGCTCTGCGCGCCGCCCCTCCCGACAGCGCCGGCTACACGTGGACCCCGGACTCCAACCGCTTCGCCTGGACCTCCTACCTCGGCCACCCGCCACAGGACCACGACGATCGCCCCTACATCGCGGCGGCAAGGCGCAGGAGCCTCGAAGGGCTGCCGCCCGCGTGGATCGGTGTGGGCGACCTCGACCTGTTCCACGACGAAGACGTCGACTACGCCCGACGCCTGAGCGAGGCCGGCGTCGCCTGCGAGCTGCGGCTCGAACCAGGCATGTACCACGGTGCTGACGCCTTGCTCGACGGCAAAGCACCTTCGATGACAGCTTTCCGCACTGCCGCCGTCGACGCTCTGCGAACTGCTCTGGCCGAACCCTGACCGCCCCGGCCTGTCCAGCCAACCTCGGATTCTCTCCCACGGCACTGTCGCGTTGGCCGCAGCCTGCGGCCCGCGCCCCTACTCCTCGGCGGCGACAGCAGGTGCGCTGCCCTCCAACCGCCGTCGGATGCCGGCGTACTTCTCGGCCCCCCACGCAGGCGCGGCAGCCAGTTCGGCCCCTACCGAAGCGTCGATGCTCTTGTTCGCTGCTTCCGGAGACCCGGCGTGTTCGGTGGGCCCATGCCCGTGTGGCGAACCGGTTGGCTCATGCGACCTCCCCGTACCTTCTCCAGCACGCCGAGCCCGGACCGGCCTGCACCTCCTCGTCCGCGCGCCCTACGGGAACCGTCTGTGCTGCGTCGAGGATGACGTCACCGATCGACGGGATGAGGTCGAGGCGAAGCATGGGCTCCTGCATGCGCACGGGTTCCCAATCGAGCTCGTGGTGGAGCAGCACCGCGAACGGCGCGCCGCGCCGCTGCCAGAAGGCCATGGGTTCGCCGCAGTCGTTCTCGAACGGTCTGACGATGTCGTCCGGTGCGAATTCGACGTCCGCCGTGTCGGCCCATCTGCCGACGCCCCCGCGCTCCCAGGCCAGGTAGGAACGCATGCTCCGCACGGGGGCCTCAGCGGTGGAATCGTCCGGCGCAGGGCTCGGGCACGGCGGAGCTGACGGGTCGCGTTGGCCCAGAAGAGCCCGCCCCGCTCGGGATCGTGGACCGCGCACAGGACGGGGAGGCTGCCGTCGCGCCAATTGCCCCCGTGGTTCCCGACCTGGACCCGGTGCCCCTCCCGGGTACGCGTCGATACCCCGCCCTTGACCTGCACGGCCAGGGAGTCCGCTGTTCGCTGCCCGTCCTGGACGAAGATGACGTGCAAGTCCTCAGTGTCCGGCGGTTAGGGCAGGGTACCGACATGCCACGTCGGCCGCCGGGGCCCCGGGGGGTACATATATGCGCGGGGGTGACCGGGGAGTTGTCAACTCCCTCTGAATTAGCTCAGATTCCTCACGATCGTGGTGGTCCCGCCGCACACTTGGGCCACGTTGCACGGAGCTCTCCGAGGAGGATGCCGATGCGGGACAGCCATCGCGAAGAGGCCGAACGGCTGCTGGCCCGGGCCGTCGAGGAGGAGGTCCGGCGGGCGGGGGCGGGGGCGCCCGTCGACCGGGAGGCCCTGCTGGCGCGGGGCCGGGAGGCGCTGGACGGGCTCGCCGCGGCGGCGGCCGAGGAGTACGCCGCCTACGTGGCGGCCCTGGACGCGGACGCGGCCGGTCAGCAGTCCCTCGGGGAGGCCTTCCGGCAGGGCAGCACCTCGACGGCCCTGCTGGCGACGGCGGTCGCGGCCGTCGCGGCGGCCGGGGCGGACATGGCCTTCGGCGTCGCCGCCGGTACGGCGCTCAGCGCGGGCATCGTCGTCGGCGTCGCGGGGGCGGCGACGACGGCCGCCAAGGTGGCGGCGGTGCACCTGCCCGCCGCCAACCGCCGGGCCGGGGCCGCGGGCCGCCCCGGCGGGGCCGCGCAGCTGAGGCTGCAGTGGCTGACGGCGCTGGAGGTGCGCGGCGTACGTCCCTTCCTGGAGCAGCAGCGCCCGGTACGGCCGGCGGCTCGGCGCGGCGCAGCCGCCACCGGGCGCACCACACCCCTGTCACCCGGAGCCCACGCGGCGGCGACCGCCAACGGCAACGGCCCCGGGGCCGCGCCGTCGTTGCGCGGCAGCGACCGCAGCGCCGAGGCCCGGCGGCGCGGCATGCTGGAGCAGTCCTTCGCGCAGCTCCCCGACGCCGGCGGCCTCTTCACCGGCCGGCGCGCGGAGCTGACCCGGATCGCCCAGTGGGTCCAGGCCGCCCGGGCCAGCACCGAGACCCGGCCGGTGGTGGTGGTCCTGCACGGCGAGCCCGGGGTGGGCCGCACCGCCCTGGCCCTGCGGGCGGCGCACGCGCTGCGGGACCAGTTCCGCGGGGCCTGTCTGGTGGACATGCGCGGCGGGTCCACCGCCCCCGGCGAGCCCCCGCTGCCCACCCGGGAGGCGCTGCTGCACCTGCTGAACCGGCTGGGCGCCCCGCGCGAGCAGCTCCTCTTCCGCGAGGGGGCCACGGCGGAGCAGCAGGTGCGCCGGCTCGGCGAGCTGTACCACCAGCACCTCCAGGGGCTGCCGGTGACGGTGGTGCTGGACGACGCGGTGGACCCGGAGCAGGTCCGCGCGCTCGTGCCGGAGCGCTCCGAGAGCCTGGTGCTGGTGACGGCGCGGGAGCCGCTGGAGCTGCCGTCCGGCCTGTCGGCGTGGGTGCACCAGCTGCCGGTGGTGCGCCTCGCCGGGGCGGAGGCGGCCGAGGTGCTGGCCGCCGGGGCCCGGGCGGCGGGCGGGCCGGCCCCGGGCGAGGCGGCCGCGGCCGGGCTGCTGGAGCTGGGCGCGGGGCTGCCCCTGGCGCTGCGCGCGCTGGCCCCGCTGGGCGCGGCGCGGGCCTCGGACCTCGGGGGCGGCGCGGGCGCAGGAGACGGATCCGGCGTCGGACCCGGCGTCGGACCAGGCGTCACGCCCGGCGCCGCATCCGGCGACGGCTCGCTGGAGCACGCCCTGGACCTGGCGTACGCACGCCTCCCGGAGGAGCGCCGCCGGCTGCTGCGGCGGCTGCCGCTGGCGGGCCGGGCCTCGCTGGGGGCCGCCGCGGCGGCGGCCCTGGCGGGCACGGACCGGGCCGAGGCCGGCCGGCTGCTGCGCGAACTGGCCGAGGCGGGCCTGCTGGACCTCGTACGCGGGGAGCGGTACCGGATGCACGACGCGGTACGGGCGTACGCGGCCTCGCGGCTGGCGGCGGACGAGGACCGGGCCGAGGCGGCCGCGGCGCACGAGCGGCTGATCCGCGACTACGCGCAGCTCGCGGACGCCGTGATCCGGATGGTCGACGGCAAGATGTCGACCCGCGCCCACCAGTTCGGCGGGCACGGCTTCGCCTCCCTGGACGCGGCCCTGCGCTGGCTGGACGAGGAGTCGAGCTTCATCACGGCGGCGCTGCGGCACTCGGAGGGCGTGGACCAGCAGGCGGTGCTGGACCTGCTGGGCGCGCTGTGCGACTTCTGCCTGCTGCGCGGGGACCTGTACCGGCTCGGCGAGATCAACGAGCTGACGCGGGCGGTGGACGGGGGGCGGCTGAACCGGTCGGTGCAGTGGCGTACGGGCATCGCGGCGCGCCAGCTCGGCGAGCTGGACAAGGCCCGCACCACCCTGACCTCGTTGGTGGACCAGTACAAGGAGGCGGAGCAGGAGGCGGGGGCCGGGATGGCGCTGGTCTCGCTCGGCATCACCCTGCACCACCAGGGCAACCTGCCGGAGGCCGCGGCGCGCATCCGGGAGGCGCTGGTGCTCCAGGAGCCGCCGGAGCTGGCGGGCGACCGGGCCTGGGGGCTGCACGCGCTGGCAGCGGTGGAGCGGGACCGGGCGCACCTGGCGGAGGCGCTGACGCTGCTGGAGGAGTCCCTGACCCTGCACCGGGAGAGCGAGAGCGTGCACGGGGAGGCGTGGGCGTACTTCCAGCTGGGCCAGGTCCGCCTGCGGCTGGGCGACGTACCGCGTGCGGAGGCGGAGCTGGGGCGGGCGCTGGAGTTGTACGGGCGCACGCGCGACGACCGGGGCGAGGCGTGGGCGCTGACCCAGCTGGGCCGGGCCCGGGTGGTCGACGGCGATCCGGCGGGGGCGCTGGAGCGGCTGCGGGACGCGCTGGCCCGCCACCGGCTGGCGGAGGACGCGCGCGGCGAGGCCTGGACGCTGTACTACCTCGGGCAGGCGCTGGAGGAGGACGGGGAGCGCGACCGGGCGGTGCGCGAGCTGGAGCGGGCCCGGACGATGTTCTCGCGGATGCGGGACGTGTACGGGCTGGCGCACGCCCGCTACCAGTCGGGCCGGGTCACCCGCGACCAGCGGGCCGCGCAGACGGGCAACCTGCGCAATTCCGGCTTCGCCCGCCAGCTGCTGATGGACGCCCGGGCCGATTTCCGACGGATCGGGCTGGCCCACGGGGAGGCCTGGACCTGTCTGGAGCTCGCGGTGGTCGACGCGGGCAACGGGCGGGTGGCGCAGGCGCTGGTGCTGTGCGAGGAGGCGACGCGGCTGTTCATCTCGTACGGGGACCGGCGGGGCGAGGACTGGGCCCGTTTCCTGCGCTGCACGCTGCTGCCGTACGCGGTGCCGGCCGCGCCGCAGGAGGCCCGGGCCGAGCTGGACCGGCTGGCGGGGTCCCCGCACCCGCTGCGGGACGGGCGGCTGGCGGACTGCCTGGAGACGTACGGGGTGGTCCTGGACCGGGGCGTGGATCCGGCGGAGGGCTGGCAGGCGTGGCGCCTGGGCATGGTGCCGGACCTGCACGCCCGGGAGGTCATGGGCGTCCCGGTGTCCGCGCCCGCGGCGGAGTGAGCGCGGGGCCCGCGCCGCCCGCACGGCGGCGGGCCGTACGGGCGCGGGCGCGGCGCACGCGCGCCCGCGCACACGTCCGTACGGCGCCGGGCGCGCCGGGCCCCCGACGCCGCATGGCACCCCGGAAGCGGCCTGCCCCCCGGGCGGGGGCCGGCTCCCCGGCGCGTACGGCTCGTACGGGGCCTACGGGCCTACGGACCTACCGGCCTACCGGCCCACGGGCCTACCGGCCCACCGGCCACGGAACCCGCGACCCGCAGGGCGGCCCTACGGGGCCTTCGCGCCCTTGGTCTTGGTCTTGGCGGCCGGGGCCGCCGCGGCGGGCTCCGGGGCCTCCTGGAAGTTGACCCGGCCCATGTGCCGGCTCATGGACTTCATGAGACCCCACACGCCGACGGCGAGGGCGGCGAACACGATGAAGCCCAGGAGCCCGGGGGTCACCTTGTTCTTGTCGAAGGTGTCGGCGGCCAGCGGAAGGAGCTGGGTGAATGCTGCCTGCGTAGCGCTCATAGCTACGCATTCTCCCGGATGCCCGCGAAGAGGTCGGACTCGGGGAGGGAAGTGTCGACCAACGACTTCGCCAGCTCGTACTCCTCCGTGGGCCAGACCTCCTTCTGGATCTCCATCGGGACGCGGAACCAGCCGCCGTCCGGGTCGATCTGCGTGGCGTGCGCGATGAGCGCCTTGTCACGGATCTCGAAGTAGTCGGCGCAGGGCACGTGGGTGGTCAGGGTCCGCTCCTTGCGCTCGAACTCCTTCCACCGCTCCAGCCACTCCCCGTACGGGGATTCCAGGCCGCGGGAGAGGAGTGCCTCGTGCAGGGCGATGGTGCGCGGCTTGTTGAAGCCCTGGTTGTAGTAGAGCTTCTGCGGCTGGTACGGGGTGCCGTACTCGGCCTCGGGGAACTTGTCGGTGTCGGCCGCGCCGTCGAAGGCCACCATCGTGATCTTGTGGGTCATGATGTGGTCGGGGTGCGGGTAGCCGCCGTTCTCGTCGTAGGTGGTGATGACCTGCGGCTTGAAGGCGCGGATCTTCTTCACCAGCTCGCCGGCGGCCTCATCGACGTCCGCGAGCGCGAAACAGCCCTCGGGCAGCGGCGGCAGCGGGTCGCCCTCGGGCAGGCCGGAGTCGACGTAGCCCAGCCATTCCTGCTCGATCCCGAGGATCTCGCGGGCCTCGTCCATCTCCTTGGCCCGCACCTCGTGGATGTTCTCCTCGATGTACTTGTCGCCCTGGAGCTTGGGGTTCAGTACGGAGCCGCGCTCACCGCCGGTGCAGGTCACCACCAGGACGGGCACTCCTTCGGACACGTACTTGGCCATGGTGGCCGCGCCCTTGCTCGACTCGTCGTCGGGGTGGGCGTGGACGGCCATCAGTCGAAGCTGCTCGGTCAAGACAGGATCCTCTGTGATTCGGCGCGAAGGGCGACTTCTATAGTGACCGAATCGGGGGGCGGAAAATTCCAGGGGTACCTCACCCTCCCCAGCGAGAGGAACGATCATGAGCGCCCTGCGCGAAGGACTGCCCGAGGGCCGTTACGGCCGCTCGGCGGATGAGCGTGCGGACCGCAAGCTCAAGATCGTCGGATCGGTCCTCGGGGTGGCCCTGCTGGGCGTGGTCGGCTGGATCGGCTGGGACTACGTCGGCGGGCAGGCGGTCAGCGCCGAGGTGATCAAGTTCCAGATCGTGTCGGACTCCGAGGTCAAGGTGCACCTGGAGGTCCGCAAGGAGGCCTCGGTGACCGGCGTGTGCACGCTCATGTCCCAGGACGAGCAGCACGGCGAGGTGGGCCGCGCCGACTTCACCTTCGCGCAGCGGGACTCGCGGGTGGACGAGATGGTCACGCTGAAGACCACGGGCCGGGCCACGATGATCGAGCTGATCGGCTGCCAGGCCGCGGGCTCGGCGGGCTGACGCGCGGGCCGCCCCGGACCGAAGGCCACCGGCGGCGGGGTGACGATCGGCGTTACCATCGCCGTGGAGACTCGCAGACTCGCGGTGCCTCCGTGCGGCCCGCCCGCACCGCGGGACGGGCCTCGGCGCCCCCACCGGCCACCGGAAGGGGAACACGCGCAGGTCGAGGGCCGCGTGCGCACCGATTTGGAGCGCTGACGGCCGCTGCGACCAGGCGGTACGGCGATTTCGCCGGGTGCGATGACACACTTCATACACATGGTGTCCTCCCCCTTTTCTTCCCGAATTGTTAGGCTCGTGGTTTCGCCCGCCGCTGGCGGCTTTGTATTCCCCTGTACCGACGAGGAGCAACCGTGACCCAGACGAGCGAGAGCGTCACCTGGCTGACCCAGGCGGCGTACGACCAGCTGAAGGCCGAGCTGGACTACCTCTCTGGTCCCGCACGCACGGAGATCGCCACCAAGATCGCGGCCGCCCGCGAAGAGGGCGACCTGCGCGAGAACGGCGGTTACCACGCGGCCAAGGAGGAGCAGGGCAAGCAGGAGCTCCGGGTCCGCCAGCTCACGCAGCTCCTGGAGAACGCGAAGGTCGGCACCGCGCCCGCCGCCGAGGGCGTCGTCGCCCCGGGCACGCTGGTGACGATCGCGTTCGACGGGGACGAGGACGACACGCTGGAGTTCCTGCTGGCCTCCCGCGAGTACGCGTCCTCGGACTTCGAGACCTACTCCCCGCAGTCGCCCCTGGGCAGCGGCGTGATGGGCAAGACGATCGGCGAGGACGCCGAGTACGAGCTGCCGAACGGCAAGAAGGCCGCGGTCAAGATCCTGGCGGTCAAGCCCTTCACCGGCTGATCACCCCCCTGCCGGCCCGCCACGGGCAGGCACGCACGTACGCGTGAGCCCCCGCCGGACCCGGCGGGGGCTCACGCGCGTCCGGGGCGTCGCGCGTCCGGGGGTCAGGCGGTCGCCGAGCGGTACTTGCGGACCGCCAGGGTGCGGAACACCGCGATGATCAGCACCGACCACAGGACCGACGCGAGCTCCGGGTGCTGCATCGGCCAGGCCGCGGGGACCGGGTAGCCCTCCGGGAGGTTGCCGAAGAGCTCGCGGGCCGCCTGGACGGTGGCGCTGAAGGGGTTCCACTCCGCGATGTGCCGCAGGAAGTCGGGCATGTTGTCGGAGGGGACGAAGGCGTTCGAGATGAACGTCAGCGGGAAGAGCCAGATCAGCCCGCCCGAGGTGGCCGCCTCCGGGGTGCGCACCGACAGGCCGATCAGGGCGCCGATCCAGGAGAAGGCGTAGCCGAGCAGGAGCAGCAGGGCGAAGCCGCCGAGGACCTCGCCGGCGCTGGTGTGGGTGCGCCAGCCGACGAGCAGGGCCACCGCCGCCAGCACGACGAGGGTGAGCGTGGTCTGGACGAGGTCGGCGAGGGTGCGGCCGGTGAGGACCGCGCCACGGGCCATGGGCAGGGAGCGGAACCGGTCGATGAGGCCCTTGTGCATGTCGTCCGCGACGCCGGCGCCCGCGCCGGCGGTGGCGAAGGTGACGGTCTGGGCGAAGATGCCGGCCATCAGGAACTCGCGGTAGTCGGCCGGGGAGGTGCTGCCGCCGACGGCGATGGAGCCGCCGAAGACGTAGCTGAACAGGACGACGAACATCACCGGCTGGATGACGCCGAAGACGATCACCTCGGGGATGCGGGACATCCGGATGAGGTTGCGCTTGGCGATCACCAGCGAGTCCCGGACGCCCTGGGTGACGCCGCCGCGCGGACGGGGGGCCGCGGGTTCCGCGGCCGGGGTCGTGACGGTCACCTCGCCGCCTCCTTCCGCGCGCCCTTGGTCCCGGCCGAGGTCCGGGCCGAGGTCCCGGCCCCGGTCCCGGCCGCGCCGTCCGCCTCTTCGTGCGCGGCGCGCTCGGCGGCGTGGCCGGTGAGGGAGATGAACACGTCGTCGAGGGTGGGGCGGCGCAGGCCGATGTCGTCGATCTCGATGCCCCGGGAATCCAGCTCGCGGATGACCTCGGCGAGGAGCTTGGCGCCGCCCGAGACCGGGACGGTCAGCTTGCGGGTGTGCTCCTCGACGGTGGCCTCCCCCTTGCCGAAGCCGACGAGGACCTGGCGGGCGGTGGGGATGTGGTCGCGCTCGTGGACGACGACCTCGACGCGCTCGCCGCCCGTCTGGGCCTTGAGCTGGTCGGAGGTGCCGCGGGCGATGACCTTGCCGTGGTCGACGACCGCGATGTCGTGGGCGAGGCGGTCGGCCTCCTCCAGGTACTGGGTGGTGAGCAGCAGGGTGGTGCCGCCGGCCACGAGTTCCTCGATGACGTCCCACAGGGCCTGGCGGTTGCGCGGGTCGAGGCCGGTGGTGGGCTCGTCCATGAACATCACGGGCGGGCGGACGACGAGGGCGGCGGCGAGGTCGAGGCGCCTGCGCATGCCGCCGGAGTAGGTCTTGGCGGGGCGGTCGGCGGCATCGGCGAGGCCGAAGCGGTCCAGGAGTTCGACCGCGCGCGCCTTGGCCGCGCGGGCGCTCATCTGGTAGAGCTGGCCGACCATCCGGAGGTTCTCGCGGCCGGTGAGGTATTCGTCCACGGCGGCGAACTGGCCGGAGAGACCGATGGAGCGGCGGACCTCGTTGGGGTGCTTCAGCACGTCGATCCCGGCGACGACGGCGCGGCCGCGGTCGGGCTGGAGGAGGGTGGTCAGGACGCGGACGGTCGTTGTCTTGCCGGCGCCGTTGGGGCCGAGCAGGCCCAGCACGGTGCCTTCGGGGACATCGAGGTCCACTCCGTCCAGAGCCCGTACGTCGCCGAAGGTCTTGACCAGACCTTCGGCGTAGATGGCGCCTGGCATGTGGGTGCTCCCAGAGTCGATCGGGCCGTAGGGGCGCGGCGACGTTCGACGGCGAAGCCGCCGAAATCGGGGCGTTCCTACGCGAATCCTAGGCACGCCGGGCGAGCCTCGCCCGGCGCACCGGCACCGTATCGCGTCATATCGCGAGCCGCCACGGCTTTCCCGAAGCCCGCGCCCGGGCCCGCACCGCACCCCGGCCCCGGCCCCGACCCCCGGCCCCGGCCCCGAAGCCCCCGCGCCCTCAGCCCGTGACCCGGTAGCCCGCGCCGTGCAGGGTCCGGGCGACCTGGGCGCAGTGCTCGGGGCCCTTGGTCTCCAGGTGGAGCTCGACCTCGACCTCGGTGAGCCCGAGCCGCGGGTCGGTCCGTACGTGGCTGACGTCCAGCACGTTGGCGTCCACCGTGCTCAGCACCCCCAGCAGCCCCGCGAGGGCGCCGGGCCGGTCGGTCACGCGCAGCCGCAGCGACAGGTACCGCCCGGCGGCGGCCATGCCGTGGCGCAGGATGCGCTGGAGGAGCAGGGGGTCGATGTTGCCGCCGGACAGGACGGCCACGACCGGGCCGCCCCCGTACCGTTCGGGCTCGCTCAGCAGCGCGGCCACCGGGCTGCAGCCGGCCGGTTCGACGACGAGCTTGGCCCGCTCCAGGCAGAGCAGCAGGGCACTGGAGAGCGCGTCCTCGGAGACGGTGCGGACGTCGTCGAGCAGCTCCCCGATGATCTTGAAGGGGACGTCGCCGGGCCGGCCCACCTTGATGCCGTCGGCCATGGTGGTGGGGTCGTCGATCGAGACGGGGTGACCGGCCCTGAGCGAGGGCGGGTACGCCGCCGCGCCCGCCGCCTGCACGCCGATCACCTTCACGTCCGGGCGCAGCGCCTTCACCGCGACGGCGATCCCGGCCGCGAGACCGCCGCCGCCGATCCCGACGAGGATCGTGCGGACCTCCGGGCACTGCTCCAGGATCTCCAGGCCGACCGTGCCCTGTCCGGCGATGATGTCGCGGTGGTCGAAGGGGTGGATGAACACCGCCCCCGTCCGGTCCGCGTGCTCCTGGGCCGCCGCGAGGGTCTCGTCGACGACCTGGCCGTGCAGGCGCACCTCCGCGCCGTACTCCTCGGTGGCGGCCACCTTGGGGAGCGGGGCGCCGACCGGCATGAACACCGTGGAGCGGACCCCGAGCAGGGAGGAGGCGAGCGCGACGCCCTGCGCGTGGTTGCCGGCGCTGGCGGCGACGACGCCCGCCGCGCGCTGCTCGGGGCGCAGGCCCGCGATGCGCACGTAGGCACCGCGCAGCTTGAAGGAGCCCGTCCGCTGGAGGTTCTCGCACTTGAAGTGCACCGGGGAGCCGGTCAGCGCCGAGAGGTGCCGGCTGCCCTCCATCGCGGTGACCCGGGAGACCCCGGAGAGCATCTTCTGGGCCCCCCGCACGTCGTCGAGGATGACCTGCGGAACGGGCTCGGGCACGCGGTAGTTCATGCGGCCAGTCTCGCAGCCCGCGAAGGTCCCGGCTCAGGGGCGAAATCTCGCCATGCGGAACGGTGGTGGGGTGCCCGGACCCAAGCACCGTACGAGTTCTCGTACGCGGCGTACGAGCCGCCGTACGGCCGCGTACTCTGTCCCCCATCCTTGTCGGCCCCATGCGAAGAGAGCCCACGGCCATGCCCTCCATCCCGGCCAGTTCCGACCTGCCCGCGGCGGCCGAAGCGCCCGCCGGATCCGGTCTCCTCGACGCGCTCCAGCACCAGGTCGCGGTCTTCGCCCGGCGGGCCGAGCAGACCCGCCTGGGCGGGGTCGGCCAGGCCCGCAACTCGATGGACCGCGCCGCGTACCTGCTGCTGAACCGCCTCGATCTGGAAGGCCCGATGGGCGTGAAGGCGCTGGCCGGAGGGATGGGCATCGACTCGTCCACCGTCACGCGCCAGGTCGCCCCGCTCGTCGACGCCGGTCTGGTCAAGCGCACCTCGCACCCCGAGGACGGCCGGGCCGTGGTGCTCGCGCTGTCCGCGCGCGGGCTGGCCCGGCTGGAGGAGGTCCGCTCCTCGCGGCGCGAGCTGATGGCCCGCGTGACCTCGGGCTGGAACGAGGAAGAGCGCGAGGCGTTCACGAAGCTGCTGACCCGCTTCAACCTGTCGCTGTCGGAGCTGATGGCCGCGGCGATCGAGGGCGGCCCGGCCTCCTGAGCGAACCCGCGTGATCCGGCCCCGTCCGACCCCTTGACCGGGGTGGTGGGACCGGCCCCACCATGGGTGCCGTGGACCGGCGTTCGGGGCGCGACCCGGAGTTCGAGGCCTTCGTCGCGGGCGCGGCGGGGCGGCTGCTGCACGTCGCCGTCCTGCTGACCGCCGAGCCGGCGGCGGGGAGCGCGGGGGCGGGGGCTGGGGCTGCGGGCGCGACGGCCGCCGGGGCGCCCGCCGCGCGGCGGCTGCTGGCCGGCGCGCTGGCCCGTACGTACGCCCACTGGGAGCGGCTGCGCGGCGACGACCCGTACGACCACACCCGCCAGGAGCTCTGCGCGGCCTACGCCCGCACGGCCCGGCGGCTCGGCCCCGGCACCGGGGTGCTGGCGCGGCTCAGCCCGCCGGAGCGGCTCGTCCTGGTGATGCGGATCTACGAGGGCGTCGCCGAGGAGGTCACCGCCGCCCAGCTGGGGCTGGCCCCCGAGCGGGTCGAGGCCATCTGCAACCGGGCCGTGGCCGCGATGCGGGCGACGCCCGGCCGGGAGACCGCCGCATGAGCCCCTTCGACCGTAAGGAATCGCAGGTCAGGGCACTGCTGGAGGGGCCACATCCAGCGGTCCCGGCCGGTCTGGCGGCAGCCGCCAAGACCCAGGGCCGGCGCCTGCTGCGCCGCCGCCGGGCGCTGCGCCGGTTCGGCTGGACGGTGCTGTGCGCGGCGGCGCTGGCCTTCGCGGTGTGGGCGGCGCTGACCCACCCGTGGGCCACGCCGCCGAGCGACGTCTCCCCTCCCCTGGAGGGCTGGTAGCCCTCCAGGAGCGGGGCCGGACGCTCTAGCCGAGGGCCTGGGTGAGGTCCGCGATGAGGTCGTCGGCGTTCTCGATGCCGACGGAGACGCGGATCAGGTCCGCCGGGACCTCCAGGGCCGAGCCGGCCACCGAGGCGTGGGTCATGCGACCCGGGTGCTCGATGAGGGACTCGACGCCGCCGAGGGACTCGGCCAGGGTGAAGATCTTGGTGCGGCCGCAGACCGCGACGGCCTCTTCCTCGCCGCCGGCGACCTGGAAGGAGACCATGCCGCCGAAGTTGCGCATCTGCTTGGCGGCGATCTCGTGGCCCGGGTGCTCGGGCAGGCCCGGGTAGAGGACCTTGGTGACCTTCGGGTGGCGCTGGAGCACCTCCACGATCTTCGCGGCGTTCTCGGCGTGCCGGTCCATGCGCACGGCGAGGGTCTTGATGCCGCGCAGCACGACCCAGGAGTCGAAGGGGCCGGCGACCGCGCCCATCGCGTTCTGGTGGTAGGCGAGCTCCTCGCCGAGGGCCTCGTCGGCGGCGACGAGGGCGCCGCCGACGACGTCGGAGTGGCCGCCCATGTACTTGGTCAGCGAGTGCACGACGACATCGGCGCCGAGCGCGAGCGGCTGCTGGAGGTAGGGGGAGGCGAAGGTGTTGTCGACGACGAGCTTCGCGCCGGCGGTGCGGGCGATGCCGGCGATCATCGCGATGTCGGTGATCCCGAGCAGCGGGTTCGAGGGGGTCTCGACCCAGATGAGCTTGGTCTTCGGGGTCAGGGCCGCGCGCACCGAGTCGGCGTCGGAGGTGTCGGCCACCGACCACTCCACGCCCCAGCGGGAGACGACCTTCGCGAAGAGGCGGAAGGTGCCGCCGTAGGCGTCGTTCGGGATGACCACGTGGTCGCCCGGCGAGAGCAGCGTGCGCAGCAGGCAGTCCTCGGCGGCGAGCCCGGACGCGAAGGCGAGGCCGCGCCGGCCGCCCTCCAGCGCCGCGAGGTTCTCCTCCAGCGCGGTGCGGGTCGGGTTGCCGCTGCGGCTGTACTCGTAGCCTTCGCGCAGTCCGCCCACGCCGTCCTGCTTGTACGTGGACACCTGGTAGATCGGGGGCACGACCGCGCCGGTCCGCGGGTCCGCCGTGTTGCCCGCGTGGATCGCGCGGGTCTCGAAGCTCTGGTGCTCGTGGCTGTCGTCGCTCATGGACAGATGCTATGCCCCGCGCGGGCCGCGGTCCTCTCCCGGCCTGACGGTGCGCTGGCAGGACGCTGACCCGCCCCCGCGGACCGGCCCCCGGCCCGCGGCTGCGGCACGGGTACGCGGGGGCGGGTACCGGGGGGAGGCGGGGTCATTGGCCTTTCCCCCGTCGCGTCTGGTTCGCTGGAGGGCATGCAGATGATCTGGGTCCTGATGGGGCTCGCCCTGGCCGCGGCCATGACGTTCCAGTTCGTACGGGCCAGGCGCGGCGGCGGCGGCCCCCGGCTGGTCGCCCCCGGCAGCCCCGACGCGGCCGACCCGGCGGACTACGGCTTCGTCCGCCAGGAGGAGCTGGACATCCGGGTGCCCGGGCCCGACCAGGACCTGATGGACGCGCTGGGCAACGTCCAGAGCAGCGGGCAGTGGCGGGCGGCCTCGGCCCTGCTGGCCGGCACCCCCAAGGACGGCGAGCTGCGCTGGCAGCGCGTCCAGGCCTTCGGCGGCGCGGCCGCGCTGGACCTGGTGCACCGGCCCGGGGCGGGCGCGCCGTGGCTGAAGGCGTGGCGGCTGGAGGCGGAGAAGGACGCGGGCGGCGCGCAGGTGCACGCGGAGCTGCTGGTGCAGCAGGCCTGGCGGCATTCCGGCGGGGTCGGTTCCGAGGACCACCGGATCATCCTGGAGGAGGCCCGGGCGGCCTGCCGCAAGGCGGCCCTGCTGGCGCCGGGCGACCCGGTCCCCTTCATCACGGAGCTGGCGATCGCGCGCGCCCTGGGGTACGCGGAGGCGGACTTCGACGCGCTGTGGGCGAAGGTGATCGACCTCGCCCCGGCCCACATGGGGGCGCACCTGGCGGCGCTGCACTACTGGTGCGAGAAGTGGCACGGCTCGCGGGAGAAGGCCGACGCCTTCTCGCACGCGGCGGCGGCGCGCGCCCCCCGGGGCTCGCTGCTGGCGGCGCTGCCGCTGTTCGCGGTGTACGAGCACCTGCCCGAGGTGGTCCTGGTGAGCAGCTTCTGGCAGAGCGCGGTCGTCACGCGGGCCGTGGAGGGGGCGCTGTACGCGGTGCAGTCGGCGCGGGCCGACGACCCGATGCTGGCGCACGTACGGCACCTGCTGCTGGTGTTCCTGGTGAACATGGAGCGCTGGGCGGAGGCGATGGAGCAGGTGCGGCACGTGGACGGTTACGTGGGCGCCCTCCCGTGGTCCGCCACGCCGGACCCGGCCGCCTCGTACGCGGTCCACCGCGCGCTGGCGGTGGCGGGCTACGAGGCCAACGGCGGCTCCCCGGCGACGCTGCCCCACTGACGCCCACCTCCCCCGTACCGCGTACGGGGTGGCGGGAATCCCGCCCGGCCCCCCGCCGTTGACACCCGTACAAGGAGGGAATCCCCATGTTCTCGTACCGTCGCACGCCCGAGCTGCCCACCCGCGAGGAGGCCCTCAAGGGCCGCACGCAGCCGCAGTTCTCCCTGCCCGAGCGCCACACCGTCCTCGGCAACCCGCTCGCCGGTCCCTACCCCGCGCACCTGGAGGTCGCCGACTTCGGCCTGGGCTGCTTCTGGGGCGCGGAGCGCAAGTTCTGGCAGACCCCGGGGGTGTGGACCACCCTGGCCGGCTACCAGGGCGGCTACACCGAGAACCCGGAGTACGAAGAGGTGTGCTCGGGGCAGACCGGCCACACCGAGGTCGTCCGCGTGGTCTTCGACCCGGCGCTGGTCTCCTACGAGGCGCTCCTGAAGCTGTTCTGGGAGTCCCACGACCCCACCCAGGGCTTCCGCCAGGGCAACGACGTCGGCACCCAGTACCGCTCGGCGATCTACACCCACTCCCCGGCCCAGCAGGCCGCCGCGGAGGCCTCCCGCACCGCTTACCAGCGCGTCCTGACCGCCTCCGGCTACGGCGACATCAGCACCGCCGTCCTCCCGGCGGCGGAGCGCCCCTTCTGGCCGGCGGAGCCGTACCACCAGCAGTACCTCGACCGCAACATCAACGGCTACTGCGGCATCGGCGGCACGGGCGTGGCCTGCCCGATCGGCATCGCCGAGGCCGACGGCTGATCGACGCAGGGGGTGCCTCAGGACGACTGAAACCCAGCGACGGCATCGGCGATTCGATTCCATCGGGAGTCAGCCGTCCTGAGGTCCTTTTCAGGCAAGGCTGACTCCGCCGAGCATGAGCTGCCACACGACTCGCCGCGATTCAGGACATGGCGACATCGGGTGCACGAAGCAGCCGGCTTGGCGGGTTGGGACAGTGGTGGGGAGTCCTGGCCGGCGGACTACTGATCGCCGCATGGATCAACAAGGCGGCCGGGCCCGCAGTCGTGATCGCGCTCTCAGCCGCCGTCGTGCTCTGGTGCTTCTTCCAAGCCCCAGTGACATGCGGCGCTCCCGTCAGAGGACGGGAAGACGGCTGCCGCAATAACGCAGCCGCCGTGCACCGCTGAGCTGGGGAGTGGTTCGGGCTCCTACCCCACGTGGTCAGCATGACGTTCAGCCACCAGTGACCGGCCGCACAACGACGTCAGAACCGTCCGTCCACCCCGACGGCTGACTCGCACAAGTCGCAGAGAGTCAACTCGACCGGACGTGATTCACGGAGCTGGCCAGCCGCTCCGCAGCGTTCACAGACCGTTTCGCTGCGCCTCCTGAACTCGCCCACCAGCTCACCGAACCGGGCGGCTTCGGCGGGTGTCCAGTCACCACCCGGTTTCCAAGGGCGGGGAAAAGCCTGGAACGCCAGGCTTGCCCACTTCTGCTTCACTGCCAGAAGCTCATACTCGGGGAACTCCGCAACAATCGACTCGTGGCAGCGCAGCACAAGGGACCGCCAGCCAGGCCCCACAGCGAAGCCGTAGGAGGGATCGCGGAAGTGCTGCCGGACTGGCTCCAGTTCAGCATCTGGTTCGTCGGCAGGACCTCGCTCAGGGTGCCTGCTCATCTCTATGCCTCGTTCGGATCGAATCCGTAGACCCGCAACGCATCAAGATGCAGTTCGCAAGGCCTGTAGCAGTCGCCAGCAAGCGTAGCGACTCGCGCACCGCAGGGGCACGCGCGGTTGAAGCCTGTTTCCCCGGCCGTTCGGGGCGCCCCACGGCTCAGGCTCGACCGCGCTCATTTGCATCGGCAGTCGTCTTTCCCGTTCTGGAAAGGATCAGCAATTGACCCGGTCGCAACCAGCTCGGGAGCATCGAACGCGACAGGCGTACGCCGACATGTGCTCAGGTCTCCGCTGACCGACTACCTGCGGTACGAACTGGCCGCCTACCTAGGCAACATCGCAGCTGGCGAGACCATTGGCATCATCGACCAGGCCGAGCAGCACGTGACCGACCTACCGGATCACGACTTCTGGTTGTTCGATGACCAGGTCGTGTACCGGATGCACTACACGTCCGAAGCTGCGTTCATCGGCGCCGAACTGCTTCCTGCCCACTGCCTTGCCGAGTATCAGGACTACCGAGACCGCGCCCTGGCCGAAGCGGTGCCGTTCGCGGACTACTGGGAGCGGCACCACTGACCGCCGACTCGATCGGGAAAGCCCTGCGGGCGCTGCGCGATGCATCCGGACTCACGGGTGACGCCGTGGCCCGCAGGGCTTCCATGTCTGCCGGAAAGCTCTCGAAGATCAAGACGGGCAAGGTACGCCCGACCGTCCAGGATGTGGCGCCGTATGGGCCCGTGGAAGCACCAGAAGACCATCCGGGCCATCGAAGCCGGCACCACCACGCTCAGGCTCTTCCAGGGCCAGCTCGTCCCCGGACTCCTCCAGACGCCCGAGTACGCCTCTGCCATCTTTTCCCTGCCGCCGGCCATGCCGGAAGAGAGCAGGGCCAAGACCGTGGCGGCTCGCCTCGAACGGCAATCCGTCCTGTACGAGCCGGGCAGGTCGTTCCGCTTCCTCAACTGTCCCTCCCCCGCACACCGCCTGCACCTGTGCCGGGTTGCGGTGTCTCCGCCGCCCTTGCGAAGCAGCGCACAGCGGCGTATGGCGCCGGCAAGACGCTTCATCTCGGCCACGGACAGGATGACCGGCTGATTCGGTGCGGCTGCCTTGATCTCCCACGCCAGCGTGAGCGCAAGACGAACGAAGGGGCACCAGCTGGATGGCCGTGCCCCTTTCCGTTTCAGCTCACTGTCAGTCGCGCCACTTCGGGACCAGCAGGTCAGGGTTGAAGGGGCGTCGGCCTCCGCCGCCCACCGGCAGGACGATCACCGCGTGCAGTGCCTCCCTGATTAGGGCGCGCTTCTGCGCCAAGTCCAGCCTGCCGGAGGTCCAGCGCTCACGTACATCGCCGGTGACTTCGGCCGCACGCTGCTGGTTGAGGACGTGGCGTGTACGGTCCGCACGTAGTTCCTTGACCCGAGATTCCATCTTCTGGTTCTCAGGGAAGAACAGCTCATCCGAGACCTGGTCCTCCTGCCACGCCTGGAGCAGCTTGCGCTGCTTCCGCGTCAAACGGTCCAGCTCGTCTTCCCCTGCCCATTTCTCGTCCACGTGCGCTGCCCTGGCTGCCCGTTCCTCCAGCTTCGCCAGAACTGCCTCCGTGATGAATTCGTCGATCTTGGCACCATTGCGTCCCGTGCCACCGCAGCCGCCCATTCCCTTGCTGGGGCACTGATAGAGGTAGCCACCGGAGAGATCCGGCCGCACGGTCGCACGGAGTGGCGAGTTGCAGATCTGACCTTCCGCACCGGGCTTTCCGCATCGGAGGATTCCGGTCAGCAGGTACGACGGGGTGCGATAGTCCGTGACCGTTCCGTCAGACTTCACGTTGGGACCGACGCGAGCCGAGAAGACGGCATCGATGGCCATCCACTCCTTCGGGGTGATGATCGGCTCCCAGCGGCCCACAACCGGCACGCCGTTGGCGTCGCGGACCAGCTCTCCGTTGTGCTTCCGCCAGCCACACAGCCGCGGGTTCCACAGCGCGAGCTTGAGGGAGCGGCTCGCCCACTCCTTGCCGTTGATCGTGCGGACGCCGGCCTCCCGCCATTCGCGGAGGATCGAGTGCAGGGACTTGCCTGCGATCACCTCGCGGGCACCCTTCGCCAGCCACGCCGCTTCCTCGGGCTCCAGCGTGAGCTTGTCGTCCTGCCAGCCGAAGGCGCGCTTTCCGCCCACCGGGATGCCCAGCTCGGCGCGGGCACGGTGCGAGCGGCGAGCACGCCGCTGCATCTTGCGCACCTCCATCTTGGAGATGACGACACCGAATAGCCCCATGGACTCCACATCCTCGCTGTAGAGGTTCTTCGACCCCTTGGCGTCGGCGTACAGCCGTCCTTCCTCGTACGTGAGCGCGTCCACAAACCGTTCGTAGTCGCCCGCCCGGCGCGTGAGCCGGTCGTCCGCGACCACGATGACGCCGCGTACGGGCTGCCCGTCGGGCATGTGGCCCGACTTGAGCGCCTTCACCATGGCCTCGAAGTCCGGACGCACCACCGCCGCCTTGGCTGCCGACAGGTCGTTGTCGGTGTAGCGGTGCACGATCGTCCAGCCGAGACGGGCCGCCGTCTCCCCGTTCACCTTGTGCTGGTCCTCGACGCCGTGGCCGTCCCTGGCCGTGTCGGCGGAGATACGCGCGTACGAGACAACCGGGATCACCGGTGCCGCTTCGTTCACGTCCCACCCCTTTACGAAGAGTCACTGATTCTACGCAAAGAGTAGTAGTACCCCCAGCAGTACCTCGACAAGAACCCGGCGGGGTACTGCGGCATCGGCGGGACGGGCGTCTCCTGCCCGATCGGCGTGGCCACCGCCGAGTGATCCCGCCCGTCAGCGGACCGTGACGTGGGCGCGGGCCCAGGAGGTGTGGTCGAAGGCGGAGTTGGCGTTGGCGTCCTCCACCACCAGGTGGAGGAGGCGGACGCCGCGGACGTCGAGGTCCAGCGCCACCGGGCCCGTGGCGGCGGTCAGGGTGGCCGTCGTCAGGAGGGTGCGGCCGTCGGCGCGGACGAGGGCGCGGGTCGCTCCGGCTGACGACTGCCGCGCGGAGAAGTCGTCGATGCCGACCAGCGCCGTGAAGCGGTCGGCGCGGCCGCCCAGGTGGTAGACGACCTCCGAGGGGGCGTGGACGCCCAGGCCCTTGGCGTAGGTGACGCCGCCGAAGGCGATCGGGGTGCCGTCGCCCGCCTCCTTGCGGCCGTTCGAGCTGTCCCGTTCGACGGGGCCCCAGCCGTTGGCGGCCGAGACCCAGGGCAGGTCGCTGAGGTAGGCGTCGGCGGTGGGCGGCGCCGGGAGCGGGGTGAAGCGTGTGGACGCCGTGAAGCGGAACGCCGACGTGGTGGCGGAGGCCGTCACCAGGCCGGCCGCCGCCGAGGGCGCCGTCACGGTCCAGAGGGTGGTCAGGGCCGCCCCCGGGGCCAGGGACGCCGCCGTCACCGGGCCGCCCGCAACCGCCGTCCAGCCGGCCGGGAGCGCCAGTTCGACCCGTACGTCCGGCCAGGCGCGGGCGGTGCCGTTGGCCAGCCGGGTCGTCACCGAGACGCCGTCGGAGGCCACCGTCAGGCCCCAGCCGGGGCGCGGGTAGGCGTCGGCCCAGGAGGACCGCAGCAGGCTGGTCAGGGACGTCACCACCGAGGGGTTCGCCGCCGCCACGTCCCGCTGCTCCCCCGGGTCCGCCGCGAGGTCGTACAGCTCGAACTGCCACTGCCCGTCGGGGGCGCCGCGGTCCCGGGCCGGGGCGAACCGCACGCCCTTCCAGCGGCCCTGGCGCACCGCCTCCGCCACCCGCTTCGCCCGCCCCGCGTCCTGTGCGTTGGCCCGGGCGGTGACGCCCTGCTCGTCGCGGTACCAGTACAGGTGCCCGTGGAGCGGGGCCACCGCGCCCGCGCCCGCCAGGACGGGGGCGGCGGAGAGGCCGTCGATGTCGGACGGGGCCGGGGCGCCCGCCAGGTCGGCGAGGGTCGGCAGGAGGTCGTAGAGCGGGGTGGGGCGGGAGCTGGTGGTGCCCGCCGCGATCCGGCCGGGGGCCCAGGCGATCAGCGGAACCCGTACGCCGCCCTCGTAGAGGTTGCGCTTGTAGCCGCGCAGCGGCCCGTTCGCGTCGAACAGGTCGGGGTTGACCCCGCCCTCCTCGTGCGGGCCGTTGTCCGAGGCGATCAGCACCACCGTGCGCTCCGCGATCCCGTGCGCCCGCAGCCGGTCCACGACCGCGCCGACCTGCGCGTCGAGCAGGCTGATCTGCGCCGCGTGCGCCTTGTCGGCCTGCGGCCAGGAGCGGGAGGCGTAGGCGCCCACGTCCGGGATCTCGCTGGGGGCGTGCGGGAGGTTCGGGGTGAGGAAGAGGAGGAAGGGGTCGGGTCCGGCGGCGCGGGCGTCGATGAAGTCCAGGGCGCGGGCGGCGATGGCCTCGGGGGCGTAGGTGCCGGCGGCGAGGGGTTCCTTGACGTCGTTGTGCCACAGGTAGGCGGGCCGGTACTCGTGGGCGTGGCCGTGGTCGATGTACCCGTAGAACTCCTCGAAGCCGCGCGCCGCCGGATGGCTGGGCTGGTCGGCGGCCTCGGGTCCGAAGCCCCACTTCCCGAACAGGCCCGTACGGTAGCCGCGCGCCCGCAGCACCTCCGCGACGGTGGTGTCCCCGTCGCGCAGGGCGCCCTGGCCGCCGCTGTCGGGGTTGGCCCGGACGGGGGCGTGGCCGGTGTGCAGGCCGGTCAGGAGGGCGGCGCGGGAGGGGGCGCAGACGGCGGCCGCGGCGTAGGCGTCGGTGAAGCGCAGGCCCTCGGCGGCGAGCCGGTCGATGCGGGGGGTGGTGATCAGCTTCTGGCCGTACGCGCCGAGGTCGCCGTAGCCCAGGTCGTCGGCCAGGACCACCACGAGGTTCGGGGGCGCGGCGGCCGCGCTCCCCGCGGCCGCGTCCCCGGCGGCCGCGGCCGGTGCGGCCGCGGGGAGCTGGGGCAGCGCGGCGAGGCCCACGGCGGCGGATCCGGCGAGGAAGTGACGGCGGCTGGTCATCTCGGACTCCTGGGCTGCGGACGGTCGGTGACCAGATCATCGGCAGCGGGGCCCGGCGGGGGCCATGCACGGAGCATGAAGAACGTGTGACGGCGGGCGGGGACGCCGGCCCGGAACGCCGGACCCGAAAGAACGCCGGACCGGCCCCCGCGCGTGCGGGGGCCGGTCCGGGGGAAAACAGGGGAGCCGGGGAGCCGGGGAGCCGGGGATCCGGGGATCCGGGGATCAGATGGTCGAGGCGTCGATGACGAAGCGGTAGCGCACGTCGCTGGCCACGACCCGCTCGTACGCCTCGTTGACCTCCTCGGCGGCGATGACCTCGATCTCCGAGCCCAGCCCGTGCTCGGCGCAGAAGTCGAGCATCTCCTGGGTCTCCGCGATGCCGCCGATCATCGACCCGGCCAGGGTCTTGCGGCCGCCGATGACGGAGAACAGGTTCAGCGAGACCGGCTCCTCCGGGGCGCCGACGTTCACGAACGCGCCGTCGACCTTCAGCAGGCCCAGGTAGGCGTCCAGCGGCAGCGGCGCCGAGACGGTGGAGACGATCAGGTCGAAGCTGCCGGCGAGCTTCTCGAAGGTGGTCTCGTCGCTCGTCGCGTAGTAGTGGGAGGCGCCCAGCCGCAGGCCGTCCTCCTTCTTGCGCAGGCTCTGCGACAGGACGGTGACCTCCGCGCCGAGCGCGGCGGCGATCTTCACGCCCATGTGGCCGAGGCCGCCGAGGCCGACGACGGCGACCTTCTTGCCCGGGCCCGCTCCCCAGTGGCGCAGCGGGGAGTAGAGGGTGATGCCGGCGCACAGCAGCGGGGCGGCCACGTCGAGGGCGAGGCCCTCGGGGATGCGGACGGTGTAGTTCTCGTCGACGACGATGTGGGTGGCGTAGCCGCCGTAGGTGGGCTCGCCGTCCTTGCCGACGGCGTTGTACGTGCCGGTCATGCCCTTGACGCAGTGCTGCTCCTGCCCGCGCCGGCAGTACTCGCACTCCCGGCAGGAGTCGACCATGCAGCCGACGCCCACCCGGTCCCCGACGGCGAACTTGGTGACGCCCGGACCGACCTCGGCGACGATCCCGGCGATCTCGTGGCCCGGGACCATCGGGAAGATGCCCTCGCCCCAGCCGTCACGGGCCTGGTGGATGTCGGAGTGGCAGATGCCGGCGAACTTGATGTCGATGAGCACGTCGTGCTCGCCCACCGGACGGCGCGGGACGGTGGTGCGCTCCAGCGGGGCCTTGGGGGCGGGAGCGGCGTAGGCGGCGACCTGGGTGACGGACATGGGGTGATCTCCTCGGACGAGGACGCGCGGCCCGGGGGTGGAAGCGGGCCGCGGCGTCCGTGCAGCGTTGGTGCGGTGCGCCCCACGATGCCGCTTTTGGCGCGGGCCACCCAGCCCCCTGCCGAGCCTAGGACTGCTGGACCTACCCCTGGCGGGGTCAGGATGACCCCCGCGTCCGGTATCCCCTCCGGGGATACTTGCGCTATGGATCACCTCGATCAGCGCGCCGAACTGGGAGAGTTCCTCCGCACCCGCCGGGCCCGGCTGCGGCCCGAGGACGTGGGCCTGCCGGACTACGGGCGCCACCGCCGGGTGCCGGGGCTGCGCCGCGAGGAGCTGGCGCAGCTGGCCGGGGTGTCGGTGGCGTACTACACCCGGCTCGAACAGGGACACGGCCAGAACGTGTCCGCGGAGGTGCTGGACGCCATCGCGCGGGCGCTGCGCCTGGACGGCACGGAGTCGGCGCACCTGAACCACCTGGCGAGCCCCCGCACCCGCAAGCGCAGCCGCCCGAGGCGCCCGCAGCAGGTCAGGCCGGGGCTGCGGTCGCTGCTGGAGGCGATGGACGGCGTACCGGCGTACCTGGTGGGGCGGCGGCAGGACGTCATCGGGTGGAACCCGCTGGCCGCGGCCGTCTTCGGGGACTTCGGGGCGATGCCGGCGGCCGAGCGGAACCTGGTGCGGCTGGTGTTCCTGGACCCGGCCACGGCGGAGCTGTTCGCGGACTGGGAGTGCCGGGCGTGCGAGGTGGTCAGCAACCTGCGCATGTACGCCGGCCAGTTCCCGGACGACGAGCAGCTCTCGGCGCTGGTCGGCGAGCTGTCGGTGAAGAACGAGGAGTTCCGGCGGCTGTGGGCGGCGCACACCGTCGCCGACAACAAGACGCACGGCGTGAAGCAGCTGCGGCACCCGCTGGTGGGCGCGCTGTCGCTGTCCTTCGAGACGCTGACGCTGCCCGACGATCCGGCGCAGTTCCTGGTGACCTACCACGCCGAGCCGGGCTCCCCGTCGGCGGACGCCCTGCGGATGCTGTCCTCCTGGTCGGCGCCCTCCCCCGCCCCTTCCCCCGCCCCTTCCCCCTCCCCGGCGCCGCCCGCGCCGGCCGAGAAGCAGGGCTGAGAGCGCCCGTCCCCCGCCCCCTACAGCCCTACAGCCCTACAGCCCCAGCTGGAAGAGGCCCGCGCCGCGCTCGCGGCGGTAGCCCAGGGCCTCGTTCACGGCCCGCATCGGGCCGTTGTCGTCGGCCACCGTGGTACCGATGCGGCGCAGCCCCGGGTGGCGGGCGGCGGCCCGCTCCAGCATCCGGAGCTTCACCGCCCGGCCGAGGCCCCGCCCCCGGTGCCCGGGGACGACGACGGTGTCGTACTGGAGTGCGCGCGGGCCCTGCGGGTCCGGCAGCACCAGCACGGTGTACGCGGCGACCTCCCCGGCGGGGGTGAGCGCCGCGACGGTCGTCAGCTCCCCGCCCCGGTCCAGGATGAGGCGCTGCGCGGCGTGCAGCCGCTCGGCCGTCCAGGGCCGGAACGCCTCGTCGCTGTCGCCGCTCGGCGCGTCCCGCATCGCCCCGTGGGCCACGGCGAGGGCCGGGGCCCAGGCGTCGGGGACCAGGCCGGACCAGGCCATGAGCTCGTAACCGGGGGTGGCGGGGGCGGCCGGGGCGGTGGCCGGCAGCTCCTGGACGTACCAGGCCATCGGCAGCACGTTGCGGAACCCGAGGGACTCGGCGAAGGCCTGCCCGGGCCCGCCGAGGTCGGCGACGGTGGCGACGGAGGTCCGGCCCTGGGCGAGCAGCTCCTCGCGGACCCGCTCCCACAGGGCCGTGCCCACGCCCCGCCGGCGCGCGTCGGGCCGTACGGTCAGCTCGTCGAGGAACGCGGCGTGGGTGTTGCCCTCCTCGGTGAAGAGCAGCAGGGCGGCCTGCCCGTCGCCCTCGGCGGTGGCCCAGCGGGCGACGTGGCCCCGGGCGGACGGCACCCGCAGCCGCCCGGCCGCCTCCACCCGGGCGGGAGGGGGCAGGCCGGGCAGGGCGGCCGCGTCGACGGCGTGGGCCGCGACCTGGACCGCCCACCAGGCGTCCACCTCGGCGTCGGCCAGGGGCCCGGACAGTGCGTTGATCTTCGTCATGCCCCGGACCCTAGGCGGTGTCCGGGGCGTGCGCTCAGGGGTTTTCGGTCACCGTGACCCGGCCGCCCCGGATGGTCGCGACGCGCGGGGCCCGGCGGGCGAGGGCGCTGTCGTGGGTGACCATCACGAAGGTCAGGCCGTGTTCCTTCCAGAGGCCCTCCAGCAGGTCCATGACCTCGTCGCGCATGGACTCGTCCAGGTTGCCGGTGGGCTCGTCGGCCAGCAGCACCTTGGGCTTCTTCACCAGCGCCCGCGCGATGGCGACGCGCTGCTGCTGGCCGCCGGACAGCTCGCCGGGCAGGTGTCCCGTCCGCTCGCCGAGCCCGACCGATTCCAGGGCCCCGGCGGCCCGCGCGCGCCGCTCGGCGGCTTTGAGGCGGAGGGGGACGAGGGCCGTCTCGACGTTCTCCTGCGCGGTCAGGGTCGGGATGAGGTTGAACGACTGGAAGACGAAGCCGATGCTCTCGGCGCGCACGCGGGTCAGGCGGGCCTCGGAGACGGTGGCCAGGTCGAGCCCGTCCAGGACGACTTGGCCGGCCGTGGGGCGGTCGAGCGCCCCGAGCATCTGGAGCAGGGTGGACTTGCCGCCGCCGGTGGGGCCCTGGATGACGAGCCGGCCGCCGTCCTCGATGGTCAGGTCGACACCGTCGAGCGCGTCGACGGTTTCCTTGCCGCGCCGGTAGCGCTTGGTGACTCCGGTGAGCTGGTACATCTGGTTCCCTCGGTTGCTGTGGGGGTACGCGGCCACGTGCGTGGCCGTACGGACGGACGCGGACGGGCGCGGACGGGCGGACGCGGACGGGCGGGCGCGGACGGGCGGACGCGGCGGCCGGGCGGGCACCCGGGGCCGGCGCCCGGCTACTCGACGCGGCGCAGGGCGTCCGCGGGCCGCAGCCGCGAGGCGCACCAGCCGCCGAAGCCGCCCGCGACGAGGCCGCCGGCCACCGCGAGGGCGACGGCCAGGCCGATGGTGGAGAGCGAGACGGGCGCGGTGAGGGCCACGTCCAGGGCCTTGCCGGCGGTGCGCCGGGCGGCGCCGCCGAACATGCGGGCCCCGCCGCCCCCGCCCCGGCCGCCGGCGCCCGCGAGCCGGGCGGTGAGGCTGGGGCTGACCGCAGTGATCACGTACGCGGCGCCGAGCCCGACGCCGATGCCGAGCACCCCGCCGATCAGTCCGTTGACCAGGGCTTCTCCGGCGACCTGCCGGGTGACGCGGCCGCTCGTCCAGCCGAGCGCCTTGAGGGTGCCGAACTCCCTGACCCGGCGGGAGACGGCGGAGGAGGTGAGCAGCCCGGCGACGAGGAAGGCGGCGGCGAGAACGGCGTAGGAGAGCCACGTCCCCACGGTGGAGGCCAGCGAAGAGGCCGTGGCGAGGGACCCGGAGACGGTGTCGGCGAGGTCGGCCGAGGTGGTGACGGTGGTGTCGGGGACGTTCTTCTGGATGGCCTGCTTGACGGAGCCGATGGCCTGGGAGTCCTCGGCCTGTACGTAGACCGTGGTGATCTTGTCGGCGGCCCCGGCGAGGGTCTGGGCCTGCCGGAGCGGGAGGTAGACGTTGGCGGTGGCGTCACCGCTGTCGGCGGTGGCGATGCCGATGACCTTGAACGGGGTGTTCTTGATGGTCAGCGTGGCGTCCACGGCGAGCTTGTTCTGGGTGGCGTACGCACGGTCCACGACGGCGACGGCGGTGTCGGCCTCGCCCGCCCGGAAGGTGCGGCCGGAGGTGATCTTCGAGGTGGTGAGGGGGCCGAGCGCGGGGTGCGCCACGTCGGCGCCGTAGACGGAGAAGGAGTTGACGTCGAAGTTCGCGCCGCCGCCTTCGACCGACCCGCCCTGACCACCGCCCGTACCGCCCTGGCCACCGCCCGCGCCGCCGCCGCCCGCGCCGCCGCCGCCCGCGCCGCCCCGGCCGGTTCCGGTACCGCCCTGGGAGTGCCTCAACTCGCCCCGCTTGAACTGGCCGTTGACCTTCATCACCTGGAGGCTGAGGCCGCCCACCGCCTGCGCGACCCCGCTCTGGCCGGACACCTTCCCGACGGTGGCCGCGTCGAGGGTCTGGAAGCCCTGAGGCATCACGATGTCGTGGCTCTGCTCGGCGTCCGCGTTCCCGTCGCCCTCGCCCTTGGCGTCGAACTGGAAGCGTGGTCTGGAGGGTTGTCCGTTCTCCCCCGGCGGGGTCTGCGCCTTGGTGACGGTCATGTCCGTGCCGAGGCCGTAGAGCGACTGGAGGACCTTGCCCTGGGCCGCGTTCATGCCCGCCGAGACGGAAGTGACCACGATGACGAGGGCGATGCCGAGGGCGAGCCCGGAGGCGACGACGAGCGCGGCCTTCCGGCGGCGGCGCAACTCGCGCCGGAGGTAGGTGAAGAACATGCGGCCGAAACTAGGCAGCACCCCTGATGGCCGGATAAGGCGCGGGTAAGAGTCGGATGAGAAGCACGGAAAAGCCGGACGGCGGGGACCCCTGGTGGGGTTCCCGCCGTCCGGCGTCAAAGCCGTCGCGCTGTCAGACCATCAGACCGTCAGGCCGTCAGGCCGTCAGGCCGTCAGGCCGTCAGGCCGTCAGGCCGTCAGGCCGTCAGGCCGTCAGATGCGGATCAGGCCGAGGGACCGGCCTTCCACTCCGCCCAGCTCATGTTCCAGCCGTTGAGGCCGTTGTCGGGCTTGACGGTCTTGTCCGGGGAGTTCATCACGGTGACCACGTCGCCGATGAGCGAGTTGTCGAAGAACCAGGCACCCGCGGTGTCCGGGTCGTTGGCGCCCTTGGAGTCGTTCAGACCGACGCAGCCGTGGCTCGTGTTCACGCTGCCGAAGATCGAATCGGATCCCCAGTAGTTGCCGTGGATGAAGGTGCCGGAGGTCGACAGCCGCATGGCGTGCGGGACGTCCTTGATGTCGTACTCGCCCTTGCCCTCACCGTTCTTGAAGCCGACGGTCGCGCCGTCCATCCGGGTCTCCTTGAACTTCTCGGAGATCACCATCTGGCCGTTGTACGTCGGGTTCTCCGGGGAGCCCGCCGAGATCGGGATGGTCTTGAGGACCTGCCCGTCCCGCGTGACCGTCATCTTCTTCGTCTTCGTGTCGACCGTGGAGACCTGGCTCCGGCCGATCTTGAAGTTGACCGTCTTGTTCTGGACGCCCTGGATGCCGGGAGCACCCTGCACGCCTTCCAGCGCCAGCTTCAGCGTGACGGTGGAGTTGGCCTTCCAGTACTCCTCCGGGCGGAAGTCGAGGCGCTGGTTGCCGAACCAGTGGCCGACGATCTCCTGACCGCTGCTGGAGGAGACGGTGATGGCCGCCTGGACGGCCTTCATGTCCTTGATCGGCTTGTTGAAGGTGATGGAGACCGGCATGCCCACGCCGACCGTCTCGCCCTCGTCCGGGATGTACGAGCCGATGAAGCTGTTCTCCGGGGACACCGTCGTGAAGGAGGCGTTCTCGTGCGCCTCGCGCCCGGCCTCGTCCTTCGCGGTCGCCGCCAGCGCGTACTTCGTGGAGCGCTTGAGCGCGCCCTCCGGCTTCCAGCTCTTGCCGTCGGTGGAGATCTTGCCGGCCACCGCCGTGCCGTCCGTGGTCTTCAGCTCGACCTTGGTGAGCGTACCGTCGCTGACGGTGACGTTCGTGGCGTCGTTCAGGCCGATGTTGGTCGCGCCGTCCTTGGGCGTGATGGCTATTCGCGCCTTGGAGGTGTCCTTGGCGGCCGCCGCGTCCACGTCTGCCTGCGACTTGCCCGTTTCGCCGTTGCCCTTTGCCTTCTCGTTGCCCGCGTCGTTGCAGGCCGAGAGCATCAGTACGCCGCCGAGCACGGCGGATACGGCCACCAGGGACCGCCTCCGCCGCTTGCTGTACGTCCTCACACGTCACTCCATCGTTGCCGGAAACCCCGAGGCTGCATTCCCGAGATCGGGCCGGGCAGGGGCGTGAACCCCTGCTCGTCCTGACAACGCGTTACGACGCGGAACGGTTCCACATTCCGTTCGGATGTGTGCAACCCCACGGTCAGGCGTTGTCGGCCTCTTCCTCGAAGTCACCATCTTCCTCGTCCAGGTCCCACTCCAGCGACTCGGGGTCGTATTCGACCGGTTCGCTGCTCCAGGAGGCCTGCGCCAGCTCCACTCCCGACAGCTCCGCGACCAGGTCGGTGGGGTCCACCAGGTAGGCCAGGGCCTCCGATTCGTCCTCCCGCACGGCCGACTCGGCGTGCCCGCGCTCCTCGTCAGGCATGAACTCGTCGGCCTTGATGTGCGCGAGGGCCGCTCCGATCAGGGCATCGGAATCGGTCACCTCCAGCACCAAATCCACCCGAAGCCGTACGTATCGTGATGTCTCAGAAGGGTTCATACGACGGAGAGTAAGCCCGCGACAGCCTCGACTTTCCCGCGACCCGCCCCTTTCACTAGCATCTGCCCACACGGCCAATTCGCTGCTTCCGCAAGGGGGATCGCACCGTGTCCGCACCTCGACCGCTGCTCACCGCTCTCGGAGCGACCACCCTCCTCGCCGCCCTCTGGTTCGTCCCGTCGGCGAACGCCACGGCCCCCGGACATCCGGCGGGCACCTCCGGCGCGCCCGCCGCCGCCAACACGGGCACCGTCACCGGCACCGGTACGGGCACCGGCAGCATCGCCGGGGCCGGCGAGCCGGAGGAGGGCACCGCCGTGGTCACCCTCTCGCTCGCCGACACCGGCGGCGTCGACACCACCCCGTACGTGCTGGGCGGCACGCTCTGCCTGGGCGTGGGGGCCGGGTTCGTGGCCTTCTCCGTACGCCGCTCGCGCGTCCAGTAGCCGTACCGCGCCGTACTGCGCCCTACGCGAAGGGCCGCGCCCCCGGGGATCGGATCCCCGGGGGCGCGGCCCTCGTACGGCTGCCGGTCGCCCCGGCGTCGTCAGGCGAGCGGGCGTCTCAGGCCAGCGGGCCCGTCACCGGCTCCACGGCGGCCACGAGCGCGCCCGCGCGCACGAAGGCGTCGGCGGCGGCCAGGTCGGGGGCGAGGAAGCGGTCCGGCCCCGGACCCTCCACGCCCGCCGCCCGCACGGCCTCGATCGCCGCGCGGCTGGCCGGCGCCGGGGTGAGGTGCTGGCGCAGCTCGATGGCGCGGGTGGCGGCGTAGAGCTCGATGGCGATGATCCGCGTCAGGTTGTCGATCGAGGTACGGAGCTTGCGCGCGGCCGACCACCCCATGGAGACGTGGTCCTCCTGCATGGCGGAGGACGGGATCGAGTCGGCGGAGGCCGGCACGGCGAGCCGCTTCATCTCGCTGACCAGGGCCGCCTGCGTGTACTGGGCGATCATCAGACCGGAGTCCACGCCGGCGTCGTCCGCGAGGAACGGCGGCAGGCCGTGGCTGCGGTTCTTGTCGAGGAGGCGGTCGGTGCGGCGCTCGGCGATGGAGCCGAGGTCGGCGGCGGCGATGGCCAGGAAGTCCAGGACGTACGCGACCGGGGCGCCGTGGAAGTTGCCGTTGGACTCCACGCGCCCGTCGGGCAGCACCACCGGGTTGTCGACGGCGGCGGCCAGCTCACGGGAGGCGACCAGCGCGGCGTGCGCCAGCGTGTCGCGGCCGGCGCCGGCGACCTGCGGGGCGCAGCGCACGGAGTAGGCGTCCTGCACGCGCGGAGCGGACTCCTCCTGGAAGTGCCCGGTCAGCCCGGACCCCTTCAGCACGGCGGCCATGTTGGCGGCGGAGGCGCTCTGACCGGGGTGCGGGCGGATGGCGTGCAGCTCGGGCTGGAGGACCTTCTCGCTGCCGAGCAGGGCCTCCAGCGTCAGCGCGGCGGTGATGTCGGCGGAGGTGTACAGGGTGGCGAGGTCGGCCAGGGCCATGACCAGCATGCCGAGCATGCCGTCGGTGCCGTTGAGGAGGGCGAGGCCCTCCTTCTCGCGCAGTTCGACGGGCTCGATCCCGGCCTCGGCGAGCAGTTCCCCGGCGGGGCGGACGGTGCCGTCGGGGCCCTCGGCGTCGCCCTCGCCCATCAGCGCCAGGGCGCAGTGGGAGAGCGGGGCGAGGTCGCCGGAGCAGCCGAGGGAGCCGTACTCGTGGACGACGGGGGTGATCCCGGCGTTGAGCACGTCGGCCATGGTCTGGGCGACGGAGGGGCGCACGCCGGTGTGCCCGGAGGCCACCGTCTTCAGGCGCAGGAACATCAGGGCGCGCACGACCTCCCGCTCGACGCGCGGGCCCATGCCGGCGGCGTGCGAGCGGACGATGTTGCGCTGGAGCTGCGCGCGCAGCTCGGGGCTGATGTGCCGGGAGGCGAGGGCGCCGAAGCCGGTGGAGACCCCGTAGACGGGCTCGGGCTTGGCGGCGAGCGCGTCGACGATCCCGCGAGCGTGGGCGAGGGCGTCGAGCGCCTCGCCGGACAGCTCGACCCGCGCGTTGTCCCGGGCGACCGCGATGACGTCCTCGGCGGTGGTCCCGGACGTCCCCACCACGACAGTGTGCATATCCATATTCAGCACCCTACGGACTGAATCCCAACCTGTCACTAGCCAAAATTGTCACGATCCCGCCAGGGGTGCGCCCCTTACCGGAACCTCGCTCGGAGCCGGCCGTCCGGGGCGCCCCCGAGGCCCGCCTGGGGGGCGGCTCGCGCGGGGCGGGCCCCTCACTGCCGTCCCCGGAACCGGCGGCGCTCCCCCGGCGCCTCGCGGGCGGCGGCCGCGTCGGCCAGGCGGACCACCGCCGTGTCGCGCCCCGCCACCACCGGCCCCGCCGACCGCGCCGCCTTCGCCTTGTACTGCGCCGCGTCCGCCAGCCGGAACAGCCGGCGCGAGGACTGCACGGGCCCGATCGGGTCCCCCGTCGAGGCGACTCCGCAGGCCACCCCCTCGCCCAGCTCCAGCTCGGCGGCCCGGACGCAGACCTCCTCGGTCACCCGTACCACCTCGTCGGCCGAGGGACCCGAGCTGACCAGGCAGAACTCGTCCCCGCCCAGGCGGGCGACCAGCGCACCCGCCAGCATGGCCCCGCACAGGCTCAGCACCGATCCGAACCGCTCCAGCAGCCGGTCCCCCGTCGCGTGTCCGAGGGTGTCGTTGACCTTCTTGAGGCCGTTCAGGTCACACACGACCAGGCTCACCACCGCACCGGTGCGCCGGTGCTCCTCCAGCGCCTCGTCCAGCCGCATGTCCACGGCCCGCCGGTTCGCGAGCCCGGTCAGCGGGTCGGTGAAGGCCAGCCGGCGCGCCTCCTCCAGCCGCTCGTTCTGCGCGAGGCCGGCCGCGACCACCGCCGCCAGCACCGTCGCGAACTCGGCGTCGTCCCCGTCGAAGTCCGCCAGCCCTTCGTCGCGGGCCACGTACAGCTCGCCCCAGGCGCGCCCGCTCAGCACGATCGGCGCGACCACGCAGGTACCCCGCCCGCGCCGGCGCAGGGCCTCGCCCCGGCGGCCGGGGCGCTCGCCCACCGCGCTCTCGACCCAGGCGTGCGGCCCGCCGCCGCCGGCCCAGCGCTCGTGCAGGAACTCAGTGATCTCCGGGAAGTCGTGCACGGGATAGGACTCGTCGTCGGGGAACTCCTCCTCCCCGGCCCGCCGCTCCCCCTCGTTCACCAGGACGCGCAGCCGCCCCCGCTCGCGCTCCCAGGCGGAGATCGCGGCGAACGACCCGTCCATGGCCAGCCGCGCGCCCCGCGCGGCGGCCCGGACGCTGTCCCGCGGCGCGCACGCCGCCGCCATGGCCTGCGCGAGTTCCACGACGGCCCGAAGCCGCCCGTCAACTCCCATCACCCCAGGTTAGGGGTTTTGTCCGATTTAGTGACAATGGGCGCGTCGTTCGGCAGCAGCAAGATCACCACGGACGCGGCCCCGGCCCGGCCGGGGACGCGCGGTGGCTACTCCCCGGGCCAGTTCGGCCGGCGCTTCTCGTTGAACGCCGCCACGCCCTCGGCCCGGTCCCCCGAGAAGGCCACCGTCCGCCAGGCCGCGTCCTCGATCTCCAGCCCGGCCGCCAGGTCCATCCCGTGCCCCAGCCGCAGCGCCCGCTTGGCCGCGCGCAGCCCGACCGGGGAGTTCGCCGCCATCGCCGCCGCCAGCTCCAGGGCCCGCTCGCGGTCCTCGCCCGCCGGGGCCACCGAGTCCACCAGGCCCAGCGACAGGGCCTCCGCGGCCTCCACCCGGCGCGCCGTGAAGATCAGCTCGGCCGCGCGGGCCGCCCCGACCCGCCGGGGCAGCAGCTGCGTACCGCCGCCGCCCGGGATCACGCCCACCGACACCTCGGGCAGCCCGACCACCGCCGTCTCGTCGGCCACGATCACGTCGCAGGCCAGCGCCAGCTCGAAGCCGCCGCCCAGGGCGAAGCCGTGCACCGCGGCGACGGTCGGCATCGGCAGCTCCAGCACGCCCCCGTAGGCGCCGCGGGCGGTCGGCCGCTGGCGCACCAGCTCGGCGTCCGAGAAGGAGTTGCGCTCCTTGAGGTCGGCGCCCACGCAGAAGGCCCGCTCATGGGTGGAGGAGAGCACGACGACCCGTACCGAGGCATCGGCGGCCAGCGCCGCGCAGGCGGCCCCGATGGACCGCGCCATCTCGGTGGACACGGCGTTCATCGCCTTGGGACGGTCCAGCACCAACTCGGCGACGACTCCGCCGTCGCCGTGGCGCCGCACCCCGACGAACTCCCCGAACCGGACCTCGTCCACAGCCACGCCACCCTCCCGGTTAACGAACGTTACCCGGGGATCTTAGGCGCCCTGCGCGTCAGCGACCAGGGCTCCACGACACCCAGACCGCGCACCGGCCGCTGCCACATCGGCTGGAGCGCGAAGCGGTACGCGCCGCCGCCCTCCTCGGTCTCGGCGTCCTTCTCCGACTTCGGCGCGGCCCCCGTACGGCTCAGCTCCTCGGCCATGGCGCCGTCCACCAGCACCGCGTCCTTGGGGGCTATGGAGGTCAGCCGCGAGGCCAGGTTCACCGTGGTCCCGAAGACGTCGCCCATCCGGGTCGTCACCGTGCCGAAGGCGATGCCCACCCGCAGTTCCGGCATCTGCGGGTCGGCCTCCATCGTCTCGATCAGCCGCAGCGCGATCTCCGCCGCCGTCGAGGCGTCGTCGGCGGCGTACAGCACCTCGTCGCCCAGCGTCTTGATCAGCCGGCCGCCGTGCGCCGCCACCAGGTCCGCCGCCGTCGTCTCGAAGGCCTCGACCAGCTCGCCGAGCTCCTCCTCCTCCAGGCGCCGGGTCAGCCGCGTGAAGCCCACCAGGTCCGCGAAGCCCACCGCGAGGCGCCGGTCGACCATCTCCTCGTCGTCCGCGACCTGCACGACCCGGCCCGTGGCCGCCGCCAGCTGGCGGCGCCACACGTAGACCAGGAACTCCTCCAGCTCCGGCAGCAGCAGCTCGACCAGCGGGTACGTGACCTCGGTACGGGTCATCCCCGGCTCCGGGGGCTCCGTCAGGCCCTCCAGGAACGAGTCGATCTGCCACTCCGCCAGCCGGGCGGTGGTCTGCCCCGTGGAACGGGCCACCTGCACCGCCATCGGCTCGCTCAGCAGCCCCGCCTCGACGAGACCGGCCAGCCGCCGCAGGGCCAGTACGTCGGCCTCCGTCAGGGCCTTGGCCTGCCCGATGTCCGCGAAGCCCATCGCCCGCCAGAAGCGCGAGGCCAGCTCCATCGACACCCCGGCGCTGCGGGCGGCCTGGAACGGCGTGTACCGCCGCTCGGCGCCCAGGATCAGCTGCTCCAGCCGGATGGCGAGCGGATCGGCGGTGGGCTGGGCGGTGTGGTCCACCTCGTGCAGGGGAGTGTGCTGGTCACGCCCGATGGGGGTGCCGTGACCGCCCCCGGAGCCCGATCCGGACGGGGACGCGCCGGACGAAGAGTCGTCGACGGTCAAGGGCCGCCTCCTGTCCATTCCGTGCGCACTGCGAAACCGGGTGATCACCGCGGGACCGGGATCGCCTAAACCATACGGCAGGTGTGCCGTAGCTCACTCCCCATCCTCGGGGCGGACGGTTTCCGGCGCCTCCGCCCGCGATCCGGGCCCGGGGCCCTGGGGGCCCGGCCCCGGGCGGGGCGCCGGCCGAGCCCCCCGCCCCGGCCGCCCCGGGTCCCGCCCCCGCCCCGGCCCGGCCCCGCCGGGGTCAGCGCACGGAGCGCAGGTGCACCACGTCCCCCGCCCCGACGGCCTCCCGCTCGCCCTCCGGGGTCCGGATCACCAGCCGCCCGTCCGCGTCCAGCGCTTCGGCCGTTCCGGTGAGCGTGCGCCCGCCGGGCAGCTCCGCGCGGACGTGGCGGCCCAGCGTCGCGCAGCCGGCCGCGTACGCCTCCTGGAGCCCGCACTCCGCGGGGTCGCCGCCGGCCTCGCGCCACTTCCCGTACCACTCCTCCAGGGACCGCAGCACGGCCTTGAGCAGCGGCTCCCGGTCGGTCACCGTCGCCTTGGCCAGCAGCAACGACCCGGCGGCCGGTACGGGCAGCTCGTCCTCGGTGAGGGTGACGTTGAGCCCGATCCCGACGACGACCCCGTCCCCGACCCGCTCCGCGAGGATGCCGCCGGTCTTGCGCTCCTCGCCCTCCACCGCGACCAGCAGGTCGTTGGGCCACTTGAGCTCGGTGTCCACGCCCGCCGCCCGGGACAGCCCCTGCGCCGCGGCCACCCCGGCCAGCAGCGTCAGCCACCCCCACCGCTCCTGCGGCACGCCCGCGCCCGGCTTCAGCAGGACGGAGAAGAACAGCCCCGACCGGGCCGGTGCCGTCCAGGTACGGTCCAGGCGACCGCGCCCCGCGCTCTGCTCCTCGGCGACCAGCACGGCCCCCTCCGGCAGCCGCGCGGCCCGCGCCGCGAGATCGGTGTTGGTGGACCCGGTGGCGGGGACCACCTCCAGGGAAGTCCACAGCCCGCCCTCGACGACGAGGGCCCGGCTCAGCGCCGCGGCATTGAGGGGAGGCCGGTCCAAGCTCGACCAGCGTCCGGCGGAAGCTCCGGCTGAAGCATCTGATGGCGTCATGCAAGCCAATGTAGGTGTGTCAAACGCCGCACTGCCGAGCGCCATGCCCGCCGATACGCTACGCACCAGTAGCCAGCAGCAGTCATTCAATTGACCAGGCAGTTGACACCACACAGGGAGCCGCGACCCCGATGTCACAACCCTCAGAGCCGATCGACATGCACACGACCGCGGGCAAACTCGCGGATCTCCGCCGCCGCGTCGAGGAAGCCACCCACGCCGGTTCCGAGCGGGCCGTCGAGAAGCAGCACGCCAAAGGCAAGCTGACGGCCCGTGAGCGGGTGGCGTTGCTCTTGGACGAGGGGTCCTTCGTAGAGCTGGACGAATTCGCCCGGCACCGCTCCACCAACTTCGGGCTGGAGAAGACCCGCCCCTACGGCGACGGCGTCGTCACCGGCTACGGCACGGTGGACGGCCGGCCGGTGGCCGTCTTCTCGCAGGACTTCACCGTCTTCGGCGGGGCCCTCGGCGAGGTCTACGGCCAGAAGATCATCAAGGTGATGGACTTCGCGCTGAAGACCGGCTGTCCGGTCATCGGCATCAACGACTCCGGCGGCGCCCGCATCCAGGAGGGCGTCAGCGCCCTCGGCATGTACGGCGAGATCTTCCGCCGCAACGTCCACGCCTCCGGGGTGATCCCGCAGATCAGCCTGGTCGTCGGGCCCTGCGCCGGCGGGGCCGTGTACTCCCCGGCCATCACCGACTTCACCGTCATGGTCGACCAGACCTCGCACATGTTCATCACCGGTCCGGACGTCATCAAGACGGTCACCGGCGAGGACGTCGGCTTCGAGGAGCTCGGCGGGGCCCGCACCCACAACAGCACCTCCGGCGTGGCGCACCACATGGCGGGTGACGAGAAGGACGCCATCGAGTACGTCAAGTCCCTGCTGGCGTACCTGCCGTCGAACAACCTCTCCGAGCCGCCCGCGTTCCCGGAGGAGGCGGACACCGAGGTCTCCGCCTCCGACCTGGAGCTCGACACGCTGATCCCCGACAGCGCGAACCAGCCGTACGACATGCACACCGTGATCGAGCACGTGCTGGACGACGGCGAGTTCCTGGAGACGCAGTCGCTGTTCGCCCCGAACATCCTCACCGGTTTCGGCCGGGTCGAGGGGCACCCGGTGGGCATCGTCGCGAACCAGCCGATGCAGTTCGCCGGCTGCCTGGACATCAACGCCTCCGAGAAGGCGGCACGGTTCGTGCGGACCTGCGACGCCTTCAACGTGCCGGTGCTGACGTTCGTCGACGTACCGGGCTTCCTGCCGGGCACCGACCAGGAGTACAACGGGATCATCCGGCGCGGCGCGAAGCTCATCTACGCGTACGCCGAGGCCACCGTCCCGATGATCACCATCATCACCCGCAAGGCCTTCGGCGGCGCCTACGACGTCATGGGCTCCAAGCACCTCGGCGCCGACCTGAACCTGGCCTGGCCGACCGCGCAGATCGCCGTCATGGGCGCTCAGGGCGCGGTCAACATCCTCCACCGGCGCACCATCGCCGAAGCGGGGGACAATGAGGTGGAGGAGGTGCGCGCCCGCCTGATCGGCGAGTACGAGGACGCGCTGCTCAACCCCTACACGGCCGCCGAGCGGGGGTACGTCGACGCGGTGACCATGCCGTCCGAGACCCGCGCCCACGTGGTCAAGGGGCTCCGCCAGCTGCGCACCAAGCGGGAGTCCCTGCCTCCGAAGAAGCACGGCAACATCCCCCTCTAGGCCCCCCGAGGAGCTCACCGTGATGATCAAGGTCGTCAAGGGCAACCCGACCCCCGAGGAGCTGGCCGCCGCACTGGCGGTGGTCCAAGCGCGCGCGGCGGCGCTGGCCTCGGCCCCGTCGGGCGCGCCCCGGGTCCCGGACGAGTGGGCGTCCCCGCGCCGCGTGGCGCGGCGGCGGCTGCCGCAGCCGGGCCCGCACGCGTGGGGCCGTACGTACTGGCCCGCGCAGGGCTGAGCCGGGCCGCACCCGGGGAACATGGCACGAACGGACGGTGGCGCCTGAGTACGTGTACTCAGGCGCCACCGCCGTGCCGGGGGCCAGGATCGGGGCATGCTCTGGTCAGACCCGAAGGACGAGCCGCCCGAGGACATGCGCGACGCCCAGGCGATGCTCCGGCGGCTGCTGCTGGTGCTCGCGCTGGCGATGGCCGTCGCGGTGTACGTGCTCGGCATCGCCCCGTTCTGATCTCCCGCCCCGAACCGCCCGGAACCGCCCGGACCGCCCGCCCGGACCGCCCGCCCGGAACTCCCGCCCCCGCCCTACGATGGCCCCCATGACCGTAGAGCCACAGCGCACGCTCGTCCTCGCCTCCGCCTCCCCCGCCCGGCTGAACCTGCTGCGGCAGGCCGGCCTGGCCCCGCACGTGATCGTCAGCGGTTTCGACGAGGACACCCTCGAACACGACGAGCCGGCCGGGCTCGCCCTGGCCCTGGCCGAGGCCAAGGCGGCCGTCGTGGCGGGGCTGGAGGAGGCCGCGGGCGCGCTGGTGATCGGCTGCGACTCGGTGCTGGAGCTGGACGGCGAGGCCCTCGGCAAGCCGGCCGACGCCACGGAGGCCACCGCCCGCTGGAAGTCGATGCGCGGCCGGGCCGGCGTCCTGCGCACGGGCCACTGCGTCATCGACACGGCGACCGGCCGTCAGGTCTCGGCGACCGCCTCCACGACGGTCCGCTTCGGCGAGCCGACGGACGCGGAGGTGGCGGCGTACGTGGCGAGCGGCGAGCCGCTGCACGTGGCGGGGGCGTTCACCCTGGACGGCCTGTCGGCGCCCTTCATCGACGGCATCGACGGGGACCCGGGCAACGTGATCGGCCTCTCGCTGCCGCTGCTGCGCTCCCTGCTCGGCGAACTGGGCCTGTCGATCACGGACTTGTGGGCCTGAGCTCCTTGACCGGCGGCAGCGGCTCCGTCCGGCCCGTGGCGTAGAGCGTCAGGGTCAGGACGAGCAGGCACAGGATCAGCATCGTCGCCGCGAAGGCGCCCCAGCCGACGAGCCCCACGGCCAGGGCGCCGAGGAGGACGTGGGTGAGCGCGGCGGCGATGATCACGACGCGGGCGAACCGGCCGGGCGCCCGGTCCCGCAGGCCGGTCAGGGCGAGCAGGACGGCGCACAGCAGCAGGAAAGCCCCCAGGGCCGCGCCGAGCCCGTAGGTGGCCGCCGACATGACGTCGGGGTCCATTCCGGCGATGGACATCGACTGGTTCGCGGTCGTCTTGCCCAGGACGACGTGGAC
Organism: Streptomyces sp. NPDC002032; assembly: GCF_042890765.1. Lineage (NCBI taxonomy): Bacteria > Bacillati > Actinomycetota > Actinomycetes > Kitasatosporales > Streptomycetaceae > Streptomyces > Streptomyces sp. NPDC002032. Next base: position 65,711 of record NZ_JBIASM010000002.1, on the reverse strand, counting down.
GAGCACCAGGACCGCCGCCTCCACGGCCAGCGCGAGCGCGCCCAGCCCGGCCACGAATCTGCGCAGCACGACGCCCCCCATCCCCCGCACACCACAAGCGTGTTCGACGCCCTGGAGGCTACTAACGAGTAAACCTGCGGACAAGGGGGCGGGGCGGCTTCGTTACGAGAGCCCTCCGTGACGGCTCTCACTCAAAGAATGCATAGGCCGTTCGTAGGGACTCGACAAAGAATCAGCGGGGGCCGCTGACCCGCCGAACAGAGACCTTCTCCGCGCAACGGGGTTACTGTGCAGTCGGGGATCTCCCTGACCTGGGGCGACACAAGGGCTTTCGCCGGACGAGGACGCTCGCGTCACGCTGCGTGTGGGCAAGCTCACCACCGGGGAAGGGTCGAAAGGCCGTGTCGGCTGTCCCTAAACTCAGCTTGTTTCAAGGAGGGAGCCATCGTGCGCAAGGTGCTCATCGCCAACCGTGGCGAAATCGCTGTCCGCGTTGCCCGGGCCTGCCGGGATGCCGGGATCGCGAGCGTAGCCGTCTACGCCGATCCGGACCGGGACGCCCTGCACGTCCGCGCGGCAGACGAAGCTTTCGCGTTGGGCGGTGACACCCCGGCCGCCAGCTACCTCGACTTCGACAAGGTCCTGCAGGCCGCGGCGGACTCCGGGGCCGACGCGATCCATCCCGGATACGGGTTCCTGTCCGAGAACGCCGAGTTCGCCCAGGCCGTCCTCGACGCCGGTCTGACCTGGATCGGGCCGCCCCCGCAGGCCATCCGCGACCTCGGGGACAAGGTCGCCGCCCGCCACATCGCCCAGCGGGCCGGCGCGCCCCTGGTCGCGGGCACCCCCGACCCGGTCTCCGGATCCGATGAGGTCGTCGCGTTCGCCCGCGAGCACGGCCTGCCCATCGCGATCAAGGCCGCCTTCGGCGGCGGCGGCCGCGGCCTGAAGGTCGCCCGCACGCTGGAGGAGATCCCCGAGCTCTACGACTCCGCCGTCCGCGAGGCCGTCGCCGCCTTCGGCCGCGGCGAATGCTTCGTCGAGCGCTACCTCGACAAGCCGCGCCACGTCGAGACCCAGTGCCTGGCCGACACCCACGGCAACGTCGTGGTCGTCTCCACCCGTGACTGCTCGCTCCAGCGCCGCCACCAGAAGCTGGTCGAGGAAGCCCCCGCCCCGTTCCTGACCCCCGCCCAGAACGAGGAGCTGTACGCGGCCTCGAAGGCGATCCTGAAGGAAGCCGGCTACGTCGGCGCGGGCACGGTGGAGTTCCTGGTCTCCGCCGACGGCCTGATCTCCTTCCTGGAGGTCAACACCCGCCTCCAGGTCGAGCACCCCGTCACCGAAGAGGTCTCGGGCATCGACCTGGTCCGGGAGATGTTCCGCATCGCCGACGGCGAGGAGCTCGGCTACGGCGACCCCGTCCTGCGCGGTCACTCCATCGAGTTCCGCATCAACGGCGAGGACCCGGGCCGCGGCTTCCTGCCCGCCCCCGGCACCGTCACCCGCTTCGATCCCCCCACCGGCCCGGGCGTGCGCCTGGACACCGGTGTGGAGTCCGGCTCGGTCATCGGCCCGGCCTGGGACTCGCTGCTGGCCAAGCTGATCGTCACCGGCGCCACCCGCGAGCAGGCCCTCCAGCGCGCCGCGCGCGCCCTGGCCGAGTTCGAGGTCGAGGGCATGGCCACCGCCATCCCCTTCCACCGCGCCGTGGTCACCGACCCCGCGTTCGCGCCGGCCGACGGCAGCCCGTTCACCGTCTACACCCGGTGGATCGAGACCGAGTTCGTCAACGACATCCCGGCCTTCGTCGCCCCGGCGGCCGAGGACACCGACGACGAGCCGGGCCGCGAGACCGTCGTGGTCGAGGTCGGCGGCAAGCGCCTGGAGGTCTCGCTGCCCTCCTCGCTGGGCATGACCCTGGCCCGCACCGCCGCCGCGGGCGGCGCCAAGCCCAAGCGGCGCGCGGCCAAGAAGTCCGGTCCCGCCGCCTCGGGCGACACCCTCGCCTCGCCGATGCAGGGCACGATCGTGAAGGTCGCGGTCGAGGAGGGCCAGCAGGTCAACGAGGGCGACCTGGTCGTGGTCCTGGAGGCCATGAAGATGGAGCAGCCCCTCAACGCCCACCGCTCGGGCACCATCGTGGGCCTGACCGCCGAGGTCGGCGGCTCCCTCACCTCCGGCGCCACCATCTGCGAGATCAAGGACTGACCTCCCGGATCCCCGCACGTGACGAGGCCCCGCCCGGTTCCCGGGCGGGGCCTCGTCGTCGTCCGGTCCGGTCCGGGCGGTCTGCGCCGGGCCACCCTGGCGGGAGCGGCCCGACGGACACCGTCCGGAGGTGGATCCGGCGGTCAGCGGCGCCGCATGTCCGCGACGCGGGCCCGTTCCCCGGCCTGCTGCTCCAGCATCGACGCGGGGGCACTGCGCAGCTGGGCGGTGGGGCCGCCGCGCCGCTGGACCGGCAGCGGGGATTCGCGGCGGGGCCTGCGGCCCTGCATGCCCTCCCCGCCCGCGCCGCCGCCGTGGCCCCCGCCGGAGGCCACCGCGGCGCCCGCCACGGTGATCTGCACGCCCTGGTCGGCCAGCGCCTGGAGCTCGGTGGCGGCCCGGTCGTCGTGCGGCGGCGGCTCGTCCGTGACCAGCCGCGTCATGACGTCCGTCGGGACGGTCTGGAACATGGTGTCGGTCCCGAGCTTCGTGTGGTCGGCGAGCACCACCACCTCCGCCGCGGCCTGCACCAGCGCCCGGTCCACGCTCGCGGAGAGCATGTTGGAGGTGGACAGCCCGCGCTCGGCGGTCAGCCCGCTCCCGGACAGGAAGGCCCGGGACACCCGCAGCCCCTGGAGGGACTGCTCGGCGCCGCTGCCCACGAGGGCGTAGTTGGACCCGCGCAGGGTGCCGCCGGTCATCACCACCTCCACCCGGTTGGCGTGCGCCAGGGCCTGGGCGACGAGCAGCGAGTTGGTGACGACGGTGAGGCCGGGCACCCGGGCGAGCCGGCGGGCCAGCTCCTGGGTCGTGGTGCCCGCACCGACGACGACGGCCTCGCCCTCTTCGACGAGGCCGGCCGCGACATCGGCGATGGCGGTCTTCTCCGCGGTCGCGAGGTGGGACTTTTGCGGAAAGCCGGACTCCCGCGTGAAACCGCCCGGCAGTACCGCACCGCCGTGCCGGCGGTCGAGGAGTCCTTCTGCCTCCAGTGCCCGCACGTCCCGCCGTACGGTCACTTCGGAGGTCTGGACGACGCGGGCGAGCTCACGGAGCGAAACCGCTCCGTTGGCGCGCACCATTTCGAGGATCAATTGGCGACGTTCTGCAGCGAACACGAAACTGACAGTAATGCCAGCGACCGTCTGCTTTCAGCTCTTTGCGCCGGAATACCGAAGTTGTCCATACGGCGGGCCGACCAGTGGTATACGCGACGGGACGGCGGTGCGAACATCCGCGGCACATCCGCCCCTCACCTCGACTCCCGCCCCAACCTCCGTACGGGAAGGGGCGGTTGGCCGCCGCTCAGGCCTCGCCGGCCGCCTTGCGGGTGTGCAGCTGGCGGGCGACCTCGGCGATCGAACCGGACAGGGAGGGGTACACCGTGAACGCGTTTGCGATCTGCTCGACCGTCAGGTTGTTGTCGACGGCGATCGAGATCGGGTGGATGAGCTCGCTCGCGCGCGGCGCGACGACGACGCCGCCGACGACGATGCCGGTGCCCGGGCGGCAGAAGAGCTTCACGAAGCCGTCCCGGATGCCCTGCATCTTGGCGCGCGGGTTGCGCAGCAGCGGGAGCTTGACCACGCGGGCGTCGATCTTGCCCGCGTCCACGTCGGCCTGGGTGTAGCCGACGGTGGCGATCTCCGGGTCGGTGAAGACGTTGGAGGAGACCGTCTTCAGGTTCAGCGGGGTGACCGCGTCGCCGAGGAAGTGGTACATCGCGATGCGGCCCTGCATGGCGGCCACCGAGGCCAGCGCGAAGACGCCCGTGACGTCACCGGCCGCGTAGACGCCCGGCGAGGTGGTGCGGGAGACCTTGTCGGTCCAGATGTGGCCCGAGTCCTTGAGCCGGACCCCGGACTCCTCCAGGTTCATGTCCCGGGTGTTCGGGATGGCGCCGACGGCCATCAGGCAGTGCGTGCCGCCGATGACGCGCCCGTCGGACAGGGTCACCTCGACGCGGTCGCCCACCCGCTTGACGGACTCGGCGCGCGAGCGGCCGACGACGTTCATGCCGCGGCGGCGGAAGACGTCCTCCAGGACGGCGGCGGCGTCCGGGTCCTCGCCCGGCAGCACGCGGTCGCGCGAGGAGACCAGCGTCACCCGGGAGCCGAGGGCCTGGTACGCGCCGGCGAACTCGGCGCCGGTCACACCGGAGCCGACCACGATGAGCTCCTCGGGAAGCTCCTCCAGGTCGTAGACCTGGGTCCAGTTCAGGATCCGCTCGCCGTCGGGCATCGCGTCCGGGATCTCGCGGGGGTGCCCGCCGGTGGCGATGAGGACCGCGTCGGCGGTCAGGATCGTCTCCGTGCCGTCGGCGGCCGTGACGATGACGTCCCGGGTGCCGTCGATGCCCTGCGGGCCGCCGAGCTTGCCGCGGCCGCGCAGGACGCGGGCGCCGGCCCGGGTCACGGAGGCCGTGATGTCGTGGGACTGGGCCAGCGCGAGGCGCTTGACGCGCCGGTTCACCTTGCCGAGGTCCACGCCGACGACGCGCGCGGCCTGCTCGATGTGCGGGGTGTCGTCCGCGACGACGATGCCCAGCTCCTCGTACGACGAGTCGAAGGTCGTCATGACCTCGGCGGTCGCGATGAGAGTCTTCGAGGGCACGCAGTCGGTGAGCACCGACGCCCCGCCCAGACCGTCGCAGTCCACGACGGTCACCTCCGCGCCGAGCTGGGCCCCCACCAGGGCCGCCTCATACCCGCCGGGTCCGCCGCCGATGATCACGATCCGGGTCACGAAAAGTCCGCCTCACGTCTTCCCGGCCGGCTGCCGCCCCGGCCGGTGTTCCGGGGGGTCTCCCCGGGGGATGCATTCCGTGCCCCATTGTCCCGCACTCCTCAAGGTGCTTCTCCCCCGGTCCCGCCCCCGGTGCGCCATCCGGGCACGCGGGCCGGGGCGCCCCTCCCGTACCCTCGACCTCATGTCGCTCTACGCCGCGTACGCCGGCAACCTCGACCCGCGGCTGATGACGCGCCGCGCTCCGCATTCGCCGCTGCGCGGCACGGGCTGGATCAACGACTGGCGGCTGACCTTCGGCGGCGAGCAGATGGGCTGGGAGGGCGCCCTCGCCACGGTCGTCGAAGCCCCCCGCCACCAGGTCTTCGTCGCCCTCTACGACATCGCGCCGCTGGACGAGGACTCCATGGACCGCTGGGAGGGCGTCGGGCTCGACATCTACCGGCGCATGCGGATCCGGGTCCACACCCTGGACGGCGAGGAAGCCGCGTGGGTGTACGTCCTGAACGGGTACGAGGGCGGCCTGCCCTCGGCGCGGTACCTGGGCGAGATCGCCGACGCCGCCGAATCGGCCGGCGCGCCGCACGACTACGTGATGGAGATCCGCAAGCGCCCCTGCTGATCTCCGCCCGGTCTCCAGCGGGTCCCGAGGGGTCCTCCGGGCCGCGCGGCAGCCGCCGGGGACGATTCGGCGGAAACGACAAGGCAACGATCCGAACACCGTGAGCTGCGCCATCTACGCGCGTAGGCCGAGAGCGGCTACGCTCGTCCGCGTGAACGCATCTGTTACCGACCCCTTCGCCCACGCCGACGCCGCCGCCACCCGCCTGCGCGAGCTGACCGGCGTCGATTCCCACGATGTCGCCCTCGTCATGGGCTCCGGCTGGGCTCCCGCCGCCGAGGCGCTGGGTGCGCCCGAGGCCGAGTTCCCGGTCACCGAACTGCCCGGCTTCCCGCCCCCGGCCGTCGAGGGCCACGGCGGCAAGATCCGCTCGTACAAGATCGGCGAGAAGCGCGCGCTGCTCTTCCTCGGCCGGACCCACTACTACGAGGGCCGCGGCGTCGCCGCCGTCGCGCACGGCGTCCGCACCGCCGTCGCCGCCGGCTGCAAGACCGTCGTCCTGACCAACGGCTGCGGCGGTCTGCGCGAGGGCATGAAGCCCGGCCAGCCGGTCCTGATCAGCGACCACCTCAACCTGACGGCCACCTCGCCGATCGTCGGCGCGAACTTCGTCGACCTCACCGACCTGTACTCGCCGCGCCTGCGCGCGATGTGCAAGGAGATCGACGCGAGCCTGGAGGAGGGCGTCTACGTCCAGTTCCCCGGCCCGCACTACGAGACCCCGGCCGAGATCAACATGATCCGCGTGATGGGCGCCGACCTGGTCGGCATGTCCACCGTGCTGGAGGCCATCGCCGCCCGTGAGGCCGGCGCCGAGGTCCTGGGCATCTCCCTGGTCACCAACCTGGCGGCGGGCCTGTCCGGCGAGCCGCTCAACCACGAAGAGGTCCTCCAGGCCGGCCGCGACTCGGCCGCCCGCATGGGCACGCTGCTGACGCAGGTCCTCGCCCGCATCTGATCGACGTACGAGAGCTAAGGCGGAAGCAGTGCAGGAACAGGACGACCTGATCACCCGGGCGCAGGCCTGGCGGGCCGAGGACCCCGACCCCGAGACGGCGGCCGAGCTCGGCCGGATCATCGAGGCGGGCGACACGGCGGAACTCGCGGACCGTTTCTCCGGCACGCTCCAGTTCGGCACCGCCGGACTGCGCGGCGAGCTCGGCGCGGGCCCCATGCGGATGAACCGCGCCGTGGTCATCCGGGCGGCGGCGGGCCTGGCGGCCCACCTGCTGGCCCAGGGCCACGCCAGCGGCCTGGTCGTCGTCGGCTACGACGCGCGCTACAAGTCGGCCGACTTCGCCCGCGACACCGCCGCCGTGATGACCGGCGCCGGGCTGCGCGCGGCCGTCCTGCCCCGGCCGCTGCCGACGCCGGTCCTCGCGTTCGCCATAAGGCACCTGGGCGCCGTCGCCGGCGTCGAGGTGACCGCGAGCCACAACCCTCCCCGGGACAACGGCTACAAGGTCTACCTCGGCGACGGCTCGCAGATCGTGTCGCCCGCCGACGCGCAGATCGCGGCGCAGATCGACGCGATCGGCGCACTGGCCGGCGTACCGCGTCCGGAGAGCGGCTGGGAGGACCTCGGTGACGAGGTCCTGGAGGCCTACCTGGCCCGTACCGACGCCGTCCTGACCCCCGGGTCCCCCCGGGGCGTGCGGACCGTCTACACGGCCATGCACGGCGTCGGCAAGGACGTCGTGCTGGCGGCCTTCGCCCGCCACGGCTTCCCGGCCCCGGTGCTCGTCGCCGAGCAGGCGGAGCCGGACCCGGCCTTCCCGACGGTCGCCTTCCCCAACCCGGAGGAGCCGGGCGCGATGGACCTGTCCTTCGCGAAGGCCGCCGAGGCGGAGCCGGACATCGTCATCGCCAACGACCCGGACGCCGACCGCTGCGCGGTGGCCGTCCCGGACGGCGACGGCGGCTGGCGGATGCTGCGCGGCGACGAGGTCGGCGCGCTGCTGGCGGCCCACCTGGTCCACAAGGGCGCGCAGGGCACCTTCGCGGAGTCCATCGTCTCCTCGTCGCTCCTGGGCCGGATCGCCGAGGCCGCGGGCCTGCCGTACGAGGAGACCCTCACCGGCTTCAAGTGGATCTCCCGCGTCGAGGGCCTGCGCTACGGCTACGAGGAGGCGCTCGGCTACTGCGTGGACCCGGAGGGCGTCCGCGACAAGGACGGCGTCACGGCCGCCCTGCTGGTGGCGGAGCTGGCCTCGGTCCTCAAGGAGCAGGGCCGCACCCTGACCGACCTGCTGGACGACCTGGCGATGGAGCACGGCCTGCACCACACCGACCAGCTGTCGGTGCGCGTCGAGGACCTGTCGGTCATCGCGAACGCCATGGCCGCGCTGCGCGCCGAGCCGCCGGTGTCCCTCGCGGGCCTGCGGGTGGTCTCGGCGGAGGACCTGAACCGGGGTACGGACTCGCTCCCGCCCACGGACGGCCTGCGCTACTACCTGGACGGCGACTACAAGGCCCGGGTCATCGTCCGCCCCTCCGGCACCGAGCCCAAGCTCAAGTGCTACCTGGAGGTCGTGGTCCCGGTGGCCGACGCGACCGACCTGGCTCCGGCCCGCGCCCGCGGCCAGGAGATCCTGGACGCCGTCAAGAAGGACCTCGCGGCAGCCGCCGGCATCTGAGGCCCCCGACGGCCCGACGGCCCCCCGAGCCCCGGCTCGGGGGGCCGTCGGCGTACCCGGGCCCGCGCCGCCGCAGGCGCCCGTACCGCCGCTACCCCTTCCCCGCCACGCCCGCCACGCCCGCCACGCTCCGCACGCGGCGGCGGTGGCGGGCCACGCGCTCGCGGTTGCCGCACTGTTCGCTGGAGCACCAGCGGCGGCGGTGGCCGCGGGAGGTGTCGAGGTAGACGCGGGCGCAGCCGTCGCCCTCGCAGGCGCGCAGCAGTGCCAGGTCGCCGGGGTCCGTCAGGAGTTCCACCGCGTCCCGGGCCACCGCCGCGAGCAGGCCGGGGCACTCCACCCCGCCGCACAGCTCCCGTACGAGGTGCCCCTCCCGGTCCCGTACCGCGCACAGCCCGGGCGGCGGGCCGGCCGCCGCCGCGTTCACCCGGGTCAGGGCGCCGGCGGCCTCCTGCGGTCCGGCGGCCCCGGCCAGTTCGGCCCGTACGAGGCTGTCCACATCGGCGCGCAGGCCGCGGAAGGCAGCCACCCAGTCGGGCCCGAGCCGTCCCAGCGGGGTCCGGTCGGGCACCAGCCCGGCGCCGACCAGCCACAGCCGCAGCTCGTCGGCGTCACGGATGCCCTCCGCGTCCCCGTGGGGCGTGAAGGTGGCCAGCAGGTCGAGACAGACCCGCCCGGAGTCGAACCACATGCGCGTCACCGCCTAGGTCTCGCCGTGGGCCGCCTCCCCAGAGTGCCGGGGCGCGGTGCGCAGCGGAAGCCCCCGGCGGGGCCCTACGCGGGCGGCGGGTCGTCGTGGAGCAGGCGCTGGAAGAGACGGTGGTCGCGCCAGGCCCCGTCGATGTGGAGGTAGCGGGGGGCGGTCCCGTACGCGGTGAAGCCGGCCTTGGCCAGGACCCGCTGGGAGGCGAGGTTGCCGAGCAGGGTCCCGGCCTCGACCCGGTGCAGGGCGAGTTCGTCGCGGGCGATCCGGCAGACCTCCTCGACGGCGGCCGTGGCCAGGCCCTTGCCGTTCCAGTCCCGGTCGGTCCAGTAGCCGATGCCGCCGCTGCGCAGGGGGCCCAGCGCGATGGAGCCGAGGTTGATCCCGCCGACCGGGTCCGGGCCCGCGACCAGCACGTACGGCAGGGTCCGGCCGGCCTCGCGCTCGGCCAGCAGCCCCTCGATCCGCTCCCGTTGCCCGGCCTCGGTGTAGAACCGGTCGGGGCGGTGGGGCTCGTAGGGCTTCATGAACGCCCGGTTGCGGGCCAGTACGCCGGCCAGCGCGGCGGCGTCGTCGAGCGTGACGCCCCTCATCTCCACCCCGTCAATGATCACCCGGCATGCTAGACCGCCCCCTCCGCCCGGGACCAGTCCCCCGCGTCCAGCGGCAGCCGGTATCCCCGCTTGACCACGGTCTGGATCAGCCCCGGGGCCCCCAGCGCCGCCCGCAGCCGGGCCATCGCGCTCTCCACGGCGTGCTCGTCGCTGCCCGCCCCCGGCAGCACGCCGAGCAGTTCGGCCCGCGACACCACCCACCCGGGCCGCCGGGCCAGCGCCGTCAGCAGCGCCATCCCGGCGGGCGGCACGGGCCGCAGCGCGCCGTCGACGAGGACGGCGTGGCCCCGGATCTCCATCCGGTGCCCGGCGACCGGCAGGGCCCGGGCCCGGGCGGGGAGTTCCTGGCAGAGCAGCTGCACCAGCGGACCGAGCCGGAACCGCTGCGGCGCCACCGCCAAGATCCCCTCGGCCTGGAGCGGCAGCGCGGTCACCGGCCCGACGCAGGCGCCGAGCACCGGCCCGCGCAGCGCCTCCACCACGGCCTCCCGCAGCCCGCGCTGCGCCGCCCGGGCCAGCATCGAGGCCACGGCGGGCGCGGAGGTGAAGCTGACGGCGTCCAGCGCCCCCACCGCGACGGCGTCCAGCAGCCGGTCCAGCGGCGCGAGGTCGCGCGGCGGCATCCACCGGTACACGGGCACCGCCACCACGTCGGCGCCGGCCGCGCGCAGGACCTCCACGAACCCGGGCAGCGGCTCACCGTGCAGCTGGAGCGCGATGCGCCGGCCCGCGACCCCGTCGGCCAGCAGCCGGTCCAGCACCTCGGCGAGGGATTCGGAGCCCGGCGACCAGGCCTCGACGAGCCCGGCGGCCCGTACGGCCCCCTTCACCTTGGGTCCGCGGGCCAGCAGTTCGGCGGTGCGCAGCCGTTCCAGGAGACCCTCGCCGATGCCCCATCCCTCGGCGGCCTCGATCCAGCCGCGGAAGCCGATGGCGGTGGTCGCGACGACGGCGTCCGGCGGGCAGTCGATGAGCTCCTCGGTGGCGGCCATCAGCTCGCCGTCGTCGGCCAGCGGCACGATCCGCAGGGCGGGCGCGTGCAGCACGGCCGCTCCGCGGCGGCGCAGCAGGGCGATCAGGTCGTCGGCGCGCCGGGCCGCGGTGACGCCGACGGTGAAGCCCGCGAGCGGGCCGTACGCCGGCTCGTCCGGGACGGACGCCGTGGACGCCGTGGACGTGAGGGGCATCGCGGGCGGCGCGGGCATCGCCGGCGTCGGGGGGTTCGTGGGCATCTCGGGTGACCTGCCTCGGCTTGCGGGGTGCCCGGTGGGGGCGGGTGGCGCGGGAACCGAGCCTGTCAAGGCGTCGTGTCTGCTTGGGTTCCAGGGTATTTCGGGGCCGTAACGCGGCGCCCTCACACGGAGGTGAGCTGTGCCCGTCCGGCGCTCCCGGCCGCCGGAGCCGCCGTCCGCCCGGGCCGGCGCAGGTATACGGCCCAGGTGACGGCGCAGCACACCGCGTAGAAGCCGAGGAAGGTGACGAAGGCGGCCGTGCCGGAGCCGCCGTCCCGGAACGCCTGCCGGAAGACGAGGTTGACGCCGAGGCCGCCGAGCGCCCCCACGGCTCCGATCAGTCCCATGGCGGCCCCGGAGAGCCGCCGCCCGTACGCGGCCGCCCGTTCGCCCGTCAGGCCCCGGGCGAGGCCCTGCGCGTGGAAGATGCCGGGAACCATCTTGTAGGTGGAGCCGTTGCCGGCCCCGCTGAGCGCGAAGAGGGCCACGAAGCCGGTCAGGAACACCGGCAGGGAGTCCCGTACGGAGGCCAGCACCACCACCCCGGTGGCCGCGGCCATCGCCGCGAAGGCGGCCAGGGTGATCCGCGCCCCGCCGAACCGGTCGGCGAGCGCCCCGCCCACCGGCCGGGCCAGGGAGCCGAGCAGCGGTCCGAGGAAGGTCAGCGAGGCGGCCTGGAGCGGGGTGTGGCCGAAGCGGGTCTGCAGGACCAGCCCGAAGGCGAAGCCGTAGCCGATGAAGGAGCCGAAGGTGCCGACGTAGAGGAAGGCCATGATCCAGGTGTGCCGCTCCCGCAGGGCCTCGCCCACGGCGCCCGAGTCGCCGCGCACGGGCGCCAGGTTGTCCATGCGCAGGAGCGCCAGCACGGCCGCCGCCACGATCAGCGGGACGTACGCGGCGAGCAGCAGGCGCGGGTGTCCGGCCCCGGCGGTGGCGATGACGAGCAGCGCGGCGAGCTGGACGACGGGCACGCCGATGTTGCCGCCGCCCGCGTTGAGCCCGAGGGCCCGGCCCTTCTCGCGGAGCGGGAAGAAGGCGTTGATGTTGGTCATGGAGGAGGCGAAGTTGCCGCCGCCCACCCCGGTCAGCGCGGCCACGGCGAGGAAGGTCCCGTACGAGGTGCCCGGCTCCATGACGGCCAGCGCGGCGACGGTCGGGACGAGCAGCAGCAGGGCGCTGAAGACGGTCCACTCGCGGCCGCCGAAGCGGGCCACGGCGAAGGTGTAGGGGATCCGGACGAGGGCGCCGACGCAGGTGGCGGTGGCGATCAGGAAGAACTTCCCGGCCGGGTCGATGCCGTAGGCGGGGCCCATGAAGAGCACCAGCACGGACCACAGGGACCAGACGGAGAAGCCGATGTGCTCGCTGAACACCGAGTACAGCAGGTTGCGCCGGGCGATCGGCCGGCCCGTCCGCCGCCAGAACGTCTCGTCCTCGGGGTCCCACCGCTGGATCCAGCGGCCCCCTTCGCGCGGTGCGGTGGTACGGGTCATCACACGCCTCCCCAGCTGTCGCGTCCGTGGAGCCCGACGCTACGGACGGCGCGTTTCCGCCCCGCCCCCGCCGGATGACCGGCGGGCTACCTCGCGCTCACCCGTCGCCGGCCCCCGGTGTGAGCGCCGCCGGGAGCCAGCTGCCCGGGGGCACGTCCAGCCAGCCGTGCGCCCGGGCCAGCCCGTCGGCGGCCCGGAGCAGGGCGTCGAGGCCCGGGTGGCGCAGACCGCGCGCCCACACCAGCGCGAGCGGGGACAGCGGTACGGGGTCCACCAGGGGCCGCTTGACGCAGCCGGGCAGCTCCGCGAAGTCCACGGTGGCCAGGACCGGGGTGCGCGTCTTGGCCATCACCCGGCCGAACTCCTCCTTGCCGACCGCGACCGGCGCGGGCGGCGCCAGCGCGATGTCCCGTCCGGCGAACAGCTCGCGGGCCAGCCCTGTCCACTCCAGAGTGCGGGGGTTCCCGGCCCCCGCGTAGACGCTCTCCCCGGCGAGCGCGGCCAGCGGTACGCCGTCCAGCGCGGCCAGCGCGTGGTCCTCGGGCAGCAGCACGGCCAGCGGCTCGTAGCGCACGGGCCGGTGCGCGAGCCGCACGCCCAGCGCGGGCGCCAGCCCGGCCGCGTACCCGAAGGACACGTCGAGCCGGCCGGCGGCGATCTCGGCGGCCGCGTGGCTGAGGCCGCTCTCGAAGCGGGCCATCAGCTCGCAGCCGGGGGCGAGTTCACGGGCCCGTTCCAGCACCCGGCGGCCGGTGCCGGGGCCGTCGGTGTTCACGTCGACGAGCAGCGGCCGGGGCGGCCCGGCGAAGGCCGCGGCCAGTTCCCGGTGGGCGCGCAGCACCTCGCGGGCGTGGGGCAGCAGCCGTTCCCCGTCGGCGGTCAGCTCGACCGCGCGGGTGGTGCGCAGGAACAGGGCCGCGCCCAGCTCCCGTTCGAGGCGGCGCACGTCGCGGCTGAGGGCCTGCTGGGCGACGTGCAGCCGGGCGGCGGCGCGGGAGAAGTGCAGCTCCTCGGCCACGGCGAGGAAGCCGCGCAGCAGCCGGGGGTCCACGGCGTCACGGGAGTTCACCAGCGGAGACTAACAACGCGGGCGGACCGTACGGGATTGACAACAGGGGTGCGTGAAAGGCTCCGGAACAGGTGTTGGACCGGGACGGGGGCCGGGCCGCAGGCTCGTGCCATGCCGCAGACGACCCCGCTGATGGCCGTGACCGGAAGCACCCTGGTCCTGGCCGCCCCCGCCGCCCCCGTCCCCTCCGCCCCCGCCGTCCCGTCCTCCCCCTCCGCCCCCGCCCGGGCCCTCGGCCCGTACGCGCGCCTCTTCGCCGTCCCCGGTGCCCGCGGGTTCACCGCCGGGAGCCTGCTGGCCCGGCTCCCGGCGGGCATGTTCGGGATCAGCGCGGTCATGATGATCGCCGGGCAGCGCGGCTCGTACGCCCTCGCCGGGGCGGTCACCGCGACCGGCATGGCCGCCACCGCCGTGGTCGCGCCGTGGACGGCCCGGCTGGTCGACCGGCACGGCCAGGCCCGGGTCGCCCTGCCCGCCACCGTGATCGCGGTCCTCGGCTCGCTCTGCCTGGCGCTGTGCGTCCGGACCGGGGCCCCCGCCTGGACCCTGTTCGCCTCCTACGCGGCCACCGCCACCACCCCCAACACCGGCGGCATGTCCCGGGCCCGCTGGACCCATCTGCTGCCCCGCGCCGCCCACCACGGCGCGATGTCCTTCGAGCAGGCCGCCGACGAGCTGTGCTACATGCTGGGCCCGGTCCTGGCCGCCCTCCTGTGCACCGCGCTCTTCCCCGAGGCGGGCACCCTCACCGGCGCGGCCCTGCTCCTGACCGGCATGCTCGTCTTCACCGCCCACCGCGCCACCGAGCCCCCGCCGGCCGGGGTCCCGCACGCCGGGGGAACCCGGGCGCTGCGTCCGCTGCTCCCGCTGCTCGGCCTGTTCCTCGCCACCGGGGCGGTGTTCGGCTCGATGGAGGTCACCTCGGTGGCGCACCTCTCGGGGCTCGGCCTCGGCGCCGCGTCGGGGCCGGTGCTGGCGCTCCAGGCGGCGGGCTCGTGCGCGGCCGGGCTGTTCTACGGCACCCGCCGCCCCCGCAGCCTCACGCTCTGCCTGGCCGTCCTGGCCGGCGCGATGGCACTGCCCTGGGCGGCGGCCGCGTCCGGCTCGCTGCCGCTGCTGGCGGGGGCGCTGCTGCTGGCGGGGACGGCGACGGCCCCGGTGATGGTCACGGCCATGTCGCGGGTGCAGGCGCTGACCCCGGCGGGCCGCCTCAACGAGGGCATGACCCTCGCCGTCACCGCCATCCTGGCGGGCATCGCGGCCGGCTCGGCGGCGGCCGGTCTGGCCGTCGACCGGCTGGGCACCACCAGCGCGTACGCCCTCCCGGCCATGGCTGCCCTTTTTGCCCTCTTTATCCGGCGGGCGAGTGACCGTACCCGCGTGGTACTCACGACCGGCGAGCGCGATCCGCAATAACTGGGGGGTCTTCCCAGCGCCCTTCCCTTCGCGGAGGAACTCCCCTTGTCTGCTTCCCGTTCCGTTTCGGCGGCCCTGTTCGTCGCGGCCGTCACCGCCTCCTTCCTGGTGCCGGTCGCACCGGCCCTGGCCGCCGACTCCCCGCACCTGCGGTTCTCGCAGCCGTACGTCCCCTCGATCGCCCCCGGCACGAGCGGCCGCGTCGTCATCGCCGCCTCGAACGGAGAGGACGCGGCCCGCAGCGGCACCTTCCACATCACCGCCCCGGAGCGGACCACCTTCCCGGAGGCCCGGATCTACTGGAACGGGCAGCGCGCGGCCGGCTCCTGCACCCGCTCCTCCGACGCGCGCCTGCTGACCTGCGAGGCCGGGACCCGCGCGGGCTTCGCCTTCCCGGCGAACGAGCAGACCCGGCTGGCGGTGACCGTGCGCGTGGACGCCGGCGCCCCGCAGGGCACGACCCTCGACGGCGGTGAATGGGCGGCCGACTCGGCGGCCCCCGCCCTGTTCGCGGTGGCCACCCCGGTGACGGGCCCGAAGGGCGACGACGGCCGCCCGGGCCACGACGGCCACCACGGCAAGCCGGGCCGCCCGGGCCCCAAGGGCGAGAAGGGCGACCAGGGCGAGAAGGGCGACCGCGGCGACACGGGCGAGCGCGGCCCGAAGGGCGACCGCGGCCCGGCCGGTCCCCGAGGCCCGCAGGGCCCCCAGGGCCCGAAGGGCGACACCGGCCCGTCGGGCGGACCCAAGGGAGACAAGGGAGACAAGGGCGACCGGGGCGACCGCGGCCCGAAGGGCGAGCGCGGCGACACGGGCGACCGCGGGCCGGCCGGTCCCCGAGGCCCGCAGGGCCCCCAGGGCCCGAAGGGCGACAAGGGAGACACCGGCAAGCCCGGCAGCTGCAAGAAGTGCGGCGGCCACCACGGCAAGGGCGAGAAGGGCGACAAGGGGGACAAGGGCCAGCACGGCGCGACCCCGTCGGCCCGCATCGTCACCTCCGGCCAGGGCCTCGGCGTCCGCTCCGGCCCCGGCACGGACCACGAGAAGACCGACAAGATCCCGAACGGCACCGTCGTGAAGCTCCAGTGCAAGGTCAACGGCCAGACCGTGGACGGCAATGCGATCTGGTACAAGCTCGCCGACGGCTCCGGCTGGATCGCCGCCCGCTACGCCCAGAACCTCAACAAGATCCCCGTCTGCTGACGCCCCCCGGACCCCCATGACAAAGGCCCCGCAGCCGAGAGGCCGCGGGGCCTTTGCCCTTCCACAAGGGAGTTACAGAGGCGACGGAAACGGTCACTCGTACCAGGTGACGCGACAAACGTAGACGCACTCGTGCCGGGGGACGGCGAGGAAGCTGATGAAGCCGCGCCCGCCGAGGATGTCGAACTCGCGCAGGCCACCCGGTCTTCCGGTGGGCCGGCCGACGGTTTCGGCATCACGGCCCAGAACCGACAATTCGGCGGCGATCCGTTCGACCTCCGCGATCACGCCGGGCGGCAGCCCACCGGTCACGTGGGTGTGGTCGTCGGTGTTGTAGTCCCAGGTCCAGCCGCTCACAGGCCGGTCTCGGCCTCTGCCTTGTCGAGGATCTGCTGGATCTCCGTCAGGGCGGCCGCGGGATCGTCCGCCCCCTCCTGGACCAGCCTCTCCAGGGCGTGCAGGCGGGCAGCCCGGCGGGGATGGCGTTCGATCTCCACGAAGACGGCCCACGAGTGGATGAACGCCCTCAACGGGGCCAAGGACTGCGCCTGCTGGGCACTCGTCGTGGCGTCGAAGAGGTGCTGCGTCAGGTCCGGCACGCGACTGGGGGCGATCTTGGCCACGGCCTCGCGGAGGGCGGCGGGCGTGAGTTCCGGCATGGGGATCAGCGGTCCGCCGTCGGCGGGGATCGGCGTACTCACGTGTCCTCCTCGGTCGGACTCCCCTCGGGAGTGGAGTCCCACGTTACCGCCGCGCCCGCCGGCCCGCGGATCCTTCGGCCATGACAAAGGCCCCGCAGCCGAGAGGCTGCGGGGCCTTTGCCCACATGGGATGAGTGGAGATGGCGGGAATCGAACCCGCGTCCAACGGTGCAGAAGCAGGGCTTCTCCGAGCGCAGTCCGCTGCGCTTTTCTCAGCCCCGGAGATCACACGGACAAGTCTCCGACGGGCTCAGTCACTGTTTGGTTTCCCTCCAGCCCCCGTGACCGGGGCTAGAGGTTTAGATCCCTAGTTGACGCCAGGATCCGGACCGGGACCACTTCCGGGCTGACGCTCCTCACAGAGGCTTCAGCTCACTGTTATTAGGCAGCGAGGGTGAAGCGGGAGTTATCGCTCTTGGAGTTGGCGATTATTGTTTGCGACATATGGTTAGCGAGATCATTGCCGCTTCCTCGGCTCGCTTCCCCTGCATCGACATCCGCTGTCGAAACCGATCATCCCCATGTTTTTTTAACAAGCTGCTCCGCCCCTTGCGGGGTGGTGCTGACGCCATGGTACGCGAAGACGACCACCGCGTGCCAGGCGATTAAACCGTACCGCGCTGCTTGCGGCGGATCGCCGAGATCGCGCGGTTCGTCTCACGGGTGTCCTGCTTCTCCCGCAGCGTCTGCCGCTTGTCGTACTCCTTCTTGCCCTTCGCCAGCGCGATCTCCACCTTCGCGCGGCCGTCCTTGAAGTACAGGGCGAGCGGGACGACCGTGTGGCCCGACTCCTCCGCCTTGCGCTCCAGCTTGTCGATCTCCTCCCGGTGCATGAGGAGCTTGCGCTTGCGCCGGGCGCTGTGGTTGGTCCAGGTGCCCTGGCTGTACTCCGGCACGTGCACGTTGTACATCCAGACCTCGCGGCCCTCCACCGACACGAAGCCGTCCACGAGGGAGGCCCGGCCCTGACGCATGGACTTGACCTCGGTGCCCGTGAGCACGATCCCGCACTCGTAGGTGTCGATGATCGTGTAGTCGTGCCGCGCCTTCTTGTTCTGGGCGATCAGCTTGCGCCCTTTTTCCTTAGCCATAGTGCGGTCATTTTCGCACTACGGACCCACCCCGAGGCCACCCAATACCGTGCGGCCCCGATCCTCGGCCCCGTCGCCCGCCGCGAGGTCCGGGGTGATCCCCCCGCCGTCGAGGCTGCGGCCCGCCGGCGTGCGGTACGTGCCCACCGTCAGCTCCGCCACCGAACCGTCCGGGAGTTCGGTCGGCATCTGCACCGAACCCTTGCCGAAGGTGCGGGTACCGACCGTCACGGCCCGGCCCCGGTCCTGGAGGGCGCCGGTGACCAGCTCGGCCGCGCTCATCGTGCCGCCGTCCACCAGGGCCACCAGCGGCCGGACCGTGTCCCCGCCGGGCGCGGCGTACAGGGCGCGCTCGGAGCCCCGTACGTCGTACGTGGCCACCAGCCCGCCGTCCAGGAACGCGGAGGCCGCCGTCACCGCCTCGGCGACCAGGCCCCCCGGGTTCCCGCGCAGGTCCAGCAGCACCCCGCCGCCCGCCGGGGCCGCGCGGACCGCGTCGCGCACCCGGTCCCCCGAGCCGCGGGTGAAGGAGGCGACCTTGATCACGGTGGTGCCGTCGGCGAGGCGGCGTACGGTCACCGGCTCGGCGCGCAGCCGCTCCCGGCGCACGGTCTCGGTGAGGGCGGCGCCGTCCCGGCCGAGGCCGAGCACCACCGGAGTGCCCGCCTCCCCGCGCAGCAGCGCCACCACCTCGGCCACGGCCAGGCCGGTCACGCCGTGGCCGTCCACGCTCAGCAGCCGGTCCCCGGTGCGCAGCCCGGCCCGGGCGGCGGGGCTGTCGGGCTGGACCCGCTCGATCTCGATCGCGCCGTCCCGGCGGCGGCCGGTCCAGACGCCGACGCCGGTCCAGCGGCCGTTGAGCTCGTCGGTGAAGGCGGCGTACTCGCCCTGGTCGTAGACGGCGCCCCAGCGGTCGCCGCTGCGGCTGACCACCTCCTCGGCGGCCTTCTTCCCCGACTTGCCCTCGGCGACGGCCTCGGCGGCGGCGCGGGCGACGGCCTCCCGGTCGGCGGTGCCGCTCCCCCGGGGGGCGGGCACGGGCGAGCCCACGAGCGCGAGCGGCCGGTCCTCCCGCGCCTCGCGGGGGCTCCAGCACCCGCTCCCCGCACCGGCGCCGACGGTGGCGAGGAACAGCAACGTCAAGACGGCCCCGCGACGCAGGTCGCGGGGCCAAAGACAGAGGGCGGGCAGACCCGGCATGCCGCCGAGTCTAGGACAAGCCCCGCGCGGGCACGGCCGGTTGGCCGGACCGCCCACGGGGCGCTCGTCACACCTTGAGGTACTTGCGCAGCGCGACGAACGCCGCCAGGGAGGGCATCAGCAGGCCGATGACCAGGACCAGCGGGAGCTTGGTGAGGACGGCGTCCCAGCCGATGAAGTTGATCAGCTGGAGCTTGTCGCGCAGGCCGATGCCGTGGTCGATCACGAAGTACTGGCCGGCGCCGAGCATGCCGCAGGCGAGACCGGCGCCGATGAGTCCGGCGACGGCGGCCTCCATGATGAACGGCACCTGGATGTAGAAGCCGGAGGCGCCCACCAGGCGCATGATCCCCGTCTCCCGCCGACGGCTGAACGCCGAGACGCGCACCGTGTTGACGATCAGCAGCAGCGCCACGATCAGCATGATCAGCATGATGCCGAGGGCCGCCCAGTTGAGGGTGCCGAGCAGGGCGAAGAGGTTGTCGAGCTCGCTGCTCTGGTCGGCGACCGACTGGACGCCGTCGCGCCCGGCGAACGCGGAGGTGATGACCGCGTACTTCTCCGGGTTGCGCAGCTTGACCCGGAAGGAGTCCGGCATCTGGTCCGGGGTGACGACGGAGGCCAGCGCCGTGTGGCCGAAGCGCTCCTTGTAGTGCTTGTAGGCCTCGTCCGAGGACTCGTACATGACCGTCTGGACGAGGGCCATCTTCTTGAGCTCGGTCTCGATGCCCTGCTTCTGCTCGGGGGTCACCGCGCCCTTGGAGCAGGGTTTGCCGCCGCCCGCCGCGGGCGCCCCGGCGGCGGGGGCTCCGGCCGCGTCGATGGCGTCGTTCTTGGTGCAGAGGTAGACGGTGACGTTGACCTTGTCGTACCAGAACCCCTTCATCGCGCTGACCTGGTCGCGCATGAGGAGGGAGCCCCCGAAGAGGGCCAGCGAGAGGGCCACGGAGATGATGACGGCGAAGGTCATGGTGAGATTGCGGCGGAGGCCGACGCCGATCTCCGACATGACGAACTGGGCGCGCATGGCGTCTGGGGACCTTTCAGTGCTGGTAGCCGTAGACACCGCGCGACTGGTCGCGCACGAGTCGGCCCTGTTCGAGTTCGATGACGCGCTTGCGCATCTGGTCGACGATCTGCTGGTCGTGCGTCGCCATGATCACGGTGGTGCCGGTCCGGTTGATCCGGTCCAGCAGCTTCATGATCCCGACGGAGGTCTGCGGGTCGAGGTTGCCGGTCGGCTCGTCCGCGATCAGCAGGGCGGGCCGGTTGACGAAGGCGCGGGCGATGGCCACGCGCTGCTGCTCGCCGCCGGACAGCTCGCCCGGCATCCGGCCCTCCTTGCCGCCGAGGCCGACCAGCTCCAGCACCTGCGGGACGGCCTTGCGGATCTCACCGCGCGGTTTGCCGATCACCTCCTGCGCGAAGGCGACGTTCTCGGCCACCGTCTTGTTCGGCAGGAGCCGGAAGTCCTGGAAGACGGTCCCCAGCTGGCGCCGCATGTGCGGGACCTTCCAGTTGGAGAGCTTCGCGAGGTCCTTCCCCAGCACGTGCACCTGACCGTGGCTGGCCCGTTCCTCGCGCAGGACCAGCCGCAGGAAGGTGGACTTGCCGGAGCCGGAGGAGCCGACCAGGAAGACGAACTCGCCCTTGGCGATGTCCAGGGAGACATCTCTGAGTGCGGGACGGTTCTGCTTCGGGTAGGACTTGGAGACGTTGTCGAATCGGATCACGGGTGCACCACGGTCGCCGGGAGTAGGTGAGCGTGACCATACGCGACCGGGCGCGGGGTGGGGACCCGGCATCCGCAGTTGCCCGATTTATCCCGGGTGCCCGCCGGGTCGTTTCGCGATTGCCCGGACGGGCCGCGCCGAATGTCGGCGGAGCTGGCACAGTGGTAGGGGAACGGACCCGGTCCCCGTGCCGTTAACGAGGGGACGAGAGGAGGAGCGCATGACATTTGACCGGCTCGTATGCGCGAACTGCGCCGCACCCGTCAGCCAGGGCCGCTGCCCGGTGTGCCGGGCGAACCGGGAGCGCCTCCAGCAGCAGGAGGGCCCCTTCGGCGGCCTGAATCCGGTGACGCTCATCGCGCTTCTGGTTGTGCTGGTGGGCGCGCTGGCCCTGGTGGCCCGGACCGCCTAGCAGGCCGCGCCGCGTCCCGATCACCGATGGCCGTGATCACACGTAATGAGGACGTCATGGGAAAGGGCCCGGACACCTGAGGGTGTCCGGGCCCTTCCTCATGCTCTGGGCGGGCGGGGGTTACGCGCCCTGCTCCTGCTGCTTGCGCCAGCGGATCCCGGCCTCCAGGAAGCCGTCGATCTCGCCGTCGAGGACCGCCTGCGGGTTGCCGACCTCGAACTCCGTCCGCAGGTCCTTGACCATCTGGTACGGGTGCAGGACGTAGGAGCGCATCTGGTTGCCCCAGGAGCTGCCGCCGTCCTTGAGGGCGTCCATCTTGTCCTTCTCCTCCTGGCGGCGCCGCTCCAGCAGCTTGGCCTGGAGGACGTTCATCGCGCTGGCCTTGTTCTGGATCTGCGAGCGCTCGTTCTGGCAGGAGACCACGATGCCGGTCGGCAGGTGCGTGATGCGCACCGCCGAGTCGGTGGTGTTGACGCCCTGGCCGCCGGGGCCGGAGGCGCGGTACACGTCGACGCGCAGCTCGGCCTCGTCGATCTCGACGTGGTCGCTGGTCTCGACGACCGGGAGGACCTCGACGCCGGCGAAGGAGGTCTGGCGGCGGCCCTGGTTGTCGAAGGGCGAGATGCGCACGAGGCGGTGCGTGCCCTGCTCGACGGAGAGGGTGCCGTAGGCGTACGGGGCCTTGACGACGAAGGTGGTCGACTTGATGCCGGCCTCTTCCGCGTACGAGGTCTCGTAGATCTCGGTGGAGTAGCCGTGGCGCTCGGCCCAGCGCAGGTACATGCGCTGGAGGCGCTCGGCGAAGTCGGAGGCGTCGACGCCGCCGGCCTCGGCACGGATGTTGACCAGGGCCTCGCGCTCGGCGTACTCGCCGGAGAGCAGGGTCCGGACCTCCATCTCGTCCAGCGCCTTGCGCACGGAGACCAGCTCGGTCTCCGCCTCCGCGAGGGTGTCCGCGTCGTCCATCTCCTGGGCGAGCTCGAACAGGACCGCGAGGTCGTCGATCCGGCCGCGCAGGGTCTCGGTCTTGCGGACCTCCGCCTGGAGGTGCGAAAGCTTGCTCGTGATCTTCTGGGCGGCGTCCGGGTCGTCCCACAGGGACGGCGCGGCGGCCTGCTCCTCGAGCACGGCGATCTCTGCCCTCAGCTTGTCGAGGTCCAGGACGGCCTCGATCGACCCCATGGTCGAGGAGAGGGACTTCAGCTCTTCGGAAACATCGACGACTGCCACGGGTCCAGACTAGCCGGTCCCCGGAGGGCACTCTCCGGCCAGGCCGGATCAACCCGTACGGGGAGGGGTGGGTACGGGCGTACGCTCACCGTATGACTGTTCACCTCGTGAAGCGCCGCCATGTGGACCACATGCGTGTCACCACCACGAGCTGTCAGCCGACGGACCCCGCACGAGCCTGATCCACCCCGATCCGACTTCGGTCCCGTACGCGGCCCTTCTGCCCCGGCGCCATCCCTGCCGGCGGCTCGCTCCTCCGCCTTGCCCCGCCATCTCAGGGGCACGGGACCCCGTGACATCCGAAACGGAGCCGTCATGCCGTCCGCGCACCCTTCCTCCTCGCTCTCCCCCTCCCCCTCTCCGGCCCTCTCCCCGGCCTTCTCCCCCGCTTCGGCGCCCTCCGCGTCCGACCCCGCCGCCTCGCTCGCCGTCATCGACCTCTCCCGGGCGGACGACCCCGCCGAGCGGGCCGACTTCCTCAAGCAGCTGCACGCGGCCGCGCGGGACACCGGGTTCCTGTACCTGACCGGGCACGGCATAAGCGAGTCGGAGACCGCCCGGATCCTTGAGCTGACCAGGGCCTTCTTCGCGCTCCCGGAGGCCGACCGGCTTTCGGTGAGCAATCTGAACTCCCCGCACTTCCGGGGCTACACCCGCATCGGGCACGAGCTGACGGGCGGCGCCAGCGACTGGCGCGACCAGCTCGACGTCGGCGCCGAGCGGCCGGCTCCGGCGGTGGGGCCGGACGACCCGGCGTACCTGTGGCTGGAGGGCCCCAACCAGTGGCCGGCGGCCCTGCCGGAGCTGCGCGGGGTGGTCCTCGACTGGCAGGCGCGGCTGGCGGCGGTGGCGCACCGGCTGCTCCAGGAGCTGCTGGCCTCGATCGGCGCTCCCTCGGACTTCTTCGACGCGGCCTTCGCCGACCGCCCCCACCTGCACACGAAGCTCATCCGCTACCCGGGGTCCGCGCCGTCGGGCGCCGGCCAGGGCGTGGGGGCGCACAAGGACTACGGCTTCCTGACGCTGCTGCTCCAGGACTCGGTGGGCGGGCTCCAGGTGGTCCGGGACGGCGGCTACGTCGACATCGCGCCACGGCCCGGAGCGTTCGTGGTGAACCTGGGCGAGCTGCTGGAGATCGCCACGGAGGGGTACCTGCGGGCCACCGACCACCGGGTGGTGAGCCCGCCGGGGGCGGTGGAGCGCTACTCGGTGCCGTTCTTCTACAACCCGCGGCTGGACGCGGTCGTCGAGACCGTCCCCGGGGAGTACCTGCGCTCCGCGCCGGGCCTGGCCCAGGACTCGTCGAACCCCTTGCACGCGGAGTACGGCCGCAATGAGCTCAAGGGCTGGGTACGCGCCCACCCCGCGGTGGCCCGCCGCTGGCACCCGGCCCTGACGACGGCCTGACGCGGGGCGGCCGGGGGCGACGGCCCGACGCGGCGGACGGGGCGGCTCCGGCCGGCCCCGGCCGGGGCCTCGGCTCCCGGCCGGTCTACGGCTGGGCCGGGGCGGAGTGCTCGTTGTCCCGCGGCCGCGGCGCCGGGTCGTCGCCGGACAGGGCCAGCCAGCTCCCGACACCGACCGCGGCGGCCAGCGCCACCGCCGAGGCGGACAGCACCAGGCGCCGCTTGCGCGCGGCCTCGGCCCGGTGCCGGGCGGAGCCCGGGCGGTGACCGCCGGCCGGCCGCGGGACCCGGGCCGTGCCCAGCGCCCCGCCCGCCAGCTCGTCCGGCCCCGGCACCCGCATGGAGGTGTGGGTGTCCCGGTTGGAGTCGGTCGAGGAGCCCGGCACCAGGGGAACCACCCCGCGCCTGCGCACGGGCTGGGCGGCCGGCTCCTGGGAGGGCTCCGGCGGCTCCGCGTCGGCGTCGTCGGGCTCGTCCACGTCCAGCGGGGGCATCCCGGCCAGCAGCGGCAGCAGGTCCCGCAGCCGGACGGACAGCTCCGAGGCCCGCAGCCGGGAGGCCGGCGCCTTGGCCAGGCACTGGACCATCAGCTGCCACAGCTCGTCGGGGATCCCCGGCAGCGGGACGACGGTCTCCGTCACGTGCCGGCGCAGCACCGCGCCCGGGTGTCCCCCGCCGAAGGGGGTGAAGCCGGCGAGCAGCTCGTAGAGCACGGTCGCCAGGGCGTATATGTCGACGGCCGCCCGCGGCGGCAGGCCCTCCACTATCT
Source organism: Streptomyces sp. NPDC002032 (assembly GCF_042890765.1). Taxonomy (NCBI): domain Bacteria; kingdom Bacillati; phylum Actinomycetota; class Actinomycetes; order Kitasatosporales; family Streptomycetaceae; genus Streptomyces; species Streptomyces sp. NPDC002032. The sequence continues at coordinate 41,225 of NZ_JBIASM010000002.1, read as the reverse complement.
CCGGCGCGAGGTAGTCCGGCGTGCCGATGATCCGGGTGGTGGGCGCGCCGGCCCGCCCTCCCGTGGCGGCCCGGCGGGGCGAGTCGATCAGCTTGGCCACGCCGAAGTCGGTGAGCAGCGCGGGGTGCGCGCCGCCCGGGCCGAGCGGGCCCTGCATGTCGAGGAGGACGTTCTCCGGTTTGACGTCCCGGTGGACGACGCCCGCCGCGTGGGCCGCCGCCAGCGCGTCCGCGACGTCCGCGACGACGGCCACGGCCGCCTCGGGGGCCAGCCGCCGCTCGCGGTCGAGGCGCGTGCGCAGGTCCGTGCCGCGGACGAGGTCCATGACGAGGGCGAGGTCGTTGCCGTCCACGACGAGGTCGCGGACGGAGACGATGTGCGGGTGCTCCAGGCCGAGCAGGGCGCTGCGCTCCTGGACGAAGCGCCCGACCAGCTCCTGGTCCGACGCGAGGTCCTCGCGCAGCAGTTTGACGGCGACGGGGCCGTCAGGTCCCTCGCCCAGCCACACCGTGCCCGCGCTGCCGCGCCCCAGGATCTGGTGCGCGGTGTACCGGCTGCCGATCTTCCGTGCCACGACTGCTCCCTCAGCGGCTGGCGTACGCGATAAAGCTACGCGGCCGAATGGGGGTTGAACGCTCCGGATCGCGGCGACCTTCACTTCTGCGGGCGAAATCACGTCCTGGATGTCGACAAATCCACGAAGTCGGCGCTACGGGGCCGCATCGGCGGCCCCGTGACGGCACGTCAGGGGGTTCCGCCGCCACCGCTCGTGGAGCTTCCGAAGGAGCTGACGAAGTCGACGGCCTGATTGCCCCAGCTCCAGACCTGGTCCCACCAGCTCTTGCCGGTGCCGACCCATTCCTGGAGCGGGGTGAGCTCCCAGACCAGCCAGCCGCCGACGAACAGCAGCAGGATCATGACCAGACAGCCCTTGAGGCAGCCGAGCCCGGGGATCTTGACCGGGTTGACGCTGCGGCGGCGCGGTTCGCGCGGCTCACGCGGCTCACGCGGGGGCCGCTGCTGCTGCGGGGGCTGCGACGCGGGCCGCTGCTGCTGGGGAGGCTGCTGCGGCGGCTGGTACTGCTGCGGCTGCTGGTACTGCTGAGGCTGCTGGTACTGCTGAGGCTGCTGCGGCTGATAGTGCTGCGGCTGCTGCTGGTACTGCTGCGGCGGAGGCGCCGGGCGGTACTGCGGAGGCTGCTGGTACTGCTGCGGCGGCTGGTACTGCTGCTGCTGCCGGGGCTGGTGCTGCGGGGGCGGCGGGGCCTGCCGCTGGGGGCGCCGGCGCAGCGGGTCCTCGCTCGGGTCGAGGTACTGCATCTGCGTCTGCTCGTTGCGGTCCCGCGCGGCCCGCATCTGCGACTCCCACGGGTGCGGGCTGTCGGGCCGCTGCACCGGGGGCATCACCGAGGTCGGGTCGGGGGCGCCGCCCCGCGCGCCGGGGGCGCCGGTGCTGGGCAGCACGGTGGTGGCGTCGGCCCCGCCGACCGGCGGCAGCACGCTGGTCATGCCGTTCGGGTCGTAGGCGCCCATCGGCGCGGCGGCCCCGGCGGGCAGCGCCTGCGTCGGGCCGGCGGCGCCGGGGACCGTGGGGACGGGCGCGGGCGAGGGGTCGGGCACGAGCAGGGCGCCGACGCCGATCGCGGCCTCGACCTCGTCGGGCGAGGAGTGCACGCGGATGCCGGAGGCGACCACGCGCAGGCCGCGGGCGAGGTTCTCGGCGCTCGGCCGCTCGTCGGGCTCCTTGCGCAGGCAGCGCTCGATGACGGTCCACAGCGGCTCGGGCAGGGTCGCGGGGCGCTGGGGCTCCTCGCTGAGGTGCCGGTGGAGCACTTCGAGGGCGGTGCCGCCCGCGAAGGGCGGGCGCCCGGTGACGAGCTCGTACAGGAGGATGCCGGCGCCGTAGATGTCGACGGCGGAGGTCTGCGGGCGGCCCTCGGCCGACTCGGGCGCCACGTAGGCGGGGGTGCCGACGAACTCGTGGGTGCGGGTCAGGCCCGGGGAGTCGGCCAGGCGCGCGATGCCGAAGTCGGTGAGCATCGGCTTCATCTGGCCGCCGCGCTCGTCGAGCAGCACGTTGGCGGGCTTCAGGTCGCGGTGGACGACGCCGTCGGCGTGGCTGGCGGCGAGCGCGTCGGCGATCTGCGCGGTGAGCAGGCACGCGGCGACCGGGCTGAAGGGGCCGTTCTCGCGGATGTACTTGTGCAGGTCCGGGCCGTCGATCAGGTCCATGACCAGGGCCAGCAGGTCCCCCTCGACCACGAGGTCGCGGGTGCGGACGATGTTGGGGTGGGTCAGGCGCAGCAGGACGGAGCGCTCGCGCAGGAAGCGCATGACGATGTCCGCGTCCTGGGCCAGCTCCTCCTTGAGGACCTTGATGGCCACGGTCTCGCCGGGCTGCCCGGCGACGGCTGCCTCCGCGCCGGCGGTCTCCCGCTGGCGGGCACGCCAGACAGTGCCCGTGGCGCCGCGCCCGAGCGGCTCCTCGAGCAGGTACTTGCTGCCGACTGGCCGCACGTCTCGCGCTCCCCTGCTGTCGTGTTCGTCGGGTGTTTCCCCGGGGTGTTTCGGCTGATTCCGCTGGATGGGTTTCCGGCCCAACTCTAGGGGGTGTCCCCGGGGAAGACGCGGTCCGACGGAGGTTGGTTGCCGCACATATGTGCGAAGGGTGAGTTTTGCGGGGTATGCCGGAGGCGATTTTCCGCAGCTCCGTGTCCGTATTCGTACGACGGGCGGACAGTACCGAGATCGATCAAGATCATTTGTCGGCAGGTGCCGGGCGTGTCGTACACGACAGGTGCGAGGATGCACCCGTACGGAACGGCGGGGACGGGAGCCGCGCCTTCCGGCAGACCTGACCGGACGACGCGTCCGTGCCGGGCGGGGGGTGTGCGGGCAGGCGTGCCCCGCCGTTTCCCTGCCGGGCGCACGCACCGCGCACCGCGCGCTCGCGCTCCGCGCAGAAGGGACCGCTGACGCGATGCAGATCCGGCTGACCGTCCTCGGGCCGCGCAGCGGCCACCAGAGCTCCACCGCCCCGGCCGGCTGTGACGTGCTCGTCACCGCGCCCGCCGGGACCGCGCTGGCCGCGGTCGCCTCCGGGCTCGCGGCGACCGTCGGCGGGCCCGACACCGGCGGCACGGTGGTGCTCTACTGCGGTGCGCGCCGGCTGGACGCGCAGCGCGCCGTGCTCGGGGAGCCCCCGCTGGTGGACGGCGCGGTGCTGACGCTCAACGCCCCCGCCCCGGACGCGGACGCCGTCGGCGACTGCGGCCTCCCGGCGGGCGACGGCCCCGCCGAACCGCAGCTGCACGTGGTGGCCGGGCCCGACGCGGGCGGTGTGCACCTGCTGCACCCCGGGGCCATTCGCATCGGGCGCTCGGCGGACGCGGACGTACCGCTGGACGACCCGGACGTGTCACGGCTGCACTGCGCGGTGACGGTGGGGGCGGACGGCCGGGTGGCGGTGGCCGACCTCGGCTCGACGAACGGCACCACCCTCGACGGCGCCCCGGTGGGCGTGCGGGCGGTCCCGCTGGCGCCGGGCGCGCTGCTGCGCATCGGCGAATCGACGCTCCGGCTGGCCGCAGGGGGCGCGCGCCCCCTGCCCGTCGCCCCGGACCTGGAGGGCCACCTCGCGCTCCCGGGCCGCACGCACGCCCCCGGCGGCGCCGACGGCGCGGGCGGTTCCGCCCCCCACGCCCCGGACCCCGGCCCGCACACCGGCGGCGGCGCCGGCACCTCCTGGCCCCCGGCCCCCGGCGCCCCGGCAGCCTCCGGCGGCGCTCCCGCCGAATGGCCCGCGCCCGGCGGGAGCGGCCCCCGCAGGGAGCCCCCCGACTCCGGCATGGGCCTGCACCCCGGCACCCCCCGCCCCGGCACGCCCGGCGCGGGCTCCCCCGGCACGTACGGCGGCGGTCCGGCGGGCGTCCCCGCCGACGACCCCGCCGACGGCCCGGCGGGCGGCGGCAAGCGGCGCGGGCTCGGGGCCTGGGCGCGCCGGTGGGTGCGCGGCGAAGGGGCCCCGGAGGAGGCCGGGGCCGAGGCGGAGCCGGTGGTGGCGGCCGCGGTGCCCGACGCCGACGACCCGGCGTCGCTGCTGCTGGCGGCGCTCGGGCCGACGGAGCGGCTCTGGTCGCGCGGCCCCGGCCACCCCGGGTTCCTGGAGGCCGGACTCGGCGCCGGGAGCCGGGTGGCGCTGACCGCGTGCGGTTCGCTCGGGATCACGGGGCCGCGGGCGCGGCTGACGGGCGTGGCCCGGTCGGTGATCGCCCAGCTGGCCGGGCTGCACGCGCCCGCGCGGCTGGAGGTGGTGCTGCTGGCGGCGGACCGCGTACGCCCCCTCCAGGAGCGGCGGCGCGACTGGGGCTGGCTCGGCTGGCTGCCCCACGTACGCCCGGCGCACGGACAGGACTGCCGGCTGCTGCTGGCGTACGACCGGGAGCAGGCGGCGGCCCGGACCGGGGAGCTGGCCCGGCGCCTGGACGACAGCGCGCTCGGCACGAACTGGGCGGCGGCCGACGCGGCGGCGCTGCGGCAGGCCGCGCGGGCCTACGCGGGCCCGCGCACCCTGGTGGTCCTGGACGGCGATCCGGGCGCGGGCGCCCTGCGCGACGTCACGGCCCGGCTCGCCTCGCACGGGGCGGCCGCGGGCATCCACGTACTGGTGCTCGCGGAGGCGCCGGCGGCGACCGCGGCCTCTCCGGTGGCGGCGACGTACGAGGCGGCCTGCGCGGCCGCTCCGGCGCTGCGGGACTGTACGGCGGCCGCCCTGCTGAGCGGGGACGTCGCCACGGCCGTCCGCCTCTTCGCGGTGGCGGGCGGCAGACTCCAGCCGCCCGGGGAGACGGCCGTCGCGGACGGGGTCTCGGCCGCCTGGGCGGAGCGGTTCGCCCGGGCGCTGGCCCCGCTGCGCGCGGAGGGGGCGGCCGGGGAGGGTTCGGGGTACCGGCCGGCGGCGGCGAGCCTGCCGGCGGCGTCGCGGCTCCTCGACGAGCTCGGCCTGGCCCGGGCCACCCCGGCCTCCCTGATGGCCCGCTGGGCGGCCGCCACCGACCAGGGCCAGGACGTCGGCGGCCGCGCCGAGATCGTGCTCGGCGCGGGCCGGCGCGGCCCGGTCGGCGCCGAGCTGGTCCACGACGGACCGCACCTGCTGGTGGAGGGTCCCGCCGGGAGCGGCCGCACGGAGCTGCTGCGCTCGCTGGCCGCGTCCCTCTCGGCGGCGGCCCGCCCCGACCGGCTGGGCCTGGTCCTGCTGGACGGCGCCGGCGGGGAGCGCGGCGACGGCCTCCTGCCGTGCACGGAGCTCCCGCACGTGTCGGCCCACCTGGTGGCCTCGGACCCGCTGCGCATGCGGGAGTTCGCGCAGGCCCTCGGCGCGGAGCTGAAGCGCCGCCACGAGCTGCTGGACGGGGTCGCCTTCGCGGAGTGGCACGCCGGGCGGGAGCTGTCGGGCCGGATGGTCGCACCCCGCCGGCCCACCCCGGGCGAGCTGCGCGGCGACCTCGACTCCCCGCGCACCGGCACCCTGCGGCTGCGGGCGGCGGCCACCCGCGCCGAGCCGCCGGCCGGGCCGAGTCCGCTGCCCCGGCTGGTGGTGCTGGTGGACGACTTCGACGCGCTGGTCGCGCCCGCGCTGGGCAGTACGGGCCGCCCGGCGGCCGGTTCGGTGGTGCGGGCGCTGGAGGCGGTGGCCCGCGAGGGCACCCGGCTCGGGGTGCACCTGATCGCGGCCAGTGCCCGCCCGGACCGGACGGCGGAGACCGAGCTGGTGCGCCGCTCGACGCTGCGGGTCGAGCTGGACGCGCCGGACCGCCCGGGTCCGGGCCGCGGCGTGCTGCGGTACGCGGACGGGCGCGCGGTGCCGTTCCAGGCGGGCCGGGTGACGGGCCGGATCCCGCGCACGGCGACGCTGCGGCCGACCGTGGTGCCGGTGGAGTGGGAGCGGATGGGTGATCCACCGGCCCGCCGTCCGGTGCGCGAGCTGGGCAACGGCCCGACCGACCTGGCGCTGCTGGCCAGTGCCCTGGAGCGGGCCTCCCACCTGGTCTCGGCGGTGCCGGTGCTGTTCCCGCCCGCGCCCTGAGGCCCCGTACCGGCCCGGTGGCGCCCCCGTCACGCGCTATTGCGGGGGCGCCCGGGTCGGCGTAGACCTTGTGGTCCGGGACACACCACGGACATCGGGGGCACAGCCATGCGCGAGCACGGAACGAGCCGTACGAGATTCGGCTGGACGGCACTGGCGGCCGCGGGCGCGCTGGCGCTCTCGGCGTGCGGCGGCGGTCCGCAGCCGGGTCCGGAGCGGACCGGGGCGGGCGAACCGTCGGCGCGGCGCGTGGAGCTGCCGAAACTGGACGGCGAGAAGCTCTCGGTGGCGGCCGTCTGGACGGGCGGGGAACAGGCCAACTTCACGAAGGTGCTGAAGGAGTTCGAGAAGCGGACGGGCGCCTCCGTCACCTTCGTCCCGGCGCAGGACCCGATCGTCACCTTCCTCGGCACCAAGATCGCGGGGGGTCAGCCGCCGGACGTGGCGCTGCTCCCGCAGGTCGGGGCGCTGGTGTCGGCGGTGAAGAACAAGTGGGTGCAGCCGGTGGGCCCGGAGGCGACGGCGCAGCTGGACGCGAACTACTCGCCGGGCTGGAAGAAGCTGGGCGCGGTCGACGGAACCCAGTACGGGGTGTACTACAAGGCGGCGAACAAGTCGCTGGTCTGGTACAACGCGAAGGCCTTCGAGGCGGCGGGGGTCAAGCCCCCGGGGACCTGGAAGGAGCTGCTCGCGGCGGCCGACACCCTTTCCGCGTCGGGCACGCCGGCGGTGTCGGTGGCGGGCGCGGACGGCTGGACCCTGACGGACTGGTTCGAGAACGTCTACCTCTCGCAGGCGGGCCCGGAGAAGTACGACCGGCTGGCCCGGCACGAGCTGAAGTGGACGGACGACAGCGTCAAGCAGGCGCTGACCACGCTGGGCGAACTGTTCGGACGCAAGGACTACCTGGCGGGCGGGACGGCCGGGGCGCTGGCGACGGAGTTCCCGAAGTCGGTGACGCAGACCTTCACCGGCGGTGACCGGCCCGCGGCGGCGATGGTCTTCGAGGGCGACTTCGTGGCGGTGAACATCGCGCAGACCCAGGCGAAGGTCGGCGAGGACGCGCTGGTGTTCCCCTTCCCGGCGGTGGGCGCGAAGGCGCCGGTGGTCTCGGGCGGTGACGTGGCGGTGGCGCTGAAGGCGTCGAAGGGGGCACAGGCGCTGCTGACGTTCCTGGCGTCGGCGGACGCGGCGGAGATCCAGGCCCGGGAGGGCGGTTTCATCTCCCCGAACAAGGCGGTGGCCCCGGGCGCGTACCCCAACGACATCCAGCGGGGCATCGCGAAGGCGCTGATCGCGGCGGGCGACGACTTCCGCTTCGACATGTCGGACCAGGCTCCGGCCGCCTTCGGCGGGACGCCGGGGGCCGGGGAGTGGAAGACGCTCCAGGACTTCCTGGCGAACCCGTCGGACGTGGCGGGCACCCAGGCGAAACTGGAGGCGGACGCGGCCAAGGCGTACGGGAACTGATCCCGTGCCGGCCACGGTCGAAAACGGTCCGCCCGCCGGACCGCCCCGTCCGGCGCCCCGTCCGGCGCCCCGCGCGGCGCGGGCGTCCGGCCTGCGGTCGGACGCCGGGCGCCGCCGGCTGGTGGCGGCGGCGTTCCTGCTGCCGGCGCTGGTGCTGCTGGGGGCACTGGTCGTGCAGCCCATCGGCTACTCCCTCTACCGCAGCCTCTTCGACCGCTCCGGCGACGTGTTCGTGGGGGCGGCCAACTACGGGGAGATCGTGCGGGATCCGACGATCCGTACCGCGCTGGGCAATACGGCGCTGTGGGTGGTGCTGGCGCCGACGACGGCCACCGCCCTCGGGCTGATCTTCGCGGTGCTGACCGAACGGGTGCGCTGGGGCACGGCGTTCAAGCTGCTGGTGTTCATGCCGATGGCGATCTCGATGCTGGCGGCGGGCATCATCTTCCGGCTGGTCTACGACCACGACCCGCAGCGGGGGGTGGCCAACGCGGTGTGGGTGGGGGTGCACGACACCTTCGCCGAGTCGTCCGCGTTCCCGAAGGCCCGCCCGGGCCGGGACTCCCCGCTGGAGCCGGCCGAGGGCGGCGCGTTCGTGACGCGTACGGCGGTACGGGCGGGGGTGCCGGTGATGCTGCCGCTGGTCGGGGTGGCGCCGGAGGACCTGCCGGCGGGGACCCGTACGGCCGGGGTGGCCGCCGCGGAGCCGGGGAAGGTGACCGGCACCGTCTGGCAGGACTTCACCCGGGGCGGCGGCGGCCGGACGAACGCGGTCGACGCCACCGAGCAGGGGTTCTCCGGGATGCGGGTGGAGGCGGTGCGGGACGGGCGGGTGGTGGCCTCGGCGACGGCCCGCGCGGACGGCACCTTCTCCCTGCCGGCGGCGGCCGACGGGGCGCGGCTGCGGCTGCCCGGCGCCAACTTCCGGGCCGCGTACGCGGGGGTGGAGTGGCTCGGCCCGACGCTGGTGACCCCGGCGGTGATCGGGGCGTACGTATGGATGTGGGCCGGTTTCGCGATGGTGCTGATCGGGGCCGGGCTGGCCGCCGTACCGCGGGAGCTGCTGGAGGCGGCGCGGGTCGACGGGGCGGGCGAGTGGCAGGTGTTCCGGCGGATCACGGTGCCGTTGCTGGCGCCGGTGCTGTCGGTGGTGCTGGTGACCCTCGTCATCAACGTGATGAAGATCTTCGACCTGGTCTTCGTGATCGCGCCGGGCGCGGTGCAGGACGACGCGAACGTGCTCGCGCTCCAGCTGTACCGCACCTCGTTCGGGACGGACGCCGACCAGGGGCTGGGCAGTGCCATCGCGGTGCTGCTGCTGGTCCTGGTGGTGCCGGTGATGCTGGTGAACATCCGCAGGCTGCGCAAGGAGGGGGACCGATGAGCACACCCGCCGTCGGCCGGCTCGCGGCGCGCGCCGCGTCCGGGGCCGTCCGCGTCTTCCTCGTCCTGGCGGCGCTGTTCTGGCTGCTGCCCACGCTCGGCCTGCTGATCTCCTCGTTCCTGTCCCCCACCGACCTGAACACCGGCGGCTGGTGGCAGGTGCTGACCGAGCCGTCGAAGCTGACGGCGGCGAACTACTCCCGGCTGCTGGCGAACGACACCATCACCGGTTCGCTGCTGAACACGGTGGCGATCGCCGTCCCGGCGACGCTGCTCGTGGTCGCCCTGGGCTCGCTCGCCGGATACGCCTTCGCCTGGCTGGAGTTCCCCGGGCGCGACGGGCTCTTCCTGGTCGTGGTGGGGCTGCTGGTGGTCCCGGTGCAGGTGGCGCTGATCCCGGTGTCCCGGCTCTTCGGCGCCGTCGGGCTGTTCGAGACCACGGCGGGGGTGGTGCTGTTCCACACCGCGTTCGGGCTGCCGTTCGCGGTGTTCCTGCTGCGGAACTTCTTCGCGCAGATCCCGCGCGAACTGCTGGAGGCGGCCCGCCTGGACGGGGCGGGCGAACTGCGCCTGTTCGCCCGGGTGGTGCTGCCGCTGGGCGGACCGGCCATCGCCTCGCTCGGCATCTTCCAGTTCCTGTGGGTGTGGAACGACATGCTGGTCGCGCTGGTCTTCGCGGACTCGGCGCACCCGCCGGTCACCGTCGCGCTCCAGCAGCAGGTGAGGCAGTTCGGGAACAACATCGACGTGCTGGCGCCGGGGGCGTTCCTGTCGATGGTGGTGCCGCTCGTCGTGTTCTTCGCGTTCCAGCGGCAGTTCGTGACGGGGGTGATGGCCGGAGCCGTCAAGTAACGGCGCGATCAAGGGGTTGACGTGCGGCGTTGACGCTGGGTAACCCGAATGCCGCGCGCCGCGTAACCCGAACGCCGCGCGCGGGGTTCCTGGGCCACCTGCCCGCGCCGACCCCTGGATGTGCCGTGCCCCGGTTCAGCGTCATCGTGCCCGCGTACAAGGTTCAGGCGTACCTCCAGGAGAGCCTGGAGTCGGTCCTGTCCCAGTCGTACCCGGATCTGGAGCTGATCGCGGTGGACGACGCCTCCCCGGACGCCTGCGGTTCGATCATCGACGAGTACGCGGCGCGCGACCCCCGGGTCACCGCGGTGCACCTGGCGCACACCCTCGGCCCGGGCCCGGCCCGCAACGCGGGCCTGGCCCGGGCGAGCGGCGACTACCTGGTCTTCCTCGACGGCGACGACACCCTGGCGCCCGGCGCGCTCCAGGCCGTCACCGACCGCCTGAAGGCCACCGGCTCCCCCGACGTCCTCGTGTACGACCACGCCAGCACCTGCTGGACCGGCGAGGCGGTGCGCGACCGGTTCGCGCACCGCCTCACCGAGGAGGGCCCGGCCAGCTTCCGCCTCGCCGACCGGCCGGCGCTGCTCGGCATGCCGGCGGTGGTGTGGAACAAGGCCTACCGCCGCGAGTACGTGGAACGCGAGGGCCTCGCATTCCCGCCCGGCCTCTACGAGGACACCCCCTGGACCTATCCGGCGCTGCTGGCCGCCGAGTCCGTCGCCGTCCTGGACCGGGTCTGCGTGCACCACCGCCGACGCCGCACCGGATCCCTCCTGACCACCTCGACCCGCCGCCACCTCGACGTCCTCGACCAGTACGAGCGGGTCTTCGGCCACCTCGCCACCCGCCCCGGACTGGAGCGCTGGCGGCCCGCCGTGCACCGGCGGATGGCGGAACACCTCTGCGCCCTGTACGCCGACCCGCGCCGCCTCCCGCGCGCCGCACGCGCCGAGTTCTTCGCGCGGGCCTCGGTCCTGCTGCGCCGCCACCGGGCCCCGGGCGCGGGCTCCGGCTCGCCGCCCCCGTCCCTGTCGCGCGCCGACCGGCTGCGGCACGGCCTGATGCGGCTCGGGCTGCGGCGCGCCTACGGGCTGCTGTCCGTGCTGCGCGCGGCGGGCCTGGCGGCGGGCGGCACGGCCGGAGCCCTGGGCCGGGGGCTGCGCGAGTGCGCGCTGCGCGCCCACTACCGCCTCCAGCGGTTGCTGCCGCTGCGCCCGGAGCTGGCCGTCTTCTCCGCGTACTGGCACGGCGGCTACGCCTGCAATCCGGCGGCGATCGAGGCGAAGCTGCGGGAGCTGGCCCCGCGGATGCGCACGGCCTGGATCTGCGGTCCGGAGCACGCCGCGACGCTGCCGCCCGAGACGACCGCGCTGCGGCCCGGCTCGGCCGCGTACTGGAGCGCCCTGGCCCGGGCCACGTACCTCACCACGAACGTCAACTTCGACCGCGCGCTGGTCAAGCGGCCGGGGCAGATCCTGCTGCAGACCCAGCACGGCACCCCGCTCAAGCGGGTCGGCCTCGACCTCCAGGACCGCCCGGCGGCCACCCCGACCACGGACTTCGCGGGTCTGCTGCGCGGCGCCGACCAGTGGGACTACCTGCTCTCCGCTAACCGGCACTCCACGCTGGTGTGGGAGCGGGCCGTGCCCTCCTCGTACACCACCCTGGAGTACGGCTACCCGCGCAACGACGCCTTCCACCGGGCCACCCAGTCCGACGTGCTGGCGCTGCGGGAGCGCCTCGGGATCCCGCCGGGCTCCTGCGCGATCCTGTACGCCCCCACGCACCGCGACTACCGCCGCAGCCGGCCCGAGCACCTGGACTTCGAGCGGGTCCTGCGTGACCTGGGCCCGCGCTTCGTCCTGCTCGCCCGCACCCACCTGACGTACGCGGGCACCGACCGGCCCTGGGACGCGCACCCCCGGCTGATCGACGTCTGCGCGTACCCGTCGGTGGAGGAGCTCTGCCTGGCCTCGGACGCGCTCGTCACGGACTACTCGTCCCTGATGTTCGACTACGCGGCGCTCGACCGGCCGATCGTGATCCACGCGGACGACTGGGAGGCGTACGAGGCCGCCCGGGGCACCTACTTCGACCTGCGGGCCTGCCCGCCGGGGGCGGTCGCGCGCACGGAGGACGAGCTGGTCGACATCTTCGCCACCGGCCACTGGCAGGGCTCGCGCTCGGCGCAGCTGCGGTCGGCCTTCCGGACCCGGTTCTGTTCCTTCGACGACGGGTACGCCGCCGAGCGGGTCGTGCGCCGAGTCTTCCTCGGCCAGTCCGCGACGCTCCCGGCGGTCACCCCGCTGGAGGAGCGCCGGCCCGCCCCGGCGGCCCCGGCGCCGGTCCCGGAGCCGGCCCTGACCCCGCGCTTCGCCTACTGACCGCTCGGGGCCGGCTCCGTACCCCGGGTCGGCCCGCGGCCGGCCCCGCCGTCAGTCCGCCCGCAGGCCCGCCACCACGGACCGGGCCAGCTCGTCCAGGTACCCGGCCGCGACGGCGTCCCGTACGACCACCTGGCGCCAGTACAGCGGCCCGATCGCCAGGTCGAGCGCCCGGTCGGGGCAGGCCGTCGCCGGGAGCTCCCCGCGCCCGACGGCCTCGGCGACGATGCCCTCGGCGAGCCGCTTCTGGCCGTCCAGCAGGGCGCCCCGCACCGCGTCCGCGATCTCGGGGTTGCGGGCTGCCTCCACCAGGAGGTCGGGGATCACCGCCGAGGCCACCGGGTGGCGCAGTACGTGTGACATGACCTCCAGCAGGGCCCGTACGTCCCCGTACAGCGAGCCCGTGGCCGGTACCGGGATCCCGTCGGCGGCGACGGCGCCCACCAGGTCGAGCACCAGGTGCAGCTTGGACTTCCAGCGCCGGTAGACGGCGGTCTTGCCGACCCCGGCCCGGCGGGCGATGCCCTCGATCGACATCCGGGCGAAGCCCACCGCCGCCAGTTCCTCCACGACCGCGGCGCGGATCGCCTCGGTCACGTCCTCGCGCAGGACGGCGGCCCCTGCGGGGGCGCGGCGGGCGGGGGCGGGGGCGGGCTCGGTGGTCATGCACAGAGCATAGCGGCGGCATCGTCACGACGATACGGTTGCGTTCCGACGCCGGAACGCCCTAACCTCACCGTAGCGACGATACGGACCCGTCCCATCGCCAGCGGCGCCCCGCCCCCGTCGAAAGCGACCCCCGTGACCGTGACCAGCGACACCGCGAAGAGCGTCACCGCGAAGAGCAACACCGCCCAGAGCGACACCGCCGAGAGCGACACCGCACCGCCGACCGCCGCGGAGCTGGCGGCGGCCCACGGCCTGACCGTCAGCGGCGCCCGCCCCTCCCTGCCCCGCTACCTCGCGCAGCTCTGGGGCCGGCGCCACTTCGTGACGGCGTACGCCAGCGCCCGCATGCACGCCACGTACAGCACGGCCAAGCTCGGCCAGGTCTGGCACCTGATGACGCCGCTGCTCAACGCGGCCGTCTACTACTTCATCTTCGGCATCGTGATGCACGCCAGCCACGGCGTCTCCGACTACCTGCCGTTCCTCATCACCGGCGTCTTCGTCTGGGACTTCATCGGCAGCTCCATCAACGCCGGCACCCGCGCCGTCCACGGCAACCTCGGCCTGGTCCGCGCCCTGCACTTCCCCCGCGCCAGCCTGCCCATCTCCTCCGTCGTGCAGCTCTTCCAGCAGCTGCTCGTCACCATGGGCGCCCTGGTCATCCTGCTCCTCGCCTTCGGCCAGACCCCCGGCCCGGCCTGGCTGATCGCCCTGCCGGCCCTGTTCCTGATGGCCGTCTTCTGCGCGGGCTGCGCCCTGGTGATGGCCCGCATCGGCAGCAAGAGCCCGGACGTCAGCCAGCTGATGCCCTTCGTGCTCCGCACCTGGATGTACTCCTCGGGCGTGATGTGGTCCATCGACTCCATCCTGAAGACGGACCAGCTGCCCCACTGGGTCGCCCTCGCGCTCAAGACCAACCCGGCGGCCGTCTACATCGACCTCATGCGCTTCGCCCTGATCGACAGCTTCAAGGCGTCGTCGCTGCCCCACCACGTCTGGCCGATCGCCATCGGCTGGGCCCTGCTCGCCGGCGTCGGCGGGTTCGTCTACTTCTGGAAGGCAGAGGAGGAGTACGGCCGTGGCTGACACCCTGACCCGCAGCACGACACCCACCACCGCTCCCGGCCCCGCCGCCCCCGGCGGGCGGATCCCCACCGTGATCGCCGACGAGGTCCACGTCGTCTACAAGGTGCACGGCTCCGGCACCCGCAAGGGCGGCGCCACCGCCGCCCTCAGCCGGATCTTCTCCCGCACGCCCGCCCCCGGCGTCCGCGAGGTGCACGCCGTCAGGGGCGTCAGCTTCACCGCGTACAAGGGCGAGGCGATCGGGCTCATCGGCTCCAACGGATCGGGCAAGTCCACCCTCCTGAAGGCCATCGCCGGCCTCCAGCCGGTGGCCTCCGGGGCCGTCTACTCGCACGGCCAGCCCTCGCTCCTGGGCGTGAACGCGGCCCTGATGAACGACCTCACCGGCGAACGCAACGTGGTCCTCGGCGGCCTCGCCATGGGCATGACCCGCCGGCAGATCCACGAGCGCTACCAGGACATCGTCGACTTCTCCGGCATCAACGAGAAGGGCGACTTCATCTCCCTGCCCATGCGCACCTACTCCTCCGGCATGGGCGCCCGGCTGCGGTTCTCCATCGCCGCCGCCAAGGACCACGACGTCCTGATGATCGACGAGGCCCTGGCCACCGGCGACGCCGCCTTCCAGCGCCGCAGCCAGGCCCGCATCGAGGAGCTCCGCGCCCGCGCCGGCACCGTCTTCCTCGTCAGCCACGGCATCGGCACCGTCCGCGAGACCTGCGACCGCGCGATCTGGCTCGAATCGGGCGTCCTGCGCATGGACGGCCCCTCCGCGGAGGTCTGCGACGCCTACGAGGCCTTCACCCGCCGCTGAAAGACGGGCGGGCCCGGGACCACCAGTGGTCCCGGGCCCGCCCGTTCGCCGTTCGCCGTACGGCGCCGGCTACGCGTGGACGCGCAGCAGCGAACGCATCGTCCGCATCGCCACCGACAGGTTCGCCAGGTCGAAGTCGTCCGAACCCCGGATCTCGTCCAGGGTCGTCCGGGCCCGGCCGATGATCGCCGCGTTCTTCTCCTCCCAGAGCTTGAACCGCTCCTCGGGAGTCGCGTCCCCGTCGCCCACCGCCAGCACGTCGGCGGTCAGCGCGGCGTGCGCCGCGAACAGGTCCTCGCGGATGGAGGCACGGGCCATCGACTGCCAGCGGTCGGACCGCGGCAGTTCGATGATCCGGTCCATCAGCTGGGTGATGTCCAGCCGGTCGGCGAGGTCGTAGTACACCTCGGCGACGGACAGCGGGTCCACGCCCGTGCGGTCCGAGATGGCGACGATGTCCAGCGTCGGGAACGCCGAGGAGAAGCCGGCCACCTTCGCCGCGAGCTCCTCCGGCACGCCCTCGCCGGTCAGCTCGTCCATGATCGACCGGTACCACTCCAGGTCCGCGCCGCGCACCAGCTTCGGCAGCTCGGCCCAGACCTGCTCCACCCGGGACGAGAACAGCTCGATGGTCTCGGTGATCTGGAGCGGCTGCGGCCGGTTGTTGAGCAGCCAGCGCGTACCGCGCTCGACCAGACGGCGCGAGTGCAGCCGCACCCGGGTCTGGACGTCGGCCGCGACCTTGTTGTCGAGCGCCTCGACGGCGTCCCACACCTCGGCCAGGCCGAAGATCTCGCGGGCCGACAGCTGCGCCCGCACGATCTCCTCGGTGGACGCCCCGGTCTCCTCCCGCAGACGGTGCAGGAAGGTCGTACCACCGGTGTTGACGGTGTCGTTGACCAGCAGGGTCGTGATGATCTCCCGGCGCAGGGCGTGCGCGTCGATCTGCTCGGGGAACTTCGCGCGCAGGGCGCCCGGGAAGTACGCGTGCAGCAGACGGCGCAGGTACGGGTCGTCCGGCAGCCCGGTGGCGATGAGCTCGTCCGCCACCGTGATCTTGGTGTACGCGAACAGGACGGCCAGCTCCGGCTGGGTCAGGCCCTTGCCGTTGCTCAGCAGCTCGCGGATCTGCCGGTCCGTGGGCAGGAACTCCAGCTGCCGGTCGAGCCGTCCGGTCCGCTCCAGGCGGCGCATGAAGCGCTGCTGCGCGTGGAGCAGGCTCGGCGCCTGGGCGGCGCCGTTGGCGAGCGCGGTGTTCTGCGCGTAGTTGTTGCGCAGCACCAGGTGGCCGACCTCGTCGGTCATCTCGGCGAGCAGCTTGTTGCGCTGCTTGACCGTCATGTCGCCGTCCGAGACCACCGCGTTCAGCAGGATCTTGATGTTCACCTCGTGGTCGGAGGTGTCCACGCCCGCGCTGTTGTCGATGGCATCGGTGTTGACCTTGCCGCCCTCGCCGCCGGCGCCGGTGCGGGCGAACTCGATGCGGCCGAGCTGGGTCAGGCCCAGGTTGCCGCCCTCGCCGATCACCTTGGCGCGGACGTCGGAGCCGTTGACGCGGATGGCGTCGTTGGCCTTGTCGCCGACATCGGCGTGGGTCTCGGCGGTGGCCTTGACGTACGTGCCGATGCCGCCGTTCCACAGCAGGTCCACGGGGGCCTGGAGGATGGTCTGCATCAGCTCGGCCGGGGTCATCTTGGTGACGCCCGCCTCGATGCCGAGGGCCGCCCGCATCTGCGCGTTGACCGGGATGGCCTTGGCGCTGCGCGGGTGGATCCCGCCGCCGGCCGACAACAGCGCGGTGTCGTAGTCCGCCCAGGAGGAGCGGGGCAGGTCGAACAGCCGGCGGCGCTCCGCGTAGGAGGTGGCCGCGTCCGGCGTCGGGTCGATGAAGATGTGCCGGTGGTCGAAGGCCGCGACGAGGCGGATGTGCTCGGAGAGCAGCATGCCGTTGCCGAAGACGTCGCCGGACATGTCGCCGACGCCGACGACCGTGAAGTCCTCGGTCTGGGTGTCGTGGCCCAGCTCGCGGAAGTGCCGCTTGACCGACTCCCAGGCGCCGCGGGCGGTGATGCCCATGCCCTTGTGGTCGTAGCCCGCGGAGCCGCCGGAGGCGAACGCGTCGCCCAGCCAGAAGCCGTAGGACTCCGCCACGCCGTTGGCGATGTCGGAGAAGGTGGCGGTGCCCTTGTCGGCGGCGACGACGAGGTAGGTGTCGTCCTCGTCGTGACGGACCACGGCCTTGGGCGGCACGACCTCCCCGGCGACCATGTTGTCGGTGATGTCCAGCAGCGCCGAGATGAAGATCTTGTACGAGGCGATGCCCTCGGCGAGCCACGCGTCGCGGTCCACCGCCGGGTCCGGCAGGTTCTTCGCGACGAAGCCGCCCTTGGCGCCGACCGGCACGATCACCGTGTTCTTGACCATCTGCGCCTTGACCAGGCCCAGGACCTCCGTACGGAAGTCCTCACGGCGGTCGGACCAGCGCAGGCCGCCGCGGGCGACCTTGCCGAAGCGCAGGTGGACGCCCTCCACGCGCGGGGAGTACACCCAGATCTCGTAGGCGGGGCGCGGCGCGGGCAGGTCCGGGATGGCCTGCGGGTCGAACTTCATCGACACGTAGGAGTGCGGCTCGCCCGCGTCGTTCGGCTGGAAGAAGTTGGTGCGCAGCGTCGCCTTGATCAGGGTGAGGAAGGCCCGCAGGATCCGGTCCTCGTCGAGCGAGGCGACCTGGTCCAGGGCTCCGTCGAGCTCCTCCAGCATGGCGTCGATGAGCTCGGTGCCGGCGGACTGGCGGCCGGGCGACATCCGGGCCTCGAACAGCGAGACCAGCAGCCGGGTGGTGTGGACGTTGTTGCGGAGGGTGTCCTCCATGTAGTCCTGGCTGAAGGTGGAACCGGCCTGGCGCAGGTACTTCGCGTACGCGCGCAGCACGACCGCCTGCCGCCAGGTCAGCCCGGCGCCGAGGACGAGGGTGTTGAAGTTGTCGTTCTCGGCCTCGCCGGTCCAGACGGCCGCGAAGGCCTCCTGGAAGCGCTCGCGGGCGTCGTCGCCGAGGTAGGAGTCCCCGTTGCCCGGCGCCAGCGGCATCCGCAGCCCGAAGTCGTAGATCCAGGCGCTGACCCGGTCGGTGCGGCGCAGCTCGTACGGCCGCTCGTCGGTGACCTCGACGCCCAGACGCTGCAGGACGGGCAGGACGGCGGAGAGGGAGACCTGCTCGCCGGTGCGGTAGATCTTGAACCGGCGCTCGCCGGGGCCCGCGCCGACGGGCTCGTACAGCGACAGCGCGAACTCGCGCTCGCTGGCGGAGAGCCGCTCCAGGTGGCACAGGTCGGCGACGGCCGCGCGCGGCGAGTGGTCGGCCTTGTAGCCCTCGGGGAACGAGGTGCCGTACTTGCGCAGCAGCTCGGCGGCGCGCTCCTCGCCCAGCTCGGCGACCAGGGCCTCGCCGAAGCCGTCGGCCCAGGAGCGGGCCGCGTCGACGAGGCGGCCCTCGATGCGCTCGACGTCGGCGTCGGTCAGCGCGGGCAGCTCGGTGCCCTGCGGGACGCGGACGACGAAGTGGATCCGGGAGAGGATCGACTCGGTGTTCCAGGCGGTGAAGTCGACGCTGATGCCGTCGAGCTCCTCCTTCAGGATGTCGATCAGACGCAGCCGCACGCCGGTGGTGTAGCGGTCGCGCGGCAGGTAGACGAGCGCGGAGTAGTAGCGGCCGTACTCGTCCTGGCGCAGGTACAGCCGCAGCCGGCGGCGCTCCTGGAGGTACAGCACGGAGGTGACGATGGACCGCAGCTGGTCGACCGGGGTCTGGAACAGCTCGTCGCGCGGGTAGGTCTCCAGGATCTGGAGCAGGTCGCGGCCGTCGTGGCTGGACGGGGAGAAGCCGGCGCCGTCGAGGACCTCGGTGACCTTGCGGCGGATCACCGGGACGCGGCGCACCGACTCGGTGTACGCGGCGGAGGAGAACAGGCCGAGGAAGCGGCGCTCGCCGACCACGTTGCCGTCGGCGTCGAACTTCTTCACGCCGACGTAGTCGAGGTAGGACGGGCGGTGGACCGTGGAGCGGCTGTTGGCCTTGGTCAGCACCAGCAGGCGGTGCTCGCGGGCCTTGGCGCGCGCGTCGGCGGGCAGCCGGTTGAAGGACGGGGACACCGGGTGGCCGTCCTCCTTGCCGCTGTGCAGCGGGTCGGAGCGCAGGATGCCGAGGCCGGTGCCGGGAACGGCGGTCAGGGCGTCGCCGTCGACGAGGTTGTACTCGCGGAAGCCGAGGAAGGTGAAGTGGTCGTCGGCGAGCCAGCGCAGCAGCTCGCGGGCCTCTTCGAGCTCGTACTCGCGCAGGTCGGGCGCGGTGGGCTCGGCGGGGAGCTCGTCGGCGATGCGCAGCGCGGCGTCACGCATCTTCTCCCAGTCCTCGACGGACTCGCGGACGTCGGACAGGACGCGCAGCAGGTCGACGGTGATCTGCTTGAGGTCGGCCTTGTCGGTCTCGCGGTCGATCTCGACGTGGATCCACGATTCGACGAGCGAGTCGTGGGGGCGCGCGGTCCGGGGGCCGTGGGCGTCGCAGTCGGGGCCGAGGATCTCGATCAGCTTGCCGGTGACGTCACGGCGCACGACGACCTGCGGGTGGATCACGACGTGGATGCCGCGGCCCTGGCGGGACAGCTCGTTGGTGACGGAGTCGACGAGGAAGGGCATGTCGTCGGTGACGACCTCGACGACCGAGTGGCTGGAGGTCCAGCCGTTCTCCTCGACCGTGGGGGTGTGCACGCGGACGTTCGCCGTGCCCTGCGGCCGGTTCTCGGCGAGCCGGTAGTGGGAGAGCGCCGCACCGAACACGTCGACCGGATCCCGGTCGCCGAGGTCTTCGGGGGCGGTGTGCAGGTAGTAGCGCTGGAGGTAGGAGAGCGTGGTGCCCTTTTCGGGACGCTCCCCTTGCTCGGACCCAGTCGGAAGTAGCCCCCCGGCCGGGCTGTTCTCAGCTACCCGTGCCGCCCGCGCGAGCAGCTCGGCCTTTGCTTCGTCCAGCTTGGTCTGCATGTCCTCTGGCTCCTGTCGCGCGCCATTGCGTGACGTAGGTGAAGGAAGGATGGACGCAGCTCCGCCCCGGGGCGGTGCGTGCGTCCGGATGGGGTGTCGACGCGCTCGCGTCGGATGAGCCGACCGGGAGGGATTCGGCCATGATCTGCAGGACGTCCCGGCGGCGGGGACCAGCGAGGGCCCGGGCACGGAAGTGCGCCGGGCGCGGGCCGGGGGCGTCCGTGCCCCCGATGACTATCGCGCTGATCACGGGTACAAGGCTATCTCGCCCCACCCCCCGCTCGTCATTGACAGCATCTGTACAAATCCCGGGGGGAAACCTGGACACTCTGGCCAGCGACGCCGCCATCCGGACGTGCCCGGCGCAGCTATCCGGCCAGCTCGCGAGCTGCGGCGACGGCGTCGGCCAGGGTGTCCACGACGGGGACACCGGCCGATTCCAGACTGGTGCGGCTGTGCGAACCGCCCGTGTACAGCACGGCGCGGGCCCCGATGTGCGCCGCGGCGAGCGCGTCGTCCACCGCGTCTCCGATGAGGATCGTCCTTGTGGCGGTCACTCCGGTGGACTCCATGGCAGCCATATGGCGTACGAGATGTCCCGCCTTGGTGGTGTGCGAGGGCCCGGTGCGGCCGTCGACGCGCAGGAAGTGCCGCTCGATCCCGTGCGTGCGCACCAGCGGCACGAGCTTCTCGTGGGGCGCGAGGGAGAGCAGGGACTGGGTGAGCCCGTCGGCCTGCCAGCCGCTCAGCAGCTCCCGGGCGCCCTCCGCCAGCCCCGCCGTCCCGGCGGCGGCCCAGTAGTGCCGGTGGAAGGTCTCGTCCATGACGAGCCACTCCTCCTCGGTGGGCAGCCGGCCCATGAGGCGCTCGTAGAACTTCGGCACCGGTACGACGTACAGGTCGCGGTACGTCTCCAGGGTGATCGCGGCGAAGCCCAGTTCGGCGAAGGAGGCGTTGGTGGCAGCGATGACGGCGTCGATGTCGTGCAGCAGCGTGCCGTTCCAGTCCCAGACGATGTGGGCACCGGTTTCGGCGCTCATCTCAGCAGCCCCGGGATCTCCTGCACGCCGAACCAGAGCAGCTCGTGGTCATCGGCGCCGTCGACGGCGGTCCGCGCGTCGTCGTCCCCGGCGTCGGCGGCCTCCAGCGCGGCGGCGGCCGCGGCGACGTCCTGTTCGGCGTCGTCGGCGTCGGCGTGCACGGCGGCGGCCACCGCGAGCCGCACGGCGGCGGCGAGGGCGACCCGGCCCAGGGCGGCCTCGTCGTCCCCGGGGTCGGCGGTGACGGCCTTGTCGTCGACGTCGAGGGCGACGACGACCCGGCGGCGCGGGGCGTCCGCGTCCGCGGCGAGCAGCCGCAGGGAGGCGGCCGCGGCCCGGCCCAGGGCGGCGTACTCCAGCTCCTCGACGTCGTCGGAGACGTACCACTCCCGCAGCCCGGGCGTCACGGCGTACGCGCGGAGCGGGGCGGGCCCCAGCTCGCCCGCCTTGTGCGCCTCGGCGAGACCGGGGAGTGTCAGGGGGACGTACACGCGCATGGCCGGCTGCTTTCGGTAGTCGGAAACGCCCTCAGGATACGACCGCGGCCTCCCGCACCGAATCCCCCCTGGTGCGGGGCCCCCGGATCTCGATCGCCGCGCAGCGCC
This sequence comes from Streptomyces sp. NPDC002032, assembly GCF_042890765.1. Classification (NCBI taxonomy): domain Bacteria; kingdom Bacillati; phylum Actinomycetota; class Actinomycetes; order Kitasatosporales; family Streptomycetaceae; genus Streptomyces; species Streptomyces sp. NPDC002032. The sequence continues at coordinate 19,797 of NZ_JBIASM010000002.1, read as the reverse complement.
AGCGCAGGTCGGGGCCCTGCTCCAGGCGGAAGGCCATCGCGGAGACCCGGTCGCCGGTGGCGATCCGCGCGAACGCCTCGATGACCCCCGGGCCCGGGTGGAACCGGCCGCAGTGGCGCAGGACGGGGCGCGGACGGTCCGGTGCGGGCCGGGTGGGGGCCAGGGAGGCCAGCTGCTCGTACGCGGGCCCCACGGTGAGCCCGAGCAGCGAGTGGACGGGCCGCTGGCCGCTCAGCACCGCGAGCAGGCGCTGCGCGAACCAGTCGTGCGGCCCGCCCCGGCGCCCCGCCCGCGGCCCCCCGCCCGGCCCCCGCGCGTCCCGCCGTCCGCCGGGCCGGGTCCGGGCCGGTGCGCCCGTGCGGCCACGGCCCTCGCCGCCGGTCGCCGCGCGGCTGGTGGTGGTGATGTCCATGGCGGTTCCCCCGTAGGTTCGGTGACTCGGTGTGACCGTTCTACGGCCACCCCGCGACGCTCCGCAATCACCGCGGGACCTCCGCCGCGCCCCGCCCGTCCCACCACCTATCCGGGTGACCCGCCCCCGCCGGCCCTCCGTCCCACCCGGCCCAAGCCCCCCGGGGTGGACGGCCGCCCCCACCCCCCACACCCCCCGATAGGCGACCCCCCGTCACCCACCCGGCCCAACCCCCCACCCACCCCCCACCCCGGCCCGCCGGCCCGGCGCCGCCGGAATCCGGCCCCGCACCACGACGGCCGGGGCCGGACACCCTCAGGTGTCCGGCCCCGGCCGATGGTGGTGGTGCTGCCGGTACGCCCGGAAGCGGGGTTACTTCTTGCGCCGGCGCCCGCCGGAGGCCTTCTGCGCCTTGCGCCGCTCGGCCCGCGTCATCCCGTCGCCACCGGCGCCCTCCGCGTCGAACTCGCCCTCGACGACCCCGCCCTCCCCGTCCACCGACGGGGCGGAGAAGTGCAGCCGGTCCGGGCGCTGCGGAGCGTCCAGGCCCTTGGCCCGGATCTCCGGACGCGCGGCCGCCGGCTCCTTCGACAGGGACGGCGCCGCGGCCTGCACCGGAAGCTCCTCGACCTGCTGCTCGACCTGGACCTCCAGGTTGAACAGGTAGCCGACGGACTCCTCCTTGATGCCCTCCATCATGGCGTTGAACATGTCGAAGCCCTCCCGCTGGTACTCGACCAGCGGGTCCTTCTGGGCCATCGCCCGCAGGCCGATGCCCTCCTGGAGGTAGTCCATCTCGTAGAGGTGCTCGCGCCACTTGCGGTCCAGCACCGACAGCACCACGCGCCGCTCCAGCTCGCGCATGACGTCGGAGCCGAGCGCCTTCTCGCGCGCCGCGTACTGCTCGTGGATGTCGTCCTTGACGGACTCGGCGATGAACTCGGCGGTGATGCCCGCACGATCGCCGGCCGCCTCCTCCAGCTCCTCCACCGTCACCTTGATCGGGTAGAGCTGCCGGAAGGCACCCCACAGCCGGTCCAGGTCCCACTCCTCGGCGAAGCCCTCGACCGTCTCGGCCGCGATGTACGCGTCGATCGTGTCGTCCATGAAGAAGACGACCTGCTCGTGCAGGTCCTCGCCCTCCAGGACGCGGCGGCGCTCACCGTAGATGACCTCGCGCTGGCTGTTGAGGACCTCGTCGTACTTCAGGACGTTCTTGCGCGTCTCGAAGTTCTGGGTCTCGACCTGCGACTGGGCGGACGCGATCGCGCGCGTCACCATCTTGTTCTCGATCGGCACGTCGTCCGGCACGTTCGCCATCGCCATGACCCGCTCGACCATCTGCGCCTTGAACAGACGCATCAGGTCGTCACCGAGCGAGAGGTAGAAACGGGACTCGCCCGGGTCGCCCTGGCGGCCCGAGCGGCCGCGCAGCTGGTTGTCGATACGGCGCGACTCGTGCCGCTCGGTGCCCAGCACGTACAGCCCGCCGAGGTCCTTGACCTCCTCGAACTCGGCCTTCACGGCCGCCTCCGCACGCTTGAGCGCCTCGGGCAGGGCGTGCGCCCACTCCTCGATGTGCTCCTCCGGGTCGAGGCCGCGCTGGCGCAGCTCCGCCTCGGCGAGGTCGTCCGGGTTGCCGCCGAGCTTGATGTCGGTACCGCGGCCGGCCATGTTCGTGGCGACCGTGACCGCGCCGCGGCGGCCGGCCTGGGCGACGATCGAGGCCTCGCGCTCGTGCTGCTTGGCGTTGAGGACCTCGTGCGGCACGCCCCGCTTGGAGAGCTGCTGCGAGAGGTACTCGGACTTCTCGACCGACGTCGTACCGACGAGGATCGGCTGGCCCTTCTCGTGCTTCTCCGCGATGTCGTCGACGACCGCGGCGAACTTCGCGACCTCGGTGCGGTAGATCAGGTCCGGCTGGTCCTTGCGGACCATCCCGCGGTTCGTCGGGATCGGCACGACGCCCAGCTTGTAGATCTGGTGGAACTCGGCGGCCTCGGTCATGGCCGTACCGGTCATGCCCGACAGCTTCGTGTACAGGCGGAAGAAGTTCTGCAGGGTGATCGTGGCGAGGGTCTGGTTCTCGTCCTTGATGTCCACCCCTTCCTTCGCCTCGATGGCCTGGTGCATGCCCTCGTTGTACCGGCGGCCGGCCAGGATGCGGCCCGTGTGCTCGTCGACGATCATGACCTCGCCGTCGATGACGACGTAGTCCTTGTCGGCCTTGAAGAGTTCCTTGGCCTTGATCGCGTTGTTGAGGTAACCGACGAGGGGAGTGTTCACCGACTCGTACAGGTTCTCGATGCCGAGCCAGTCCTCGACCTTCGCGACACCCGCCTCGTGGATGGCGACGGTGCGCTTCTTCTCGTCGACCTCGTAGTCGCCGGTCTCCTCGATGCCCTTGAGCGGCTGGCCCGCCTCGCCCTTGGTCAGCCGGGTGACGAGCTTGGCGAAGTCGGCGTACCACTTGGTGGCCTGGTCGGCCGGACCCGAGATGATCAGCGGCGTACGGGCCTCGTCGACCAGGATCGAGTCGACCTCGTCGACCACGGCGAAGTTGTGGCCGCGCTGCACCAGCTCGTCCTGCGACCACGCCATGTTGTCGCGCAGGTAGTCGAAGCCGAACTCGTTGTTCGTGCCGTACGTGATGTCACAGCTGTACTGCTCCCGGCGCTGGGCCGGGGACATGTTCGCCAGGATGCAGCCGACGCTCAGGCCCAGGAACTTGTGGACGCGGCCCATCATCTCGGAGTCGCGCTCGGCCAGGTAGTCGTTCACCGTGATCAGGTGGACGCCCTTGTCCGACAGCGCGTTCAGGTACGCCGGGAGGGTACCGACGAGGGTCTTGCCCTCACCGGTCTTCATCTCCGCCACGTACCCCAGGTGCAGGGCCGCGCCGCCCATGATCTGCACGTCGTAGTGACGCTGGCCGAGGACGCGCTTCGCGGCCTCGCGCACGGTCGCGAACGCCTCGGGGAGCAGGTCGTCCAGGCTCTCGCCGTCCTGGTACCGCTGCTTGTACTCGTCCGTGAGCGCGCGCAACTCGGCGTCGGAGAGGTTGACGAAGTCCTCTTCGATGGAGTTGACCTGGTCCGCGATGCGGTGCAGTTTGCGCAGGATCTTGCCTTCGCCTGCACGCATGAGCTTGTTGAAGACGGACACCGAGGTTTGTCTCCTTGCCGGTCGGGCCTGGGCACTGTTCGTAACCGGGCACGGCAGGTGGGCCCCACCGCAACGGCCATCGTAAGCGAGGACGTGGTCGCGCCGGGAGGTCCGCCGTATCCGCGGGGCACGGGTGCCCGGAATGAGAACGTGTGGGCAGGGCCGAAGGTGCCGGTGGGGACGGAAACTGCTCGCCCGCGCTCCCCCGCACCGCCACAATCCGTGGATGGAACCCACCACACTGCGAACGGAACGCCTGGACCTGCGCCCCTTCGCCCCGTCCGACGAGGACGAGGTGTACGCCGCCGCCCAGGACCCCGGCATCCAGCGCTGGACCATGGTGCCCTCCCCCTACGAGCGCGCCCACGCGAGGACCTTCGTGAACGAGCTGGTCCCCGAAGGCTGGCGCGCGGACACCGGGTACGGCTTCGCCGTGCGCCTGGGCCGGGGCGGCCCGCTCGTCGCGGCGGTCGGCGTCCACGTCCGCGGCGCCGACGCCTACGAGATCGGCTACTGGGCGACGAAGGAGCACCGCGGCCACGGCTACATGACCGAGGCCGTCGGCGCCGTCGCCCGCTGGACCTTCACCGCCCTGGGCGCCGCCCGGCTCGAATGGCGCGCCGAGGTGGGCAACGCGGGCTCGCGCGCCGTCGCCGAGAAGGCCGGCTTCCGCGTCGAGGGCCTGCTGCGGGCCGCCCTGCACCGCGGCGGCACCGTCCGGGACTGCTGGGTCGGCGGCCTGCTCCCCGGCGACCTCGGCCTGCCCTGCGCCCTTCCCTACCTGCCCGCTGTCAGTGCCGGGTCCTAGGCTGCGGCCATGACCAGCAGCCTGCCGCAGCCGACGCTCTCCCTGTCCGCCGACGAGGCCCGGCGCATCGCGCTGCGCGCCCAGGGCTTCCTCGGCGCACCCGACCGCAAGGGCGGCGTCCGCGCGATGCTGCGCCACCTGGGAGCCGTCCAGCTGGACACCATCTCCGTCCTGGCGCGCTCGCACGAGCTGATCCCGTACGCACGCCTGGGCGCGGTCGGCCGGCAGACGGTGGAGCGGGCGTACTGGACGGAGAACCACGCCTTCGAGTACTGGTCGCACGCGGCGTGCGTACTGCCGATCGAGGAGTGGCCCCACTTCGCCTTCCGCCGCCGGGTCAAGCGGGCACACGGCTACCGCTGGCACAAGATGCGCGACCGGGAGGCCTCCTGCCGCCTGGTCCTGGACCGGCTGACCGCCGACGGGCCGCTGACCTCGACCGAACTGGGCGGCGCGAAGAACGGCGGCCCCTGGTGGGACTGGTCCGAGACCAAGATCGCGGTGGAGTGGCTGCTGGACACCGGTGACGTCGTCTGCACCGAGCGCCGCGGCTGGAAGCGGGTCTACGACCTGGCCGGGCGGGCGGTGCCGGCCGAACTGCTCCACGACGACCTCGACGACCGCGAGTGCCTGCGCCGGCTGGTCGCCCTGGCGGGCCGGTCCCTGGGTGTGGCCACCCGCGCCGACCTCGCCGACTACCACCGGCTCAAGGGGGAACAGGTCGACGCGGTGATCGCGGACTCCGGCCTGGTCCCGGTCGCGGTCGAAGGCTGGGCCAAGGCCGCCTGGGCCGACCCGGCGGCGCTGGCCGAGGCCCCGCGGGGCCGCCACCGCACCACCCTGCTCTCGCCGTTCGACTCCCTCGTCTGGGACCGGCCGCGGACGGAGCGGATCTTCGGCTTCGCCCACAAGCTGGAGGCCTACGTCCCCAAACCCCAGCGGGTCCACGGGTACTTCGCGATGCCGCTGCTGGCCGGCGGCCTGCTCCAGGGCCGTGTCGACCCGGCCCGCGAGGGCACCACCCTGGTGGCCCGCCAGCTCTCGCTGACCACCCCGAAGGCGGCCGCCCCGATGGCGCGGGCCCTGCGGGAGGCAGCGGAGTGGGTCGGCTGCGACGCGGTCCGCGTCGAGCGCGCCTCCACCCCCGAGGAGGCCGCCGCGGTCACCGCGGAACTGAAGGCGCTCTGAGCGGACTAGCGGATCTCCAGGATCTTCTCGCGCATCGCGTAGACGACCGCCTCCATGCGCGAGTGCAGCTGGAGCTTCTCCAGGATGTTGCGCACGTGGTTCTTGACGGTGTTCTCCGAGATGAACAACTGCTTGGCGATGTCCCGGTTGTTCATCCCGGTCGCCACCAGCTTCAGCACCTCCAGCTCGCGGTCGGTCAGCCGCGGCGCGGGCACCAGCCTGCGCTCGTCGGTGCGCTGGATCATCGACTTGAACTCGGTCAGCAGCTTCGACGCCATCGACGGGCTGATCTGCGACTGCCCGTCCGCCACCGCGCGGATCGCCGTGGCGACCTCGTCCGTGGAGATCTCCTTCAGCAGGTAGCCCGTGGCGCCCGCCTTGATCGCGTCGTAGAGGTCCGCCTCCTCGTCGCTGATCGTCAGCATGATGATCTTCGCGGAGGGGGCCACCTCCTTGATCGAGGTACAGGCCTCGATGCCGCCGCGCCGGGGCATCCGCACGTCCATCAGCACGATGTCCGGCAGCAGGTCGGCGGCCTTGTCCACCGCCTCCGCCCCGTCCCCGGCCTCGCCCACGACCTGGATGTCCTCCTCCTGGGCGAGAACGATCTCCAGCCCGCGCCGGAAGAGGGCGTGGTCGTCGACCACGAGCACCCGGATGGGTTCCCCGGCCGGGTCGGCCGCCGCGTCCGCCAGGCCCGCCGCCCGACAGCCCGTGCCGTCGTCACCGCGTACCGGCCCGAAGCCGTCCGCCATCGTTCCTCCCCCTGCATGTGCCCAGTTGCCGGGTCAACCCTGCGGGGTCCGCCACCGGTTGACTGCCCGCCATGATTCCATGCCCGGGTGTCGGCGAGGGGGCACGTCGGCGGCCGTGCGGCCCATACGAGCCACTACCGGCCACCCTCCGACGCATCCCGGTCACCTCCCGGCCGGATCAGGCCGGGATACGGCCGATTTTCGGCCACGGCACCTGCCACGGCACCTCGTACAGGTGCCCCCGCGGAGCGCCTCGGGCGCTCCGCGGGGGCAACGGAGAGGGGGTCAGCCGCCCAGCGCGCCGCCCGCGCCCGCGGCCGGCTCGTCCGAGCTGGAGGCGCCATCGGCGTTCAGGTGGACGACGCCGTAGTCGTAGGCGTGACGGCGGTAGACGACGCTCGGCATCTTGGTGTCGGAGTCGACGAACAGGTAGAAGTCGTGTCCGACCAGTTCCATCTCGTAGAGCGCCTGGTCGAGCGACATCGGTCCGGCCGAGTGGGTCTTCTCGCGGACGATCAGCGGGCCCTCGCCCTGTACTTCCAGGGGTCCGATCCGAGTGGTCGGGACCCCGTCCGCCTGCTCCTGGGAGACCGGCTCGCCGTTGCTGTTGAGCGAGGCGACACCGGGCACCACATCGGCGACCTCCGCCGCCGAAAGCCGGCCGTTGCCCCGCCGGGTGAACCGCTTGTCGTGCTGCTTGCGCAGCCGGGCCTCCAGCTTGTCCTGGGCGAGGTCCAGCGCCGCGTACGGGTCGGCGGCCGCGGCCTCGGCCCGGATCACCGGGCCCCGCGAATGCAGGGTGATCTCCACGCGGTCAGAGCGGTCGGCCTGCCGCGGGTTGTGCTCCTTGGACACCTCGACGTCCAAGCTGATCACCTTGGCGTCGAGCTTCTGGATCCGCTCGGGATTCAGCTTCTCGGCCACGTGCTTGCGGAACCGCTCGGGCACTTCGGTCTTGCGGCCCTTGACGACGATGTCCACGCAGAACTCCGTTCCCGGAGAGCCCCACCGCCAGCGGCGAAGCGTCTCCCTTTCGCACCAGGCCCCGGTGAACACCGGAGCCTCGGACTTGGCGACTTTCACCTCCTCCTCCCCCATCGGCAAGATCTACATCCCACCGACTTCGGAGCAGAGAGAACCCCCTGAACGGGCACTGACACGAAGTCCTCACAACCGAACATATCTCTCAATGCCGGTTGTCGGCACCCGCTACCGGAACGTACCTCCGTTCAGGTGGCTGTTCCCTCTTACTACCTGCAACGATGCGCATTCCCCGGCAGTTCCAAATCTATTCACGAGTTTTTTGCTCTGTACGAGTTGCCGACCGTTTCTCCGCCGAAGGAGTCCGCCGACGCCGCCACCACGGCCGCAGCCCGCACCCGCAGCCCGGCCGCCCTCAGCGCCCGCGCCGCCTCCGCGAGAGTGGCCCCGGTGGTGATGACGTCGTCCACCAGAACGATCCGCGCCCCCTCGACTGCCCGCGTCCCGCCCGCGCACACCCGCAGCGCCCCCGCCAGGTTCTCCAGCCGCTCCCGCGCCCCCAGACCCGCCTGGTCGGCGACCCGCCGCCGCAGCCGCAGCACGGGCGCCACCCGCGCGGGCACACCGCCCGCCCGCAGCCGGGCCGCGGCAGCCAGGGCCACCCGGCGCGCCGGATCGTGGCCGCGCGCCCGCAGCGTCGGCCGCGCGGACGGTACGGGGACCAGCACCAGCTCCCCCGCCCCGCCCCCCTCCCCCTCCGCGTCGGCCCGGAGCACCGCCGCGGCCAGGGCGGCGCCGAGCGGCCCGGCCAGCGGCAGCGCCCCGCGCTCCTTGTGGGCCAGTACGACGGCCCGTACGACCCCCTCGTACGCGGCCCCGGCCACGACCACGGGCAGCCCGACGGGACCCGCCCGGCGCGCCGCCGGACGCACCCGCCCGGCCCGGCCGCCGCCGAGCGCGCCCCGGCAGCCTTCGCACAGCACCCGGCGCGCGGCCCCGCAGCCCGCACAGTCGGACGGCAGCACCAGCCCCGCCAGCTCCTGCCACCACCCCCGCATGCCTCCACCCTGCCGGGCGGCGCACGCCCCCGCGACCCCTGTGGAAAACCCGGGGCGTCACGCGTCACCCGTCACGCGTCACCCGTCACGCCGCACCCGTCACACGCCGGCCACCACACGTCACGCGGCACCCGTCACACGGCACGCGCCACCCCCCAGCCCACGCCCCTCAGCCCGGGTACACCGGCGCCCGGCCGCCCGCCGCCACCGTGCGCCACTGCGCCCCCGGCGGCAGCCACACGATGCCGTCCTCCGTCGAGGAGGCCACGACCGGCTTCGCCTCGTCCTCGGCGGCCGCGATCGCGCTCAGCCCCGTCGCCCCCGGCAGACTCGCCGCGACCATGGACCCGTCGGCCAGCATGTAGCGGGCCTGGTCGACCCCGCCGCTCTCCCGGCCCACCACCAGCAGCCGCCCCCGCGGCGCCCAGCTCATCGCGGTGACCTCCGCCATCTGCGGGGCGGCCGGCCGCAGCTCCCGCACCGACAGCGGCGACGCGTCCCCCTGCACCTCCGGCCGCTCGATCCGCCCGAGGTACAGGTTCTTGCGCCCGCCCTCCCGCTCGACGAGCAGCGCGAGCCGCACCCCGTCCGGCGAGGCCTTCAGCGCCGTGATCTTGCCCCCGTCCAGGCCGGCGACGTCCACCTTCTGCGGCGCCCCGGTCCCCCCGGGAATCCGGTACAGGCCCTGGGTCTGCGGATCGAGGTCCGCGATCCACAGGTCGCCCTGGGCGTCCCAGCTGGGCGCCGTCAGCTTGCCGGTCTTGCTGTTCAGCAGCGGCGGCGGCATCTGCCCCGCCGTCGTCAGCGTCACCACGTACAGCCCGTGCCCGTCGTCGGAGACGACCGCGGCCCGCTTCTCGTCGTACGTCACGGCCGCCGAACCCACCTTGAAGGCCGCGGCGGTGGCCAGCGGCCCCGGCGCGGGCTCCGGCTTGTCCTGCTGCTGCTCCTCGGCGTTGACGTTGAGGACCATCCGGACCAGCTTGGAGTCCTTGTCCACGTAGTACTGGTGCTCCGGCGACGGCGGCCGGTTGGCGAGGACCGACGCGGTCGATCCGGTCACCCAGCACAACGAGGACCTGCCGTCGGGGCGCAGCAGTTCGACCCGGTCCAGCCGCGAGGCCGTCAGGTCCCGCACCGTGTAGAGGAGTTGGGTGGCCATCTTCTGGCACTGCGGCTGCCCGACGTTGCCGCCCTTCTCGTTGAGCGGGACGCGCAGGGTGTTCTGGCCGTCGTAGGAAAGGGACTTGGTGCCCTCGCGCAGGGCCGCGCCGGTGGGGAAGGCGGTGGAGACGACCGGACCGAGCCACTTGGAAGGACCGGCGAGCAGCGACTGCACGGTCTGCGTGGTCGGGTCCATCCGCGAATCGGGGTCGCTGCGCTGGCGCACGTACACCGGGTCGGCGACGAGCTTGCCGCCCGCGAAGTAGTACTTGTTCACCGGCTTGTAGATCCGCTGGAAGTCGGACTCGCTGAGCACGAGGCCGCTGGGCGGGGTCGCGATCCGCCACTGCTTGTCGACCTGGACCAGCTGGAGGAACTCCTCGTACCGCTTGCCGCCGGTCTCCGGCTGGTAGGCGCTGCGCTCGTCGACGGTCGCCAGCTTCTTGCCGGTCACCTTCCAGCGGGGCCCCTCGGGGTCCCGCTCGCCGTGGACGGGCACCCGGTCGAGGCCCGCCGAGAGCACGGTGACGGCCGAACCGGGCTTCCACTCCTTCGCGGCGCCCTCGGTGAGGTACTTGCGGGCGGTCGCCAGCTGCGGGTCGTCACTGGTCATGGCCTCCAGGAAGCCGTCGACGATGTCGGCGGGGCTGGCCTTGTCGGCCGGCGGGGCACCGAACACCCGTACCTGGGAGTCGACGCCCTGCGCGGCGTCCACCCGCCGGATCTCACCGCGGTCGGGCATGGAGGCACAGCCGGCCAGCAGCGCCCCCACGGCGCCGCACGCCAGGACCGCCCCGATGCCTCCCGGCCCCCCACGCCGTACGCCCCGTACAGGCCGTACGGTCCGCGCGCGCCGCGCGTCCGCCGGCGCCCGTTCAGCGTCCTCCACCGGATCCATCCTCCTGTGCTGCTCCCTGATCGGCGGGCCTGGCCACGACCCGGGCGCCGTTGCCGGGCAGCGCGGTCGGATCGGCGGGCACGGGCTGGGCGGTGGTGACGGCGGGCCTGGGCGGGATCGGCGAACGGTCGGCCCGCTCGGCGCGGCCCGCGCCCCCCGCACCGGGCCGCCCGCCCGAGCCGTTGTGGCGCCCTGCGGCGTCGGCCGCGGCCCGGGCCCGGTTGCCCCGCGAGTCCTCGGGCTCCAGCGGGATCGGCGATCCGCGCAGCGGCTCGTCGGCGGTACGGGGCAGGGTGAGGCGGAACTGGGAGCCGCCGCCCGGCTCGCCCCAGGCCTGGAGCCAGCCGCCGTGCAGCCGGGCGTCCTCGACGGCGATCGACAGGCCCAGGCCCGTACCGCCGGTGGTGCGCGCCCGGGCCGGGTCGGCGCGCCAGAACCGGTTGAAGACGCGGGTGGCCTCGCCGGGCTTGAGCCCGACCCCGTAGTCGCGGACGGCGACCGCGACGGCCCCGCCCGCCGAGGCGAGCCGGACCACCACGTCACGGCCCTCGCCGTGCTCGACGGCGTTGACGACGAGGTTGCGCAGCACCCGCTCCACGCGGCGGGCGTCGGCCTCCGCTATCACCGGCTGGGTGTCGCCGAGGACGCGGATGCGGCTGCCCTTGTGCTCGGCGAGCGGCTCGGCGCCGTCGATGACCCGGCGCACGACGTCGCGCAGGTCGATGGGCTCCGCCTCCAGGGCGGCCGCGCCCGCGTCGAACCGGCTGATCTCCAGCAGGTCGGCGAGGAGCGACTCGAAGCGGTCGAGCTGCCCGGCGAGAAGCTCCGCGGAGCGGGCCGTGACCGGATCGAAGTCGACCCGGGCGTCGTGGATGACGTCGGCGGCCATCCGGACGGTCGTCAGCGGGGTGCGCAGCTCGTGGGAGACGTCCGAGACGAACCGGCGCTGCATCCGCGAGAGGTCCTCCAGCTGCTGGATCTTGTTCTGGAGGTTCTGGGCCATTTTGTTGAAGGCCTCGCCCAGACGGGCGATGTCGTCCTCGCCGGTGACCTTCATCCGCTCCTGGAGCCGGCCGGCCGAGAGCCGCTCGGCGATCCCGGCGGCCATCCGCACGGGCGTCACGATCTGCCGCACGACGAGCGAGGCGATGGCGCTGAGCAGCACGACGACGAACAGCCCGGCGGTCGCGATGGTGCTCTTGACCAGGTTGAGGGATTCCTCCTCCTGGGTGAGCGGGAAGAGGTAGTACAGGTCGTACGGGTCCCCGTTGATGTCGGTCAGCCGCTTGCCGACGACCAGCGCGGGCTCCGGGAGCTTCTCCCCGCTCCCGGCTGTGTACTTGATCTGCGAGAAGGTCTTGAAGGTGCCGGTGGCGTGGTTGACGGCCCGGCGCAGCTCCAGCGGGACGCTCGCCGTCGGATCGACGTTGCCGGAGGCGCGGGCGCCCTTGACGCCCTGCGCGCCGGGCGCCTGCTCGCCGGTGCCCGCACCGAGCGCGACCACCTCGAAGGCGGTCTGCCCGCCACTGGCCAGCTGCTTGACCAGGGAGTTCATCCAGGTACTGGCGTCCCGGCCCACCTTGTTGTCGGCGGCGTCGGCCCCGTCCACGGCGGACGGCGTGTTGGCCTTCTCCTGGGCGACCGCGAACCCGCCCGCGGCCTGGCTCTGCGCGGCCTCCTCCTTGGCGTCGAGGAGACCCTTGCTGACCTGCGCGATGACGACGAAACCCAGCGCGAGGACCACCGCCAGCGACATCAGCAGCGTCGCCGCGACCACCCGGAGCTGGATGTTGCGCCGCCACAGGCGGACAGCCGGAAGCAGCGGCCGTCGTACGAGGCGTACGAAGAGCCGCAGCACGGGGCCGCCGGGCGTTCCGTCCTTGCTCGGACGCAGCACCCGGCCGCCCCACGGAACTCCCCGTCGGGAGCCGCCCCGGGGTGTGCCGGGCGGCACGTCAGCTGGGTCCGGCCTTGTAGCCGACACCACGCACCGTCACGACGATCTCGGGGCGCTCCGGATCCTTCTCGACCTTCGAGCGCAGCCGCTGCACGTGCACGTTGACCAGGCGGGTGTCCGCCGCGTGGCGGTAGCCCCAGACCTGCTCCAGGAGCACCTCGCGGGTGAACACCTGCCACGGCTTGCGCGCGAGCGCGACCAGCAGGTCGAACTCCAGCGGGGTCAGCGCGATGGCGGCCCCGTCCCGCTTGACGGAGTGACCGGCCACGTCGATGACCAGGTCACCGATGACCAGCTGCTCCGGCGCCGGCTCCTCCGAACGCCGCAGCCTCGCCCGGATCCGGGCGACCAGCTCCTTCGGCTTGAACGGCTTCACGATGTAGTCGTCGGCGCCCGATTCCAGGCCCACCACGACGTCGACCGTGTCGCTCTTCGCGGTGAGCATGACGATCGGCACCCCGGACTCGGCCCGGATCAGCCTGCACACCTCTATGCCGTCCCGTCCGGGCAGCATGAGGTCGAGCAGGACCAGGTCCGGCTTCGCCTCCCGGAAGGCAGCCAGCGCCTTGTCGCCGTCCGCTACGAACGACGGCTCAAAACCTTCTCCACGCAGCACAATGCCGAGCATCTCGGCCAGCGCGGTGTCGTCGTCGACGACAAGGACTCGTCCCTTCATGCTTGACATCATCCCATTAGCTAATCGTTACCTGGCGGTGAGCTGTCCCACAGCCAAAAGGGCTGGAAATCGCCCCTCGGACCTGCGTGGTGATCAGGACGACCAGTCTGCCTCGGATCCGCGCGACAATTGAAGGGACGAGCGGCCGGGGATCGTGGGGGACGGCCGGTCCCTTCCGTGATCGCCCGTGGCACGATGGCAGCCGACCAGCGCGCCGGCCACGGCAGGTGCACGTGAAGGAGCGACGATGAACGACTCTCCGGGCTGGGCCACGCCCGGATCCCCGTCCGACGGCCAGGGCTCCGAAGCCGACCGGCCCGCCGCGGCGCCCGCCGCGCCGCCCGCCGGCGACGGCAAGTGGTCCGCCGCCCAGCCGCCGCCCGGACAGTGGTCGAGCCCGGGCACCACCCCGCCGCCCGCCCCCGCCCCGGCGCCGCCGGCGCCCCCGAGCCGGCCCGCCGGCTGGGGCTCGTACGACTCCCCCTCCCAGCCCGGCCAGCACCAGCAGCCCGGCGCGCCCTACGGCTACCCGGGCGCCCCCGGCGGCTGGGGCGGCCCGCCGCCCGCCGCCAAGCCCGGGGTGATCCCGCTGCGGCCCCTCGGCCTCGGCGAGATCCTGGACGGCGCGGTCAGCACCCTGCGCGGCCACTGGCGCTCCGTGCTCTCCATCAGCCTCGTCGTCGCCGCCCTGTGCCAGATCGGGCTGCTCTTCGTCCAGCGCGCCACCGTCGACAGCGCCCTCCTCTCCACCGGCCGCAGGCCCACCGACGCGGAGCTCGCCGACCAGCTGGGCAACACGGCCTTCCTCTACGGCGCCCAGTACTTCCTGGAAGCCCTCGGACTGTTCCTGGTCACCGCCCTGCTCGCGCCCGTCGTCAGCAGCGCCGTCCTCGGCCGGACCTCCACCGTCTCCGGCACCCTGAAGGCCGTGCGCCCGCTGGCCCCGCGCATGATCGGCCTGATCGCCTTCCTCGTGCTGGGCGCCCTGGCCGCCGCCTTCGTACCGGCCCTGCCCGGCATCCTCACGGGCAACGTCACGGCCGCCGCCCTCGGCGTCCCCGTCGGCCTGGTGCTCCTGGCCTGGTTCTACGTGACCTTCGTCCTGGCGCCCCCCGCGCTGATGCTGGAACGCGGCTCGGTCTCCGACGCCCTCAAGCGCTCCGCGAAGCTCGTCCGCGGCTCCTGGTGGCGGATCTTCGGCATCAGCCTGCTGACCTGGGTCCTGCGGACCATCACCGCGGGAATCATCGTGATGCCGTTCGCGGGCATCGCCCTGTTCCTCGCCCCCGGCGGCTTCAGCGGCCTCCTCGACGGCACCGCGGCCACCAGCTGGACCTTCCTGATCATCACCGCGCTGGGCGGGATCATCGGCTCCGCCGTCACGGTGCCCATGCAGACGGGCGTCACCACCCTCCTCTACGTCGACCAGCGCATCCGCCGCGAAGCCCTGGACCTGGAGCTCGCCCGGGCCGCCGGCCAGGGCGGCGCCGGACCGGTCACCGGAGGCTGACGCACCGATGGGGACGGGGGGACTCATCGTCACGGGCGCGGCGGCCCTGCTGCCGCGCTCCGGGACACCACCGGTGACGACACCGCGCGACGCCGCCCGCGAGGCGGCCGAACGCGAGCTGTCCAAGCCCGCCTACCACCAGCACGACCCGGGGCTCCTCCAGCGCGCCCTGGACCGCCTCTGGGAGTGGCTCGGCGGGTTCCTCGACCGCGCCGCGGGCGCCACCCCGGGCGGCGGCCTCGGCCTGTTCGCCGTCGCCCTCCTCGTCGTACTGGCCGTCGCCGCCCTGTGGTGGCGGCTCGGCACCCCCCGCCGCACCGCCACCGGCGCCGGCACCCTCTTCGACCAGGGCCCCCGCAGCGCCGCCGACCACCGCACGGCCGCCGAGGCCCACGCGGCGGCCGGCCGCTGGACCGAAGCCGTCCAGGAACGCATGCGCGCCCTCGTCCGCTCCCTGGAGGAACGCACCCTCCTCGACCCCCGCCCGGGCCGCACCGCCGACGAGGCCGCCGCCGAAGCCGCCACCGCGCTGCCCGCCCACGCCGGCGACCTGAGCGCCGCCGCCCGCGCCTTCGACGAGGTCACCTACGGCGGCCGCGCGGGCGACCCCGAGGCCTACACCCGCCTGCGCGCCCTGGACGAAACCCTGACCCACACCAAACCGGCGGCCCCCCGATGACCCCCGACCCCACCCCGGGCACCCCGCCCGGCGAGAACCCGCGCCCCGCCACCCCACCCGGCGAGGGCAGCCACCCCGCCACCTCGTCGGGCAAGGGCACGCGCCCCGCCACCCCCACCCCCGCCACTCCGCCCGGCCCGGGCATGCCCGCCATGCCCGAGAGCCCGAGCACCCCCGCACCCGCCCCCGGCGCCCCCACCCCCGCCATCCGGCCCGGCGAGGGCACCCTCCCCGGCGCCCCCACCCCCGCCACTCCGCCCGGCCCGGGCATGCCCGACCCCGCCCGCCCGAGCACCCCGGCACCCGCACCCGGCACGGGCACCGGCACCGCCCCCGGCACCCCCGCATCCCCCACCCCGCCCGGCCAGGGCAAGCGCAAGCGCACGGGCAGCACCTCCGCCGACGCCTCCCCCGCCCGGCTCTGGGCCCGCGCCCGGGGGATCCTCCTCGCCCTCGGGATCGTGCTCGTCGCGGCCGTCGCCCTCGCCGGGCTCCAGACCGGCGACCGCCACGGCCTCCTCGACCCCCGCTCCGCCGACCCCGACGGCACCCGCGCCCTCGCCCAGCTCCTCAAGGAGCACGGCGTCACCAGCCGGGTCGTCACCAACGCCGACGAGGCCGCCGCAGCCACCGGCCCCGCCACCACCCTGCTGGTCAGCGACCCCGACCTGCTCGGCGAGCCCCAGCGGCGCGCCGTCCGCTCCGCCATCGAACTCTCCGGCGGCCGGACCGTCCTCGTCGCCCCCGGCAGCGACAGCCTCCCCGACCTGGCCCCCGCCGCCCGCACCCAGGGCTTCGCCCACCAGCGCGACCTCGACCCCCGGGCCCCGGGCAGCACGGACTGCACCCTCCCCGCAGCCGCCACCGCCGGCCGGGCCGGCACCGGCGACGGCCTCCGCTACACCACCGCCCTCCCCGGCTCCGCCGCCTGCTACCCCAGCGGCGGCCACCCCACCGTCCTCGTCCTCCCCAGCACCACCAAGGGCGGCGACACCGTCCTCCTCGGCTCCGCGTCCTTCCTGCGCAACGACCGGCTCGCCGACCAGGGCAACGCCTCCCTCGGCCTCCAGCTCCTCGGCTCCCGCCCGGACCTCGTCTGGTACCTGCCCACCCTCGCGGACATGGCCTCCGACACCGGCTCCGACGAACAGGGCCTCCTCGACCTCGTCCCCGCCGGCTGGGCCTGGGCCCTGCTCCAGCTGTTCGTCGCCGCCGTCCTCGCCGCCCTGTGGCGGGCCCGCCGCCTCGGCCCCCTCGTCACCGAGGACCTCCCCGTCGCGATCCGCGCCTCCGAGGCCACCGAAGGCCGCGCCCGCCTCTACCGCAAGGCCGCCGCCCGCGACCGCGCCGCGACCGTACTGCGCGCCGCCACCCGCGAACGCCTCGCCGCCCTGGTCGGCGTACCGGCCCCGCAGGCCCACGACCCCGTCACCCTGGTCCCCGCCGTGACCGCCCGCCTCCACACCGGCGCCGGCCCCAACGACCCGGCCACCACCCTCCTGTTCGGCCCCACCCCCGCCGACGACGCGGCACTCGTCGCGCTCGCCGACCACCTCGACGCCCTCGAAAGAGAGGTCCGCACCTCATGACGGCCACCACGGACAGCGCCCGTTCCTCCCTGGAAGCGCTCCGCACCGAGATCGCGAAGGCCGTGGTCGGCCAGGACTCCGCCGTCACCGGCCTCGTCGTCGCCCTCCTGTGCCGCGGCCACGTCCTCCTCGAAGGCGTACCCGGCGTCGCGAAGACCCTCCTGGTCCGCGCCCTCGCCGCCTCCCTCGAACTCGACACCAAGCGGGTCCAGTTCACCCCCGACCTGATGCCGAGCGACGTCACCGGCTCCCTCGTCTACGACGCCCGCACCGCCGAGTTCTCCTTCCAGGACGGCCCGGTCTTCACCAACCTCCTCCTCGCCGACGAGATCAACCGCACGCCCCCCAAGACCCAGTCCTCCCTCCTCGAAGCGATGGAGGAACGCCAGGTCACCGTCGACGGCACCCCCCGCAAGCTCCCGGAGCCCTTCCTCGTCGCCGCCACCATGAACCCGGTCGAGTACGAGGGCACGTACCCCCTCCCCGAGGCCCAACTGGACCGCTTCCTCCTCAAGCTGACGGTCCCCCTGCCCTCCCGCGAGGACGAGATCGGCGTCCTGACCCGGCACGCCGCCGGCTTCGACCCCCGCGACCTGCACGCCGCGGGCATCCGCCCCGTCGCCGGCGCCCGCGACCTCGAAGCCGCCCGCGAGGCCGTCGCCCGCACCACCGTCTCCCCCGAGATCACCGCGTACGTCGTCGACCTCTGCCGCGCCACCCGCGAATCGCCGTCCCTCACCCTCGGCGTCTCCCCCCGAGGCGCGACCGCCCTGCTGGCCACCGCCCGCGCCTGGGCCTGGCTCACCGGCCGCGACTACGTCACCCCCGACGACGTCAAGGCCCTGGCCCTGCCCACCCTGCGCCACCGCGTCCAACTGCGCCCGGAAGCCGAGATGGAGGGCGTCACGGCCGACGCCGTGATCACCGCGATCCTCTCCCACGTCCCCGTACCCCGCTGATGGCCCTCACCGGACGCGCCGCCCTGATCGCGGCCCTCGCCAGCATCCCGGTCGGCGTCCTCGAACCCAGCTGGACGGGGATCCTCGCCGTCAACGGCCCCCTCGCGCTGGCCTGCTGCGTCGACTACGCCCTCGCGGCGCCCGTCCGCACCCTGGAACTGACCCGCTCGGGGGCCACCTCGGTCCGACTCGGCGAACCGGCCGACGTCCACCTCACCGTCGCCAACCCCGCCGGCCGCACCCTGCGCGCCCGCATCCGCGACGCCTGGCCCCCCAGCAGCTGGCAGCCCGGCACCGAGGCCGCCGCCTCCCGCCACACCCTGACCGTGCCCGGCGGCGAACGCCGCCGCCTCACCACCCGGCTGCGCCCCACCCGGCGCGGCGACCGCCGGGCCGCCCGCGTCACGGTCCGCTCCTACGGCCCCCTCGGCCTGCTCGCCCGCCAGGGCTCCCACACCGTCCCCTGGACGGTCCGCGTCCTGCCGCCGTTCACCAGCCGCAAGCACCTCCCGTCCCGCCTCGCCCGCCTGCGCGAACTCGACGGCCGCACCAGCGTCCTGACGCGCGGTGAGGGCACCGAGTTCGACAGCCTGCGCGACTACGTACCCGGCGACGACACCCGTTCCATCGACTGGCGGGCCACCGCCCGCCGGCCCAAGGTCGCCCTCCGCACCTGGCGCCCCGAACGCGACCGGCACATCCTGATCTGCCTGGACACCGGACGCACCTCGGCGGGCCGCGTCGGCGACGCCCCCCGCCTGGACTCCGCCATGGACGCGGCGCTGCTCCTCGCGGCCCTGGCCACCCGCGCCGGCGACCGCGTCGACCTGCTGGCCCACGACCGCCGCCCCCGCGCCCAGATCCAGGCCCGCTCGGCCGCCGACACCCTCCCGGCCTTCGTCAACGCCATGGCCGGCCTCGAACCGGCCCTCGTCGAGACGGACGCCCGCAGCCTGGTCTCCACGATCCTGCGCAGCACCCCCCGGCGCTCACTGGTCGTGCTCCTGACAAGTCTGGAGGCGGCCCCGATCGAAGAGGGCCTGCTCCCGCTCCTCCCCCGCCTCACCCAGCGGCACACGGTGATCGTCGCCTCGGTCGCGGACCCCCACATCGCCGAGATGGCCGCCGCCCGCGGCTCCCTGGACTCCGTGTACGAGGCCGCCGCGGCCACCCAGGCCCAGTCCCAGCGCCGCCGCACCGCGGAGCAACTCTCCCGCCACGGCGTCCACGTGGTCGACGCCACCCCCGAAGCCCTTCCCCCCACCCTGGCCGACACCTACCTCTCCCTCAAGGCCGCCGGCCGCCTGTAACCCCCCGCACCACCCCGGAGGGCACTTTGGCCGACCTCACCCCCGAGCAGCTGCGCCGCATGCACGATTTCGCGGAACAGCTGGCCGAGCTGGCCGAGCACCAGGAAGACCGGTGGAAGGTGCAGACCACCGATGGTCAGATCTCCCTCACGATGCTGAGCCCCGCGGCTCCCCATGGGCTCAATGTCGTGCGTCTGCGCCGCCAGATCGAAGCCCAGACACCCGAGGTCATGGCCCTCAACAACACGACCATGGGTGATCCACACACAGGACTGACGAAGGTGCCCGACCTCATGGCCACCGCCGGCCGCTGGACCCTCGACACCAGCGGCCTCAAGAGCTACCCCGCCGACTGGTGACAAAAGCGGGGTACCCCGTAAACGCAGAAAAGCCCCGCACCAGTTTCCTGGTGCGGGGCTTTCCCACAATGATTGTTCGGCGGCGTCCTACTCTCCCACAGGGTCCCCCCTGCAGTACCATCGGCGCTGAAAGGCTTAGCTTCCGGGTTCGGAATGTAAACCGGGCGTTTCCCTAACGCTATGACCACCGAAACACTATGAAGTTAACCAACCGGATATGGACACAGTTCGTTACTTCAGAACTAACACAGTGGACGCGAGCAACTGAGGACAAGCCCTCGGCCTATTAGTACCAGTCAGCTCCACCCGTTACCGGGCTTCCACATCTG
>NZ_JBIASM010000001.1:528147-1003936 GCF_042890765.1 Streptomyces sp. NPDC002032 | reverse complement strand
CCGCTACGACAAACGAGCCCGCCACTACAACGCCCTCGTCACCCTCGCCTGCCTACAACTCTGGCTGCCGAAATGACATTGCGGACACGCCCTAGGCGAGCCGGGACAGTGCGCGGGCGGCGGGGCTGCCGGGTGCGGCCTGGTAGACCACGAGCTGCTGGCCGGCCGCGCCGCGGACGTCGAAGGACTGGTAGGTGAGCGAGAGCGGTCCGGCGTCGGGGTGCGTGAACTCCTTGGCCGCGCGGGTCTTTCCGTAGACGGTGTGCGCGGACCAGAGCGCGGCGAACTCCCCGCTCCCGGCGGTGAGCGAGGACAGCAGGGCGAGCAGGCGCGGGTAGCGCGGGTGGAGTCCGGTGGCTTCCCGAAGGGCCGCCACCACGGCTTCGGCCGCGCTGTCCCAGTGCGTGAAGAAGGTGCGGGCCGCCGGGTCCAGGAAGGTCATGCGGGCGAGGTTGTCCGGCCGCGCGAACGGGGAGAACAGCGCCCCGGCCAGGGCGTTGGCGGCGAGCAGGTCGGTCGCCGGGTTCAGTACGAAGGCCGGGGTGCCGGCGTATCCGTCGAGCAGTTGGCGCAGTTCGGGCGCCACGGACTCCTGCGGCCCGGTGCGGTCGGCCGCCGGCGGGGTGTCCGCGAGGCGGTGGAGGTGGGCGCGCGCGGGCCCGTCCATGCGCAGGGCGGCGCCGATCGCTTCGAGGACCTGCGTCGAGGGGCCGCGCTCGCGGCCCTGTTCCAGCCGGGCGTAATAGTCGCCGTTCATGCCGGCCAGCACGGCGACCTCCTCCCGGCGCAGTCCCGTCACGCGGCGGCGGCCGTACGAGGCGAGGCCCACGTCCTCGGGCCGCAGGCGGGAGCGGTGGGCGCGCAGGAAGTCTCCGAGAGCGTTGCTGGTCACCCGAGCAGGGTAGGGCGGGTGCGGGCAGGCGGCGGGCCCGGGCGGGCCGGAGCCCGGGAGGCGTCCGGCAGGATGGGCCCGTGGACCTGATCACCGCGCGCTGCGGCCCCGCCGCGCCCCCCGGCCCCGTACGGATCCGGCTCGCGGCGGCCGGGGCCGCGGTGGTGACCGTCGGCGCGGGGCTGGGGCTGCGGGCGGTGGCGGCGGGGGACGTGGCGAAGTACGGCGGCGACGCGCCGTACACCGTCCTGGTCCTCGCCCTCGTCGTCCTGGCCGCGCCCCGCCGCTCTCCCCGGCGGGCCGCGGCGACGGCGCTGGCCGGCAGCTGGGCCGTCGAGTTCTTCCAGCTCGCCCCGGTACCGGCCGCACTCGGCGCGCACGGCACGGCCGCCCGGCTGGTCCTCGGTTCCCCCTTCAACGCCCCGACCTGTTCTGGTACGCGGCCGGCGCGGCGGCGGGCGCTCTCCTGCACACCGCCCTGCGCCGCCGTCGCCTGTGACCAACGCCACTGGCGGACGGAACCGCCCGTGGCAGGGGCGCGCGGGCGGGGCGCGGCGGCCCCGGATGGGCCGTTCGGCCGAGGGAGTCGTCCGCAGGCATGACCTAGCCTGGAACGGCAACGCGAGATCCGGGGGCCGAGCGCAAAGGAAGAGCGCGTCCATGGGCATCACCAGCAGTTCCGCACGTCGTCGACGGGCGGGATCCACCGTCGCGGCGGCCGTCCTCGGCCTCCTGGCGGCAGCCGGCACCCCCGCCCTCGCCGCCTCCGACGTCGCCGACGGCGCGGCCGGGACCGCCGGCCGGCCCCCGGCCACGGACCACCCCCGCTCCGCGCAGGGCTCCCCCGCGATCCCGCGGAGCATCTCCCGGCTGGCCCAGGGCCCGGGGCGCGACGTCGCCATCACCATCGACGACGGTCCGGACCCCCGCTGGACCCCGCAGGTCCTGGAGGTGCTCCGGCAGAACCACGTCAAGGCCACCTTCTGCATGATCGGGACGAACGCGCGGAAGTACCCGGACCTGGTGCGTGCGGTCGCCGCCGACGGGCACCAGCTGTGCGACCACTCCGTCGACCACGACGTGACCATGGACCACAAGCCGGTCGACTACCAGCGCCGGCAGATACTCGACGGCCAGGCCATGATCGAGAAGGCCGTTCCGGGCGTCGCCGTGAACTACTACCGCGCGCCGGGCGGCGCCTTCACCCCCGACAGCCGGGCCATCGCCACCGCGAGCGGGATGCGGCCCCTGGGCTGGAGCGTGGACCCCAAGGACTGGAGCAGGCCCGGCCTGCCGGCCATCGTCGCCACCGTGGAGGGCAAGCTTCCGGCGCAGCCGACCGTCCTGTTCCACGACGGCGGCGGGGACCGCAGCGAGACCGTCGCCGCGCTCAAGGAGTACCTGCCCTGGCTGACGAAGCAGGGGTACTCCTTCACCTTCCCGGCCCGCACCGCCCCGTAGCGGCGCCGCGCGGCTCAGCGGGCGCTGCCGAGGTTCCGGTCCGCTTCGGAGCCCGCGAGCATGAGGGTCGTCTCCTCTATGCGGCGGAACCGGCCGTCGGGCGCGAACTCCCCGAACAGGTAGACCTCCATGCTCACGGAGGACCCGTCCCGCTTCGTGACGTGGACCGTGTGGCGGTCGGCGTAGCGCAGGCCGTCGTACAGCTCGTCGTGGACCTCCACCGCGCCCGACGCGACGACCTCGCGGAGGTGGGCGATGTGCGTGAGGAACGCGTCGCGGTCGTCCCAGCGGCCGTCGGTGCGCTGGCGGTAGTCCGGGGCGAAGTGCCGGTCGGCGGCCTCGTGGAGGTCGAGTCCGGGGCTCAGGAGCAGATCGGTGAGGGCTGCGGCGATTCCGGTGCGGCGGTTCATGGCGTGGTCCTTTCGGCTGACCGAAACAGAAGTGCGTGCGCGACGCACGCTCTTCGAAGACCGTACCGCACATCCGTGCGCAGCGCACGCTAATCTTTTGGGGTGGACAAGAACGACGTGGGGCACGAGATCGCCGACGCGCTGGGCCTGCTGCTCCGGCGCGGCACCCGCCAGGAGCTCTACCGGACGCTGACGGAGGGCGTCGGGGAGGCCGTGGACGAGGTGACGTACCCGATCCTCAGCGGGCTGGCCAGGACCGGCCCGCGCAGCGCCGCCGAGCTGGCCTCCGAGGTGGGGCTCGACCGCTCGGGCGTCACCCGGCGCGCCACCCGGCTGGAGGCCGCGGGGCTCGTACGGCGCACTCCGGACCCCGAGGACCGGCGCGCGACGCTGCTCACCCTCACCCCGGAGGGCGCGGCCACGGTGGAACTGCTGCGCGGCCGCCTGTCCGACCACATCGAGGCCTCCCTCTCCTCGTGGCCGCCCGGCGAGGCCGAGGCCTTCGCCCGCCGGCTCCGGCGCTTCGTCACGGACGGCCCGTTCGCCTGACCCCGGGCGCGCGGGGCCCGCAGACGTGCCTACCGGTGGCCCGTCAGCCCGTCGCCCAGGTGGCTGCGCCGGTACAGCACGTGGCGGCCGTCGCGGGCCCTGGTGACCAGGCCCGTCGCGTGCAGGACGCGCAGGTGCTGCGAGACGGCGCTGGGGGTGACCCGCAGCCGGCGGGCGAGTTCGACGGTGGGCAGCGGGGTGTCGAGCAGGCCGAGCAGCCTGGCCCTGGAGGCGCCGAGCAGGGAGACCAGGGCCGACGGGTCCGCGACGGGCTCCGGGGTCCACAGCGTCGCGACCCCGCGGCTCGGGTAGGCCAGCATCGGCGCCTCCTCGGCGCTGAGCGGCGGCGCGGGCTTGTGCGCGAACACGGACGGGACGAGCAACAGCCCCCGGCCGGCCGCCTCGACGTGGTGCCGGCCGATCATCTGGCCGATGCGCAGGACCCCTTCGTGCCACCGGAGGTTCGGATGCATGTCGGCGAAGAGCAGGCGGGCTCCCCCGACGGCGAGTTGCCGGGCCCGGTAGGTCATGTCGGCCTCCAGCAGCAGCCTCATGCGCGGCCACATCGGCTCGACGGCCACCTCCCAGTACTGCCGCAGGAGCGCGCAGACCGCGTCGCGCAGGGCGAGGACCGGCCCGTCGTCCGCGGTGGCCGCGGCGCGCAGCGGCCCGGGCACCGGATCGGGCGCGTGCGTGGCGAGCAGGTCGCGGCGGACGAGGGCGGCGGGCGTCCTCGCGGCGACGGCCAGTTCGTCGTCGAAGGCGGGCTCGAAGACCGTGGGACGCGGGGTCAGGAAGTCGGGCAGGGTGCGCCGCGCCGCGACCAGTGACATCAGCAGGGCCGTGTCGAGTCCGCCGAGCGCGCCGAGGACCGTCCGGCGCCACGGCAGGTGCAGGGCGGACAGCCCCGGGTCGCGCAGCACCCGGAGGCTGAGCACGGTTTCGTGCAGGGGGGACACGGCGAACCTCGTGTCCGCCAGGTCCTCCACACCCAGTCCGAAGCTGATCATTGAGCCATACGCTACATCCATTGGCCGCGTGGCACGGGTGGCGTCAACTTCCGGGCATGACAGCGACGAACGACACGGCACCCGCCGCGCCCGCCTCCCCCGCCTCTCCCGCCTCCACGGAAGGGGCCTTGGGGTCGCACATGCTGCTGCTCCTGTCCTTCACCGGCGCCGTCGGCGTCGGCACCATCTACTTCCCGCAGGCGATCAGCCCGCTCATCGCCGCCGCCCTGCACGAGCCGCCCGGTTCCGCCGCCCTCGTGGTGACCGCCACCCAGGTCGGCTACACCGCCGGGATGTTCCTGCTGGTACCGCTCGCCGACCGGATCCCGTACCGGCCCCTGCTGGTCACCCTGCTCGTCGTGACCGGTCTCGGGCTCCTCGGCGCGGGCTGCGCTCCCGGCCTGGCGCCGCTGGTGGCGGCCAGCGCGCTGGTGGGCCTCGCGACCGTGGCGGCGCAGGTCATCGGTCCCCTCGCGGCCGGGATGGTGGCCGCCGACCGCCGGGGGGCGGTGACGGGCACCCTGCTCAGCGGCTGTATCGGCGGCATGCTGCTGGCCCGTACGTTCAGCGGCACGCTCGGCGAACGGTTCGGCTGGCGCGCCCCCTACCTGGTGGCGGCCGTCGTGGTCCTGCTGCTCGCCGCCGTCCTGGCGCGCGTCCTGCCGGTGACCGTCCCGCCCTCGCGCCGCTCGTACCCGGCGCTGCTGGCCGGTTCGCTGCGGCTGCTGCGCACCGAGCCGGACCTGCGCCGCTCGTGCCTGTGCCAGGCGGGCGTCTTCGCCGGTTTCTCAGCCGTCTGGACCTGTCTGGCCCTGCTGCTCACCGGCCCCGCGTACGGGCTGGGCGCGCAGGCGGTCGGGACGCTCGCGCTGGTGGGTGCGGTGACCATGTTCTGCACTCCGTACGCCGGGCGCCTGGTCGACCGCAGGGGGCCGGACGCCGTCGGGCTGGTCTGCGTACTCGGCGCCCTCGTCTCGGCCGCGGTGCTCGCCTTCGCCACCGGGGGCGGCGCCCGGGGCATGACGGCCCTGGTGGCCGGCACGCTGCTGCTGGACGTGGCGATGCAGGCCGGCATGGTGGCGCACAAGGCCCGGGTCTTCGCGCTGCGACCCGACGCCCTCGGCCGGCTCAACACCGCGTACATGACCTGCGTGTACCTGGGCGGCAGCGCGGGCTCGTGGGCCGGGGTGCGGATCTACGGCCGCGCCGGCTGGCCGGGCGTGTGCGTGCTGGTCGCGGGCCTGGCCCTGGTCGCGCTGGTCGGGCAGTCGAGGGCGGCGGCGTCCGGGACGCGCCGGGGGTGAAGCGGGCCCCGCCGGGCGGGGGGCGGCGCCGGTCCCGCGGCCGCGCGGCGGTACGGTTTCCCGCCGGGCGGCCGCGGCCGACGCCGCTCACCCCGTTCGGCCCGTCCGGCCGTCCGGGCTATTCGACGGTCGCCCAGTCCAGGGTCCGTTCGACCGCCTTCTTCCAGCCGGCGTAACCCTCCGCCCGCCGTTCCTCCGACCACTGCGGCTCCCACCGCTTGGACTCCTGCCAGTGGGTGCGCAGTTCGGTCGTGTCCCGCCAGAATCCGGTGGCCAGCCCGGCGGCGTACGCGGCGCCGAGCGCGGTGGTCTCGGCGACCACCGGGCGGCTGACGGGGACGCCGAGGACGTCGGCCTGGATCTGCATGCACAGGTCGTTGGCCGTCACGCCGCCGTCGACCTTGAGCACGTCGAGGTGGACCCCGGAGTCCTGTTCCATGGCCTCCACGACGTCCCGGCTCTGGTAGCAGATGGCTTCCAGGGTGGCGCGCGCCAGGTGTCCGTTGTCGTGGAAGCGGGCGAGGCCGACGATGGCGCCGCGGGCGTCGGACCGCCAGTAGGGCGCGAACAGGCCCGAGAAGGCGGGCACGAAGTACATGCCGCCGCTGTCCTCGACGGTGCGGGCCAGGCGTTCGGTCTCCGCCGCATCGGTGATGATCTTCAGTTGGTCGCGCAGCCACTGCACGGCCGAGCCGGTGACCGCGATGGATCCCTCCAGGGCGTAGACGGCCGGTTCGTCCCCGAACTGGTAGGCCACCGTGGTCAGCAGGCCGTGCTGGGAGCGGACCAGTTCGGTGCCGGTGTTGAGCACCAGGAAGTTGCCCGTGCCGTACGTGTTCTTCGCCTCGCCGGGCTCGTAACAGACCTGCCCGACGGTGGCGGCCTGCTGGTCACCGAGGACGCCCGCGATGGGGATCGCGGCCCGCAGCGGGCGGGAGGTGCGGGTGACGCCGTAGGCGCTCGCGTGTGAGGAGGGGTGGATGGCGGGGAGCATCGAGCGCGGGATCCCGAAGAAGCCGAGCAGCTCGTCGT
The DNA here is from genome assembly GCF_042890765.1 of Streptomyces sp. NPDC002032. NCBI lineage: Bacteria > Bacillati > Actinomycetota > Actinomycetes > Kitasatosporales > Streptomycetaceae > Streptomyces > Streptomyces sp. NPDC002032. The sequence continues at coordinate 997,278 of NZ_JBIASM010000001.1, read as the reverse complement.
CCCAGTCGAGGGTCTCCAGGTCCATCAGCATGGTGCGGCTGGCGTTGGTGACGTCGGTGGCGTGGATGCCGCCGTCGGGCCCTCCGGTGAGGTTCCACAGCACCCAGCAGTCGGTGTTGCCGAAGACGGCGTGGCCCTGTTCGGCGGCCTCGCGGGCCCCGTCCACGTTCTCCAGGATCCACTGGATCTTGCCGCCGGAGAAGTAGGTGGCCGGCGGCAGCCCGGCCTTGCGGCGGATGACGTCACCCTGGCCCGAGCGTTCGAGCGCGGCGGCGATGGAGTCGGTGCGGGTGTCCTGCCAGACGATGGCGTTGTAGTACGGGCGGCCGTTGCGGCGGTCCCATACGACGGTCGTCTCGCGCTGGTTGGTGATGCCGATGGCCGCCAGGTCGGCCGGGGAGAGGTTGCCGTGCCGGAGCGCGTTCTGGATCACCGAGTTGGTGCGCTCCCATATCTCCACCGGGTCGTGCTCGACCCAGCCCGGCTTGGGCAGGATCTGCGCGTGTTCCAGCTGGTGCTTCGCGACCTCGTTGCCCGCATGATCGAAGATCATGAACCGGGTGCTCGTGGTGCCTTGGTCCACTGCGCCGACGAAGTCCGCCATGATGGTGCCGCCTCTCGTGTGGGAGAGCCCTTGCTGTGGGAGAGCCCCGGTCGCACCCGGGACGGTGGGTCACCGCCCCGGGCACGGACGGGGTCCTGGATCGCGGGGTTCCGGGAGCGCGATCAGGCCTCGGGGGCCGGGATGCGCCCCGGGGGCTCGGGCTCTGCGGTCGGCAGGAACCGGCCGATGAAGCACTTGTACAGACCCGCTCCGAGCAGGCCTCCGATCAGCGGGCCGATGATCGGCACCCAGAAGTAGAAGTTCCCGTACTGATCGCGCCACGCCCCGCCGTAGCCGGTGAGGAAGCTGGCGAGCCGCGGTCCGAAGTCACGGGCCGGGTTGATCGCGTATCCCGCGTTGGTGCCCCAGGCCATGCCGATGGCGACGACGACGAGGCCGACGATGAACGGGCCCAGGTTGGCGCCCGGCGGGGTGTTCAGCAGGTCCGTGATCGCGAAGATCAGCAGCAGCAGGATGGCCGTGCCGATGACCTGGTCGCGCAGCGCGCCCCATTCGGTGACGGGCAGGTTCGGATTGCCGTTGGCGGGCAGCGTCGAGAAGACGCCCTGTGTCTTGATGGTGTGCGTGGGGTCGACCTTGGCGAGGGCCTCGGTGTAGTTCCAGCGCACGATGAGGGCGGCGACGAAGGCGCCGGCCGTCTGTGCCAGCGCGTAGGGGGCCACCTTGCTCCAGGGGAAACCCTTGAAGGCCGCCAGCGCGACGGTCACCGCCGGGTTGAGGTGGGCGCCGCTGAGCCGTGCGGCGACGTAGACGCCCAGGGTGACGCCCAGCCCCCATGCCCAGGCGATGCTGTCGTGGTTGCCGAGACCGCCGGGCGGATCGGTGAGTCCGCCGCCCGCGACCACTTGGGCCACCACGCCACAGCCGAAGAGGATCAGGATCATCGTGCCGGCGAATTCCGCGGATAGCTCGCTCACCAGCCCCGATGCCTTGAGACGATCAGCCATGAAGAGCCTGCTTCCTGCCGGCGAGACCGGCTGTCATCGGCCCGTCGGTGCCGCCGCCTGCCGCGGGGCCCGGCGATCGGTCGTTCACGCGGAACGTGACTGTCCGCCGTACTCGGAGCGCCGGGGCGCGCCGAAGGGGATATGGCGGACAAATCTCCGCATACGCGGCATACATACCCTTTTACTGCGATCTTAACTCTTCGACGCCGATGCCGTACGGGCACCTCTACGCTGGCCGCATGTACACCACGCGGGTCACCCGGCACATCGGGGCGCCGCGCGCAGCCGTGTACCGAGCCCTGCTGGACGGGGACGCGCTCGCGCGCTGGCGGGTCCCCTCGGGGATGACCGGCCGGGTGCACGCGTTCGACCCCCGGGAAGGGGGCCGGTTCCGCGTTTCCCTCACCTACGAGGCGCCGGACGGCCACGGCAAGTCGGCGGCGCACACCGACACCTATCACGGGCACTTCGTGCGGCTCGTCCCGGACGAGCGGGTGGTGGAGTCCCTGGAGTTCGAGACAGCGGATCCCGCCCTGCGCGGCCGGATGACGATGACCACCGATCTCACCGACGCGGACGGCGGCGGCACGGACGTCACCGTCACCCACGAGGGCGTGCCGGACGCCGTGCCCGCCGCCGACAACGAGGCGGGCACGCGCACCGCGCTCGCCAACCTGGCCCGGCTGCTCGGGGATTGACGCTCAGCGCCCGAGCGGGGCGACGGTCCTGCCCACCCGCTCGCCCGCCTCCCCTGGGCTGCCGAAGGCGGCGATCGGGGCCTCGGTGGCGGATTCCGCCTCGGCGGTGTCCAGGTCCGCCAGGCCGGGGAACCGGTAGGGGTCGAGCGCCCAGCGCGGCGTCCGGGACGACAGTGCGTACGAGGGCTGCGTGCTCATCGTGCCTCCCAAGGGGTCGGATCACTACCGAACGTGGTGACTGCTCACTCTCCGCTTCCGGTTGCGCCGGAGGTCCGGTCCCACTCGAACGCACCCAATGGCAGCTCGTCACACCATGCGAGAACCCTCACGCGGGAGGGCCGGCCGCCGGAGGGCCCGCGGCCGGGGGGTCGGCGGCCGGGGGGTCGGCGGCCGCCGGGTCGAGGACGCGGTCGAGGAAGTCCCGGGTCCGCGCGTGCGCCGGGCGGGTGATGACCTGCGCCGCGGGCCCCTGCTCGACGATCACCCCGCCGTCCATGAACACCACGCGGTCCGCGACCTCGCGGGCGAAGCTCATCTCGTGGGTGACGACCATCATGGTCATGCCCTCGTGCGCCAGCAGCCGCATCACCGACAGGACCTCGCCCACGAGTTCCGGGTCGAGCGCCGAGGTCGGCTCGTCGAACAGCATCACCTCCGGCCCCATGGACAGGGCCCGGGCGATGGCCACGCGCTGCTGCTGACCGCCGGAGAGCTGGGCGGGGAAGGCGTCCGCCTTGTCGGCGAGACCGACCCGCTCCAGGTTCTCCCGGGCCACGGCGGCGGCCCGCTCCTTGTCCCGGCCCAGGACCCGGCGCTGCGGCAGCGTGAGGTTGGCGGTGACGCTGACGTGCGGGAACAGGTTGAACTGCTGGAAGACCATGCCGATGCGGCGGCGGACCGCGTCGATGTCGACGTCGGGGTCGGTGAGCTCCGTACCGCCGACGAAGACCCGCCCGCCGCTCGGTTCCTCCAGCAGGTTCACGCAGCGCAGCAGCGTCGACTTGCCGGAGCCGGAGGGACCGATGACGCACACCACCTCGCCGCGGGCGACCTCCAGGTCGATGCCGCGCAGGACGTGGTTGTCGCCGAAGGACTTGTGCAGTGCGCGGATCTCGATCTCGGGGCGGTCCGCGTCCGTGGTGGCCGCGGCGTGCGCGCTTCCCGTCTTCTGTGACATGTCGTCCTCACGTGGCCTTGTCCGCGCGGGCCTCCAGGCGGCGCACCACGAAGCTCAGCGGCACGGTCACCAGGAGGTAGCACAGGCCCGCGACGAGGATCGGGGTGGAGTTGGCGGTCTCGCTGGCGAGGTCCCGGCCGAATTTCGTCAGCTCCCGCTCCTCCAGCGTGACGCCGAGGAAGAGCACGAGCGAGGAGTCCTTGAACAGCAGGACCAGTTCGTTGGTGAGCGGGGGGATCACGATCCGGAACGCCTGCGGGATGATCACCGAGGCCATGGCGCGGCCGTGCGAGAAGCCCAGCGAACGGGCCGCCTCCATCTGCCCCTTGGGCACCGCCTGGATGCCGGCCCGGATCGTCTCCGCCATGTACGCGGCCGCCACCAGTCCGAGACCGAGCGCGACCTTGCCGTAGATCCCGCCGGGGATCTCGGTGCCGGGGAAGGCGAGCGGTACCGCGACGCCGACGAAGATGAAGATCAGCAGGGCGGGCAGACCCCGGAACAGCTCGATGTACACGCTCGCGACCCAGCGGTAGGGGGCGACCGAGGACAGCCTCATCATGGCGACGACCAGTCCGAGGACGAGGCCGAAGAGGAATCCGGAGAAGGTGTACACCACCGTGTTGCGCAGGGCGGTGGTGATGATCTCCGGGAAGAGCCGGACGGCCAGGTCGGTCTGGGCGAACTGGTTCCGCAGCCGGTCCCAGTCGGCGAGCACGCCGACCAGGACCAGTACGGCCACGAAGACCGCGTACTGGACGCCCTGCCAGACGCGGCGCCGTTGACGCCGCGTCAGCCGTGAGGTCACGACGTGGCCTGGGGCAGCGGGCCGATCCACTGCTCGTACAGCTTCTTGTAAGTGCCGTCGGCCTTGGCGGTGGTGATGGCCTTGTCGATCGCGGCGAGGAGGGCGGTGTTCCCCTTCTTGACGGAGAAGCCGTACTTCTCGCCGGTGTCGATGTTCTGGGCGACGACGAACTCCGCCGCGTTCGTCTTGTCCTTGAGCCAGCCCTGGACGACGGGGTAGTCAATGACGACCGCGTCCACCTGGCCGGTGCGCAGCCCGTTCAGCACCGCGTCGGAGCTCTCGAAGGCCACCGGGTTGAAGCCCTGGGCCTTGGCGTAGCTCTCGCCGGTGGTCTCGGCCTGCGCGCCGAGCTTCTTGCCCTTGGCCTTGAGGTCGGCGAGCGAGGTGATCCCGCTCTTCTTGGTGGCGAGGAGGGCCTGGGTCGCGTCGAAGTAGGGGACGGAGAAGTCCACGTTCTTCTTGCGCTCGTCGGTGATGGTCATGCCGGCGGCGGCGAGGTCGCACTGGCCGGAGTTCAGGAAGGCGCCGGTCTTGAAGTTCTCGAACGGCGTGTCGAGGATCTTCTGTTCGACCTTGAGGTTCTTGGCGACCAGGTCGATCAGTGCCACGTCGAAGCCGACGACCTTGCCGTTCTGTTCGAACTGGAACGGCGGGTAGGGCAGATGGGTGCAGGTGGTCAGCTTGCCCTTCTCCACGACGGGGACGCCGCCCGCCGCCTCTCCCGGCCCGCTGCCGCCGGAGGAGCAGCCCGCGGCGAGGAACATGCCCGCGGTGGCGGCGGCGAGGCCGGCCGTGGCACGGATACGGGAGCTGCTGCGCTGGCTGCGGTGTCCTGCGGCCGTCCGGAACACGGTTGACCTCCACGGATGCGGGGTGGGGGGCGGTCGAGAGCGCGACCGTCCGTCGGGATCGTAAGCCCCCGGCGGCCCGTGGCGGCGCAGCGTGCGGGACGCGGCGCAGACGTGGCCGGACATCGCCCTTCCCCGGCCGGGCCTGGCCTGTTGTGCCCGGTCACCCGATCGGCCCCGGCCCCTCCCCCGGGCGGCGGCCCGGGGCCGGGGTGGTCGGACCGGGGGTGCCGGATCCGGCGGAGGCCGTCGCACCGGGCGCGGCGGACGGGGAGGCGGGGCCCGTCGCGTCGTCCCTGAGGCCCGGGTCTGCGGCCGTGGACGACGGGAGCGCGGCGAGGGCCGCGGCCGCGGTCAGGGGACCAGGACCACCTTGCCGAGATTGCGGCGGTCCTCGATCGCGGCGTGCGCGCGGGCCGCTTCGGCCAGGGGGATCAGCTCGTGGACGGCGGGGCGCAGGGTGCCGGCGGCGTGCAGCTGCCAGAGCTCGCGCCGCCAACGGTCGTACAACTCCGGCTTGCCGGTGGCGATGGCCCGCATCTGAAAGCCGATCATCGATGCTCCGCGCACGAGGAGTTCGTACGCCTCCACGGTGCCGCCGCCCGAGCTGAAGGCCACGATGCGGCCGCCGGTCGCGAGGGCGCGGACGGCGGGGGCGAGCAGCTCGCCGCCGACGCCGTCGAGGATGACGTCGTAGGGGGCTCCCCAGTCGGCGTCCTCGTACAGGACGACCCGGTCGGCGCCCAGCCCGCGCACGAAGCCGGCCTTCGCCGCGCTGCTGACGGCGGCGACGACGCGGCCGGCTCCCGCCGCCCTGGCGTACTGGACGGCGAGGGTGCCGACCCCACCGGCCGCGGCGGTGATCAGGACGGACTCGCCGGGCTCGACGCGGGCGGCCTCGTATGCGCCGCGGGCCACGAGTCCGCTGCGGACCAGCGCGACCGCGTCGACCGCGCTCGCGCCGGCCGGGACGTGCGAGGCCATCGCGGTGTTCAGGGCCGCGTACTCGGCGTAGGCGTCGGCGAAGCACAGTCCGGTGACGCGGTCGCCCACGGCGAAGCCGGTCACCCCCGCGCCCGTCGCGACGACCGCTCCGGCGACCTCGCCGCCGAAGGCGACGGAGCCGCCGCCCTCCCGCACCTTGCGCACGGTGGGCAGGGTCACGCCGATCGCCTCGCTGCGGACGACCACCTCGCCGGGACCGGCGACGGGCCGGTCGACGTGCTCGGCGACCAGCACGCCGGGGCCTCCACCGGCTCCGCCGATGTCGTGACGCATGCGCAGCACAGGACCTCCCGGACCAGATTATCGTTGGGATCCCCAACGATAGGGGAATTCGTGGGGATGTCCAACGACTTTCGTTAGGGTGATCCCATGACCTCACCGCTCGCGCACATCCAGTCCCTGCCCACCTGGCTCGTCGGCCGGGTCGCCGCGCGCGGCAGGGGCCTGGTCGCCGACGCGCTCGCCGCCGAGGGGCTGCGGCTCATGCACCACGCCGTGCTGGCCGCGACCGCCGAGTACGGGCCCGTCGCCCAGGCCGACCTGGGGCGCCGGCTCGCGGTCGACCCGAAGGACATGGTGGGCATCCTCAACCACCTCCAGGCGGCGGGGCTCGTCCTGCGCACCCCCGATCCGGCCGACCGCCGCAAGAACGCCGTCACCGTCACACCGGAGGGCTCGGCGGTGCTCGCCCGCTGCGCGGCCCTCGCCGAGACGGCCAACGCCGCGCTGCTGGCCCCGCTCGACACCGAGGAACAGGGGCAGTTGATCGCCCTGCTGACCCGGCTCCACGAGGCACCGTAGCGACCCTCGGGAAGTCCCAACCGGCTTGCTGGCCCACTCTGTTGGCGTGGCGCGGCCCGCACCTCGGCGGTTACGCTGGCCACATGATCGAGATTCGTCGCGCGGGGCCGGCCGACGGGGGCGCGCTCGGTGAGATCCACGCCGCGGCCTGGGAGGCCGCCTACGCCCCCTTCTTCGCCCCGGAGTTCGCCGCGCGGGCGGTGGAGGACCGGCGCCGCCGCTGGCACGCGCGGGTCGGCGCGGGCCGGCCCGAGACCGTCCTGCTCGGCGCGGTCGACGGCCGCCCGCTCGGCCTGACCTTCTTCGCCGCCTCCCCCGGCCCGGGAGGGCCCGGCCTCGCCGAGATCTTCTCCGTCTACGCCCACCCCGACGGCTGGGGCAGCGGCGTCGCGGCCGCCCTGATGGACGCGACGCTGGACCGCCTGCGCGAGAGCGGCTTCGCCCGCGCGCACCTGTGGACCCTGCGCGACACCCCGCGCTCCCGCCGCTTCTACGCCAAGTGCGGCTTCCACGAGACCGGTGCCTCGCGCCCGTACGACTTCGGGGACGGCAACCCGCTCGAACAGGTCGAGTACGAGCGGACCTGTTGACGCGTCGACCTGCCGGCCCGCCGGGCCTGACCCGCGCGCCCGGGCTCCCCCGGCCGCTGTGAAAGAGTGCCGGGAGAGACGAACCGACAGGTCAGGAAGGCCCCACCCCATGAGCACAGCCGTCCAGCAGCCCGACCACGCGGCGGCCGTCGCGGCGCAGTCCGCCCGTTTCGTGGACCTGGTCCGCGGCGCCGACCTGACGCTCCCCGTACCGACCTGCCCGGGCTGGACCCTCGGCGACCTGGTCCGGCACTGCGGGGGCGTCCACCGCTGGTTCTCGGCGCTGCTGCTCCAGCGGGTCCAGGAGCGCCCGGCCGGCCGTGACATCGACCTGCGCCTCCCGGAGTCGGACGAGGGCTACCCGGACTGGCTGGCGGCCGGCGCCGAAGCCGCGGCCGAGGTGTTCGCGGGCCTCGACCCGGACGCGCCCATGTGGGTCTGGGGGGCCGACGCCCACGCCCGCTTCTGGATCCGCCGGATGCTGTTCGAGACCCTCGTGCACCGGGTCGACGCGGAGCGGACCCTCGGGCTGCCCTCCGCGATCGAGCCCCCGCTCGCCCGGGACGGCGTCGACGAGTTCCTGACGAACCTCCCCTTCGCCACCCCCTTCGCGCCCGGGGTGGCGCGACTGCGTGGCGCCGACCGGACGATCCGCTTCCGGTGCGCGGACACGGACGGCTCGTGGCTGGTCCGGCTGCGTCCCGACGGCTTCGGCCTCGTCGCGGACGAAGCCGACGAAGCCGACGAAGCCGGCGGAGCCGGCGGGAGCACCGGGGCCGCCGACGCGACCGTCCTGGCCCCGGCCGCCGATCTGCTGCTCGTCCTCTACGGCCGCACCGCCCGCACCGCCCCGGGGGTCGAGACCGCCGGGGACGCGGAGCTGCTCGACCTCTGGTTCACGAACTCGGCGTTCTGACCGGCCCAACGGCCCCCGGCCCCCGGCCCGGCCCCGCGCGCGGGGCCGGGCCGGGCCGGGGGCGGCGGCGGCTCAGAAGTTGATCATGTGGCCGGCCAGGCCGTGAACGGCCTCCTTGACCGCCTCGCCCAGCGTCGGGTGCGCGTGCACGTTGCGGGCCACCTCGTGGACCGTCAGGTCCCACTGCTGGGCCAGGGTCAGCTCCGGCAGGAGCTCGGTGACATCGGGGCCGATCAGGTGGGCGCCGATGATCTCGCCGTGCGTGGCGTCGCTGATCAGCTTCACGAAGCCGGCCGTGTCGCCCAGGCCGTGCGCCTTGCCGTTGGCGGTGAAGGGGAACTTCGCGACGCGGACGTCGAAGCCCTTCTCCTTCGCCTGCGCCTCGGTCCAGCCGAAGCTGGCGATCTGCGGCTGGCAGTAGGTCGCGCGCGGGATCATCGGGTAGTCGAGCTCCATCGTCTCGGCGTCCGCGATGGTCTCGGCGGCGACCACGCCCATGGCCTCGGCGGTGTGCGCGAGCATCAGCTTGGCGGTGACGTCGCCGATGGCGTAGATGTGCGGCACCGAGGTACGGCAGCGGCCGTCGACGTCGATGGCGCCGCGCTCGGTGACGCGCACGCCGGTGGCCTCCAGGCCGAACCCGGTGACGTTCGGCGCGAAGCCGATCGCCTGGAGCACCTTGTCGGCCTCCAGGACCTTCGTCGCACCGTCCGGGCCGGTGACGCTCACCCGTACCAGGGGGCCCGACTCGTCGATCGACTCGACGCGGGTCGAGGTCAGGACGTCGATGCCCAGCTTGCGGTACTGCTTGGCCAGCTCCGCGGAGACGTCCGCGTCCTCCAGCGGGGCGATCCGGTCCAGGAACTCGACGATCGTGACCTTCACGCCGTAGTTGTGCAGGACGTACGCGAACTCGATGCCGATGGCACCGGCTCCCGCGATCACGATCGACTGCGGTACGTCCTCGGCGAGGATCTGCTCCTCGTACGTCACCACGCGGTCGCTGCGCCGCGTCCCGGGCAGCAGCCGGGGAGTGGCGCCGGTGGCGATGATGCAGTCGCCGAAGGAGATCTCACGGGTGGTGCCGTCGGACTGGGCGATCCGCAGGGTCCGCTCGTCGACGAAGGTGCCGCGGCCGTCGAACTCGGTGATCGCGTTCTTCTTCATCAGGTAGTGGACGCCCTTGACCCGGCCGTCCGCGACCCGGCGGCTGCGCCGGAACGCCTCGCCGTAGTCGAAGGAGACCTCGCCGTCCACCTTGATCCCGAAGGTCTTGGCCTCGTGCGTGAAGATGTGCGCGAGTTCGGCGTTGCGCAGGAGCGCCTTGGTGGGGATGCAGCCGACGTTGAGACAGACTCCACCCCAGTACTTCTCCTCCACGACCGCCACGCTGCGGCCCAGCTGAGCGGCACGGATGGCGGCAACGTAGCCGCCGGGGCCTGCCCCGAGGACGACGACGTCGAAATGCTCCTGCATGGACGGATTCCTTCCCATCACAAGTGGTGCGCGCGAGTTCACCGCCCACCGTACGCCCGGTTCCCGGGTGCGTGTGTTCGAAGATCACCTCTCTGCCCGCAACCTTTTGCGCCGTCCGCCCCTCTCCCTCGTTGGCATGCCGACGCGTGCCGACGGGCCCGCGGGTCCGGATCCACAGCCGACAGAAGGTCTCACCGATCCATGAAGCTGACGAGTGGCGCTCCCCTCGTGCTCGCCCTGCTGTGCACGCTCCTGCTGTTCGCCCTGACGGTCTGGCTGTGGCCACGGCTGGCGGGGGGCGGTCCGCGCCGGGTGCTCGGCCGGATCGGGCTGGTCGTCGTGGTCCAGCTGCTGCTCGTGGCCTCGATCGGGCTGGCGGCCAACCGGAGCTTCCTGATCTACGGCTCGTGGGCCGAGCTGGCCGGGCACGCGCAGGCACCGCCCGCCCTGGACGGGGAAAAGGGTGACGCGTCGGGCGTCAAGGTCCTGGGCCGCCAGCCGGTCGACGTGCCCGGTGGCGCCACGCCGCGCGTGGGCGGTGCGATCGAGAAGGTGACGATCCAGGGGCAGCGGTCCAAGACCGCCACCTCCGCTTACGTGTACCTGCCGCCGGAGTACTTCCAGAAGGGCAACGAGCACAGGACGTTCCCCGCCGCCGTGGTCCTCACCGGCTTCCCGGGCACCTCGGAGAACCTCCTCAAGGGGCTCGACTACCCGAAGACGGCCTGGAAGCTCGCCAAGCACAAGAAGACGCAGCCGATGGTCCTCGTGATGCTGCGGCCCTCGGTCATCTCCACCCGCAACACCCAGTGCGTGGACGTCCCCGGCGGGCCCCAGAGCGAGACCTACTTCGCGACCGACCTCCCCACGGCCGTGGCGGGCACGTACCGCGTGAAGAACGCGCCGTCGAGCTGGGCCATCATGGGCGACTCCACCGGCGGCTACTGCGCCCTCAAGATCGCCCTGGAGCATCCGGAGCGGTACTCCGCGGGCATCGGCCTGTCGGCGGACTACAAGCCGGAGATCGACGCGGACTCCGGCGACCTCTTCCACGGCAACAAGGAGGAGGAGAAGCGGGCCGATCTGCTGTGGAGCCTGGACCACCTCCCGCAGGGCAAGTCGTCCTTCCTGGTCACCACCTCGCTCCAGGGCGAGAGCAACCTCAAGCCGACGCGGCAGTTCATCGAGAAGGTCAAGGCTCCCGCCCGGGTCTCCTCGATCACCCTCGACCACGGAGGCCACAACTTCAACACCTGGCGGCGGGAGATCCCGCCGTCCCTGGAGTGGGTCAGCGCCCGCCTCACCGCCGGCTGACGGGAGACGGGCGCGGCCCGGGCGGCCGGCGCCCCTGACGTCACCGCTCGCGCCGGGCGGTTCCGGCCGCCACGAGCACGGCGGCCAGGACGAGGAGCGCCGCGTCGACCGCGAGGACGGTGCGCACCCCGTCGAACAGCGAGGTGCCGGTGGTCGCCAGGACGCCGAGCAGCGGGATGCCGATGGTCAGGCCGACCTGCTGGGTGGTGGTGACCAGGCCGGTGGCCAGACCCTGCTCCGCGTCCGGTACGCCGCTCGTGACGAGGACCCCGTACGAGATGATCGCGCCGAGGTGGAACATGCTGGCCACCGAGACGGCCACGGTCGCGACCAGGGCGCCGGAGCCCGTCCCGACGGCGAGCAGCGCGGCGGTGAAGGCGCCCTGGCCCAGCAGCGAGCCGACGAGGGTGCGGCGGGGGCCGAAGCGGCCGATGACCCGGGGCGCGCAGGAGCCCGCGAGGATGGAGGCGACACCCTGGACACCGAAGACGAGGCCCGTCACGAAGGACGACAGGTGCAGCGTCTCCTGGAGGTACAGGGTCAGCACGAAGACGACCGTCGACATCATCGAGAAGGTCAGCAGTCCCCCGATGTTGCCCCAGGCGACCGTTCGCCGCTTCAGCATCGGCAGGGAGACCAGGGGTGCGGCGGCCTTCGACTCGACCACCACGAACGCGGCGAGCAGCAGGATGCCGGCCACCAGCGTGATCCGGACGTCGCCGCCGCCGAAGCCGTGCTCGGCGGCCGTCGAGAGGGCGTAGATCAGCGCGAGCAGAGCGCCGGTGACGGTGACGGCGCCGGGTACGTCCAGGCGCGGCCGTTCGCGGGTACGGGATTCGGGCAGCAGCCGCGGGGCGAGGCACAGCACGGTCACGGCGGCGACGGTGAGCAGGCCCATCGTGGAGCGCCAGCCGAGGGTGTCGGTCATGACCCCGCCGAGCACCATGCCGACGGTGAAGCCGAGGGAGAGCAGGGTGCCGGAGATGCCGAGCGCCTTCTCGCGCAGCGGGCCCTCGGGGAAGGTCGTGGTCAGCAGGGACATGCCGGTCGGGACGATGACCGCCGCACCCAGGCCCTGGAGGGCGCGGCCGGTCAGGAAGGACGCCGGGTCCCAGGCGAGGGTCACGAGCAGGGAGGCAGCGCCGAAGAGCACGAGGCCGGTGAGGAATAGCTTCTTGCGTCCGAACAGGTCGGCGATCCGGCCGAAGAGGAGCAGGAAGCCGCCGGAGGGCAGCGCGAAGGCGGTGACCGCCCACTGGAGGGCCGAGGTGCTCAGGCCCAGGTCCTTGCCGAGGACGGGCAGGGCCACGTTGAGGACGGAGAAGTCGAGCGCCACCATGAACTGGGCGGCGCAGAGCACGAGGAGGACCAGCCTGGCGCGTCCGGTGAGCCGGCCGTCGTCGGGGGCCGTCGTGTCCAGCGGTCGGGTGGGCCCGGGCCCGGTCTGTGTGTCGATCGTCATGTCCCCCACCTTCGCGGCCCGGGAATGCCCGTGAAGAGCGGGAACTTATCCTGTTGTTGCCACCACCAGGCGGCATTCGAGGGGGATTTCGTGGCCACGCCGATCGACGAGCACCGCCGGAGCGAACTGCGCGCGTTCCTGATGAGCAGACGCGCGCGGATCTCGCCCGCCGAGGCCGGCCTGCCGGACGGCGGGGCCCGCCGGCGCACCCCCGGCCTGCGCCGGGAGGAGGTCGCGGTGCTCGCCGGGGTCGGGGTGTCCTGGTACCAGTGGCTGGAGCAGGGGCGGGACATCACGGTCTCGGCGCAGGTGCTGGACGCGGTGAGCCGGGTGCTGAAGCTGACCAGCGCCGAGCGCCGGCACCTGTACGTGCTCGCCGGGCTCAACCCGCCCGTCCTGGAGGTGGCACCGGCCGACCGGGACATGTGCCACGGCCTGCAGCGGCTGATCGACGCGTGGATGCCGTTCCCGGCGCACATCATGGACGTGTACTGGAACACGGTGCTGTACAACGACTCCGCGGCGCTGGTCTTCGGGATGCGCCCGGAGATCGTGCAGAACTGCCTGGTCGCCTTCTTCACCGATCCGATCTACCGGGCGCGTTCCGCGCACTGGGAAGAGGTCGCCTGCGAGGTGGTGGCGCAGTTCCGGGCCGCCTGCACCGAACGTCCGCAGGACGAGGGCTTCCAGGCGGTCGTGGAGCAGGCGCGGGAACTGAGCCCGAGGTTCGCGGAGTTGTGGAAGCAGCGCGACGTCCGGCCGGGCGGACTGCTGCGCAAGCAGATGGAGCACCCCGTCGTCGGCACGCTGCATGTGGAGTCGACGCAGCTGCGCGTCCCGGCGCGGCCGGACCTCGCGATCGTGCTCCACACGCCCCTGCCGCACACCGACACGGCCGAGAAGCTGGAGTGGCTGACCTCCCCGGAGGGCCGGCGCGGGCTGATGTACCCGGTCGCGGGCTGAACCGGGCGGGTGCCGTCCACGCCGGTGGCGCGGACGGGGGCAGGGGCGTCCCTCAGGCGGTGCGGCCGCCCAGGGTGGCCACGGCCGTGACCATGCGGTCCCAGAAGCGGTCGGCGTCCAGGGTCGTGGCGACCCGGGCGTTGACGGGGCGGCCGACGTACTGGTGGAGGTCCACCACCGTGGCTCCGCGCGTGTAGCGGCCGTGCAGTTCCACGGTGACGTTCGCGTCGACGACTCCGACGAGCGTCGGGTCGATGACCCGGGCCACCGCGACGGGGTCGTGCAGCGGCGGGTGCGGCATGCCCCACAGGCGCTGATAGGTGGAGGCGAAGTAGGCCAGCAGCTCGGCGCAGACCAGGCCGATCTCGGTGCCGAGGCCTTCGAAACGGGCCCGGACCTCGGGCGTGGCCAGGGCCTGGTGGGTGACGTTGAGCCCGCACATGGTCAGCGGTACCCCGCTGCGGAAGACGATGTCCGCGGCTTCCGGGTCGGTGCAGATGTTGAACTCCGCGGCCGGGGTGCGGTTGCCCCGGCCGGTGGAGCCGCCCATCAGCACGATCTCCCGGACGCGGGAGGCACTGTCCGGGTAGCGGGTCAGCAGCAGCGCGATGTTGGTCAGCGGTGCGGTGGGCACCAGGGTGACCGGCTCGGGGTGGGCGAGGAGGATCCGGTGGATGAGGTCCACCGCGTGCTCGTCGACGGTGTCGACGGTGGGCTCCGCGAACCGCGGCCCGTCCAGGCCCGACACCCCGTGCACGTCGTCCGCGACGGCCAGCGGCTGGACCAGCGGCCGGTCGCATCCGGCGGCGATGGGCACGCCGGTGATCCCGGCGAGGGTGCAGACGCGGCGGGCGTTGAGGGTGGTCTTGTCGAGCGTCTGGTTCCCGGCGACCGTGGTGATGGCCAGCAGGTCGACGGCGGGGTCGGCGGCCGCCAGCATGATCGCCAGGGCGTCGTCGTGCCCGGGGTCGCAGTCGATGATGATCGGGACGGGCACGGCGGTCCTCCTCGCGCGGAGCTGCTGACCTGCCCAGTCTGCCGTCGCCGGGCCGCCGCGGCCGCCTGTTCCGAGCCAGATCGCACGCGGTTCGCGCCGCCGGGCGTGGGCCTGGGCCGGGGGGACGCACGGCCGCCGCGCGCCGATACTGGATTACATGGGCGACTCCACGGGCGCACGCACACCCGACGGCCCGGCGCCGGACCCCGCCCCCCGCGTTCCGGCCGGCCGCTACGGGGCCGCCGTCTTCCGGCCCGATCAGGAGGGTGAGGACGCGCGCATCGACCTGGGCGCGCTCGCCTACGACGACATGACCCTCGCCCGGCTGCGGGCCCTGGGGGCCGGACCCGGCGTGCGATGCCTCGAACTCGGCGCGGGCACCGGCAGTGTGGCCCGGCGGCTGCTGACGGAGGCCGGTGTGGCCGGGGTGCTGGCGGTCGACCGCGACGTCCGCTTCCTGGCCTCCCGCCCCCAGCCGGGCCTGGTCACCCTGGAGGCGGACCTCACCGACCCCGCCTTCGATCCCGGACGGTTCGACCTGGTCCACGCCCGCTTCGTGCTGATGCACCTGCCCGAGCGGGAGCACCTGATCTCCCGCTTCGCCGGGATGCTCGCGCCCGGCGGGGTACTGGTCCTCGGCGACGCCGTCGACCTGACCGGCGCGGCGGCGCCCGAGAGCCCGTACACCCGGGCGGTGCGCGCGATGTGGCGGGGGCTGCGGGACACCATCGGCACCGACGTCACCTGGACCCCGCGCTATCCGGAGCTGCTGCGGGCCGCCGGGCTGGAGGCGGTGGCCGCCGAGATCCACGTACCGCCCCTCGTGCCCGGCAGCCCCATCAGCCGGTTCTGGGCCGACACCTGGGAGCGGGCCCGGGCCGCGATGACCGCGACCGGGCTGGTGGACGACGCGGAACTCGACGCGGCGATCGCCTTCCTCGATTCGCCCGGCTGCGCCGCCCTGTCCCCGGGTCTGATCACGGCCTGGGGCCGCCGGGCGGGCGCCCCCCGCGCCGCCTGACGTCCCGTTCCGGCGGCGGGGCCCCGGCGTACGTCCGCCGCGGCACGCGCCCCGCCGCCTCGTGGGGCTCAGCGCCCGGGGGTGCCCAGCCGGGCGCGGATCACCTGTGCGGCCTCATGCAGCCGGGCCCGCTGCCCGGGTTCCTCGGCGCGTGCCAGCTCCACCCGCAGGGCCAGCTCCGTACGCAGCACGGTCGCGCGCGGGACGGGCACCCGCTGTCCCGGCTGCTCCGTGAACGGCCGCAGCTCGGCGGCGACGGCCTGGGCGTCGTTCAGGGCGCTGCGGCGCAGGGAGAGGAACACGCGGGCGAGCCAGTCGGCGGGGATCTTCACCATCAAGTCGGTCATATCAAGGCAACGACGGCCGGTCGGCTCCGTGACACCGGCTACCCCGCCCGGCCCAGCGCGGCCCCCGGGCGCGGCGTTGCCCTGCCGTGCCCGGGGGGCCGGTGGGCTCAGTGGATGACGCTGAAGCTGCGCCAGGGCAGGGCCGCGGGGGCCGTCACGTTCGAGAGGGTGGTGGCGACGTAGGTGCCGTCCTCCCGCTCGCCCTTCACACAGTTCTCCGTCCGGTACAGGACGACGTCGACCAGGGTGTTGTTCTCGACGTGGGTGGCGCCGCGGGGGAAGTTGATGCGGTGGCAGCCCTTGACCGGGGTGTTGCTGTAGGACAGCTCGACCGGCGAGTCGTGGCTGCGGAAGGTGAGCATGCCGACGGTGCTCCGGCCCAGGCCCGAGCAGGCGGTGGCGGTGAGCAGCAGGGCTGCGGCCCCGGTGATGACGCCGATGCGCCGGTGGTGGGACATGGCGGGGTCCTCGTCTGTGCGGTGGTGGCTCTCCTGCCCGCAGCCTGCCCCGCCGGGGCTGCGGCGGCATCCGCTGCGCGGCCGGCCGGATGAACCGTGGAGCGGGGTCAGTCCTCGTACCGCCCGGACGGGCCCCGCTTGAGCCAGGCGATCGTCGCGCTGAGGGCGAGCAGGGGCACGGCCCACAGGCCGGCCGTCCACGGCTTGGTGCGCCCCTCCAGCTCCGGGGAGATCCGGCGGCGGGGGTCGTAGGCGACCCGGACCGTGTCGCCCTTCCCCGCCACGGCCCGGCCCTCCTTCAGCTCGGCCGGGTAGCCGCCCGGGCAGTCCAGCAGCAGGCGGTACACCGTCCGGGTGGGCGGGGACCCCTCGCCGGCGGAGTTCTCGGCCTTCGTCTTGACCTCGCGCACCGCGCAGGCGGCGACGGCCGGCCGGGACGCCGCCTGGTCGGCGGCGGTCACGGTCAGCAGCAGTCCCAGGGACAGCAGCAGGGCCCCGAAGAAGCCGCCGGTCCCCCCGACGAGCGCGAAGTAGCCCGAGCAGGCGCCGAGGAGCAGCACCGCCCCGACCGCGACGGCGACGGTGTCCGAGGGCGCGGCGGAGCTCCCGAAGCACCAGGCCGTCCATCCATACACGGCCGCGGCGGCGAGCGCGGGCAGCGCCGCCGTGCCGAGCCCTCGTACCAGCCGGTCCGTTCCCGGCATGAGCACCACCCCCCTCAGGGGGACGCCCGTCACCCCTCCCCCGGTTGCCGCGCCGGGCCCCGCTACAGCGGGCGGGGGGCGGCGCGCGGGGTTACGGTCGGCCGCATGGACGGTGATCGCCGAGGGTGGCGCGCATGCTCGCTCGCGGGCGCGGTGTTCGCCGTGTGCATGGCGGGCACCACGCTGCCGACCCCCCTCTACGGGCTCTACCAGGAGAAGTTCGGCTTCTCCGAGCTGACGGTCACGGTCGTGTACGCCGTCTACGCCTTCGCCGTCATCGGTGTCCTGCTCCTGGCGGGCAACGCCTCGGACTCGGTGGGCAGACGGCCGGTGCTCGGGGCGGGCCTGGCCTGCTCGGCGGCGAGCGCCGTCTGCTTCCTCTGCGCCTCCGGGCTCGGCTGGCTGTACGCGGGCCGGCTGCTGTCGGGAGTGTCCGCCGGGCTGTTCACCGGCGCGGCGACGGTGTACGTGATGGAGCTGGCCCCGGAGGGCGGGCGGGCGCGGGCCACGTTCGTGGCGACGGCCGCCAACATGGGCGGCCTCGGCTGCGGTCCGCTGCTGGCCGGGCTGCTCGCACGGTTCGCGCCCTGGCCGCTGTACCTGCCCTTCGCCGTGCACCTCGCCCT
This sequence comes from Streptomyces sp. NPDC002032, assembly GCF_042890765.1. Lineage (NCBI taxonomy): Bacteria > Bacillati > Actinomycetota > Actinomycetes > Kitasatosporales > Streptomycetaceae > Streptomyces > Streptomyces sp. NPDC002032. The sequence continues at coordinate 979,495 of NZ_JBIASM010000001.1, read as the reverse complement.
GGTGACGTGCTCCGTCGCCGTGCTGCTGCGGCTTCCGGAGACCGTGGGGGAACTGCGGCCGCTGAGCGCCGTACGTCCGCAGCGGCCGGGGCTGCCCGCACAGGTGCGGTCGGTGTTCGGGCCGGCGGCGGCCGCCGCTTTCGTGGGGTTCGCCCTGTTCGGGGTGTTCACCGCGGTCAGCCCGGCGTTCCTGGCGCAGTCCCTCGGCGTGCACGACCCGGCCGTGAGCGGGCTCGTCGTCGCGCTGGCCTTCTTCGCCTCGACCGCCGGGCAGCTGGCGGCGGGCCGGGTGGGGGTGCGGCGGTCGCTGCCGCTGGGCTGCGCGGTGCTCCTGGCGGGGCTGGCGCTGCTCGCGGCCGCGCTGTACTGGGACCTTTTGGTGCTGGTGGTACTGAGCGCGCTGGTGGGCGGGGTGGGGCAGGGGCTGGCGTTCCGCGGGGCGCTGTCGGGGGTGGCCGCGGCCTCTCCGGCCCACGAGCGGGCGGCCGTGATCTCGACGCTGTTCGTGGTCGCGTACACGGGCATCTCCCTGCCGGTGATCGGTGTGGGGGTGCTGTCGGGGCCGGTCGGTCTGGAGGGCGCGGGGCTGGTGTTCATCGCCTGCATGGCCGCCCTCGTCTCCGGCGCGGCCCTCTACCTGCTGCGCCGGCCGGCCCCGGAGCCGACGCCGTGACGGGCCGTCGGCCCCGCCCCGGGCGGCGGCGGCCGCAGGGCGGGACGGGCAGCGGGACGGGGGCCGGGTCCGGGTCACCGGGCCGCCGGATACCCTGTGGCTCATGACGACGCACAAGACCGTCGAGGTGCGCGTGGACGCGATGCTCGACGACCTCAGGACCCTCGTCGAGACCGAGTCCCCCTCGCGCGACCTCGACGCGTTGGCGGCATCGGCCAAGGTGGTCGCCTCGGTCATCGAGAGCCGGCTCGGCGGACAGGCCGTCATCCTGGAGAGCGAGGCCGGGCCGCACGTCCACTGGCGGGCCGGCGGCGACCCCAAGGTGCTGATCCTCGGTCACCACGACACGGTGTTCCCGCTCGGCACCCTCGAACGCCGTCCGTTCCGCGTCGCGGACGGGCACGTCACCGGCCCCGGGGTCTTCGACATGCTCGGCGGACTGGTGCAGGCCGTCCACGGTCTGGCGGCGCTGGACGACCTGTCCGGCGTGGAGATCCTGGTGACCGCCGACGAGGAGGTCGGCTCCCACTCCTCGCGCGCGCTCATCGAGGAACGCGCCCTCGCCTGCGGCGCGGTGCTCGTCCTGGAGGGGGCCGCCGAGGGCGGCGGGCTGAAGACCGGCCGCAAAGGCTGCGGCACCTTCCGGATCTCCGTCGCGGGCCGGGCCTCGCACGCCGGCCTGGAGCCCGCGGCCGGGATCAACGCCCTGATCGAGGCCTCGCACCAGGTGCTGGCCGTCGCCGCGCTCGCTCGTCCCGAGGCCGGTACGACGGTCACCCCGACCGTCGCGGCCGCCGGGACCCTGGACAACGTCGTGCCGGCGGAGGCGACCGTCATCGTCGACGTCCGGGTGGAATCGGCCGGCGAGCGGGAGCGGATCGAGTCCGCCTTCGCGGCCCTGGCCCCGCACCTCGACGGGGCGCGGATCACCGTGGAGGGGTCCATCGGGCGGCCCCCGATGCCCGAGTCGGCGTCGGCCGAGCTCTTCGCGGTGGCGCGGCGGCTGCTGCCCGGCCTGGAGGGCAAGGCGGTCGGCGGCGGCAGCGACGGCAACTTCACCGCCGCGCTGGGGGTGCCGACCCTGGACGGCCTCGGGGCGGTCGGCGGCGGGGCGCACGCCGACCACGAGTACGTGGTGATCGCGTCGATGACCGAGCGGGCCAACCTGGTGACCGGACTGGTGCGCGCGATCCAGGGCGCTCAGGACGTGGCGCCGGGCCCGGGTCCGCGGCTGGCAATCGGGTGACGCGGTGGGCGTGGCCGGGCGGCCCCCGCCGTGGCGCTGGCTAGCGTGGACGCGCCTCACGTCCCCGTCCCCCAGCCCCGCGGAGCAGGTCCATGACCACCACCCCCCTCACCTCGCTCACAGGGAACTACTCCCTCGACCCCGCCCACTCGCAGATCGGGTTCGTGGCCCGGCACGCGATGGTCACCAAGGTCCGGGGCGCCTTCAACGAGTTCGAGGGCACCGCCCACCTGGACGGCGCCGACCCGGCCAAGTCCTCGGCGTCCGTCACCATCAAGGCCGCGAGCATCGACACCCGCAACGAACAGCGCGACGGCCACCTGCGCACCAACGACTTCCTCGACGCCCCGACCTATCCGGACATCACGTTCGTGTCCACCGGCGTCGAGCCGCTCGACGACACGCACTACAACGTGAAGGGCGACCTCACCATCAAGGACGTCACCCGGCCGATCAGCATCGAGTTCGAGTACCAGGGCAGCGCCACGGATCCGTTCGGGAACCTGCGCGTCGGCTTCGAGGGCTCGGTGCCGATCAGCCGCAAGGAGTACGGGATCACCTGGAACGCGGCCCTGGAGGGCGGGGGCGTCCTGGTGGGCGACAAGGTCGTGCTGGAATTCGAGATCTCCGCGATCCGGCAGGCCTGAGTCCTGCGCCCGGTGTGACGCCGGGGTCCCGCCGAGGAGTTCGGCGGGCCCCCCGGCTCAGGTCACCACCGGACGGGCAGCTCCCGTACGCCCCTGATGAGCATGCCCGGCACCCACGACAGCTTCGCCTCGTCGGCGTCGCTCCGCAGACCGGGGAAGCGCTCCAGCAGCGAGCGCAGGGCGATGCGGCCCTCCAACCGGGCGAGCGGCGCGCCCAGGCAGTAGTGCAGGCCGTGCCCGAAGGCGATGTGGCCGCGGGCGTCCCGGCGGATGTCGAAACGGCCGGGCTCCTCGAAGCGCGCCGGGTCGCGGTCGGCATCGGCCATGGCGATCAGCACGGTGGAGCGGGCCGGGATCACCACGCCGCCCATCTCCACGTCCTCCAGGGCGAGTCGCTGGGTACAGGTCTCCACCGGTCCGTCGTAGCGGAGCATCTCCTCGATGGCTCCGTCCAGCAGGCCGAGGTCGGCGCGCAGGTCGGCGAGCTGCTCGGGGTGGGCGAACAGCGCGCGCATCCCGTTGCCGATCATGTTGACGGTGGTCTCGTGTCCGGCGATGAGCAGCAGGACGCACATGCCGATCAGCTCGGCGGGCGAGAGCCGGTCGCCGTCGTCGACGGCGTGGATCATCGCGCTGAGCAGGTCGTCGCCGGGGGCGGCGCGCTTGGCGTCGATGAGCTGCGACAGGTAGCGGGGCATCGCCTCGTACACGGCGGCCTCCGCTTCGGGGCTCGTGCGGGCGACCATCTCGTTGGACCAGCCGCGGAACGCCTCGCGGTCCAGCTCGGGCACACCGAGCAGCTCGCAGATGACGGTCATGGGCAGCGGGAAGGCGAAGGCGTCCACCAGGTCGGCCCGGCGCTCCGGGTTCGCCTCCATGGCGTCCAGCAGCTCGTCGGTGATCTGCTGGATGCGCGGCGCCAGCGCCTCGATGCGGCGCGGGGTGAACGCGCGCGCCACCAGACGGCGCAGCCGGGTGTGGTCCGGCGGATCGGACATCAGCATGTGCGCGAGGGCCGGGTGGTCCTGGTCGGCGTTGATGATCTGGCTGATGTCGCCGGCGTGGCGCCAGTCGCGGCTCAGCCGGGGATCGGTGAAGGCGGTCCGGCAGGCCTCGTGGCCGACGACCAGCCACGTCTCCTCGCCGTCCGGTGTGCGGACGTGGTGGACGGGCCCGCCGGCGCGCAGCCGCGCGTAGACGGGATAGGGGTCGCGGACGAAGTCCGCACTGAGCTCCAACAGATCGATCGTGGCAGGCTGAGTCGCCATTCCATTCCCCCTGAATCGAATGCCTTGCGGAATCCTACGCCGATGCGTGTATCCGCCACAGTAGTCGCGTCGTCACATGGGGCGCGGGGCGCCCCCGCTCCGGCGGCTGCGGCGGTGGCGCCGAACAGCCCTTCCCCGTACGGAATCTGACCCTCCGTATGGTTCGGCGGGGCGAGCGCGCCGCCGCATGCGGGGGCAGCGCGCCGCCGCACGCGGGGCCGATGTGGCGCCGCGGCGGGGCCGCGACCTGCTGTGACTCCGCCCACGCTCCCTTGACCAAGAAAGGAAGGGTTACCTAAGTTCGATAGTATGACCCCCCACGACCCGACCCCCGCCCCGACCCCCGGCCCCGGCCTGGTGGACTTCGACGTCGACCTCGGCTCCCAGGAGGTGCTCCGGCGCGCACAGATGATGGCCGCCCTCGGCCCCGACTGGGACCCCGTCGAGGTGCTGCGCGGCGAGGAGGCGGCGTACGGGCTGCTGTACTCCGGCCTCGACGCCGAACAGCAGCGGGTGTACGACGAGCTGGTCGCGGCCGGTGTGCTGCCCGCGCGCGGGGGTGGCCGTGCTGCCGCTTGACCCGCAGGCCGACATCGGGCGGCGCGCCTGGGTGGCCTGCCCCAACTGCGACGACGCCCGCGGCTGCGCGCCCTGCGAGGAGCGCCGGACCTGCTCGGCGCACTGGCGCTACATGCTCTCCCACACCGGCAGCCTGCTCCACCTCCAGTGCCCGGGCTGCACCCACGTCTGGGATCACGAGAGCGGCTTCGGGGCGACCCGGTCCCTCTGGAAGCGGATCGGCAGCGGCCTGCCGCGCCCGTGACCGCGCGGGGCCGGGGAGCCGCGGGACCCGCCGGCCCCCACAGGACCCTCAGGGCAGCGGGAGACCGCGCGCCGTGACCCACAGGGCGTACCACTCCTCGTGCGTGAGGTCGGGGGCGTGCAGCGAGGCGTCGCGGCAGGCCCGGATGCGCTCCGGCCGGGTCGTGCCGACGACCGGGGCGATGCCCGCCGGGTGGCGCGTCAGCCACCACAGCAGGACCGATTCCGCAGTGGTGCCCTTGCGGCGGGCGAGATCGGCCAGGAGCTCCGCCGTCGCCTGCTCGGCGGGGGTCTGCTGGAGGCCCGTGTAGCGGCCTTGCGCGAGGGCGCCCCAGGCCTGGAGCCGGATGCCGTGGTCCTGGCAGTGCTCCAGCGTTCCGTACGGGAAGCCGTGGGCCGCGCCTTCGGCGGTGTTGAGCAGGACGCCGGCCTCGACCCAGGCCCGGCTGTGCAGGCTCATCTCCAGCTGGTTGGCGACGAGGGGCACGTCGAGGCGGGCCTGGAGGCGGGCGATCTGCGCGGCGCCCGTGTTGGATACCCCGAAGGCGCGGACGAGGCCCTGGCGGTGCAGGGAGGTCAGCGCCGAGGCGATCTCGTCCGGGTCGGCCAGGGGGTCGGGGCGGTGCAGCAGCAGGACGTCGAGGAAGTCGGTGCGCAGCCGGGCCAGGCTCTCCTGGACCCGCCGCGTGATGCTCTCCGCGCGCAGGTCGTACATCCCCGGGCGGTCCCCGTCGGCGAGGCGGATGCCGCACTTGCTCTGCAGGACGACGCGCTCGCGCAGGCCGGGCGTTCGGGCGAGGACCTCGCCGAAGACGGCCTCCGCCTTGCCGTGCCGGTAGATGTCGGCATGGTCGAAGACGGTGATCCCGATGTCCAGGGCCTCCCGGACCGCACCTTCCGCGGCATCGATGTCGGCCGGTCCGTACGGGTCCGGGCCCCAGCTGCCGCCCAGCCCCATGCACCCGTACAGCAGCCGGCCGGCGCGGCCGGGATCCTTCGCTCTCACGTCGGTCACGTTGGTCACGGGCCCAGGGTAGGGCCGCGCCCTTCCGGGGCCTTGCCGGGGGCGAGGTGTGCCACCACCTCCGCCAGGTCGGCGCACACCTCTTCGATCTTGAGCCGGACGTTGTTCTGCTCGGTGACGAGGGCCGCCAGGAGCAGCCCGGTCAGGGCCGCCGCCCCGTTGAGGGCCTGGAGGTTCACCATGACCTCCAGCAGGGAGTGGCGGGCGAAGGGCCCGGCGTGGTCGGTGGCCGCCGAGATGGCCAGCACCGAGACGAGCAGCGCGCACGGGGCGCTGCCGGCCAGCTGGAAGCGTACGGCCGCCCAGATCAGCAGCGGGAAGACCAGGAAGAGCAGCGACTGGGTGCTGTGGGTGGCGATGAGCGTGACGCCCGCGGCCGTGCCCATCAGGAGCACCGCCTCGGCCATCCGGTACGGATCCCGGGGCAGCCGGAGCCGGCGCAGAACCAGCAGCAGGGGGGTCACCAGCAGCACCCCCATGGTGTCCCCCGCCCACCAGGCCGACCACACCGCCCAGAAGTTCTCCACCGGCAGGTTGCCGGTGAGTACGAGCGTCCAGCACCCGGCGGTCGCGCTGATCGTCATCGGGATCAGCCCGCCCAGGAAGACCAGGGCCATCCCGTCCCGCAGCCGGTCGAGCTCGGGCCGGAAGCCCACCTGCCGCAGCAGAGCGTAGGCGCACAGCGGGGCGAGGATGTTCCCGGCGACGATCCCGAGGTCGGAGAGGTCGAAGTCGCTGAGGCGTTCGATGGCCAGGTACGTGCCGAGCCCGATCCCCGGCCAGATCCGGGGGCCGAACCAGAGCAGACAGGCGAGGGCGATGCCGGTGGGCGGCCACAGGGGCGTGACGACCGCGCCCTCGACGGCCACCTGCCGCAGCAGACCGAGCCGGCCGGACGCGTAGTAGGCCGCGGCGACGGCGAGGATCCGCAGCAGCGCCAGGGCCGGACGTCGCCATTCCACGGTGCGCACCACAGCATCAGACAACAGCCGGGCCTTCCGGGCCGGACGTGACACGCGCGTCCGGCTCCCCGCTGCCGGGGCCGTCGGAGCTGTCGGGGCCGTCATGGCCGTCGTGGCCGTCATGGCTGAGGACGAGCACGGCCGCGTCGTCGGCGTGGCCCGTGGAGTCGGCCACCTTCATCACCTCGGCGGCGAGCTCGTCGGGGTCCCCGCCGGCCGCCCCCCTGACGAGGTGTAGCACCCGGTCCAGCCCTTCGTCGATCGGGAACGACGGGCCCTCGACCACCCCGTCCGTGAGCAGCACGATGGACCCCGCCTCCACCAGCCTGCGCCGGGTGACGGCGTACCGCACGTCGGGCACCGTGCCCAGGGGCGGCCCGCCGTCGTACTCGGCGATGCCGTACCGGCCGTCGGCCGTGGCCCAGACGGAGGGCACGTGCCCGGCCCGGGCGCTGGCGAGCTCGCCCGTGTGGGGGTCGAAGCGAAGCAGGGTGCAGGTGGCGAAGAGCTCGCTGTCCATCGCGAGCAGGACCTCGTTGGCCTTGCCCAGCACCTCCCCGGGGTCCGTGACGACGGCGCCCACGGCACGCAGGCAGACCCGTACCTGCCCCATGAAGGCGGTGGCGGCGACGTCGTGGCCCTGGACGTCGCCTATGGAGAACGCGAGGGCTCCCCCGGGCACCCGGAAGCCGTCGTACCAGTCGCCCCCGATGTCGAGGCCGCGCCGGGCGGGCGCGTACCGGGCCGCGGCGCGCAGTCCGGGCAGGGCCGGCAGCGAGGCGGGCAGCAGCTCGCGCTGGAGGGCCTCGGCCAGCTGTACGCGGGCCTGCTGGAGCTCCGCCCCCTCGCGTGCCCGGGCGGTGAGCTGGCCCAGCACGCTCAGCAGGTCGGCGCTGTCGGGCCGGTGCGGGCGGCGCCAGGTCACTGCCCGCTCCGGGGTACGTCCATGTCCGCCGCCTCCGCCGCTGCCAAGACCGTGCCCATCATATTTCGGCTCGCCGGGGTCCGCTCAGGAGGGCCTGCGGCGGTCCGGCCCGGCGCCGCCGGCCGCGGCCCGGCTCCGATGCCCGGCCCGCGGCCGTGACGGGGCCGGGCCGCGGCCGGCGGCGCCGGCGGACTCCTCGGGGGGCCGGACCACCGGGGCGCGCGGGAGCCGGGTCCGCGGGCCGGTCCGAGTGCGGCCGCTGCTCCCCCGTCCCCCGACGGCCAATCCAGCGGCACACATGGCCCGCTGACCCTCCATAAGGTGGCTGAAACGTGTGGGTGCGGCCCGGTTTGGGTACCGGATTCCAAGCTTCCGCCCGGCTTCCGTAAGCTCTTGATCAACCCGGCCGTCAACTGTGCCGCTCCACCGCCCAGTCGGCGACCGCGGGGTACCCCGACCAGTACCCGATGACTCGAGGATCAACGTGCTCGTGCCCATGAACCGCCGTCTGGCCATCAGTGCCGCCCTGCTGGCCGTCGTGGCCGGCGTGGCGCCCGCCACCGCGGCCCAGGCCGCCCCGGCCACCACCGCCGAGGGGACCCAGGGCGCCGCGACCGCCCTGCCCGCACCCGACATGGAGGCCCTGGACGCGGCGCTGCGCAACACCCTCGCCGCCGGTGCGCCCGGCGCGATGGCCCGCATCAGCGGCGCCGGCGGGGTCCAGACGAAGACGGAGGGCGTCCGCGACAAGGTGACCGGCGCCGCCATGGACACCGACGCGCGCTTCCGGATCGGCAGCGTCACCAAGACGTTCTCCTCGGTCGTGCTGCTCCAGCTGGTGGCCGAGAAGAAGATCGAGCTGGACCAGCCGGTCAACCACTACCTGCCGGGGCTGCTGCCGGACGACCGGATCACGGTCCGTCACCTGATGACGCACCGCAGCGGCCTGTCGGACTACACCAACGCCATGTTCAACGACACGGTGCCCGGCTTCGAGGCCGTACGGAACAAGGTGTTCAGCTACCAGGAGCTGGTGCAGCTCTCGCTGAACGAGCCCCGCACCTCGGAGCCCGGCGCCGCGTACGGCTACTCGAACACCAACTTCGTGGTCGTCGGCATGCTCATCGAGAAGGCCACCGGCAACCCGGTCGTCAAGGAGTACGAGCGCCGCATCATCAAGCCGCTGGGGCTCCGCAACACCTCGTACGTGCACCCCGACGCGAAGATCAAGGGTCTGCACGCCAACGGCTACCTGCACCCCGACCTGGCCGGCGAGCCGCTGGTCGACTCCACCGAGCAGACGGTGTCGTGGGCCCAGTCCGCCGGGGCGATGATCTCCAGCGCGGCCGACCTCAACACCTTCACCTCGGCGCTGGTCACCGGCAGGCTGCTGCCGCCGAAGATGCTGGACCAGATGCTCACCATGACCCCGACCGACGCGACCAACACGCGTTTCTACGGGCTGGGCCTGCGCCGGTACGACCTGTCGTGCGGCACCTCCGTGTACGGGCACACCGGCACCGTGCAGGGCTTCTACACGTACGCGTTCTCCACCCGCGACGGCAAGCGCAGCCTCGCCGCGATGGCGAACACCTCGAACAAGGGTGCGGCGAACACCGCCCTCGGCGGCACCCTCGAAGCGGCCTTCTGCGGGAAGAAGCCGGTGAAGGCGGCCCCGACCGCACGCGGCTTCTCGGCGACCCGGCCGGCCGACGTGGACCTGCCCGAGCGCAACTCCCGCTGACGCGCGGCCGGGGCCGCCGCGGGCGGCACCCGCGGCGGCCCCGGCCCCGTCCCCTCATGTCCCCTCACATCACGTCCCGACCACAGCAACCGGATCCCGGTGGCCGGCCCGACCGCCACCACACCCGCCCGGAGGACCGCACCATGACCATCCACCGCCCGGGCCTGCCCGGTGACCTGCCGCCCGCCGAACTGCTGTGGGCGCGCTGGGCCCTGGTCGCCGTACTGGAGGCGGACACCGAGGCCGAGGGCCGGGGCGTCCACCGCACCGGCCACTGGATCACCCCGGACGCGCTCCACCTCGACGACTGCGGCTGCACCTGGTGGACCCTCGCCCGCCGGGGCGAGGGCCGGTACGTGCTCTACGGCGAGGACGAGTCGAGCGGCGTCAAGTGGCACGAACCCCGCATCGACCTGCTGGCGGGCGGCCCCGACTGGCTGCCGTACGAGACCCTGCACAGGCTGCTGGAGGGCTGGGAACTGGGCTGCGTCTACTGGTACGAGAACGGCGCCTGGGCGCGCGCCCCCTACCCGCAGACCCTGGACGACGACGGTCTGGACTGCGGCCTGAGCCGTTTCGCGGAGCCCGAGCGCGCGCGGCGACTGCTCGACGAAGCAGGCCAGGACTGCGAGTGCGCCGACGTCCCGGAACCGGGCCCCGCCGTGGCGGACCTCCTGGACGCCGCGTCCGGGCACGGGCTCTCCCCGCAGACCCTGCGCGCCCTGGCCGGCGCCTGTACCTGCGGCGGCTGGGACCTCCCGGCGATGCTCCGCGCCCTGGACCTCGCGGGCCCCGTCGGGGCGTAGCGGAGCGGGCCAAAGAGAAAGGCCCAAAGACAAAGGCAAGGAGTTTCGCACTCCTTGCCACTCTCAACTTATAACGCATGGGGGGTCTTGCGGCAAGGCCCCCCATGTACCGCAGACTCAGCGGCCTCAGCCAGGAATCTGCGGAAATGGGACTTGCGTGATTGACGTGATCATCGCCGGCGGTGGACCGACCGGCCTGATGCTGGCCAGTGAGTTGCGGCTGCACGGCGTACGGGTCGTCGTGCTGGAGAAGCTGGCCACGCCGACCGAGGAGTCGCGGGGACAGGGCCTGCACGCCCGCAGCGTCGAGATCATGGACCAGCGGGGTCTGCTGGACCGGTTCCTGGACGTCAGCGAGAAGTTCCGGGTCGGCGGCCTGTTCGGCGGCGTCATGAAGCCCTGGCCGGAGCTGCTGGACACGGCGCATCCGTACGGGCTCGCCGTACCGCAGCCGGTCACGGAACGGCTGCTGGGCGAGCGCGCGCTCGAACTCGCCGCCGAGGTCCGGCGCGGCTGCGAGCTCGTCGCGCTGGACCAGGACGAGGACGGGGTGGACGTCGGCCTCGCGGACGGCAGCCGGCTGCGCGCCCGCTACCTCGTCGGGTGCGACGGCGGCCGCAGTACGGTGCGCAAGCTGCTCGGCGTCGGTTTCCCCGGCGAACCCGCGACGGTCGAGACGCTGCTGGGCCAGATGCAGCTGACCGAGGATCCGGAGACGGTCGCCGCGGTCACCGCGGAGGTGGCGAAGCGGCAGATGCGGTTCGGCGCGGCTCCCCTGGGGGACGGGACGTACCGCGTGATCGTGCCGGCCGACGGCGTGTCCGAGGACCGTGCGACGGCGCCCACGCTCGACGAGTTCAAGGAGCGGCTGCGGGCCTTCGCGGGAACCGATTTCGGCGCGCACTCGCCGCGCTGGCTGTCCCGGTTCGGCGACGCCACCCGGCAGGCCGAGCGGTACCGGGTGGGCCGGGTCCTGCTGGCCGGGGACGCGGCGCACATCCATCCGCCGACCGGCGGACAGGGCCTCAACCTGGGCGTGCAGGACGCCTTCAACCTCGGCTGGAAGCTGGCCTCGGCGGTGGCCGGGCGGGCGCCGGAGGGGCTGCTGGACACCTACCACGCCGAACGGCACCCGGTGGGCGCCGCCGTGCTGGACAACACCCGCGCGCAGATCACGCTGATGGGGAACGAGGCGGGCCCGACCGCGCTGCGGGCGCTGTTCTCCCGGCTGATGGACTTCGAGGAGGTCAACCGGTACGTCACCGGCATGATCACCGCGGTCGCGGTCCGCTACGACCTCGGCGAGGGCCACGAGCTGGTGGGCGGGCGGATGCGGGACCTGGAGCTGAAGCGGGGACGGCTGTACGGGCGGATGCACGGCGGCCGCGGCCTGCTGCTCGACGGGACCGGCCGGCTCTCGGTGGCGGGCTGGGAGGACCGGGTCGACCACGTCGTCGACGTGGCCGAGGACCCGGGCGCCCCGGCGGTGCTGCTGCGGCCGGACGGGCACGTGGCGTGGGCCGGCGACGACCAGGAGGAGCTGCTCGCTCCGCTGGCGCGGTGGTTCGGCGCCGCGGCCGTCAGAGCGTGATCCAGTAGCGGCGCTTGGGGCCGACGAGGGTGTCGCGGACGTCCTCCAGGACCCCGCCGGCCCGTTCGATGGTGCGTACGGAGGCTTCGTTGTCCGGGTCGCAGGTCAGCAGGACCCGGTCCATGCCCAGGATCCGTGCCTCGTGCAGGACCGCGCCCAGCGCCCAGGTGGCCACGCCCCGGCCGCGGGCGGAGGGGCGGACGCCGTAGCCGATGTGGCCGGCGGCGTCGAGGAGGAAGCCGTTGAGGTAGTGCCGCAGGTCGATGGCGCCGAGGTAGGTGTCTCCTTCGGCGATCCACCAGTGGCTCGCGTGGACGCGGCCCTGCTCCACGGGCCGCGTCCGGTCCCCGTAGCCGTGCAGCCGCCGGGTCCAGGCGGCGAATCCCTCGGCGCTGTCCACGTCGTCCTCGTAGCCCGGCCCGGCGCCGTCCATGTGGGCCTCGGAGCCCCATTCCTCCTGCGCGCGGAGCCAGGAGGCGTGCAGACGGGGAGTGGGGGCGATGAGCTCGGGCATGCCCCGGACGGTAACAGCCGGATCGTCCGGCGGCGCAATCCGTCCGGGGCGCCCGTCAGGGGGCGGGCCGGGGCGCCCGGTCACCGGCCCCGGGAGGCGTCACCGGCCCGGTCCGTACGCCGCCCACCGGCTCAGGGCGAAGCCGTCGCCCGCCGCGCGGACCTCGACGGCGCCCGAGCCCGCGAAGTGGGCGGGCACGACGAGCTCGCGTTCGCCGGCGGCCCGGGCGAGGATCCGGCGGCGGGTGGCAGCCGCGCCGGCCGGGTCCGCGCAGAAGCAGCTGTTGTGGGCCGGGTCGAGGATCTGGACCGGGCTGTGCAGGATGTCCCCGACGAAGACGGCCCGCTCGCCGCCCGAGGACAGCCGCAGCACCGAGGAGCCGGGGGTGTGGCCCGGGGCGGATTCGAGGGTGAGGTTCTCGTCGATGCGGTGGGTCCCGTCCCACAGGACGGCCTGTCCGGCCCGGTGGACGGGCGCGATGCTGTCCTCGTACATCAGCCGGTCGTCCGGGCGGGCATGGTCGCCGTAGTCGCCCCGGGGACCGTAGTGGAAGTCGTCGGCCGCGGGCAGCAGGTACTCGGCGTTGGGGAAGGTCGCCACCCACTCCCCCGCCTCGTCCCGGGTGTTCCAGCCGACGTGGTCGACGTGGAGGTGGGTGTTGACGACGACGTCGACGTCCTCGGGGCTGATCCCGGCCCGCGCCAGGGGGCCGAGGAAGTCGCCCTGCCAGTGGTGGAACCGCTGCGAGCCGGGCCGTTCGCGCCCGTTGCCCACCCCCGTGTCGACGAGCACGGTCCGGCCCGCGCTGCGCAGCACCCAGGTCTGCAGGGCCATCACCGCGTGGCCGTCCGACGGCTGCCAGTGGTCCGGGGCCAGCCAGTCCTCGTTGTCCCGCCACACCCCCTCTCCCGCTCCGGGGACGAGGTCCCGCGCGGGCGCCAGCGGCCCCTGCCACTCCACGACCCGGATGACCTCGACGTCTCCGAACACCATGCTGGACGTGCTCTCGTTCTCCATGATCCGACTCTAGGCAGGTCCCGATGAGCCGTTCAATGCGTGATCCGCTCACCGTGATACGCCTGCGACTCACCCTTGACGGCTCCGGATAGCCTGGGCGCATGGACGTGGTGAGCGACGCGATCTCGGCCGTACGCATCGGACGGCCCTCCTCCGACCGGGTGCGGGTGTCCGGCGCGTGGTGCGCGCGGTTCGCGCCGTACGAGGGCGCGGGGTTCCACGTGGTGCTGGAGGGGAACTGCTGGCTCCTCCCCGACGGCGGCGAGCCGGCCCTGCTGGGCGCGGGTGACGCCGTACTGCTGCCGCACGGGGCGGGGCACGTGATCGCGGACGGTCCCGTCGGCGCGGAGGCCCTGGCGCGGGCGGTGCCCTTCGAGGAACTCGCCGCGCGCCGGCGGGGCCGCGAGCTCGCGGCGGACCCCGGGGCGGCCGCGGGAGCGGCCGGCGCGGTGGAGATGCTGTGCGGCAAGTACCGGCTCGACCGGAGCCGCTCCCATCCGCTGATGGCCGAGCTGCCGCAGGTCGTCCACCTCCCCAACCGGGTCGGCAGCCACCCCGAGCTGAGGGCCGCCATCGACCTGCTGGGGCGGGAGCTGGACGAGCGGCGGCCCGGCGCCTGCGTGGCGGTGCCCAGCCTGCTCGACCTGCTGCTCGTCTACATGATCCGCTCCTGGGTACTGGCCGAGGGCACCCCGGGGACCTGGCCGGCCGTCCTGGGGGACCCGGTGACGGCCGCCGCGCTGCGGGCGCTGCACTCGGACCCGGCCGCGGCGTGGACGATCGAGCGGCTGGCCGCCGAGGCGGGGGTGTCCCGGCCGACGCTGGCCCGGCGGTTCGCCTCGCTGGTGGGCCGGCCGCCGATGGCCTACCTCACCTGGTGGCGGCTGAACCTCGCGGCGACCCTGCTGCGGGACACCGGGGATCCGCTGGCCGCCGTCGCGCGCCGGGTCGGTTACGGCACCCCGTACGCCCTCTCGCACGCCTTCAGCCGCGAGTTCGGCACCACGCCGGGCCGCTACCGCGCCCAGGGGCCGGTGGCGGTGGCCGCCACGTCCGCCGCGCGGACTGTGGCGACGGCCCACATCGGAACGGGGGCCGCGGGACTCTAGCGTTACGGCCATGACAAGTGGAACGGCGGCCGGGGCCGCGGGAGTCGACCTCTCGGGGCGGGTGGCCCTGGTGACCGGGGGCGGTGGCGGCATCGGGCGGGCCTGCGCGGTGGCGCTGGCCGCCGCGGGGGCCCTCGTCCACGTCGTGGACGTCGACGCGCGGGCCGCCGCCGAGGTGGCGGAGCTCGTCGGCGGGCGGGCGCACGTCGTCGACCTCGCCGGGCCCGACGCCGTAGAGGGGCTGCCCGCCGCCGTGGACGTCCTGGTCAACAACGCGGGGATGCAGCACGTGGCCGCCGTCGAGGAGTTCCCGCCGGAGCGGTTCGAGGCCATGCTGCGGGTAATGGTCACCGCCCCGTTCCTGCTGCTGCGGCGGACGCTGCCCCACATGTACGGGCGCGGCTGGGGCCGGGTCGTGAACATCTCCAGCGTGCACGGACTGCGGGCTAGCCCCTTCAAGTCCGGTTACGTCGCGGCCAAGCACGCACTGGAGGGGCTCAGCAAGGTGACCGCCCTGGAAGCGGCGGAGCGGGGGGTGACCAGCAACTGCGTGAACCCCGGGTACGTGCGCACCCCGCTGGTGGAGCGGCAGATCGCGGACCAGGCGCGGGCGCACGGGATCCCGCCGGAGCGGGTCGTGGCCGAGGTGCTGCTGCGCGCGTCCGCGATCAAGCGGCTGATCGAGCCGGAGGAGGTGGCCGCGGTGGTGCTGTGGCTGTGCGGCCCGCACACCGCGCACGTCACCGGTGCCTCGCTGCCGATGGACGGTGGCTGGACCGCCGCCTGAGGCGGGCCCTCCGCGCCGGGGCGGCCCGGAGGGGCGGGTCAGCGGACCCAGTCACCGGTGAGGTTCCCGACGGCGGACCCGTCGAGGTCGGAGAGCTTCGTGGAGACGAAGTCCCGGGCCCAGTCTGAGGTCTGCACCCGCAGCGGGGGCCGGTCGGCGGTCAGCGCGTCCACGATGGGCCGGGCCGCCTCGGCGGCGGTCTGCGCCTGCGCGAACGACTTCGTCGTGCGCTCGACGTAGGCCCGCAGCGCCGGGGCGTAGGGGCCCGCCGCCTCCAGCATCGCGGGGAGGTCCAGGCCGATGCTGTTGACGAACTCGCTGGCGACCGCGCCCGGTTCGACGACGGTGACGTCGACACCGACGGTCGCGGCGACCGGGGCGAGGGACTCCATGAAGCCCTCGACGGCGAACTTGGCCGCGCAGTAGGCCTCGTTGAAGGGCTGGCCGATGATGCCGCCGACGCTGGTGACCGTGATGACGCGGCCCCGGGAGGCGCGCAGGTGCGGCAGGGCGGCGCGGGTGACCTGGACGACGCCGAAGAAATTGACCTCCATGGTGTCGCGGACGTCCTCGACGGTGCCCTGCTCGATGGTGCCGACCCGGCCCGCGCCCGCGTTGTTGACGACCGCGTCGAGGCGGCCGTACCGGGCGAGCAGCTCCGTCAGGCAGGTGTCGACGGAGGCGGCGTCGGTGACGTCCAGACGCTCGACGGCGATCAGCTCCCCGACCCCCGCCTCGGCGGCGGCCGCGCGCAGCGGGCCGGCCTTGCCGGTGTCGCGCATGGTGGCGACCACCTGCCAGCCGGCGCTCGCGGCGGCGACGGCGGCGGCGAGGCCGATGCCGGAGGAGGTGCCGGTGACGAGGACCGTCCGGGGGGTGTGCGTGGTGCTCATGAGGCTCTCCAGGGGTGGGGTGCTGCGTACGCCGAATTTATGTGCGTGCACACACACCATAGAGATATGTGCGCGTACACGCAAACGGGTAGGCTCGCCCCATGGCTCGTACCGACCTCACCCTGGGTGAACTGACCCCTCGCGATCATGCCTTCTACGGCCTGATCTGGGCGGGCACCACGCTCTCCGCCCGTATCGACCAGGCCCTGACCCGGGCGCACGGGCTGCCGCTGTCCTGGTTCGAGGTGATGCTGTGGCTCAGCGTCCAGCGAGAACCGGTCGCCGCCTCCGACCTGGGCGCCAAGACGCTCCTCAGCCGCAGCCAGGTCTCCCGCGTGATCGACCAGCTCCAGGCCAGGGGACTGGTGGAACGCCTCCCCTCCCCCACGGACGCCCGGTCCGTGTGCGTGGCCCTCACCCCGGCGGGCCGCACGGCCTTCGCCGAGGCCGACGCCACCCGCCGGGAGGCCCTGCGGGAGGTCTTCGACGAACGGCTCGACGACGAGGACGTCCGGGCGCTGGAGAGGGTCTGGGCCAAGCTCAAGGGCAAGGGCGGGAACGCGCCCGGCTGAGGCGCGCGGACCCCGGGGCGGTCCCCGGGGGCGGTCCCGGGGGCGGTCCCGGACCCGCGTGCGGTCCCCCTCAGCGGTCCAGGCCGTCCTCGCGCACCCGCCGGGCCAGGTCGCTCTTCGTGTAGGAGGGCCGGCCCGCCAGGCGGTACTTCTCCTTCACCTGGTCCAGGTAGTACTTCGCCGTGTGGGGGCTGATGCGGGCCCGCCGCGCGGCCGCCTTGAGCGTCAGCCCGGAGGCGTAGTCGAGCAGCACCTGCCGCTCCCGGGGCGCGAGCCGCGGCCGGTCCCGGGCGGTGTCGCACGCCCAGGCGAAGGCCAGTTCCGGCGAGTGCGCCGTGCCGCCACCGGCCACCGTCGCGATGGCGGCGACCAGGGTGTCCAGGTCGTGGTCCTTGGTCAGGTAGCCGTCCGCGCCCGCCGCCACGGCCGCCAGGATCCGCTCGCGGTCGGCCACCGTACTGATCACCAGGACCCGGCTGCCCGCCGCCCGCAGCCGGCGCACGTTCTCCTCCGGTGCGCGGGCGTCGCGCAGCAGCAGATCGAGGAGCACCACGTCGGGCGGAGGCCCTGGGGCGGCGAGGAGCGCGTCCACCGTGGCCACCGCCGCGACCAGCCGCAGCCGCTCGACCCCGGCCAGCCAGGAGCGCATCCCGTCCAGCAGCATCCGGTCGTCGTCGACCGCCGCCACGGTGATCACGCCGGCCAGCGCAGTGCGACGCGCGTGCCCTCGCCGGGGACGCTCTCCACCTCGGCCGCCGCGCCGATCCCGGCCGTCCGGGCGTGGACCGAGCGGCGCAGCCCCGTCCCGGCGGCCTCCGCGGCCCGGCCGGGGTCGAATCCGGCGCCCCGGTCCACCACCGTGACCACCAGGCCCCCGCCGCCGGTTCCGACGGCGGTGAGGAAGGCGGCTCCCGTCCCGGCGTGGGCGCGTACGTTGTTCAGCGCCTCACCGACGGCGGCGGCCAGGGCGTCGGCCACCTCCCGGGGCACCGCGGGCAGCGCGTGGTACTGGGCGCTGACCTTCAAGCCCAGGCTCTCGGCGGAGCGTACGGCCTCCTCCAGGGCGGCCCCCATGGCCGTCGCCCCGGGCGCGGGTCCGCCGGGCCGGTGCGCCGCGTCGTCCGCCTCCTGCCGGACGAGCCGGCGCAGGTAGGCCGCCTCGCGGGCGCACCGCTCGCGCACCGGCGCCGCGTTGGCGTCGACCCGTCCGGCGGCGATGGCGGTCAGGGTCGCCAGGACGGTGTCGTGCAGGGCCGCGTGGTGGGCCGCCCGCTCGGCCTGGCGGGCCCGTTCGGCCTCGGCGGTGACCGCCCGGCGCTGGGCGGCGTCCAGCAGGGCGCCCTGACGGCGCAGGTACCACCAGAACGTCCACGCCATCGCCGCCGAGGAGAACACCGCGTTGAGGTGTCCGACCAGTTCGGCCGAGCCGGAGCCGGAACCGGAACCGGAACCGGCCACCAGCAGGTACAGCGCGACGGAGGTGACGAGCAGCAGGGCCACCGACGCGGCGGCGCCCCGCACGCCCAGTCCCGCGGCGGCGGCGGCACTGGCCGAGCCGCCGAGCAGCATGAGCCAGCCGCTCTGGGAGACCGCCGGGCCGCCGAGGGCCCACAGGGCGGACCAGGGCAGGAGGCAGCCCGTCACCAGGACGTCGCACCACACCCATCCGCGGCCGAACCAGCCCCGCCTGCGGGCCGTGCCGTAGAGGGCGAGGCTGACCGCGAGGGCCGTGGCGAGGATCCCCCAGGCGGCGGGGGTGCCGGCCGAGTGCCGGGCCACGGCGACGGTCCCGGCGCTCAGATGGCTGGCCCGGTAGAGGCCGGTGGCCAGGACCATGAACCGCTGGGCGCGCTGAAGTCCCGAGCCCCCACTCACCCACAGCCTCCGCAGTGAACACACCCCCCAGAAAGGGTGGGTACCGGGTATTCAGTGGATCTCGCTAGGTTCTTCACGTCAAGGCGGTCGTGAGCCAGCGGGGATCGTGGCTCGAACCGGCCCGGACCCGACGGGGGTCCTTCCAAGGGGCCGGCGCCGGCCCCTGGCGCACGGCACCCGGCACGGCGGACTTCAGGACCCGCCGTGCCGGCACGCGTCCCGCCCGACGGCCGCGCGCTCATCGGTCGGGAAGTCCCGTATCCGGGGGACTTTGGGCCCGCCGCCCGACGGCCAACGGCACGGGCCGCGGCGCGGGGGCCGTGCCTAGCCTGGGGCGCATGACACAGCAGCGCATCCTCGATCTCGACCGCGACCGGCTCGCCGGACTCCGCGGCCGCTCCCTCACCCGGGCCGTGGCGGCCGCCGAGGGCCGGACCATGGTCGCCGAAGTGTTCGCGGAACGCGCCGCGCTCTCCCCCGCGCCCGGCTCCGGGGTGCACAACGCCGAGCTGGTGGCCGCCTTCGGCGCGGACATCGTCATCCTCAACCTGATCGAACGGGCCTGGGACGGCGAGCGCCTCCGGCTTCCGGAGCTGGGCGAGTTCGCCTCCTTCACCGAACTGGCCCGGGCCATCGGCCGTCCGGTCGGGGTCAACCTCGAACCCGGTGACGTACCGGAGATCCGGCGGGCCCGCCCGGACACCGCCAAGCGGCTCGTGGACCTGGGCGCGGCCCTGCTGTGCGTGACGGCCAACCCCGGCACCGGCGGGTCGTACGCCGCCATGGCGCGGGTCACCGGGGAGCTGCGCGCCGGGCTCGGGGACGACGCCGCGATCTGGTCGGGCAAGATGCACCACGCCGGACACCCCGAACGCGTCACGACCGGCCGGCTGACGGCGCTGGTCGAAGCGGGCGCCGACGGCGTGGTCATGCCGCTGCCGGGCACGCTGCCCGGGGTGACCCGCGAGCTCGCCGCCGAGGCGGTGGCCGCCGTACAGGACGCCGGCGCGGTGGTGATGGGCGCGATCGGCACCAGCCAGGAGGGCTCACACATCGACGTGGTGCCGCAGTTGGCGCTGAACGCCAAGGAAGCCGGCTTCGACGCCCACCACTTCGGGGACTCCTACATCCCGGGCATGTGTGATCCCGAGCTGCTGTACGCGTACTCGGTGGCGGTCCGGGGACGGCGCCACACCTGGAACCGCATGGCCCTGGGCGGCCGTCGGGCTCACTGAGGGGGCGGTGGGCACGGAAAAACCGATGGCGGAGGCGGTGCGGTTCCGGTGTACTTCCGGTGCACCCGATTCCCGAGCCGAGAGGCACCACCATGGACACGGACGCCCTTCCCCCGCACCCGGACAGCACCCGCATGTCGGTCACCCTGGCGCCGCCGTGCGTCACCACCGTCGCCGAACTGACGGCGGCTTCCGGTGTCAGCAAGTCCGACGTCATCAACCGGGCGATCCTCCTGCTCGGGCTCGTGGAGAGCGAGCGCGCCAAGGGCCACGACCTGATGATCCGTGACACCGAGGGCAACCTGGAGCGCGTGTACATCCTCTGAGCCTCATCCACCGGGTGCAGGCCCCGGCGCGCGGCAACCGGCCGGGCTCCCGCAAGGGGCCCGGCTTGACTCTCTTGTACGGATTCTGAAGAGTCGGCCACATGAACGACACCCTCTTCGCCCTGCCCGTCATCGACCGGCTGTCGCCGTCCCTCACCCGGCGTCTGATCGGCGAGGTCCCGGTCCTGGTCGTCGACCACCCGCGGGTGCGCGGCGCGGTCAGCCTCCAGGGCGGACAGCTGCTCACCTGGCAGCCCACGGGCGGCGCGCCCGGGCTGTGGCTGGGCGAGCGGAACGCCTGGACGGCCGGTACGGCCATCCGCGGCGGCGTGCCCCTGTGCTGGCCGTGGTTCGGCACGGTCGCCAAGCCCTCGCACGGTTTCGCCCGCGTCCTCGACTGGGACCTCGTCTCGCACGAGACGACCGAGGCCGGCGTCGTCCTGGTCCTGCGGCTGGAGGCCTCCGACGTCACGCGCGCGCTGTGGCCGCACGAGTTCACCCTGACCACCCGGATCTCACTCGGCGCGACCTGCGCGATCGACATCGAGGCGACGGGCGAGCACCAGAGCACGGCCGCCCTGCACACCTACCTGGCGGTCGGCTCCCTGGGCGGGGCGACGGTTTCCGGGCTCGGCGGGCACTACCGCGACAACCTCCTGGCGGTGGACGTCCACGACGCCGGGGGCGAGGTGACGCCGACGGGCCACATCGAGCGCGTGTACACCGCGCCGGAGGCGGTCAGCGTGGTCCGCGACGAGGACCTCGGCCGCGTGGTCCGGCTCGCGCACCGGGAGGCGAGCGACGTCGTGGTGTGGAACCCCGGCGCCGAACTGGCCGCGGGCATGGCCGATCTGACGGACGAGGACCACCTGCGCTTCGTGTGCGTGGAGACCGGCCGCGTCAACACCGCGCTGGAGAGCGCCCCCGGACGGCCCGCCCGCCTCGGCGTCACCCTGAGCGTCCTCCCGGAGGCATAGGCCGGTCCTCGACGGCGTGGGCGGCGGCCATCCGGCCGAGGTCGGTGGTGAGCGAGTCGAGCCAGGCCGTGGCGGTGAAGAACAGCGGGGGCGCGTCCCGGGTGGCGTCCGAGGGCTGCGGCCCGTCGTCCGACCACCCGCCGGCGCCCTCGGCCGCGGGGGCGGGACCGCGTCCGCCCCTCGGTACGTCGAAGCGGGCGGCCGCCCGCGCGAAGCCCTCGGCCACCCAGGCACCGTACGCCCGGACGCGGTGGCCCGCGGCCTCGTCGGGCTGCGGGCCCGCGGCGGCGTCCAGGACCCGGTGGGCGCCCCAGAGCACGTGGTGGCCGGCCATGAGGGCGCTCTGCCAGTCGGGGCTGGGGCCGGGCGGGCGCTGGGCCTCGCCCTGGAACTGGGCGTACGCCGTCTCGGCCAGCAGCAGCGCGTGCTGGACGTCCTTGCCCGCTTCGGCGGGGGGCGGTGGCGTCCCCGTGCCCGTCACGGCGCGCGTGACGGCGGCGACCTCCTCGGCGGCGGAGCGCAGCATCCGGGCCACCGAGCGGCCGAGTTCGTCGTGGGCGCCCTTCGGCCAGGCCAGCAGCCCGCAGGTGATGCCGATGACGCTGCCGATGAGCACGTCGAGGAAGCGGACCTCGGCGAGCTGCCAGGTCGCGGGGGCCAGCTGGGCGAAGGCCGTGGCGACGACCAGCGTGAACAGCGCCTGGGTCCAGCCCACGCCCCGTACCGGGCCGATGCAGAACGCGGCCAGCATCAGCGGCGGCAGCAGGATCGCGCACGGGAGCGTCTCCCCGGCCGCGAGGGCGAGGACGGCCCCGGCGGCCAGGGCGCCCAGCAGGGTCCCGATGAGGGCGCTGCGCACGGTGGCCCGGGTCTGGACGGCGGTGGTGCGGGTCAGCGACAGGACGGCGAGCATCGCCCAGAAGCCGTGGGGCAGGGTGTCCAGTCCGGCCACGGTCCGGGCCACGGCCAGCGCCAGGCTGATCCGTACCGCGTTCTGGAAGTGGACGGACCTCGGGCCCGCGTGTCCGGCGAGGCGGATCCACCAGAGCCGCGGTGAGCTCGTGGAGGCGTACCAGAAGCGGCCCTCGTCGGTGTCGGGCACGGCCCCCCGCCCCCGTACGGCGATGCGGGCCGCCCGGCCCAGGACCAGGGCGGCGTCGGCGATCTCCAGCAGGGCGGCGTGGCGCATGCGGTCGGCGGGGGCCGCGGGCTGGAGGGCGGCGGTCCGTGCCCGGGCCGCGCCCAGCGCCCGGGCGGCCGCGTCCTCGGAGGCGGCCGCGTCCTCGGAGGCGGGGGCCGGGGCCGGGGCCGGGCCGCCGGGCGGGACGAGGAGGGCGGCGGTCTCCCGGGCGGAGTCCTCCACGGCGCCGAGCAGCGCCAGTCCGCCGGGACCGGGCGGGGCGGCGGGGCGCGGGACGGGCAGGGCCCGCAGCCGGGCCAGCAGGGTGCGGACTGCCAGGCCGGTGTGCGCCAGCGCGCGTTCGCGCACCTGGGGACCGGCCGGGCGCTCGGCCTCGGGGACACGGGAGGGGCGTACGGCCTCCCCCGCGGCCAGCGCCTGCCGGACGTCGTCCGCCGACAGGGCGTGGGGCGCCGTGCGCAGGGCGGCGGCGCAGCGGGCGGCGGTGCGGACGGCGGCCGCGGCCCGCTCCCGGTAGCCGGGCACGGCCGGGTCGGGCAGGACGTACGCCTCGGCCAGCACGGCCAGCACCATGCCCACGACGGTGCCGGTCAGCCGTTCGCCGAGGGTGTCGGGGGCGTACGGGGGGAAGCAGGGCAGGATGTAGAGCAGTTGGAGTCCGGGGGACGCGCCCGCCGGGCGGGGGCCGGCGGCGGCGATGAAGGCCAGGCAGAAGCCGATGACCAGGGTTCCGGCGACGGCGCTCCAGGTGCGGACGGCGAGGAAGGTGCCGATGGTGACCAGGACGCAGCCCACGGGCACCAGCCGGACCATCACGGCGGCCCGCTGTCTGCCGGTGCCGGGGATCCGGGCCAGGGCGGCCACCGATACCGCGGAGAACAGGGCGTAGGTGGCGCTGACCGGGCGGTCCAGGGCGTAGCGGAACACGTAGAAGCCGATGCAGGCGGCCAGGGTGACGCGGACGGCCCGGCGGGCCGCGCGGGCCGGCGGGTCGGTGCCGTGCCGCAGCCGGTCCAGGGCCCGCGCCGGGGCGGTGCCCTCCGGCGCCGGCCGCCGCGTGCCTTGGCCGGGCCCGGCGGCCGGAACCGCGCCGTGGCCGTCGTCACGGCCGTGGCCGTCGCCGTGCCCGGCGTCCCGGCCGTCGTGCGTCCGTGTTCCCATCGCGACTCCGCCCGACGCGCTCCTGGCTCTCGCGGTCCCGGTTTCAGGGTCCCACCGCGCGGCGCGGACGGCAGCCCCGGGCGCGGGCCCGCCCGGCCCCCCGTGCGGGGGGGGCCGGGCGGGCCGGCGGCCGGGCGGGGTTCAGCTCACCTGGAGGGTCACGTCGTCCACGACGTAGGAGGTCTGCAGCGACTGGTCCTCCGTACCGAGGAACTGCAGGGTGACGGTCTGCCCGGCGAACCGGGAGAGGTCGTAGGACTTCTGCACGTATCCGGCCGTGGCGTCGACGTTGGAGAGGGTCTCCAGGGTCTGGCCGCCGACCGACACGGTGAAGCGGTCGTAGACCACGTTCTCCGTCTCGTCGGTGTCGATGTGCAGGAAGAACGAGAGCCGGTACGAGGAGCAGCCGGCCGGAACCGCCAGGGACTGCGCGGCGCTGTCGGTGTGGGCGGATCCCCAGCCGTTGAGCCAGGCCATGTAGGAGCCGGAGTGCGCGACCTCACCGGCCTGGTTGGTGATGACGCCCGTGGTCGCGTTCCACGGGCTGGTGCCGTCCTCGAAGCCGCCGTTGGCGACGACCTGGGCCGGGGTGCAGGTGCCGCCCCCGCCGGTGACGGTCAGGGTGTAGGTGGTGGTATGGCTGACGGTGCCGGAGCCGGTGACCGTCAGGGTGTAGGTGCCGGGCGTGGTGCTCGCGCCGACCTGGACGGACAGGGTGGCGGAGGCGCCGGACTGCACGGAGGACGGGCTGAGCGAGGCGCTCACCCCGGCCGGGGCGCCGGAGACGGACAGGGCGACGGTCTGGGCGGCGCCGCTGACGGTGGCGGTGTTGACGGTGGCGGTGGTGGTGCCGCCGGGGGCCGCGCTGCCCGCGGCGGGGCTGGTGGCGAGGGAGAAGTCCTGGGCGGGGGCCTGCCCGCCGACGGCCTGCTTCCACACCGTGTACGCGACGCCGTCGGCGCTGCGGTCGAGGACGGTGGCGCTGATGTTGTTCGTGGTGTCGCAGGCGCTGTGGTAGCAGGCGTCGTAGGCGGCGTTCGCGGTGCCGCCCCACTTGGTGGCCTGCTGTGCGGTCTTGCGGGCGCTGGCGCCGGCCGCGTATCCGGAGGTGGCGATGCCGGCCTGCTGGAAGGAGTAGTCGTCGCTGCGGCCCTGGCCCTCGGTGTTCTCCTCGGGGGCGAGGTTCAGGGAGGTCCAGTAGGCCTTCAGGGGGGCGGCGGCGGTGGAGTTGACGTTGTTGATGAAGTAGCCGCCGTTGGTCGAGCCGACCATGTCGAAGTTGTAGTAGGCCTTGATGGCGGTGCGCTGGGCGCTGCTGAGCTGGTTGACGTAGAACTTGGAGCCGTTGAGGCCCTGTTCCTCGTCCGTCCACCAGGCGAAGCGGACGTGCTTGGTCATCGCCGGGTTCTTCTGGGCGAGGACGAGGGCGTTCTCCAGCAGGGTCGCGGAGCCGGAGCCGTTGTCGTTGATGCCGGGGCCGGCCGAGACGCTGTCGAGGTGGGCGCCGAACATGACGGTCTGGTCCGCGGGTCCGCCGGGCCAGTCCGCGATGAGGTTGTTGGACGGGTAGGTGCAGGAGGAGCAGTTCTGCTCGGTGACGGTGTAGCCCGCGGCCGTCAGCTTGCCCTTGATGTAGGCCAGCGACTGGGTGTGGCCGCCGCTCCCGGCGCGCCGGTTGCCGCCGTTCTGGGAGGCGATGGTGCCCAGCTGGGACAGGTGCGCCTGGACGGCGGCCACGTCGATGTCCGGCGGGTCGGTGCCGGGCGTTGTCCCGCCGACGTTGAGCGCGTAGTCGACGGTGTGGGAGAGGGTGGCGCCCTGTCCCTTGACGACGACGGTGGAGGCGCCGGGCGCCGCGTTGGCGGTGGCGGTCAGGGTCAGCACGGAGGACTGGCCGGACTGCACGGTCGCCGGGGCGAAGGAGGCGCTCACCCCGGCCGGCAGGCCGCTCGCGGTGAGGGTGACCTGCTGGGCGCTGCCGGTGGAGGTGGCGGTGGCCACCGTGGTGGTGACGGAGGCGCCCTGCTGGACGGTGCCGGAGGCCGGGTTCAGGGCGAGGGTGAAGTCGCCGTTCTGGCCGCTGGGCGTGCAGGTGGGGTCACCGGTCTGGGCGGGGACGCTGATGGCGTCCCAGGCGGCCTTGGTCTTGGTGAACAGGTCGCAGGTGGCGTCGAGGGACTTGGCGGCGCTGAGGGTGGCGGTGCGGTACTTCTTGTAGGACATGCTGCTGGTCTTGAGCAGCATGCCGCCGTAGAAGATCTTTCCGGCGTTCTGGATGCCGACGCCGGTCAGGGTGCTCTGGTTGCAGGTGCTGCTGGAGGGCTTGCCGCCGCCGGGGCTGGTGCCCTCGGCGAGCAGGTAGAACCAGTGGTTGAGCGGGCCCGCGGCGGCGTGCACCTCGGTGCCGGGTATGGCGGAGCTGTAGCAGGCCGGGTCGTTGTTGACGGCCGGCGGGTTGTACATGTTGCGGATCGGGCCCCGGCCCTGGAGGTTGATGACCTCGCCGACGGTGTAGTCGGGGGTGTCGTACGGGGACGGCTCGTTGACGTACGCCTCGGTCAGCGCGCCGAAGATGTCGCCGGTGCCCTCGCCGAGGCCGGCTTCCTGGCCGCTGGTGCCGCCGGGGGTGTTGGAGTCGATGGCGTGCCCGTACTCGTGGGCCACGACGTCGATGCCGGCGATCCACTCGTTGGCGCTGTTGTGCCCGATGGTGACCGAGCTGCCGTCCCAGTAGGCGTTGAGGTCGCCGAGGCCGACCTTGCCGGGGAAGCTGCGCCCGTTGCCGCTGACGCCGTTGCGGCCCAGCCACTGGCCCAGCATGTCCCACTGCTTCTGGGCGGCGAACATCAGGTCGACGCAGCCGGTCTCCTTGCTGGTGGGGTTGCCGGTGCCCCAGGCGTCGGAGGACTTCGAGAAGACGCTGCCCGAGCTGTAGTCGGCGCAGCTCAGGCCGGTGCGGTTCGGGTCGCGCAGGGTGTACGTGGAACCGGAGGCGGTGGTGTCGATGGCGACCGGGCCGGGGCCGTTCCACTTGCTGTTGCCGGTGCCGGCGACGACCTCGTCGTAGGTGTCCACGACGGCTCCGGTGCGGGCGTCCACGAAGACGTGGAGCCTGCTGGGCGCCTTCTCGGTCCGCCCGGCCAGGACGGTCTCCCAGGCCAGGACCGGCTTGTCGTCCTTGAGGCGGACCACCAGGCGGCTGCTCTCCGCCTTGTCGACCTTGGCGAGCCGGGTCCGGGCGGTGGACTCGGCGTCCTTGGCGCTGACCGTGGGGCGGGTCGCGATGTCGATGCGGACGGAGGAGGCGGACTGCACGGCGCGGATCTTCCCCGCGCCGTCGGCGAGGACGACGGCGTCCGCGCCGACGACGGGGATCCCGCGGTAGCTGCGCTCGTAGGCGACCGAGTAGAGGTCCTTCAGCCACGGGGTGACGAGGCGGCGTTCGTACCGCTCCTGTGAGGAGTTGACCAGGGAGTCGAGGCCGCTGGCGACGGCCCGGTCGGCCGCGGCGACGGCGCGCGCGGCGGGGGTGTCCTGCGCGGCCGCTCCGGGCGGGCGTTCCTGCTGGGCGGCCGAGGCCGTCCCGGTCAGGGCTCCGGCGAGGCTCGCGGTCAGCGCCATGGCCGCCACGCTCGCCGTCCATCTGGTGGGGGGCAACGTCCACTCCGTTCGTGGGGGGGTGTGGGCTCGTTCGCCGCCGAGTATGGGCGTGGACATGACGGGATAGGGACATCCCGGCAGGCATAAGGTCCGGGTTATGGTGCCGTGGCGGGAGGCTGCGTACGCTGCCCGGATGCAGCTGGAGTTGAGGCACCTGCAAGCCCTCTGCCGGATCGCGGAGGCGGGCAGCCTGGGCGGCGCGGCGCGGCGGCTCGGGGTGTCCCAGCCCGCACTGTCGGCCCAGCTGCGCCGCATCGAGGCGGTCACCGGCGGCGCGCTCTTCGTACGCGGCCGGGCCGGTGTACAGCCCACGGCGCTCGGGCAGTTCGTGCTGGCCAAGGCGCGCCGGGTGCTCAGCGAGATGGACGCGCTCGGCGCCGAGGCCCGCGCCCTCGCCCCGGGCGCCCCGCTGCGGCTCGGCTGCATCCTGCTCGTGCTGCTCGACGGACTCCTCGCCGAGACCGACCTGGCCATGTCGGGGCGGGAGATCACGGTCGACCTGGAGGACTCGGTGACCGCGCTGTCCCGGATGCTGGGAGCCGGGCGCTACGACGCGATCGTCTTCGGGGAGGTCAACGACCACGAGGTGCCGCTCCCGCAGGGGGTCCTCGCGCGGACCCTGATCCCGAAGGAGCCGTTCTGCATCCGGCTCTCGGCGCGGCACCCACTGGCCCCGCTGGACCGGATCGACCTCACCGATCTCGCCGGGGAGCCGTGGATGACGCTGGTGGAGGACGACGACGGGGGGCCGGAGGCTTTGGTGGCCGCCTGCGCGAAGGCCGGGTTCAGCCCGCTGCTGCGCTACCGGATCACCGACCGGAAGCTGCACTACGACCTCATCGCGGCGGGCCGGGCCGTCTCCCTGAGCCAGCCGACCGCGCCCGCCGTCGCGGGTACGGTGATGCGTCCGCTGGCCGGGTCACCGGTCACCGGCCGGATCCGTCTCGCCTGGAACCGGGCGGCGCTCTCGGCCCGCCAGGCGGAACTCCTCTACCGCGCGGCGGCCCGCGCGTACGTGGCCAACGTGGGCAACCACCCCTTCCACGAGGCCTGGTGGAACGCCCACCCGGAGCTCCACCCGGCCCTCGACTGACCCGGCCGCAGCGCGGTTGCGGGGGGGCGGGCGTCAGATCACGCGGCCGCCGGTGGGGCCGCCCGTGCCGTGGACGCCGTAGCCGTAGTAGGCACCGAGCTGTTCGCGGTAGCGGGGGTCGGTGAGGTGGTTCTCGCGGATGAAGAGGGGGGCCGCCTTGATCTGGGCCCGGGTGCGGTCGACGAAGACCGTGCGGGCTTCGGCGTCGACGCTCACGACGGTGCTCGCGGGGAGGAGGACCTCCTTGCCGAAGATCCAGACCCCGGTGTCCACGACGAGGTACGCGTCGCCGGCCTCGTCGTTGTGCGCGTCGACCTTGCCGATGCTCCCGTCGGTGGCCTCCACCTTGAATCCGGTCAGGTCGATGCCGTCCCTGCGGCCCGCCGGCGATTTGTAGCTCCACACATGTCCGGTCACGTGAACGCAGCTCCTCCGGTCGGTGGCAGCGGCGGCGCGGGCCGCCGCCGTCCGCCCGTCTGCGTCGTCGTGTGCCCCGCGCCCACGCGGTTCACACGTACGGTCAGACCTTCCTGACCACGGCGGACTTGGGCCGCATCGGGCGGAGCCCCCCGCGGACCCCTGAGCGGAGAGCGGGAAGGGCTCGGTGGCGGCGGACGCGAGGCCGAGGCCCCGCCGTGCAGCTGGGGGCAGGGGGCCGGGGGCAGGGAGCCGGGGACGGTATCAGGAATTTATGCTTCCGCATCGCGCCTCCCCGGTCGCGTCGCGAGGTGCACGCCGATGCGCGGGGATTTTTCCATCTCTTCGCGGACATTTTGCAGAACCGATACGGCGCGGGCCATGCCCCAAGGGTGAAACGCGTGGGGCATCAGAGAAAACTGGTCGGCCGTCAGACCCAGGCAGACAGACCCAGGAACCCACGTCACCGAAAGCAGGACGACCTCCCCAGGTACTAGACCGACCGCTGCACGCACCCGAACGCGGAGGTACCCCGATGCCCGCATCCAGGACCGACTCCCGTAGTTTTCGCACGACGCACCGGCCCGTCCGACGCCCTCCCGGCTCCCGCCTTCCCCGCGCACTCCTGCTCCTCCTCCTGCTGACCGGCGCGAGCGTCGCCGGCCCGGCCGCCCCCGCCGAAGCCGCCCCGTCCTACGGCGCCAGGGCCGTGGCCGTGGCCGCGTCCAAAGAAGGCGCCCCCTACGCACACGGTGCGACCGGGCCCGCCCGCTTCGACTGCTCCGGTCTGACGCTCTACTCCTTCCGGCAGGCCGGCCGCGCCCTGCCCCGCACCGCGGAGGAGCAGTACGAGGACACCGACCACATCCCCCGGGACAAACGGGCCCCGGGAGACCTGGTCTTCTTCCCCGACGGTTCGACCATGGGGCACGTCGGCATCTACGCCGGCGACGACAAGATCTGGCACGCCCCCAGACCCGGCACCCGCGTACGGCTCGAACGGATCTGGAGCGGCAACGTCCGTTACGGCCGCGCCTCGTGATCCCGGCGCCGGGCGGCGGACCCGGTCCGCCGCCCGCCGTCCCGCTACCTCCCCGTGGGGTCGAAGCCCGCGGGGACCTCGTAGATCCTGCCGTCGACGCCCGCCCGGTAGAGCCGGCCCGCCGAGAAGCCCCGGTCACCGTGTCCGTAGGTGACCTGGGTGGACAGGGGCAGCCCCGTCTCCACGGCGCACAGGCTCCCCGACTCGGCCCGCCAGACCTGCCCCGAGGCGTGGGTGGCGATCAGCGGGCGCCCGCGCCCGTCGAGCGTGAGCCCGTCGGGCAGGGCCAGGGCGTCCCACGGCGCGGCGGAGATCCAGCGCACCGGGCGGCCCGGATCCGCGACGGGGATCCGGTACAGGCCGGGGGCCACCGTGGTCTGCACGACGTAGACCTCGGAGCCGTCCGGGGACACGGCGATCCCGTTGGGCTCCCCCACCCGGGCCCAGGCGGGGTCGACGCGCCCGTCCGGGGTGACGCGGCCGATGGTCCGGCCGCCCAGGGTGGTCGTGTACACCGTGCCGTCGGGGGCGAGGGCCACGCCGTCGATGCCGCCGAGCCCGGAGGCGTACGTACGGACCCGGCCGGAGTCGGGGTCGACCAGCAGCAGCTCCGACACCGGGAACAGGCCGCCGGTCAGGGAGTGCGCGAGGTCGTTGCCCGTGCCGACCAGGAGCGTGCCGTCCTCGCGCACGGCGATCCCGCCGTTGGCGCCGATGCCGCCGGTGAGGGCGACGGGGTCGGCGCCGGGGGCGTCGATCCGGTAGACCCGGCCGGTGTAGTACGCCGTCACGAACATCCGGCCCCGCCGGTCGACGGCGATCGACTCGGCCCAGTCCGGGATCCGGGCCACCTCCGCGGGCGCGCCCGCGGCGGTGGCCGCACACGCCGGGGCCGCCTGCGCGGCGCCCGGCGCGCACACCGCCCCCGCCACCGCCGCCAGTACGGCCGCCACCACCACGGCCCGGCGGCGCGGGCCGCGCGGGGCGCTGCGGAACGTCCGGGTCCGGTGCATCGCTTCCATCGGTGTCGGTCCCCCTCCGTGATCGGGCGCTGTGCCCGGCGCAGTATCGGCCTCCCGGCCAGGCCCCGGCCACCCCCCGGGGCCCGCCGCGCGCGGACCGGCCACGGATCCGGCCGGAAGCGGTCCCACGGGCCGCTTCCGCAGGCCACCGGCGCCGTGCCGGGGGCCGCGACGCGCCTCCCGGCCCCGGGGGTGAATCCGCGCAGACCGGGGCAGGTGCCGGGCATGACACCAGCACATGCCGCCGCACTGAAACTCGTACGCCGCCACCGGGAACCGGCCGTCGTCCAGGCGCTGCGCTCGACCGCCGCGGCCGTCGTCTCCTACGTGGTGGCGCTGCACCTCAGCAGTGAGCCGGCCCCGCTCACCGCGCCGCTGACCGCGCTGCTCGTCGTCCAGGTGACGCTGTACTCCACGCTCACCACCGGGGTCCGGCGCGTGAACGCCGTCGTCGCCGGGGTGCTGATCGCGATCGGATTCAGCGCCCTGGTCGGGCTGACCTGGTGGAGCCTCGGCCTGATCATCCTGGCCTCGCTCGTGGTGGGGCGGCTGGTGCGGGCGGGCGAGTTCGTCCCCGAGGTGGCGATCAGCGCCATGCTCGTCCTCGGCGTGACCCAGGTGGCGGACACGGCCTGGGACCGGGTCCTGGAGACGCTGATCGGAGCGGCCGTCGGCCTCGCCTTCAACCTGCTGCTGGCCCCGCCGGTCTGGATCGGGCCCGCCGGCGACTCCCTCACCGACCTCGCCTCCCGCATGAGCACCCTGCTGCTGCACATCGGCGGCGAGACGGGCGGTCCGACCACCGTCGAGCAGGCCGCGGCCCGGCTGCACGAGGCCCGGCGGCTCGACAACGACATCGCCGACGTCGACGCCGCGCTCCGGCAGGCCGAGGACAGCCTGCGGCTGAACCCCAGGGTCCGCGAGGGCCTCCTCTTCCGGCTCGTGCTGCGCACCGGTCTGGACACCCTGGAGATCTGTGCGGTGGTGCTGCGCGTCTCCTGCCGCACGCTCACCGACCTGGCCAAGACCCGGCGCGGCGACGAGCAGCCCTTTCCGCCCCCGGTCGCCGAAGCCCTGCGCGAGCTGTACGGGCACACCGCCGCGGCCGTGGAGGCCTTCGCCCGCCTGATCACGGCACAGGTCAGCTCGAACGCGGAGGAAGCCGAGACGCTGCTCATCCAGGAGCTCGACACCGCCCGGCAGAGCCGGGACCGGCTGGCGGCGCTGCTGCCCGGGGAGATCACCCGCCATCCCGGGAAGTGGCAGCTGTACGGGGCGCTGCTGGCGGAGGCCGACCGGGTGCTGGACGAGCTCAGCGTCGACAAGCGCTCGGAGCGGCTGCTGGAGGAGCTGGACCGGCACGCGCGCGCCCGGCGCGAACGCCACCCGTGGCTGCGCCGCCCGGCCCGGCTCCCGCGCCGCGTCCGCCGGGGCCGGTCAGCCGGGGACGCGGAGCGCGAGCGGGAGCGGGAGCAGGCCAGGGACCGCGCCTGAGGAGCCCGAGGAGCCTGAGGAGCCCGAGGAGGCGTCCCCCGCGCGGCTGCGGGCCGCCCGGTCAGCCGGGGATCAGCACCAGGGGACGATGGTGTAGTTGTGCACGTAGCGCGCCGACACCCAGCCGGGACGGCCGTGCAGCCGGTACCAGATGTCGTTGCCCTCCACCCACACGGACTCGGTCTGGCACGCCAGCTTGACCTTCTGCCACGGGTCGAGCGTCCCGACCACCTTGGCGCCGGTGTTCGCGTGCGCGCGGACCTTCAGCCCCGTGTGGCTCACGACCAGGCCGTCGGCGGGCGAGGACGTCGCCAGCGCGGTCCCGGTGAAGAGCGCGACCGCGGCGACGGCCGCCGGTCCCGACCACGCGATCCTCCTGAGCATGCGCATCTGCCTCTCCCATCTCCGCGGCCACCGCGGCGCGTGTTCCGGGCGCCGGGCACGGCGCCGACAACGACCCTGCGCCGCCCGCGCCCGTTCGGCCGTCCGGCACACCGCGCGGTGCCCCGATCGGCGGACGTCCGGAGCCGGTGTTATGAGTGGAGGATGGACGCACCCGCCTCCCCCGAAGAGCGGTCCCGGTACGGCCGCGCACAGCGCAAGCGGCTGCCGCGCTCGGCCCACGCCCGCACGCCGGCGCCGGACGCGCGGGCCGACCCGCTGGCGGTGCTGGCGGCGCAGGGCGAGGGCAGGGTGGCGGAGCTGCTGCCCCTGCGGTACGCCCGGATGGCCGCGGGACCCTTCCCGTTCCTGCGCGGAGCGGCGGCGGTGATGGCCGCCGACCTGGGGGCGGACGAGCACACCGGGCTGCTGGTGCAGCTGTGCGGGGACGCCCACCTGCTGAACTTCGGGCTGTACGCCTCGCCGGAACGCTCCCTGCTGTTCGATCTGAACGACTTCGACGAGACCCTGCCCGGCCCCTTCGAGTGGGACGTCAAACGGCTGGCGGCGAGCGTGGCCGTCGCCGCCCGGGCCAACGGCCACGGCGACGCGGCCGCCCTGCGGGCCGCGGAGGCGGCCGCGGCCACCTACCGGCGGACGCTGCGCCGGCTGGCCGGACTCGGCGAACTCGCCGTCTGGTACGAGCGGGTGGACAGCGCGGAGGTGCTGCCGCTGGTGCGCCACCGCCATCGCGAGCGGGTCGCGGCCGCCCTGGAGCGGGCCCGGCGGCGCACCAGCCTGCAAGCGCTGGGGAAGCTGACGGAGGTGGTGGACGGCCGGCTGCGGATCCGCCGCGATCCGCCGTTGCTGGAGCCGGTCGGCGAGCTGGACGACGCCACGGTGCGGCAGGTGTTCGCCGACTACCGGGATTCGCTGCCGGAGGAGCGGCGCGAGCTGATGGACCGGTTCCAGGTGGTGGACGTGGCCCGCAAGGTGGTGGGCGTCGGCAGTGTGGGGACGCGTTGCTTCGTGGTGCTGCTGACCGGGCGGGACGCGGGCGACCCGCTGTTCCTCCAGATCAAGGAGGCGGGACCGGCGGTGCTGGAGCCGTACGCGGGAGCCTCCCGGCACCGGCACGCCGGACACCGGGTGGTGGCCGGGCAGCGGCTGCTCCAGGCGGCGGCCGACATCTTCCTCGGCTGGGCAACCGGCCCGGGGGGCCGGCAGTTCTACTGGCGGCAGCTGCGCGACATGAAGGGCTCGGCCGACGTCACCGACATGGATCCGGGCCTGCTGGAGGAGTACGCGCGGCTGTGCGGCCGGACCCTGGCCCGCGCGCACGCCCGGACCGGTGACCGGATCGCGATCGCCGGCTATCTGGGCGCCGGGGACACCTTCGACCGGGCCGTGGGCCGTTTCGCGATGGGCTACGCCGACCTCACGCTCGCCGACCACGCCGCGCTGACGGCGGCCCTGACCGACAGCCCGGTGCCTTCGCACGGGGCCCGCCCCGCGGGCGGGACGGCGGGCGGGACGGCGGCCCGGCCGGCGCGCTGACGTTTGCGCGGCCGGATCTGGGTCAGACGAGGGGCATACGTTGTCCCCGTCCGCAGGGAGTGATCAGCCGTGGCGAAGAACGAGAAGGGCAAGGCCAAGGCCGAGCAGGCCAAGGGCAAGCTCAAGGAGACGGCCGGCCGCGCCGTGGGCAACGAGCGCCTCACGGCCGAGGGCCGGGCCGAGCAGGCCAAGGGCGACGCCCGCCAGGCCAAGGAGAAGATGAAGGACATCTTCAAGCACTGAAGTCGTGGTCGAGCGACGACGGCACGACAGCGGTACCGGCAGCGCGGAAGTGCTCCGGCCCCGCGTGCGCCGTGGTCCCGCAGCCCCGGGGTTGCGGGACCACGGCGCACGTGCGTGCGGGGGGCGTGCCGGGGAGCGCGGCCCGCCCTTCCCGCGCCCGGTGACGCCGTGGCGACGCTCCGGTGAGGGCGGCCCGGCTCCCGGTCGACACGCCGTGACGGCCGGGGGAGAGTGGAGAGGGGCGGGCAGCACCGTACGGCCCGCTTCTTCCCTTCCCCTCGACATCCGATGGGAGCACCCTCATGTACCGACGCACCCGACGCGCCGTGGTCACGTCCCTGCTCGTCTCCTCGGTGGTATGCGGTGGCACCGTCGTCCTCGCGCCGGCCGCCGGCGCGGCGGTCCCGGCCGCCAGCTGCACGGTCACGCCCGGGCCGAACGACACGTACGTCACCATCTCCGGCGAGGGGTTCACGGCGCCGCGCAAGCTCAACGACGGCGAGTCCACCGAGGACCTGGCGATAGGGCCGGACGGCACCTTCCTCGTGAAGCGGTTCCAGAAGAACGTCGACTACACGGTCCTCGCGGTCAACGAGAACCAGAACTTCATCTTCGTGAACTGCAAGAGGGTGGGGACGACGGCGACTCCGAACCCGCAGAACCCGCAGAACACCACCCCGGCCCAGCCCGGTTCCCGGCGCGACATCGCCCAGGGACGCGCGGCCGGCACCCAGGCGGGCGCGGCCGCGGCGGCCAACAGCTGCGCGACGAAGCCGGTGGCGGACAAGAGCGGTCAGCAGCACAGCGACGCCTACTGGCAGGCCTGGAGCCAGGCGGCCAACCGCTCCTTCAACCGGGTCTGCCACACCAACCGCTGAGCCGGCCCCAGTGCCCCGGCGTCCCCGGCGGGCGGGCCGAGCCGCGTTCCGGACGCGTGGTCTCTCCACCCCTCACGTCTGTGAGGGGTGGAGCACCGCTCGCCGGAAGGCATCGAGACCGGCGGTGTCCGCTCCCCGCTCCCGCTCGGCGGGGACTCCGGCGGCCAGGACGTAGAGGGCGGTCTCGGCTATTCCGTCCACGCCGAGGGCGCCTTCGAGCTCGCTGTCGCGGAAGGCCAGGGTCTGGAAGGGGCCCAGGCCCAGCGCGGTGGCGGTGAGGGCGAAGGTCTGCCCGAGGTGCCCGGCGTTCATCAGCATCACCCGGTAGGCGCGGGGCGCCCGGTACTTGCTGCTCATCCGCTCCACCACGGCGGTCACGAACACGGTGATCGCGGCCTCGGCGACGGCTTCCTGGCCGAAGCTGAGGTGCGCCGCCCGTTCCCGCGTGAAGTCGGGGTCCAGCAGCTCCAGCGAGTGTTCGAGCACGTTGTAGTGGTAAAGGCCCGGGGTGACGCCTTCGACCGCGAAGACGCCGATGTACGCCTCCAGTTCCTGGCGCGAGCCGCCGGCGGCGCTGGTGCGCTTCATGAGGGCGCCGAAGTCCTGGCCGTCGAGGAACTCGCTGGGGCCGAACACCATCGCGAGCAGTCCCGACAGCACCGGGAGGGGCAGGTCGACCTGCTGGAAGCTGCGGTGGGTGCGGCGCTGGTAGAGCGTCCGGACGAATCCGGCGTCCACGTCCAGGGGCGCGCGGGGCAACAGGATCCGGTCCGCGCCGGGGTAGTTCTTGAACAGCGCGGGCCGCTTTCCGGCCCGGAAGTCGTCGTTGACTTCCGGGGATTCGGTGTAGTCGGCGTCCTTGCTGGCGAAGTGCAGGGCGCCCGCCTCCGGCGACCAGGTCTCCCATTCCCCGGCCAGCCGCGCGTCGCGTTCGCTCTCGTCGGCGGGGAGCAGGAATCCGAGGGAGTGCAGTTCGGCCACGGCGGCGCGGCAGGAATCCGGATCGTGGTCCGGGAATTCCTTCAGGGCCTCGTCCGCGGTGGTCCAGTCGGTGAAGGCGGCGAGGATGTCGGCCGCCATGGGCGCGAGCGAGACCTCCGTACCGGTGAGGTAGTTCTGGATGACGAACGAGCCGTCACGCCAGTAGCAGAGGAGGTTGTGCGCGCGGCGCAGCAGCATGGGGGCTCCTTGGTGACCGGGGGCCGGGTTCACCGGCCCCCGCCCGGTCTTCTCGACGTGTCAGCGCTGGTAGTGGACCTTGATGGTGCGCGCCTGGACGGTCTTGACGGAGAGCTCGATCTTCTTCATGGAATGCTCCTTCTTCTCTTTCGGATTCCGCTTCGGTTTCGGCTCGGGGGTTTCCTTTTCCCTCCGCCGCTGTTGATGACCATGCTGCCGCTGTTGCGCGGGGCGGCCAAGTCACGTGATTCCGGGACCGGTTGGCCGGTTGGCCGGTTGGCCGGTTGCCCGGTGGGCCCGGGTCAGACGACGTCGTAGAAATCCCGGCCGTCGAGATAGCGGACGGTGGCGAGGTCGCGCAGCACGCTTTCCAGTACGTCGTGGCGCAGTTCCACGAGCAGGGGGTACGTGAGGTCGTTGACGGTGGGCACGATCCGGTCGCCGCTGCGCACGAATTCCCGTACGCCGACGAAGCTCTCCAGTTTCTTCAGTTCCTCCAGACCCGGGTAGGACCTGAGGGTGCCTTCGACGGGCGAGATCATCGGCGCTCCCGCGACGAACTGCTTGACCTCGTAGCGCTCCCGGTGGCGGGCCAGGAACCGGTCGGGGCGGACGTAGGCGTCGGCCGTCCAGTTCAGCTGGGACTCGCCGGTCGCCGTCCGAGCGTAGTGCGCGGTGCTCCCGCCGCCCATGCGGGCCGCGGCCTCGATCACGCACGGGCCGGACGGGGTCAGCTTGATCTGGACGTGGGCGGGCCCGTGCCGGATGTCCAGGGCGTCCAGGACCTGTTCGCAGTACTCGACGACCAGGTCGGTCCGTTCACCCTCGTACGGGAGCAGCACCATGCCGTCACAGAGGTCGAGGACGCCGTTGGCGGTGATGTGCGTCGAGGTCCAGATGTCGCACACGTGGTGCTTGCCGTCCCGGCTGACCATGTTGACCGCGAACTCCTGGCCGGCGAGGTACTCCTGGGCCAGGACCAGGTCGTTGCGTTCCGAGAAGAGGTTGTCGGTGCCGACCAGGGACTCGTAGGCGCGGACCGCCTGTTCGGGGGTGTCGCAGTAGTGGATCCCGTCGCTGCCCGCGCTGCTGAGGGGCTTGACCACGACCCTGCCGCCCAGTTCGCGGTGCCAGGCCTCCAGTTGGGCGGAGTCCTCGATCAGGAGCTGGCGTGCTCCGCGCAGACCGGCGGCCTTGATCTTCTCGACCATCACGTACTTGTCGCGGCGGGCGAGGCTGCCTTCGGTGCCGTTCGTCGCCAGCCCCAGCCGTTCGCTCAGCAGGTCCGCGAAGGCGACCCCGTACTCGCTGTCGGGGACGACCGCGACCGGGGCGTACGGGGCGAGCGCGCGCAGGGTCTCCTCCACGTCGCCGTGGTGGACCACTTCGGCCGCGAAGCCGGTGGGCACGACCGAGGCGTAGAACTCCGGCCGTACGGGCGTGCTCTGCACGTGGACGGACGCGTATCCGCATGCCTCGAAGGCGCCGACCAGGCCGCCGGAGCGGCAGGTGGGACTCGCGTCGACGAGGACGACGTAACCGTTTGTCACCATGGGTTCCCATCTGTGCTGGTGTTGCCGCGCGGCCGGCCGGGGCCGGCGGGCGGGGAGGGGGCGAGCCAGACGGCCGCGTGCGCCGCGAGGGTGTCGCCGCCCGACGGTTCGCTGGAGATCAGGACGGTGTGCCCGGCGGGCAGGGGCACCGGACGGGCGGAGAAGTTCACCACGCAGAGGAGGGCGTCCCCGCGCCGGAAGGCGAGGACGTCCTCGCCGGCCTCGACCCAGCGGAAGGCCCCGTCGCGGAAGGCGGCGAGGGAACGGCGCAGGCCCACGGCCCGGCGGTAGAGCCACAGCGGGGAGGCGGGGTCCGCTTCCTGTGCCTCGACCGTGTACGGGGCCCAGTTCCCGGGCTGCGGGAGCCAGGGCGGCGTTCCCGGCGGGCCGAACCCGTAGGGCGGTGCCTGCCCGGACCAGGGCAGCGGGACGCGGCAGCCGTCCCGGCCGGGGTTCTCGCCGTGCGAGCGGAAGTGGACCGGGTCGCGGCGGGCCTGCGGAGGAAGGTCCTCCACCTCGGGGAGCCCGAGCTCCTCGCCCTGGTAGAGATAGACGGAGCCGGGCAGGGCCAGGGTGAGCAGGGCCGCCGCGCGGGCGCGCCGGGTCCCGAGGGCGAGGTCCGTGGGGATGCCGGCGGCGACGGTGGCGAAGTCGAAGGAGGTGTCCGCCCTGCCGTACCGGGTGACGGTACGGGTGACGTCGTGGTTGCACAGCACCCAGCTCGCGGGGGCCGCGGCCAGGCCGCCGGCGGCGAGCGAGGCGTCGATGGTCTCCCGCATCCGGGCCGCTTCCCAGGGGCTGCCCAGGAAGGCGAAGTTGAAGGCGGCGTGGAGTTCGTCGGGGCGCAGGTAGCGGGCCAGCCGTGCCGCGTCCCGGATCCAGATCTCGCCGATGAGGACGCGCTCGTCCGGATAGGAGGCGGCGATCCGGCGCCACGCGCGGTAGATGTCGTGCAGTTCCTCGCGGTCGACGTACGGGTGCGGCGCCCCGCTCGCGACCGTGGCGAGGTCGGGCAGGGCCGGGTCCTTGGCCAGCAGGTTGGCGGAGTCGACCCTGATCCCGGCGACGCCCCGGTCGAACCAGAAGCGCAGCACCGACTCGAACTCGGCACGCACGGCGGGGTGGTTCCAGTCGAGGTCCGGCTGGTCGGGGGTGAAGAGGTGGAGGTACCACTCCCCCGGCTTCCCGTCGGCGTCGGTGGTCCTGGTCCAGGCCGGTCCGCCGAACTCGGAACGCCAGTCGTTGGGCGGCAGTTCGCCCGACTCCCCCCGGCCGGGCCGGAAGTGGAACCGGTCGCGCTCGGGGCTGCCCGCGGGGGCGGCGAGGGCGGCCCGGAACCACGGGTGCCGCACGGAGAGGTGGTTGGGGACGATGTCGACGACCACGGCGAGGTCCAGGGCGCGGGCCTCGGCGATGAACAGCTCGGCCTCGGCCAGGGTGCCGAACGCGGGGTCGATGTCCCGGTAGTCGGCGACGTCGTACCCGCCGTCGGCCATGGGCGAGCGGTACCAGGGGGTGATCCACAGCGCGTCGACGCCCAGGGCGGCCAGGTGGGGCAGCCGGGCCCGGAGCCCGGCCAGGTCCCCCGTGCCGTCGCCGTCGCCGTCGGCGAAGCTGCGCGGGTAGACCTGGTAGACCACGGCGTGCCACCACCAGCCGCGCGGCTGCCGTGGCGATCGCGTTGCGTGCACCGTCGATGTCCTTTACGCGCCGGGGCCGACTCTGACAGGGCGGGCCGTACGGGCCTCAGCCCGCGGACCGGACCACGCGCGCCGGGTTGCCCACGGCGACGACGCCGGCCGGGAGGTCCTTGGTGACGACGCTGCCGGCCCCGACGACCGTGTCGGGGCCGATCGTGACGCCGGGCAGGACGATGACGCCGCCGCCGAGCCAGGCGCCGTCGCCGATCGTGATGGGTTTCGCGCTCTCCCACGCGCCGCGGCGCAGTTCGGCGGATTCGGGGTGGTTGGCGGTGTACAGCTGGCAGCGGGGTCCCATGCGGACGTCGGCGCCGATGGTGATCGGCGCGCAGTCGAGGAGGACCGCGTCGAAGTTGATCCGGGAGCGGTCCCCGATCTCGATGAAGAACCCGAACTCGCACAGGAACCGGGGCACCACCCGTACACCGCTGCCCACGCCGCCCAGCAGCTCCCGCAGGATCCGGTCCCGTTCGGGCTGGGCGGACAGCGCGGTGGCGTTGAAGCGGTCGAGGAAGTCCTCGCACCGCTTGCGGTAGGGCCGCAGGGCCGGTTCTCCCGCCAGGTAGGGCTCTCCCGCGGCCATGCGGGCCCGGACCGCGCCGATCGTGTCTCCGGGGTCCCCGGGGTCCCCGGTCATCGCGGCTTGATGCCGACGACCATGGACTCCGGGCCCGCCAGGTGCTGGACCCTGGTGTCGGTGAAACCGCAGTCGCGCATCCAGCCGGTGCAGTCGGCGCCCGTGTAGTCGAAGCCCTGCGGGACTTCCATGTGCATGATGAGGCTGAGGATCAGACCGATGGCGTTGTCACGCCGTTCGTCGTCGATGAGGGTCTCGTAGACCAGGACCGCGCCGCCCGGGGGCAGGGCTTCGTAGGCCTTGCGCAGCAGGAGGCGCTTCTCCTCCAGGCCCCAGTTGTGCAGGACGTGCCCGAGGACGATGACGTCCGCGCGGGGCAGGTCGTCCGTGAAGAAGTCGCCCTCGCGGAAGGTCTGCCGGCCGCTGAGGCCGTGGCCCTCGGTGTAGGCGAGGAAGCCCTCCCGGGTGGGCGCCAGGTCGAAGCCGGTCGCGGTGAGGTGGGGGTGGCGCAGCAGGACCCGGGTGGACAGGGCGCCTTCCGCGCAGCCGATGTCGGCGAGGGAGCGGTACCGCTCCCACGGGAAGGACTCCGCTATGGCGCGCGCGGAGTCGATGCTCAGGGCCGTCATATCGCGCTGGAAGGAGCGGACCGAACCGGCGGCGTAGAGGGAGGCGTAGTAGTCCCGGCCGGTGGTGGCTCCGCCGAGGGCTTCGCCCGTGCGCAGGACGCGGGTGAGGTCGTCGGCCATTCCGGGGCTGCGCGCGAGGAAGCTGCCGCCGAGGTAGGCCTCTTGTTTCGCGGGATCGAGGTATTCCATGGAGGCCGGGGAGTTCGCGTAGCTCCCCGCCTGCTTCTTCAGGAGGCCGAGGGCCACCAGGGCGTCGAA
The DNA here is from genome assembly GCF_042890765.1 of Streptomyces sp. NPDC002032. Taxonomy (NCBI): domain Bacteria; kingdom Bacillati; phylum Actinomycetota; class Actinomycetes; order Kitasatosporales; family Streptomycetaceae; genus Streptomyces; species Streptomyces sp. NPDC002032. The sequence continues at coordinate 938,497 of NZ_JBIASM010000001.1, read as the reverse complement.
GAAGTCGTCCGCGACGCGGGCGTCGACTCCGGCGCGGCCGGCCAGTTCCCCGGATGCCAGGGGACCGTCGGCGAGTTGGGTGAAGACTCCGAGCTCCAGTGCGCTCAGCATGGTCTTCGTTTTCCAGTGCGCCCACATCAGGTCGACGACCGGTTGTGCGGAAGTCATGCCCGGAACCTCCTTCGTGCTCGGAAATCGTGTGCGCCGGTCGATCGGGGGCCGGGTGTCCCGGCCCCCGATCGCGGTCACCGGTGGATCAGCGCTGGTAGTGGATCTTGATGGTGCGGGCCTGGACGGTCTTGGCGGCGAGCTCGATCTTCTTCATGGGGAATCTCCTTCGTCGTGGGATGGAACTTTTCTCTCGTCCGCGGCTTCCGGGGCTTTTCGCTTTCCGTTCGCTGCTGACAGGTATTACTTTGCCGGGGTCGTCTCACGCGGCCAAGTCACGTGATTCCGGGACCGGCAGGGCCGCGGGGGCGGCCGGCTGCGCCGCGCACATGGCAAGGAAAGCCAGCTGGACGCGGGTCGTCGCGCCCGTCTTCCCGCGGATGCGCCGCAGGTAGGTGTCGACGGTGTGGACGCTCAGGCCCATGCGGCGCGCGATGGTGCAGTAGGTGTGGCCGCCGGCCAGGTGCACGAGGACCTCGCGCTCGCGCCGCGACAGCATGGAAACGGTTTCCTGAATGTTCTCGATCATCACGGAACCTCGAATTCCTTCACGCGGACAAAGCGGATGCGGATAAGGGGGATACGGATCGGGGGGATGGGGATCGGGGTGATGGGGACGGGAATGCGTCCGGGGGGAAGGCGGGCGCACGGGCCGGCCCGGTGAATTCCACGGCCGACAGATCGGGCACGACGTGGTCGGCACGTCCGTAGTCCAGGCTCCGGGTCAGGGCGGTGGGCACCGCGATGACCGTCATGCCGGCGGCCCGTGCGGCCTCGACACCGGTGAGCGAGTCCTCGACGGCCAGGCAGCTGCCGGGAGCGGCCCCCAGGGCCGCGGCCGCCTTGAGGTACGCCTCGGGGTCCGGTTTGCGGCGGGCGACGTCGTCACCGGTGACGACGGCGTCGAAACGGCGGCCGAGGCCGTAGTGCCGCAGCCACCGGCGCACCCACTCGCCGTCCGAGGACGAGGCCACGGCGAGGCGCAGCCCGGCGGCCCGGGCCCGCTCCAGGGTCCCGGGCACGCCCGGCAGCAGCCTGACGTGTTCGGGCGTCATGTAGCGCTCCCACAGCGCCTCCAGCCGCGCCCGCAGCAGGGTGTCGTCGGGTTGCGGTCCGCCGCCGCCCAGAGCGCGCAGACGGGCGAAGAGCCGCGGGTAGCCGTCGGGGCGCCCGCAGACCTCGCGGGCCCACAGTCCGTGCGGCAGCCGGTGGCCGTGCTCCGCGAACAGGGCCTCGCAGGCGAGGTGGTCGGGGCGGACCGAGTCCACCAGGGTGCCGTCGAGGTCGAAGATCACGGCTTGGTGCCGGCCGGCCACGCCGGGCGGCGTCGTCGCTCTCACCGGGTGTCCACCGCCTTTCGGGTACGGGTACGGGTTCGGGGGCGGCTACGGGGCCTCACCGGCGGCGCAGCCGGACCGTGACGGGCCGGTGGTCGGAGGCGGGCGGCCCCCCGTCGGGCCGGCCGGGCCACGGGTCGGGGGACGCGTAGCCGACCAGCCCCGGCAGCAGGGACGGGGAGAGCAGCAGCAGGTCGATGCGGCGCTGCGCCTCCCCCGGCCCCACGGTGCCGTAGGTGGGCGAGCGGTCGCCCTGGTGGGCACCCGCGTCGACCAGGAGGGGGTCGCCGGGGTCGCCGAGCAGCCTGCGCACCGGTTCCCGGTCGGAGCGGCCGTCGGCGCCGAGGTGGTCGGCCCTGCGGTGGCGGGGCACCAGGCCCCAGTCGGGCTCCGGATCGCCGGGCGGCAGGCTGTTGGCGTCCATGCCCACCACCAGGGGCGCCAGGGCGGGGTCGGCGTACCGGCGCAGGTGGTCCGACTCGATCCGCCGCCCGGTCGGGCTGAACGGGTCGAGGTGGGCCACCAGGAACCTCAGCGGCGTCGTCCACCCCGGCAGGCTCAGGGTGACCAGGCCGTGGCCGTGCCAGTGCGTCAGCTCGGCCGGCGGCCGCTCGGCGGCGACCCGCCCGATGTCGCGCTGCCAGAAGACGGCCTGGTGGCAGCCGGTCCGGGCGGTGAACAGCTCGCCGTCCATGCCGAAGGCGGCCTTGGCGTCCTCGAAGAGGGCCCCGCCGTCCCGGTGCCAGCCCCAGCCCTCCGTGGTGAGCAGGACGCGCGGGCGCAGCGCGCCGACCAGGGCGCACTGGGCCCGCCAGCGTGCGTCCCGGCCGGCGAGCCGCTCGATGCCGGCCTCGTACAGGTTCCAGAACATGACCAGGTCGCTCCCGGCGGTGGCGGCGCTCACCGCCGGTCCGCCAGGGCGACGGGGGCCAGCCGGGCCCCGGTGAAGACGGCGGTGCAGGCGTCGGAGAACGGCGCCTGCGCGAACAGCCCGAGCCGTACGCCGCCCTCCGCCGGCCCGAGGTGCGTACGGACGAACCGCCACGCCCCGGCCGGGTCCTCGCGGCAGAACACGGCGTGCCGGCCGCCCTCGCGGGTCACCAGGAGCTCGGCCGCCGGGCCGGCCAGGGCCGGTCCCACCGCCTCGTCGGAGGCCGGGCGGGAGACGACCGTGACGACGGCCCAGCCGCCCGCCCTGGTGCGTTCGACGCAGACCTTGAACCAGCCGTCGGCGCCGTGGACGACGATGCCCCCGGCGTCGCCGAAGGCCCCGCCGGTGACGGCGACCCGGGTCCGGACGGTGTGGTCGCCGGTGACCGCGCGGGCCAGCGCGGGGACGGCCGCCGCCTCGTGGAAGCCGGGCATGGCGAACAGGTCGGCGCCGCGCTCGGCGCGGACCTCCAGCGTGGCCGCTTCGCGGACCGGGGCCGTGCCGGGGCCCGAGAACGACCACCGGGGGTCGTCGAAGGGCAGGGGCCGGCCCGCGGGCACGGCCGCCACGGGGGCGGTCACGGGGCCGCCATCCCGCCGTCGACGCTGATCGCCTGGCCGGTCACCCGGGGGGCCGAGGCCAGGTACAGGACGAGGCCCGCGATGTCCTCGGGCGTCTGGAACTCCCGCTGCGGGACCATCGACCGCATGCGCTCCCAGCATTCGTCCTCGCTCTCCCCCGGCCGGACGAACTCCGACAGGAGGTAGCGCCACATGTTGGACCGGACGATGCCCGGGCAGACGGCGTTGACGCGGATGTTCTCCTTGGCCACCTCCTGGGCGAGGGCGGCGGTGAAGCCGATGACGCCGAACTTGGCCGCGCAGTAGTGCGCCACCTTGGAGAAGCCCGAACGGCCGGACACGGAGGAGAAGTTGACGATGGAGCCGCCGCCGGAGGCGCGCAGCAGCGGCAGGGCGGCCCGGGAGGAGAGGAAGACGCCGTCGAGGTTGCCGGACACCACGTGCCGGAACTCGGCGAGTTCCATGGTCTCCACCGGGCTGACGTGGGTGACCCCGAAGGCGTTGACGACCGTGTCGAGGCGGCCGGGGCCGTCCGCGATGCCCGCGTAGAGGCGGCGTACGGCGTCCTCGTCGGTGGCGTCGACCTCGGCGGCGGTGACGTCCAGGCCCTCGGCGGTGAGCCGGGCGGCCAGCTCGCGGGCCTCGGTGTGGCCGGTGACGGCGGTGGAGCGGTAGTGGTTGAAGGCGGAGGGCAGCCGGTCGGTGTCGGCGGCGACCACGTGGGCCCCCTCCCGGGCGAAGGCCTCGGCCACGGCTGCGCCGATGCCGCGGCCGCCGCCGATGACGAGCGCCACCTGTCCGGTGAGGGGGGCGGTGGGGCGGTCCTTTGTCATGGGGTGTCTCCCGTCGGGGCGGCGCCCGCCGGGGCGGGCGCGAGGGTGTAGGTCAGCGGCGGCAGGACCAGGGCGTCCAGCAGCCTCGGGAAGGCCCGGTAGTCGGCCAGGTTGCGTTCCGGCGCGGCGACGATGCGGCGCAGGGCCGGGTCGTCGTGGCCGGTGCGGGCGGCGAGGGCGTCCAGGGCGGCGGTCAGGGCGCCGTCGCGGCGTTCGAAGAAGTCCCGGAACAGGGCGGTCGCCGCCGCCGCGTCCGGGGCGCCGCCGGTGCGGGGGGCGACCCGGACGGCCGCGGGCAGCACCGGGTCGTGGCCGGCCGGGTCCGGGACGGGGTGGCCGGCGAGGGCCCGCAGGAACGTCGCGTCCGTGTAGGGCGCCACGGACGTGAGGACCGCCGGGGCGAAGTCGCGGCCGAGCAGCTTCGCCACCAGGACGTCCTCGTCGACCCGGCCCAGGGGTCCCACCCGGCCCATGTCGAAGCCGCCGCGGGCGTCGAGGGCGGTGGGCAGGAGGTTGCGGTCGGGGAGCAGTTCGACGGCCGGGCCGACGGCCGCGGCCAGCACGGGGACCCCGTGGGCCAGGGCCTCCACGACCACCCGGCCGAGGGTCTCGCGGGACGCCGTGCTCGGGAAGAGCAGCACGTCGACCGCGTCGAAGAAGGCGCCGAGTTCCTCCTGGGGGCGGACCCCCTCCATGCGCACCGCCTCCGGGGGCACGCCGGACCCGCGCAGGGCGGCGTGCACCGCGTCGGCCTCCCAGCGGGGATCGTTGGGCTTGCCCGCGCAGACCAGGGTGACCGCGCCGCCCGACTCCCGGTGGCAGCGGGCGAACGCCGACACGACCTGGTCGAAGTTCTTGGCGAGCGAGAGCGCTCCCAGGTAGCCGATGCGCAGGGGCGCCCCGGGCGGCGGAAGGGGACGGGGCGCCTTGCGGGGCAGCCGGTCGAGCATCGGGTAGGCCACGGCGGAGCCGGCCGGGGTCAGGGCCGGGAAGTTGCGCAGGAACAGCCGGCGGGTGTACTCGGTCGGGAAGAGGGCCAGGTCACCGTCCCTGAGCAGCGGGGCGCACAGCTCCTCCTGGGCCCAGTAGCCCGACCAGAGGGCGGTGTGCGCCTCGCGGACGATCCGGAAGCGGCCGCCGTGCAGTGCGCGCCAGTGGTGGTAGAGGAAGGCGTACGGTCCCGAGCCGGCGTACACCACGTCGTCCTCGCCGAGTCCGGCGACGCAGTCCGGTCCGGAGGTCAGGTCGTGCAGGACGACGGAGCCGCGGCGGGCGAGCAGCCGGGACATCTCGCGGTGCATGAGGACGGCGCCGTCGACGATGCCCTCGGTGTCCGGGGCGCGGTAGTCATGCGTATGCAGGCGCATGGCCGGTGGACCCCTTCCGCTCGGACGCCAGCCGGGCGAGGCGCTCGCGCAACTGGTCGGGGCCCATCGCGTGCAGCGGCAGCTGGTGGCGGTGGACCCGGGTCGCAATGTCCCGGCGTACGGCGTGCACCTCGACCGGGAGCAGGTGCTCGGCGCGCAGCCGTTCCCCGAAGCCGCCGCCGGCGCCGTTGTACTCGACGCTCAGGACGCGGCGGGCGCGCCCGAGCACGGCGAGGGTGGCGGGGTCGAGCCGGGGTGCGAGGGCGGCGCAGTGCAGGTGCGGCACACCGGTGTCGCGGTTGGCGGTGTCGACGAGTACGCCCGCGTAGCCGAAGGTGACCACGACGGCGTCGAGGGCGCCCGGGGCGTCGCCGGGCGGGGTGATCCAGACGCCGCCGTCGATGTCGGCGGAGCAGTCGGGGGCCGTCGGCGGTTCGAAGGCGGCGTCGATCATGCTGACCACGTGGGTGGTGGCCGGGTCCCGGGCGAGCCGGTCCAGGCAGGCGTGGAACTCGGCGGTGGTGACGGGCTCGTAGACACGGGTGTTCAGGAGCAGGCCGAGCAGGTTGGTGGCGTTGTGGGCGCCGCCCCAGGCGCCCCAGCTGCGGCCGGCCAGGACGAGCAGGTTGCGGACGCTGGTGGTGGCTTCGGTGAGCATGCTCAGCGAGTCCATGTAGTACATGGCGTCGGTGGCCACGACCTTCGTGACGTGGTCGGGGAGAGACAGCGTCATCCCGACGGTGAGGGTCTCGGCGAGTCCCGTGTTCGTGTACGGGACGTGCCCGCCGAGTCCGAACCGGGCGGCCATGTCGGGCGTGAACACGGCCAGTTCACCCTCGGCGCGCTCCCGGTGCGCGGCCAGCATCCGCCCGGCGGTGGACGCGAACGACGCCGGGGGGCGCCGGACCGGGGCCGGCGGCGGGGCGGCGGCGCGCTGAGGGGCGGTGGCCGGCTGAGGGGCGGTGGCGAGCTGCGGGGCCGCCGGTTTGAAGCTGTGGTCGCCCTTGTGGGTGCGGCAGACGAGGGCGGCCGGCCCGGGGCGGGCCAGCAGTTCGCCAAGCGCTGCCTCGACGGCCCTGTCGTCGCGTCCGTCGGCCTCCACGAGGGTGCCCAGGTAGGCGGACAGGTAGGCGGTGCTGAGCGGTTTGGCCAGCGGCTCGATCCCCTTGCCGTTGGCGTCGACGACCAGCAGCAGGTTCGTCAGCCCCGCGTCGTGCGCGAAGCGCAGGGCCTCGAAGGCGGCGCCCTCGTGGAGTTCGCCGTCCCCGGCGAGGCAGACGACCTTGCGGTCCTCGCCGCGTCGCGTCAGGTCCCAGGCGAGGCTGACGGCCTGCGCCACGCCCACGCCGAGGCTGTAGCGCATGGTGGTGCGGAAGCCCATGTCGCGGTGGACGACGCCGGTCAGCCCGCCCTGGTGGAGGGTGGCGAGCGGGGCGAAGGGGAGCGCGCCGCGCACGTAGTGCTCGGCGTAGAAGGCCGGGGCGATGTGCCCGCGGCCGACGACCAGTTCGGCCGGTCCCGCGCCCTCCCCGTCGACCAGGCCGTGCGCGAAGCAGGCACGGACCAGGGCGAGGGAGGAGAGGTTGCTCTGCAGGTTCCCGGAGCCCGCGATCTCGTGCATCCGCAGCAGGACCTCGGCGCTGTCCGTGTAGAGACGTTCGGGGACCAGGGCGGCGACCTTGCGCAGGGCCTCCAGGAGGGTCCCGTCGTCGTGGCCGTGGAGCGCCAGCTCCGCCAGCTCCTGTTCGCTCACGCGCCGTTCGGCGGCGGTGAGGCGGGGCAGCGCTTCGCGGGCGGGCGCGGCGAAACGCTCGTACGGGCCGTTCACCGCACGGCCCCGCAGACCTCGTCGAGGGCCTCGCCGAGGATGCCGGTGATCTCCTCCACCTCCGCGGTGGTGGTGACGAACGCGGGCGCGAGCACCACCCAGTCGTCCTGGCCGCGGATGATCAGGCCGCGGCGCAGGCAGGCCGAGGCCACCCGCTCGCCGAGGCGGTCGTCCGGGTGTCCGGCGCCGCTCTTCAGCTTGATCCCGTACAGCAGGCCGACGGCGCGGACGGTGCCGCGCCCGGCCGAGACCGCGCGCAGGCGGGCTTCGGTGTGGGCGGCCAGTTCCCGGATCCGTTCCTGGTAGCCGCCCTCGCGGAAGAGGGTGACGGAGGCGAGTCCGGCCGCCGCGGCGAGCGGGTTGGCGGCGTAGGTGTGGGACGGGGCGAAGGAGACCGGTCCGCCGTGCTCGCCGAGGTGTTCGGCGAGGTGGGAGCCCATCAGTACGGCGGCGAGCGGCGCGTACCCGCCGGAGATGCCCTTGCCGACGCAGAGGATGTCGGGGGTCACGCCGAAGGTCTGGGCGGCGAAGGGGGCCCCGGTGCGGCCGAAGCCGGTGACGATCTCGTCGAAGACCAGCAAGACGTCGTGCCGGTCGCACACCTCGCGGATCCGGGCGAGGTAGTCGGCCGGCGGGATGGCCATGCCGCGCAGATGGATGACGGGTTCCATGACGATGGCGGCGACCGAGTCCGGCCCCTCGGCCTCGATGGTCCGCTCGATCATGGCGGCGGCGAGCGCGCCGGACTGCTCCGGCGGCACGTCCCAGAAGGCCTCCAGGCAGTCCGGCGGCCAGACGTGGACGACGCCCGGCAGGCCGGGGCCGAAGCGGGTGACGTCGGGCCGCCCGGTCAGCGAGAGGGAGCCGAAGGTGGCTCCGTGGTAGCCGTGGTAGTAGCTGAGGATCTTCACCTTGCCGGGGTTGCCCCGGGAGTGGTGGTGGAGGCGGGCGAGGCGCATCGCGGCCTCGATGGCCTCCGAGCCGCCGTTGACCAGCTTGGCCGCCGTGATGCCGGGCGGCGCGAGGTCGACGAGGGCCCGGGCGAGTTCCAGGGCGGCGCGGTTGGTGCCGTGGAGGGGCGGGTTGAAGGGCAGCCTCCGCAACTGGTCGGTCACGGCGCTGACGATGGGCTCGCAGTCGTAGCCGAAGCAGGTCACGAAGACGCCTGAGAGGGCGTCGAGGTAGCTGCGGCCCGCGGCGTCGGAGAGGCGGATGCCCTTGCCGGATTCGAAGAGCAGGGCCTCGGACGAGTGCGGGACCTCGAAACAGAAGGCCGAGAGGTCCGATGGCCAGGACGAGAGGGGTCCGGTCGGGGTGGTGGTCACGTACGGCTCCTTCACGAGGAGGGGATGGAACGGTCAGGACTGGACTGGACGGGATGGGACAGGACGGGACACGGGCACGCCGGAACGGCCCGTGCCGCGGGGGGTGATGGTCTGGGGGGGGGACGCCGGCGGGGCTGGACTCGGACTCGGTGGTCAGCGGGCCGGCGAGCCGGCGAGCAGCCGGTGGGCGGCGAGTCTTCGCGCCGGGGAGAGCAGCTCGAAGTACGCGAGCCACTGCGCGGTCAGGACGCCGCGGTCGAGGATGTCCTTGGCGATGTCGACGATGACGGGCAGCGAGTGCGCCATCAGGACGGGCATCAGCCGTGCTTCGTCGCCGGGGCGCAGCAGCCCGCGGCGGCGGCCGGAGTCCAGGAGGCCGGCGAGGACGTCGCGGGCCGCGCCGGTGTCGGCGCCGCAGGCGAGCAGCGCCGTGTCGGCGGTCCAGGCGAGGTCGAGGAGCCGGTCGGCGACGTGGAGGTTGTCGAAGTCGAGGACGGCCAGGACGCGGGGGGCAGCGCGGCGGTCGAGCAGGAAGTGGTGCACGTGCAGGTCGCCGTGGACGACGGCGGGGCGGTCGGCTCCGGCCGCGAGCTCCGTACGGCGTAACAGCGGTGCGGCGGCGACCAGTTCGCGTAGCACCCGGGCGGCGGCCCGGTGCCAGGGGTCGTCGGCGCCCCGCTCCGCCCGGGGCAGGAGCCGGCGCTCGGCGCCCTCCAGGGCCGCCGGCCAGTGCTCCTCCTCCACCATCAGCGGCAGGTGTACGCGGGCCAGCTCATCGGCGACTTCATCGCCGAGGCCGTCCAGTGCGGCGCGCAGGTCGAGCCCGGTGGCGACGATCGCGGCCGCCTGCTCCCGGCCGCCGTCGGCCCGGGCCCCCGGGCTCAGGGGCGACATCTCGCAGAGCACCCCGTCGTGGCGGACGGCGGGCCGGCCGTCGGCGGCCGGCACGACGGGGAGGACGGGCACCCCCCGGTCCGCGCAGTGCGCGAGGATCCGCTGCTTGAGCGGGTGGAAGGGCTCGGGCCGGGCGCCTTCGGCGTTCAGCTGCACCTTGAACACGTGGTCGCCACCGGCCGCCGCGACCCGCCAGAGCCCCGCCGTATGGGTGAGCGGTGCGGCGCCCCCCACGGTCAGCGGGCTGAGCCCGGCTCCTCCCCACGCGTCGCCCCAGTGCGTGGCGAGGACGTGGCGCACCCAGTCCGCCGTTCCTGCCGGGGCGGCAAGGGTCATGGGATGACCTGACCTTCCTGAGACGTACGAGCGCAGGAGGCCTGGGATCCTTTTGGGCCAATTGACGTTCCTGCGGCAAATGGGCTTCCCGAGGCACTGTTGCGGAGCCGCCTCCTGCCTCGCTCACGATTCCCTCGCACCCCACCGGAGCCCCCCTCAAGCCCCACCCCCGCCACCCCGCCCGCCAACCACACCCGACACCCCGGACCCGTACGCCGATCCGCTGGTCTTCGGCCAGAGATTGCAGGTCCTGCGCCAACGACGCGGACTCACCCGCGACCAGCTCGGCGGCCTCATCGGCCGGTCCGGTTCATGGGTCAAGGCAGTGGAGACGGGCCGCCTCAAGACACCTGCCCTGCCGCTGATCCTGCGGATCGCCGAGGTGCTCCGGGTCCAGAACCTGTCCGATCTCACCGGGGACCAGACCGTGCGCACCAGCCTCTTCACCGGCCCCGGGCACCCCCGGCTCGCCGCCATCCAGGCCGCCGTCAACACGTTGCCGCTCGGCCCGCGGGAGGCGCCGCCCGCTGCTCACCTTCAGGCCCGGCTCGCGCGCGCGTGGCAGGCCCGGCATTCGGCACCGAATCACCGAATCACCGAATCACCGAATCACCGCGAGGTCGTCGGGGCACTGCTGCCCGACCTGATCCAGGACGCGCAGGCCGCTGTCCGGCAAGCGGCGACGCTGGCCGACCGCAAGGCCGCACAGGCCGCCCTCGCCGAGGTGTACGCCCTCGCCCAGTTCTTCGCCGCGTATCAGCCGGACCCGGCACTGCTGTGGCGGCTGGCCGACCGGGGAATGACCGCCGCCCAGGAGGCCGAGGATCCGCACGCCATCGGCGTGGCCGCATGGCTCCTCACCCAGGCCCACCGCGACAGCGGCCCGGACCACTTCGACGCAGCCGATGCGGTGACCCGCGAGGTGCTGGCCTATCTGGAACCGCTGCTGCCCGACGCCGAGGACGACGTGCGGGCGATCACCGGCGCCCTCACCTTCGAAACCGGCTACACGGCGGCCCGCCGAAGCGAGACGGGCACGGCCTGGCGGTACTGGGACCGGGCGCGCGCGATGGCCGACACGCTGCCCTCTTCCTACTACCACCCGATCACCAGCTTCTCGCAGGCGGTCATGGGCGCGCACGCGGTGACCGTGGCCGTGGAGCTGCACGCCGGCGGAGAGTCCGCACGGCAGGCGGCTCGCGCCGAGGCGTCCTCGATTCCGTCCCGGCCGCGTCGAGCCCGGCACCGGATTGAACAGGCACGGGCCTATCACCTGGACGGCCAGCCGGACGTCGCGCTGGCGACGCTCGCACAGGCCCACGAGGCCGCCCTACCGTTGCCTTACCACCCGCTGACGACGGTAGGGAGCACCGCATGGACGCCCGGGAGACCGGCCTCGCACCGGTCGATGAGCACGAGGACCACCCGCTCCCGCACCGGCGGGCCCGCGACCCGCGACCCGCGGCCGGAGCGGCGAGGTGATGGCCGTGCTGCGCGAGACGCAACAACGGCCGCCCCGCCTACCGCCGAACGGACGGGAACGTGCGGTGTGTCTGGTCACCGGCCGACGGCTGGCACTGCGAGATCGCTGACGGCCTCGTCACCGCCCATCCCCTCAACAGCCACGCCGACGAACCCGAACCCCCTGCCACCGTCTGGCGCAGCTTCAAGAACGACCGCTCCTACCTCTACGATCTCCGGCCCCACGACCTCGAAGCATGATGCGCGGGGTGTCGTGAGGGGCGGTGCCCGGTCGGGATATTCGCTGTCGCCGCTTGTTGATGGTGGTCATACTGCCGCGATGGATCCAGTGACGCTCAAGACCGACCGTCTGCTGCTGCGGGCCTTCGCGCCTGCCGACGTGGATGCGGTGCACGAGGCCTGCCAGGACCAGGACATCCAGCTCTACACTCCGGTGCCGGTGCCCTACCGGCGCGCGGACGCGGAGAAGCTCGTCGGCGAGACGCTGCCCGCCCAGTGGGCCGAGGACAAGGACTACACCCTCGGCGCGTTCCGCCAGGACACCGGCGCCCTGGTCGGCTCGTACTGCTTGACCCTCATCAGCCGCGGCGTCTGGGAGCTCGGTTACTGGGCGGTCAAGGAGCAGCGCGGACGCGGGTACTCGGTGGAGGCCGCTCGGGCCCTGTGCGACTGGGGCTGGGCCACCCTCGACGTCCACCGCATCGAGTGGTGGGCCATGGCCGGGAACACCGGCTCGCGTGCCGTCGCCGAGAGACTCGGCTTCGCCCTCGAAGGGACACTGCGCAATCGCGGCATCGCCAACGATGGCAAGCCGCACGACTGGTGGGTGGGCGGGCTGCTGAGGCCCTGACGCCCGGGCCGGTGCTTAGTCAGCTGCGTTTGCTCTGATGCAGAGAAGTTCCCGGCTCGGACTCGTTCGTCAGATTCGGCGAGCCGAGTCCGTACCTGTACGGTCGCAGCTCGCGCGGCAGCACCCCGGCGCCCAAGGCGGCCGGGGTGCTGGGGTGCTGGGGTGCTGTTTGTTCCCGCTGCGGACTGCTGCTTCGTGAGCTGATGTCGCAGGCGCAATGACCGCTCAGGCGGTTTCGGCGCGGAACATCCACTGGTGCTTTTCGAGGTCGCCCGTCAGCCCGATCAGGATGTCCTGGGTCACCGGGTCCGGGCCGTCCGTCGCGCGGATGCGCTCGCGCATGCCCGCGATCACCTCGGCCAGCGCGTCCACGAGGATGCTCACGGCGTCGACGTCCTTGATCCACCCCTCCGGGACGGCCTTGATCGCGCTCGTGCCCGCCACCGTCGCGGCCCGGCCGTCCGGGGACACGCCGAGGGCGGAGGCGCGCTCGGCGACCACGTCGGAGTGGGTGCGGGCCGTGGTGACAACCTCGTCGAGCTGGAGGTGGACGGAGCGGAAGCGGGGGCCGACGACGTTCCAGTGAACCTGCTTGGCGACCAGCGCCAGGTCGATCAGGTCGACCAGCGCGCCCTGCAGCGCGGCGCCGACGATCTTCAGGTCTTCTTCCGGAAGGGCGTTCCTGACGGTGGACACAGGGAAACACTCCGTTCTACGAGCCGCCGCGTTCGGGTTTCGCACGCGGACAAAGGCTCCCCTACCCCGGTCTTCGCCGTGAAAACGGTGCATACGGCGTCTTTCTGCCGGAGGTCCAGCGGTTCTGGATCGCCAGGATCGTTAAGACGGCACGAACGGTTTCATCGAAAATGATCGATGGACCTGATCGACCGTGGCCTGCGATCTTCTCAGGGCGGCTCCGACGAGCCGCTCCAACACGGCAGAGAGGCCCTCCCCTTGACCCCTTCCGATTCCGCCTGCGCAGCCCCGTACGTCTCCGGCGACCCCTACGCCGACTACCGCGACGAGACCTTCGCCTTCACGCGGCTGACCGATCTCGCCGACCGCCGTCTCGGCGGCGGGGTCGTCGGCGCCAACGACGAGTTCTTCGGCGAGCGCGAGAACCTCCTCTCCCCCGCCCCCGCCGTCTTCGACGTCCACGCCTATGGGAACAAGGGCAAGGTCATGGACGGCTGGGAGACCCGGCGCCGCCGGGGTACCGCCGCCGCCCCCTTCCCCGCCGGCAGCGACCACGACTGGGCCCTGATCCGTCTCGGCGCCCCCGGGATCATCCGCGGCGTCGTCGTCGACACGGCCCACTTCCGGGGCAACTTCCCCCAGCGGGTCAGCATTCTGGCCGCCGCGTTCGAGGGCGCACCCTCCGTCGCCGAACTGCTCCGGGACGACGCCCGCTGGCACGAGATCCTCCCCGGGACCCCGGTCCGGGGCCACGCCGCCAACGGTTTCGCCATCGCCTCCGAGCGCCGCTGGACCCACCTGCGCCTCAACCAGCACCCCGACGGCGGCATCGCCCGGCTGCGCGTCCACGGCGAGGTGTTGCCCGACCCGGCCTGGCTCGCCCTGCTCGGGACCGTCGACGTGGCCTGCGTGAGCAACGGCGGCAGCGTGGAGGACGCCTCGGACGGGTTCTACTCCTCCCCCGGCAACACCATCCTCCCGGGCCTGTCGCAGAAGCAGGACGACGGCTGGGAGACCCGGCGCCGCCGCGACGCGGGCCACGACTGGATCGTCTACCGGCTCGCCGCGCAGAGCGAGATCCGCGCCGTGGAGGTCGACACCGCCCACCTCAAGGGCAACGCGGCCGGCTGGATCTCGCTCTCCGTCAAGGACGGCGCGTCGGGGGCGTGGACCCCGGCCCTGCCCCGGGTCCCCCTCCAGCCCGACACCCCGCACCGGTTCCCCCTGCGGGTGCCAGTCACCGCGACCCACGCCCGCCTCGACGTCTACCCCGACGGCGGCCTGGCCCGGCTCAGGCTCCACGGCTCACCGACCCCGGCCGGTACGGAGTCCCTCGCCGCCCGCTGCGCCCGGGCCGCCCAGGCCGGCAAGGAGCGGGACGCGGGCGGCGGCCCGCTCACTCCCGCCCGGCCGTGATGCGCAGCCGCAGCCGGCAGATCACCGCGTCGGTGTCGCGGCGGACCGCGTGCGCGACGACCGAGCCGCGCTGGTTCTGCAGCAGCCGCTGCCACAGCCGCGCCGGCTCGGTCTCCGGCGATCACCTGCCGGTACGAGGCGACGAGGACGGCGGGCAGCGCGGCGATGGCCAGGGTGACGGGCAGGGTGAAGCCCAGGCCCCGGGCGCCGGCCGCCGCCAGGACGACCGCTTCCGGCCCGTACGCCACCGAGGCCATCGCGTCCAGGGACAGCGCCGCCGGCCCCTGCAACGCGGTGAGCCTGTGCCGCTCCCCGGACTCGAACCCGCTCCCGGGGCCGGTGCCGGTGCCGGGCCGCCGGGCGGGTACCGGGGGGGGCTCCGGCCGGGCCGGGCCGCTCCGGGCCGTCGTGGTGGGTTCTGCTGCGCGTGGGGCCATGGCGCCGTTCCTCCGGGTGGGCAAGGTCAGGACAGCGTCGGGCCGGTCGGGCCGGAGGACCAGCGGCCTTGGCGTGATCCATACGCCTCCGGGGCAACTCTTCACGCGCCCCTGACGCCGGGGCGGGCCGGGCGTACGGACCGCGTCAAAGAGGCACCGGTGACCGCGCGGGTTCCCCCGGGCGGGGCGACGCTGGTGGTGGACGGTCCTTCGCACCCCGGCCGCCCCCAGGCCGACCCACCGACCGCTCCGACCGGACAGGAGGCACCCAGATGTCCGGTTACCGGCTCCACGACGGCGCCGCGCTGCTGGCGGCCCTCGTGGCCCCCTTCCTCGTGGCGCTCGCCCTCGTGCCCTTCCGTACGGCCCTCTCGGCCACGAACGAGGCACTGATCGTGGTCGTCGCGGTGGTCGCCGTCGCCGCCTCCGGTACGCGGGCGGCCGGAGCGCTGGCCGCCCTCTCGGCGGCCGCCTGGTACGACTTCTTCCTGACCCGGCCCTACCAGCGGTTCGCCATCGCCGACGGCGACGAGGTCCAGACCGCGGTGCTCCTGCTCGTCGTCGGGCTGATCGTCTCCCAGCTGGCCGTGCACGCGCGCCGGCTGCGCACCGTCGTCGTCAGCGACACCGCCTACCTGTCCGGCCTCCAGGCGACCGCCCGCCTCGCCGAGGGCGGCGGCTCCGCCCAGGAGGTCGTCGAGCGCGTCCGCCGCGAGCTGGTCGACCTGCTGGAGCTGCGCGGCTGCCGCTTCGAGTACGGCGCCCTGCTGGGGCACCTGCCCCGGCTGGAGCACGACGGCGGCGTCTGGCTGCGCCGCGGGACGCGGATCACGCAGTACGCCGAGTGGCCCGAGGGCGAGACCGAGCTGCGGATCACCGGCGGCGGGCACTACTACGGCCGCTTCCTCCTCGCCCCGGCCCCGGACCGCCCCCTGCCGCCGGAGCAGGCCCGCCTGGTGGCGGTGGCGCTTGCCGCGCAGGCAGGCGCCGCCCTGGACACAGCCGGCCTCTCCCACCCCAGCTGACCCCCGCGAACCCCGCCGGGGCTGACCCGCCGCAGGTCCCGCCGCCGCAGGCACCCGCGTCAGGGACGCGTCCAGAGTCACCGGGGCCCGTATGGAGGCCGTCCAGGTGGCTCGGCTGCGGGGTGAAGACGCGGTTGGCTCGACATCGGCCACCTGGCCGGTTCGTTTCTTCCCACTTCACCTCAGGAGCTCGCGATGGCCCAGCTGGCCTTCGTCGTCACCACGGTCGCGGTGTTCGCGCTGGTGGCGCCGGGTCTGCGTGATCAGCCGGCCCGGGTGAGTGAGGAGGATCTCCAGCAGGTGCAGGTGCCACTCGGTCGGGAAGCCGACCCCTCCCACCCCCGGTACCTGATCACCGAGCCGGGCATGGGCTACCGCTTCGAACCCTGACCGCCGGCCGGCGTCGACTTCGCGTCAGCGGTGGGGGTAAGGGCGTCAAGCGCGCGTCAGCGGCGGGGCCGGGCACGGCCCGCGGGATCCCTTCGCCGAAGCGCCGGCCGGCCCTCCCGCCGACCGGCCACCGCACGCTTCCCGCAGGAGGAACGCCATGCCGACCACCGACCGCGCCTAAGACCCCGAACCCTGCGAACGGGTCCCGGCCGGGACCCGCGGGCTGTACAGCCCGGTTCTTCCATACCGCCCCCGGAGAAGGGACCGCTGCCGCTTTCACCACCGCCGAGCGGCTCCGCGCCGCCTTGCCCGGCGCGGACGTCGTCCACGCCGCCAAGGCCTTCCTCTGCCGGGCGATGGCCCGCTGGATCGAGGACGAGGGCCTGGGCCTCGACGTCTGCTCCGCCGGGGAACCGGGCCTCGCCACCACCGCCGGGTTCCCGGCCGCACGGATCGTCCTGCACGGCAACGCCAAGAGCCCCGAGGACCTGTCCGCCGCCGTCCGGCTCGACGTCGGGCGGATCGTCCTCGACAGCGCGCCGGAGATCGCCCGGGTGCCGGCCCGGCCCCGCCTGGAACTCGTGGGACTGCACTGCCACATCGGCTCCCAGATCACCTCGGTCGAACCGTACGTCGCCGCCGTGCGCCGGGTGGTCGGCCTGATGACCCAGGTGCGCGACCACCACGGGCTGGAAACTCCCCCAGCTGAACATCGGGGGCGGGCACGGCATCGCGTACCGCCCGGGTGAGCCCGCCCTCGACCCCGCGGTGCCGGCCGTCCGGGTCCGGGCCGAACTGGAGGACGGCTGCGCCCACGCGAAGCTGCCCGGGCTGCTCGGCTGACGGTGGAACCGGGCCGCGCGCTCGTCGGCCCGGCCGGGGTGGCCGTGTACCGGGTGCTGACCGTCAAGGAGACCTCGGGGCGCACGTTCGTCGCCGTCGACGGCGGTATGAGCGACAACCCCCGGCCCGCCCTGTACGGGGTCCGGTACGCGCCCCGGCTGGTCGCGGTCCGGGACGGTGCGGCGCGACATCGGCCTGTAGCAGCCACGGCCCTATCTGGATGAAGCTTCAACAGCCTTTCAGCGGCGGCGAGTTGGCCGGACCCGGAATGACCGCGACCGGATCCGCGTGACATGATCGACCTTCGCGTTACTCATCAGTAACGACCCCTCGCCCCAAGAAGGTCACACACTCACGTGCGCACGCTCACCCGCCGGCTCCTGCTCCCCGGTCTGACCACCCTCACGCTCGCCGCCACCGCCTGCTCCACGACCGCCCACACGGGCGCGGCCGGGACCGCCGCCGCCCCCACCGCCGCCGCGCAGGCCGGCGACGGCGCCCAGCGGCTGGAGGTGGACGCCGCGCCGCAGGGGACGGCCGCGCCGACCGCCCTCGCCCGCACCCGTACCGAGGGCGGCCGGCCCGAGAAGGCCTCGCTCAAGGTGGCCTCGTACGACAAGGCGAGCGGACGGGCCGTCATATCCAAAACGGCGCCCGCCTCCCAGGCCCCTTCCGCCTCCCCCGCCTCCCCCTCCCCCGGCCGCTCCGCCGCCCCCGACGCGCCGGTGACGGTGGGCGACGTCATCGCCAGCGCCCCGGCGCCCGGCGCCCCGGACGGGCTGCTCGCGAAGGTCACGGAGGTCGTCGGGAAGACCGACCGCGGCACCGAGGTCAAGACCGCCTCCACGACGCTCGCCTCCGTCCTCAAGGACGACACGGCCGACGGCAAGGTCCCCGTCGACCCGGCCACGGTCCGCGTCGAGCCCCTGATGAAGGGCGTCACCGTCTCCTGGGCGAAGACCGGCGGCGTGCGCACCGGACCGCACGGCGCGCAACTGCCCCTGGGCAACCTGCGGCTCGACGTGAACGCCGCCGTCGACACCGCCGAAGGCGCCCCCGCCTCGGCCGGGGCGTCGGTGTCCGGCTTCGTCCAGCTCGCCCCCCAGGTGGAGTTCTCCTACGACGGAGGCCCCGGCGCCGCCCCCGGCGGGGCGTTCCTCGGCATGAGCGGCGACTGGTCCTCGCAGTGGGAACTCAAGGGCCGCGCGGCGGCGAGCACCGGGGCTCCCCGGCGCATCCCGTTCGCCAAGCTGCACAGCGACCCCGTGATCCAGGTGGGCCCGGTGCCGGTCGTCGTCAACCTCGACCTGACCTGCTACGTCCAGGTGGAGGCGGACGGCCGCGTCACGCTCGACGTCCGGCAGGACGTCAAGGGCGACTTCCGCGTCGGCGGCGGTTACGCGGCGGGCCGGGGCTGGACCCCGGTCAGCGCCTCGGCCGTGCGGAGCACCCCGGTGAAGGCCGAGGTCAGCGCGGCCGGAAAGGTCAAGGCCGCGGTCGGCGCCGAGGCCTCCGTCGGCCTGTACGGGGCCGTCGGCGTCACCGCCGACTTCGCGCCCTATCTGCGGGGCGAGGCCGACGCCACGGCGACGGCCTCCGGCGACGGCAAGGCCGCGGCGGCCGGTGCCTGGGCCGTGCACGGCGGCTTCGACCTGAGCGGACAGCTCCAGCTCGGACTGTCGCTGTTCGGCACCCCGGCGTTCGAGCGCCGCATCCCGCTGGGCAGCCTCCACCGCGAGTGGCCCCTGGCGCGCGGCCGCGCCGCTTCCTGACGGCCCCGCCCGCGCCGCGCACCGCAGGGGCCCGGCCCCGCGAAGTGGGCGGTGCGGGTCCGCGCGTCCTCGGCCCGGTGGCGCCCGGGGCGGGGATGCTGGCCGAGGGCGGGCACCGCGCGCTGCCGGCCCCGCCGTGCGGCCATCCCGGGCGGCGGCCGTAGGCACCGTGGAGGGCCGAGTACGCATGAGCAGCGATCCCGCACCCCCGCCGGCCGGTCACGGCAACGGCCCCGCCGTGTCCAGGGCCGAGTTCGACGCGCTCTTCGCGTCGGTCCGGGACTGGGGCCGCTGGCCCGCCGGCGCCGCCGACCGAGGGGCCTGGAACGGCGTCGGGCCGGAGCACGTGCGGCGGGCGGCCGCCCTGGTCCGGTCGGGCACGGCCGTCCCGCTGGGGCGCCCGTGGGACACCCGGCCGGGCCCGGACAACCCGCGGCCCGCGCTGCACTACATGTCGGACCTGGGGGACGTGGAGGCCGCCGAGCCGTCGGCGTACAAGGACTTCCTCGGCGCGGACTACCACGGCAAGGCGGTGACCCACCTCGACGCGCTGTCCCACATGGCCTACCGGGGGCAGCTGTACGGCGGGCGGGCGGCCCGCGAGGCCGTCGGCGCCGGCGGTGCCCGGTTCGGCGCGGTCGGGGCGCTCGGCCCCCTCGTGACCAGGGGCCTCCTCCTCGACCTGCCCGCCGTGCTCGGCGCCGACTGGCTGGAACCCGGCCGGGCGGTGCACGCGCGGGACGTCACCGGGGCCGAGCGGGCCCTGGGCGTGACCGTGTCGGACGGGGACGCGGTCCTGCTGCGCACGGGCCGGTTCCGGCGGCGCGGCGCGTGCGGGCCCTGGGACCCGGCCGAGGCGAGCGCGGGCTGGCACGTGGACGCCGTGCCGCTGCTGGCCGGGCGGCGGGTCGCCCTGCTCGGCTGCGACGGGGACAGCGACGTACGGCCCTCGCCGGTCGAGGGGGTGCACTCCCCCGTACACACGCTGGCGATCACCGCGATGGGGGTGCCGCTGCTGGACAACCTCGACCTGGAGGCGCTCTCCGCCGCCTGCGGCGAGGCGGGCCGGTACGCGTTCCTGCTCGTCGTGACGCCGCTGAACGTGCCCGGCGGGACGGGTTCGCCCGTCAATCCGGTCGCGGTGCTGTGAACCCCCCGCCCCAGCGCTCCCCACCCCCTCCGCCCTCTCCGCGCACGCCCTCTCCCACCCCACCGTCAAAAGGTGGGGAATATACTCAAACCGGGCGATCGAGAGCGTTCTCGGTGAGGGGAAGTGGTGCAGATGGGGGCCGTGGGAGACCGCATCGGCCCCGTGCGTTCCCGTGACCGGTTCCTGCACGGCGAACAGGCCGGGCCGGCCGGGGAGGGCGTGCGCGGTCCGATCCTGAGCTCCTGGGAGCGCTGCCGACTGCTGGGCCTGTCGCCGGACCAGTCCGAGCTGCCCTTCACCGAGGAGTACGACCCGGACGGTCCGCTCGTCCGGGCCGCCGTCCCCGTGCTCGACCGGCTGCAGTCGATCTTCGCGGGCAGCCGGATGAACATCTGTCTCGCCGACGGACACGGCACCGTGCTGGCGCGCCGTTTCGGCGACCCGTCCCTCCCCCGGCACCTTCCCCCGATCCAGATCCTCCCCGGCTTCGTCTTCGCCGAGCGGGTGGCGGGGACGAACGGCATCGGCCTCACGCTCGCGGAGCGGCGGCTCGTCCAGGTCTACGGCGCCGAGCACTTCGCCGAACGGTCCCAGTCGAGCGCCTGTACCGCGATCCCCGTACGCGACCAGCTCAGCGGACGCATCGAGGGCGTCCTGTGCCTCGGCTACCCCTACACCGACGCCGATCCGGCACTCGTCCCCCTGGTGCGCCGGGCGGCCGAGGCCGTGGAACGGCGCCTGATGGAACAGAGCTCGGACCGCGAACGCGGCCTGCTGCGGGCCTACCTCGCCGCCGGAGGCCACACCACGCCCGACGGGCAGGAGGTCCACGACGGGTACCCGCTCGCCATGGCCGAGCTGCTCCAGAGCGAGCTGGACCAGTCGGACCGCTCGCTCCTCAAGGAGCGGGCCACCGAGCTGATGTCCTCGGCCCGGCGGGCGGCCACCGAGGTGCCCCTGTCCCGCGGCCGCCGGATCACCCTCGTGAGCCGCCCCGTGACCAGCGCCTCGGGGGTCGAGGGGGTGGTGATCGAGGCGCTCATCCCCGGGGACGACGAACGGCACGCCCCGGCCCCCGGTCACCCCCCGGCCGCATCCGGCGCCGCGCCCGCGGGGCCCCGTACCGCCGGCCCGGAGCCGGCCCCCCCGGCCGCTCCCGGGGCCCGCGCACCACGCGCCGACGGCGCCGTCCGCGGGCTGGTGCTGGTGGGCGAGCCGGAGGTGGGCAAGTACGCGGTCGCGGCCCGGCGCCGGCTGGAGCTGCTGGCCGAGGCCGGCAACCGCATCGGCACCACCCTGGACGTGGGCCGCACCGCCTGGGAACTCGCCGAGACGGCGGTGCCCCGGCTGGCGGACTTCGTCACCATCGATCTGCCCGAGGCCGTGCTGCGCGGTGAGGAAGCCCCCCACCCCATCACCGAGATGCACCGCACGGTGGTCCACGGCATCCGCGAGGACTGCCCCTTCTACCCGGTCGGCGCGACGGTCACCCTCGGCCCGAGCACCCCCCACGCACGCTGCGTGACCAGTGGGGAGCCGGTCCTGGAGCCCGATCTGCGGGCCGCCTTCGGCTGGATCGCCCAGGACCCCGAGCACACCGACCTGCTCCTCGCCCACGCCATCCATTCGCTGATCACCGTCCCGCTGCTCGCCCGGGGCGTGCTGCTGGGCATCGCCTGCTTCTACCGTTCGCAGGACCCGGCGCCGTACGGGGACGACGACCGCGCCCTGGCCCGGGAACTCGCCGCCCGCGCCGCGCTCTGCATCGACAACGCCCGCCGCTACACCCGCGAGCACACCCTGGCCCTGGCCCTCCAGCACAGCCTGCTCCCGCGCGGGCTGCCCGAACAGGGCGCCGTCGAGGTCGCCCACCGCTACCTGCCCGCCGAATCGGGGGTGGGCGGCGACTGGTTCGACGTCATCCCCCTGTCCGGCACCCGCGTGGCGCTGGCGGTCGGGGACGTCGTCGGCCACGGGCTGCACGCCGCCGCCACCATGGGCCGGCTGCGCACCGCCGCCCGCAACTTCGCCGAGCTGGAACTCGCCCCCGACGAACTGCTCACGCACCTGGACAACCTGATGGTGCGGCTGGACCGGGAGGAGGGCGGCGACCACCCGGCCCCCGGCGCCGCCGGCATCGTCGGCGCCAGCTTCCTGTACGCCGTCTACGACCCCACCTCGCGGCAGTGCGTCCTGGCCCGCGCCGGTCACCCGCCGCCCGCGCTGGTCCTGCCCGACGGCACCGTGTCCCTCCTCGACCTGCCCGCCGGACCCCCGCTCGGCCTCGGCGGGCTGCCCTTCGAATCCGCCGAGTACACCCTCCCGGAACACAGCCGGCTGGTCCTCTACACCGACGGACTGATCGAGGACCGGCGCCGCGACCTCGACGTGGCGCTGGACCAGCTGCGGACCGCCCTGGCCCACCCCGACCGCTCCCCCGAGGACACCTGCCGGGCGGTGCTGGACGCCGTGGCCCCCGCACACCCCGGCGACGACATCGCCCTGCTCGTCGCCCGGACCAACGCCCTGCCCGCCGACCGGATCGCCGGCTGGGACCTGGCCGCCGACCCGGCCCAGGTCCACGACGTCCGCGCCGCCGCCGTGGAGCAGCTGGGCCGGTGGGGGCTGGACGAATCCGCCTTCGCCATGGAGCTGCTGCTCAGCGAGCTGGTTACCAACGCCGTCCGGTACGGCACCGAGCCCATCCGGGTACGCCTGATCCACGACCGCACCCTGATCTGCGAGGTGTACGACGGGAGCAGCACCGCCCCCCGCATGCGCCACGCCGCCTCCACCGACGAGGGCGGCCGCGGGCTCTTCCTCGTCGCCCAGCTCGCCCAGGCCTGGGGCACCCGCTACACCACCTCCGGGAAGGTCATCTGGGCCGAATGCGCACTGGACGCGGCGTGATCCGCGCAGCCCGCGCGGCCCGCTCCCGGCGGCGTCGGACGGGGACAATAGCGGCGATATCGCGTCGGATCCGCATAGAATCCCCCATGCAGTCGGGAACACCTCGGAGGCCGACCCCCGGAGAAGTCTGTGCATGACGCTCCCGAGACCGGGGCGGGCCCGGCCCCGCGGCCGGATACGGAACCCCTCGTCCGCATCCGCGGCCTCGGCAAGCGGTTCGGCGGCACCCGCGCCCTGGACGCCGTCGACCTCGACGTCCACCGGGGCGGCGTCCTCGCGCTGCTCGGCCCCAACGGCGCGGGCAAGTCCACCCTCATCAAGGTGCTCGCCGGGGTCCACCAGGCCGACGAGGGCGAGGTGACGGTCGCGGGACATCCGCTCGGCTCCCACGCCGCCGCCCGGAACATGTCCTTCATCCACCAGGACCTCGGTCTCGTGGACTGGATGACCGTGGCCGAGAACATCGCCCTGGGCACCGGCTACCCGCTGCGCGGCGGCCTGATCTCCTGGCGGCGCACCCGGGAGCGCTGCGCCGGGGCGCTGTCGCTCGTCGCCGGGCACCTCGACTCCGACGCCCCGGTCGCCGCGCTCGCCCCCGCCGAGCGCGCGCTCGTCGCCATCGCCCGGGCCCTGGCGACCCGGGCCGCACTCCTCGTCCTCGACGAGCCGACGGCCACCCTGCCCGCCGCCGACTGCGCCCGGCTGTTCGACGTCCTGCACGCCCTGCGCGACCGGGGGCACGGCATCCTGTACGTGAGTCACCGGCTCGACGAGGTGTACCGGGTCGCCGACGCCTTCGCGGTGCTGCGCGACGGCCGCGTGGCCGACCGGGGTCCGCTCGCCGGACACGGCCCGGCCCGGCTCGTGCGCGCGATCGTGGGCGGCGACGGCGCCGCCCACCACCCGGCGCCCGGCGCCCGGAAGGCTCCGGCCCCCGCCACCGGTCCGCCCCTCCTGCGGCTGGAGGGCGTGAGCACCCCGGGGGCCCGGGACGTCAGCCTGGAGCTGCGGGCCGGCGAGGTCCTCGGCATGGTCGGCCTCACCGGCGCCGGCCACGCCGACCTGGGCCGCGCCCTCGCGGGGGCCCGGCCGATCCTCGGCGGGCGGGTCCTGCTGGAGGGCCGCCCGTACCGCCCCCGTACGGTCCGCGCCGCCCTCGAAGCGGGCGTGGGCCTGGTGGCGGGCGACCGCCAGGAGGAGGGCTGCGCCGCCGAACTGACGGTGCGGGAGAACTTCCACGCCAATCCCCGCGCCACCGGCGTGCCCGCACCGCGCTGGATCGCCCCCCGGCGCGAGCGCGCCGCGGCCGCCGCCCTGATCGACCGGTTCTCGGTGCACCCCCGGGACGGCGAGGTGCCCATCGCCACCCTGTCCGGCGGCAACCAGCAGAAGGTCATGGTCGGCCGGTGGCTGCTGCGGGGCGGCCCCCGGCTGCTGGTCCTGGAGGAGCCGACCGCCGGCGTGGACGTGGGCGCCAAGGCCACCGTCCACCGGCTGCTCGACGACGCGCTGGCCGAGGGGCTGGCGGTGCTGCTCGTCTCCACCGATTTCGAGGAGGTCGCGGGCGTGTGCCACCGCGCGCTGGTGTTCGTCCGCGGGGCCGTGGACGCCGAGCTGAGCGGCGCCGCGCTCACCGTCGCCGAACTCACCCGCACCGCCTCGGCCATGCCCCCCGTCACCGGGGACGTGACGGGCCGATGACCCCTGCCCTCCGGCCGCTACGCAAGCGCCCGCACGGCCATCACATCGGCGCCTACGGCCTTCCGGCCCTCGCCGTCCTGCTCTTCCTCGTCTTCTCCCTGGCCCTGCCGGCCACCTTCCCCACCCGGGACAACGTCTTCGCGATCCTCTCCAACCAGTCGATCCCGGCCGTCATGGCGCTCGGCGCGACGATCCCCATCGCCACCGGCAAGTTCGACCTGTCCATCGGCTACGCCCTCGGCCTGGCGCACGTGATGGTGATGGAGCTCATCGTCACCGAGGGCTGGCCCTGGCCCCTCGCCTGCCTCGCGGTGGTGTGCGGGGCGGCCGCGGTGGGCGCCCTGAACGGCGTCATCGTCGAGTTCGGGCAGATCGACTCCTTCATCGCCACCCTCGGGACCGGCAGCATGATGTACGCCGTCACCGGCTGGATCACCGACGGCGCCCGGATCGTCCCCGGCCCGGCCGGGCTGCCCGCGTCCTTCACCGCCCTCTACGACTCCCGGTTCCTCGGGCTTCCGCTGCCCGCCTTCTACGTCCTGGCCGTCGCCGCCGCGCTCTGGCTGGTGCTGGAGCGGCTGCCGCTCGGCCGGTACCTGTACGTCATCGGCTCCAACCCGCGCGCCGCCCACCTCATCGGCATCCCCACCCGCCGGTACTGCGTGTACGCCTTCGCCGGATCGGGCCTGGTCGTCGGCTTCGCCGGGGTACTGCTCGCCGCGCAGCAGCAGACCGGCAACCCGAGCGTCGGACTGGACTACCTGCTGCCCGCCTTCGTCGGGGCGCTGCTCGGCTCCACCACCATCCGGCCGGGCCGGGCCAACGCCCTCGGCACGGTCGTGGCCGTCGCCGTCCTGGCGATCGGCCTCGCCGGGATCGGGCAGCTCGGCGCCCGGTTCTGGGCCACGCCCCTGTTCAACGGCGCCACCCTGCTCATCGCCGTCGGCCTGGCCGGCTACTCCGCCCGCCGCCGGCTGCGCGCCGGGGCCACCGCCACGGCCACCGGCGCCGTCACAGCAGCCGACCATCCGTAGACCGGCACCACCCCGTACGCGCACCGGCGTCAGGAGCACCGTGCACCACCACCACAAGGCCACCCGCACCGCCGCGGCCCTGCTGGCCGCGGCCGCCTCCCTGCTCGCCGGATGCGGGGGCGGCCCGTCGGACGGCGGGGGTCCCACGCCCTCCGCAGGCTGCCCCGGCGCCCTCGGGCGGGCCCGGGCCGCCGTCCGGCAGGCCGAGAGCACCGAGGCCTCCTGGAAGGGGCCCACCGGGGGCCCGGCGGCCGTACCCGGCAAAACCCTCGTCTACGTCGCGCAGACCATGACCAACCCCGGCGTCGCGGGGGTCGCGCAGGGGCTGCGGGAGGCGGCGCGGACCCTCGGCTGGCAGGTCCGGGTGATCGACGGCGGCGGCACCCCCGCCGGGCTCCAGGCGGCCATCGGCGAGGCCATCACGCTGGGGCCGTCCGGCATCGTCATCGGCGGCTTCGACCCCCGGCTGACCTCGCGACAGGTGGCGCAGGCCCGGCAGGAGCACATCCCGGTCGTCGGCTGGCACGCGGTGGGCTCCCCCGGCCCGGACGAGGCGGCCGGACTGTTCACGAATGTCACCACCACGGTGGAGGACGTGGCGCGGATCAGCGCCGACTGGATCATCGCCCGCTCGCGCGGCGACGCCGGGGTCGTCGTCTTCACCGACGACTCGATCCCCTTCGCCCGCAACAAGTCCGAGCTCATCAAGAAGGAGCTGGCGGGCTGTCCCGGTGTGCGGATCCTGGCGTACGAGAACATCCCGATCCCGGATGCCAGCAGCCGCGTCCCGCAGGAGGTCTCCTCCCTGGTGTCCCGCTTCCAGGACCGCTGGACGGACTCCGTCGCCATCAACGACCTGTACTTCGCCGACGCGGCACCGGCCCTGCGCGCGGCCGGCAAGCCGGGCTCCGGGCCGCCCTTCAACATCGGCGCGGGCGACGGCGACCCCTCCGCCTTCCAGCGGATCAACAGCGGCCAGTTCCAGGCCGCCACGGTCCCCGAACCGCTGTCCCAGCAGGGCTGGCAGATCGCCGACGAGTTCAACCGCGCCTTCGCGGGGCGCCCCGCCAGCGGCTACGTCGCCCCGGTGCACATCGCCACCGCCGCCAACAGCGCGGGCGCCGGCTCCTGGGACCCGCCGGGCTACCGCGAGGCGTACCGCCGCATCTGGGGCCGCTGACGGGCGGTTCCGCCCGCCGCGGGGACGCCGCGGCGGGCGGGACCTGAGGGCGACCGTCAGGTGCGGTACGCGAAGTAGACGGCGTCCGGGTAGGACGCGATCAGGCTCGCGAGCGACTTCCGGTAGGTGTTGGTGGAGTGGTAGGTCACGTACGGCATGCCCGCGGCACTGCGGTACGTCACCATCATGGAGTGGTCCTTGGACCCGTCCTTGTTGAAGTCCACCTGCACGATGTCGCCGACGTCCGTCTGGTAGACGTTGGCGAGGTTGGCGGCCCGCTGGTTGGAGAGCGTGAACCAGGCCCACTCGTTGGCACCGACCCACGAGTCGGACTGGCGGGCGCCGTCGTACCACCAGTTGCGGTAGTCCGAGGTGGAGCCCGGAACGGCCTTCCAGCCGCCCGCCTTCAGCGCCTGGCTGATGAAGTTGGTGCAGTCTCCGCCGGCCCCGCTGAACTTGCGGTACGCCGGGTTGTAGTTGCTCCAGTACTTCTCGGCGTACTTCGCCATGGCGGCGTAGTCGTAGGCGCCGCCGGTCTTGGCCTTGGGCTTCGCCGGCGCCGGGTACTTGGTGGACGCGGGCGTGCCGTCCGGGTACTGGTTGCCGTCGTCCTTGACCACGTTCGCCTTGGCGGCCACCGGCTCGTTCACCGCGACGGGACCGGCCTCCTGGGACTTGATCGAGTCCAGCTCCCAGGCACCGCCCTTCTTGCTGGTGAGCTTGAGCTCGTAGCGGGTGCGGAAGTCGGTCGTCGCCGGCTCGTCCCCGCGCAGCTTCTTGTAGGTGAGCGTGGTCTGCTCGGTGACCTCCACGGTGGCCTTGCCACCGGTGACCGTGGCCTTGTCCACCGAGACCTTGGTGTCGGCTCCCGTATAGGCCTCACCGAGCGCCGCCAGCCGCGTCTTGCGGGAGCGCAGCGACGATATCGCGGCGTCCTCGTCCTTCTTCAGCTGGGCGGACATGCGCGCCTTGGTGGAGTTGCGGGCGCCGTCGTGACGGCCCGCCTGTTCCTCGACCAGGGCTTCGCTGCGCTGGGAAAGCACGTCGTCCGCCAGGCGGGCGAAGGTGTCGACCGTCTTGCGGTCGGCTGCTTTGGGGCCGGATTCCGCACTCGCGGAGGAAGCGAGCAGACTTGCGGACGCCACGCCCACGGTCAGGGTCGCACCCACGGCGAGCCTGAACCTCTTTGGTATCACTATTTTTCCCCTTGTCACCCGGTCCACTCGAACCGAGGCACGGAATCTTCGCACAACTTGACGACCCCTTCGCTCCGTTCCGCTTGGCAGACCCGCACCGGGGCTCCGGGGGTGCCCGAACTGCGCTTCCGGGTTCCGGATCGCCCGCGCGGACACCCCTTTCCCGGGGAGCCGGGCAGCCCCACACCGGCCGCACAGGCAGTGCATCTAGGGTGTGGGGAAAAGTACGGCGGAAAGGGCATACGGAGTGGGCAGGCAG
The DNA here is from genome assembly GCF_042890765.1 of Streptomyces sp. NPDC002032. NCBI lineage: Bacteria > Bacillati > Actinomycetota > Actinomycetes > Kitasatosporales > Streptomycetaceae > Streptomyces > Streptomyces sp. NPDC002032. Next base: position 910,556 of record NZ_JBIASM010000001.1, on the reverse strand, counting down.
GAGAAGGCCGGCAGAGGACGTTCGCGCGGCAGGCGGGCTGCCCCGGCGGACGGCGGCGCGGCCCCCTCGGGCCGCCGCAGGAGCTCCGGTTCACGCCGCCGCACGCCTGCGGGCCCCAGCCGGCTCCGCGCCCTCACCGCACCCCTCGCCACCGCCCTCGCACCGGCCCTCGGCTCCGCCGCCACCGCCGTCCGGCCACTGCTCCGGCGGCTGCGGCCCGCCTATCCGCGGCCGGGCCGGGCCGGCTGGCGCCGCTGGATACCCTCCTGGCGCCAGTGGCTGGGCGCGTTCCTGTACGCCTTCATCGGCATGGTGGGCTTCGTCGCGTGCGCGTACGCGGTGACGGACATACCCGACGATCTCAACTCATTCGCCAAGCAACAGGACAACATCTACTACTACGCCGACGGTTCGACGATGGCCCGGACCGGCTGGGTCAGCCGGCAGGAGATGCCGCTCGACAAGGTGCCGGCGCAGGTCCAGGGTGCCGTCCTCGCGGCCGAGAACTCCAGCTTCTACTCCGACCCGGGCGTCTCCCCCTACGGCGTCCTGCGCGCCGTGCGCGCCGCGGTGACGGGCGGCGAGACCCAGGGCGGGTCGACCATCACCCAGCAGTACGTGAAGAACGCCTACCTGAGCCAGGACCGCACCCTCTCCCGGAAGTTCACCGAGCTGCTCCTCGCGGTCAAGCTGGACAACCAGAAGGACAAGAAGCAGATCCTCCAGGACTACCTCAACACCAGCTGGTTCGGCCGCGGCACCTACGGCATCCAGCGCGCCTCCCAGGCCTACTACGGCAAGGACGTATCCCAGCTCAACGCGAGCGAGGGCGCCTTCCTGGCCTCCCTCCTCAAGGGCGCCGGCCTGTTCGACCCGGCCCTCGGCAAGGAGAACCACCAGCGGGCCGTCGAGCGGTGGAGCTGGATCCTGGACCGCATGGTCGACACCGGCCGGCTCTCGGCCGCGGAGCGCGCCACCTACACGAAGTTCCCCGAACCCTCGCCGACCTCGCTCTCCGGCACCCCCGGCGCGCAGACCGGCTATCTGGTGGAGCTGGCCAAGCAGTACGCCATCAAGGCCGGGCACATCAAGGACTCCGACTTCGACCTCGGCGGCTACCAGGTCTACACGACCTTCGACCGGGCCCGGATGACGGCCCTGACCGCGGCCGTGCAGAACGCGCAGAAGGCCTTCGACGCGGAGAAGCGGCCCGACACCGACAAGCACGCGAAGATCGGCGCGGCGAGCGTCGCCCCCGACGGCCGGCTGCTGGCCGTGTACGGCGGCCCGGACTATCTGAAGCAGGGCTTCAACGAGTCGAACGCCACGACGATCCCGGCCGGCACCGCGTTCACTCCGCTCGTGTACGCCGCCGCCCTGGAGGAGGGCATCACGCGCACGCGCGGCAAGGCCCGTACGCCCCTGTCCCCCGCCGCCCTCTACGACGGCAACGACCAGGTCACCGTACAGACGCCCGAAGGCCCGTACTGGGACCGCAGCGGCAAGGTGGTCAAGGGGCGCAACGACGGCGGCCGCAACTGGGGCCAGGTCACCATGCGGCAGGCCGTCGCGAACTCCGTCAACACCCCGCTGCTCCAGCTCGGGCTCGACGTGGGCCTGGACCGGGTGGACACCTTCGCGCAGCGCGCGGGCCTGCTCGAATCGAGCCTCGGGCCGCGGATCCCCGCCTTCGCGCTCGGCGAGAACTCCACGCCCAGCGCGATCCGGATGGCCGGCGCGTACGAGACCTTCGCCGCCCAGGGCATGCACACCGACCCCTACTCGGTCCGGTCGGTCACCCGCAACGGCACGGTGGTGCCCGTCGCCGCGCCGAAGCCGGCCCGGGCGGTGTCGGCCACGACCGCCCGTACGGTGACGGAGGCCCTGCGGGACGCCGTCAGGGACGGATCGGCGAAGACGGCGGCCACGGCGCACCCCGGCGCGGCGGGCAAGACCGGCACGACGGCCGCGAACACGGCGGGCTGGTTCGTGGCCAGCACCGAGAAGGAGTCGACGGCCGTGGTGGTCTACCGGATGGCGCTGACCGACCTGATCCCGCTGCCGCTGACGGGCCTGGGCGCAGACGCCCCCGGCACGCCCGGCAGCGAACGGGCGGTGCGCCTGTGGGCCGACTACATCAAGGCCGTGAACTAGCCGGGCGGGCCGGTGGCGGCCGGCCCGGCGGGCGCTACTTGATCAGGGTCTTCCAGTCCGGTTCCTGCGCGGGGTCGAGCATGCGCAGCTGGGCCAGCACCTTGGGGTCCTGGGCGTCGAGCCAGTCCGAGAGCTCCTTGAAGGAGACGCAGCGGACCTCCTGGCGGGGGCACACGTCCCGCATCACGTCCTCGACGGCCTTCATGTAGATGCCGCCGTTCCAGTCCTCGAAGTGGTTGCCCACGAACATGGGGGCCCGGCTGCCGTTGTAGACCCGGTTGAAGCCGTTGAGGTACGACATCCGGGTCTGCGTCTCCCAGGCGGTGAACTTCGCCGGGTCGCCCTGGGTCTTGTCGCCGGACTGGTTGAACAGGAAGTTGAAGTCCATGGAGAGGACTTGGGATTCCTTGCCCTGCAACGGCACGAGTTGCAGCGGAAAGTTCCATATGTCCTGCTTCTTGGACGGCCACATCTGGAAGTCCCCGGAGGAGCTCGCGTCGTAGCGCCAGCCGTACGGCTTGATCGCGGTCAGCAGGTTCTTCTGGCCCTCCAGGCACGGGGCCCGGCCGCCGACCATCTCCCGGTCCGGATCGAAGGGCAGCGGGGCCTCCTTGGTGAAGCCGGTGTTGGTCTTCCAGTTCTTCATGAAGGAGTACTGCTGGTCGATCTCGCTCTTCCACTCGTCGACGCTCCAGTCGCCGCCGCCCTTGGGCCCGCAGAAGTGCCCGTTGAAGTGCGAGCCGATCTCGTCGCCGTCGGCCCAGGCCCCGCGCAGCTGCTCCAGCGTGGTCCGCACGTGCGGGACCGTCGGATAGGAGATGGCGGAGGCGCCCTGGGGGTGCTGCGGCGGCCGGTAGAGCATCTTCTTGCCGTCCGGCAGCAGGTAGATGCCGGTGAGGAAGAAGGTCATGTGGGCCTTGCTGTCCTTGGCCACCTGCCGGAAGTGCGAGAAGAGGTGGTCGTCACCCTCCAGCGCGCCGTCCCAGGAGAACACCACGAACTGCGGCGGCTTCTCGCCCGGTTTCAGCCGCTCGGGCTTGAGCTGGCCCGGCTGCGGTCCGGTGTTGGAGGTGGAGCCGTCGCCCAGCACCTTGACCTTGCCGTCCCACGGTTCCCGCGCGGCCTTGCCGGCGCCGTTCCCGGAGGTGCCGGCGGAGGCGGAGTCCGCGAAGTTCGCGTCACCCCGGGTGGCCCCCGAGGAGTCGCCGAGGGTGAACGCGTACGCGGTGGCGGCGGCCCCGGCCAGGGCCATCACGGCGGCTCCCACACCCAGCCGCTTGCGGTTCCGCGCCTTCCGGCGGACCTTGCGGGCACTCCTGGACTCCGTCCGGGCGTGCGAGACGGCATCGGTGTCGGCCATCGCAGTCGTATTCCCCCCTGGTCACCGCAGCAGGACCGCGCGTGGATGGTTCGTACGAATATAGAACTTGTCGCCCCACCGGCCGCACCCGTCCCCCTCGGCGTGGTCACTTCACAGCCAACCCACAGCCCTCGACGGGGCCGGGCCGCTCGGCCCGGGCGGGGTCTGCGCCGCCACCGCTGTCGACGGCGGCCCGGCGGCGGGCGGTTCCGTACCGATCCGTGACATGCGTCACGGGGTGTCCGCCGGTCCGACGGGCCGTGCGGAGATCAACATCGCCCTGACATTTCGCCGTTTGTACCTATTTGGCGTTGACATGCCGCACTCCGCCGGAAACGGAATCGATGACTCTCATTTACCGGTGCCCAACGTGACTGCGCAGAGGTGGTTCTAGCACCGCGTCAGGTACGGGCGCCGGTAGCGGCGGGGCGGGCATGCACGATCTTCCGGCCGATTCAAGCCGGGTGCGCGGACCGTCGGTCGGCCCGGCGGGGGCGGCTTGCCAGGTCCCCGTCCGGCTTTTCAGAATGGCGGCTCCTCCGGCGCCCTGCGGTCGGGCGCCGGGAGCTTCGCGATCACCGAGTGAGGTCACGCATGAGGAAGCACCGTAAGAAGACGCACTACAGGAAAATAGCCGTCGCCGCCGGAGCGCTGGCGGTCGTGGGAGTCCCCACCGCCGCCATGGCGTGCCTGGGCCCCCAGGACTCCGGCCACGTACGGCCCGCCGCGTCCCGGCAGGACGGCCGCCCCTGGCAGGACGCCCCCCTCGGCGGTGCGGGATCCCGGCAGCCCGTGAAGGCGCCGGTCCAGGCCGACGCCCCCGAGGCCGCTCCGGTGGAGCCCGCCCAGCCCGCCCAGCCGGTCGCCCAGCCCGTCGCGCAGCCCGCCGACGAGGCCCCCGCGGAGCCGGCCGCCGAGACCCCGCCGCCCGCGCGGCCCGCGCAGCCCGAGCCGGCTCAGCCGCAGCCGGCCGGCCCCGAGCCGGCGCAGCCGTCCGCCCAGCCCTCCGCCCCGGCCGGCTCCGAGACGCTCTCCGGCCCCCAGGCCGAGGTCCTCGCGCTCGTCAACAAGGAGCGCGCCGCCGTCGGCTGTCCGGTGCTCACCGTGAACGCGAAGCTCACGAAGGCCGCGCAGGACCACAGCGCGGACATGGCCGCCCACAACAACATGTCGCACACCGGATCCGACGGATCCGACCCGGGCGCACGCATCACCCGCGCCGGGTACGAGTGGCGGACGTACGGCGAGAACGTCGCCTACGGGTACGCCAGTGCCGCGCAGGTCATGGAGGGCTGGATGAACAGCCCGGGCCACAAGCGCAACATCCTGGACTGCTCCTACAAGGAGATCGGCATCGGCCTCGCGCAGCCGGGCCAGTACTGGACCCAGGACTTCGGCGCCACGCGCTGAACCGTGGGCGGGGGCGGCCGGACCTCCGGTCGCCCCGCCCGCGCCTCCCCCGCTCCCGTCGCCTCGCCGCCCGGAATCACCGGGCCCGCCTGGTCACAAGCGGGGCGTAGGCGACGCGGAAACGGCCCCGTTCCGCCCGTACGGACCGACCGCGCCCGGGCGGGCGTGCTCAGCAGACCGGGCGCTGCCGGCCGGTGTCGCGGGCCGCGTCCTCGGCGGCCGCGACCGGGGCCGGCAGCAGGGGCACCGCGTCGAGCGGGAGCAGCCGGCCCGCCGCCCCCGCGGCGAGCCGGCCGTGTTTGGCGGACACCCGGCCCGTGGACACCGCGTCCAGGGTGCCGCGGGCGGCGACGAAGGCGACGAAGCTGTCGGTGTCGCGGCGGTGCCGGGCCGGATCGCGGAACCCGCCGAGCGCGGGGTAGCCGTCCTGCCCGGTGAGCGTGTACGAGGTCGTCACCACCCGGTACGTGCCGTCGGGGCGCAGCGGGGAGCCGTCGATGAGCACGTCGGCGGGGGCCACCCGGTGGCCGGCGGCCCCGGCGGGGTCGAAGGCGTAGCGGACGTTGTCCGAGACCGCGAGGGGGGCGTACGTGAGCGTGCCGCGGCCGTCCAGCGCCCACTGCTGCTCCAGCGCGTCGTGGAGCTGCCCGCCACTGACCGTCGCGGTGACCAGGGGGCTGCCGTACCCGACCGCCCGCCAGGCCCGTTCGAAGCTGACGGGGTCCCCGGTGGCGGAGGCGAGGGGGAGGTCGGTGTTGATGACGCTCCGGCCGGTCCGCGGCGCCAGCGCGATCAGCGCCAGGTCGGCGCGGCCGCCGCCGGGGCGGGGGCTGGTGTCGAAGGAGTCGGCCGGCTGCGCGGACGCCCACAGCGCCCAGTCGGCGACGAGGTTGCCCATGGTGCTCTCGCCGGCCGGAGACAGGGCCCGCCGGAAGGGGGCGCGCTGGCGGCCGATGGTGGTGGCCGCGTGCCGGGCGGCGTAGCCCTTCCAGTAGTCGACGAGCCGGCTCATCGCCGGATCGGGGGCGACGTCACGGGTGTTGGGGTGGTTGGTCGAGGTGGTCAGCTCGCGGACGACGGAGCCGGTGTCCGGGTCGAGGCGCAGGGTGATCTCGTTGACGATCTGTCCGTGGCAGCCCGCCTCCACGAAGGGCCGGGGGCGTCCGGCGGGGTCGGGCAGCATCATGGTGAAGGCGCAGTGCCAGTGCCCCGTGACGATGGCGTCGATGTCGGCGGACACGCGCAGCGCGAGGTCGTACGCCGGTCCGCTGGGGTCGGTGCCGGAGTCGAAGGCGGATCCGGCGACCGCGCCGTCGTGCATGCTCAGCACGATCGCGTTGACCCCGCGGGCCTTGAGCGCGGCGGCGCAGCGGTTCGCGGCCGTCAGTTCGTCCAGGGTGGCGAGCCCGGGCTGGAAGGAGTTGGGGAACCCTTCGGTACCCACGGCCGTGAGGTGGATGAACCCGAGGGGCAGCTGCCGTCCGCCGGGGGCCCGTACCCATTCGACGTGGTACGGGGGCAGTACGGGCTCCCCGGCCGGGCCGGCGGCGACGGCGTTGGCGCTGTAGTAGCGGAAGTCGGCGCCGTGGAAGCGGCGTCCCCGCGAGTCGGGGAAGGTGTTGGTGCTGCCCTCGCCCTCGTAGGGGCGGCCCTGTTCCATGTGCTGGACGAGGAATCCGGGCGTGCGGTCGAACTCGTGGTTCCCGGCGGTGGCGAAGTCGAGCCCGAGCAGGTTGAGCGCTTCGACGGTGGGTTCGTCGGCCAGGGTGAAGGCGGGGAACTCCCAGCCGGAGAAGAGGTCTCCCGGCGCGAAGAAGAAGGTGTTGGCCCGGCCGGCGCGCAGCCGTTCGAGGTGGGTGGCCAGGTAGGCGACCCCGCCCACCGTGTACGTCCGGCCGCCGGCCCCGGTGATGACCTTGTCCCGGGCGGGCGGTTCGCCGAGGTACCCGTGCAGGTCGGTGATGTTCAGCAGTTGTACGTCGACGTACCCGGCTCCGCTGACGGCGTCGAGCGCCGTCCGGGTGGCCGCGGCGGCGGTGCCGGTGACGGCGCGGATGCCGATGGCCCCCGCCGCGGTGAGGAAGGCTCGACGGCCCGATCGGTTCATGACGGCTCCCGGTGCGTGGGACGGGGTCACGGATGCTTCCGGGTGGTCATTCCCCCGTCAGGGCGTCCAACCGGTGTGCGCCGGGCACCCGTTCGGCGAATCCGGGAGGAACGGCCCGCCTCCGCCCGAACGTGACGGGACCCCGCTGCGAGGTGCTCGCAACGGGGTCCCGCGTCGGGGTTCCGCGGAGGGGCCGGCGTGGGGGTCCCGCGTCGGCCGGATGCGGAGGGTGTCGTCAGGCGGGGCGGGACGTGGTGCGGCTGCCGTCCGTGCACAGGGCCCAGATGACGAAGAGGGAGATCGCGATGGAGACGAGCGCCCAGATCGGGGTGTAGGGGAGCCACATGAAGTCGAGGATCACGTAGATGGCGGCGAGCGCCACACCCATCACGCGGGCCCAGCCCGCGCCCTTGAGGAGGCCGACTCCGACGATGATCAGTACGATGCCGACCGCCAAGTGGATCCAGCCCCACGCCGAGACGTTGAACTTGAACACGTAGGACCCCAGCCGCGTGTACACGTCGTCCTGCACGATGCCGGCGATGCCCTTGATCACTCCGAGGACGCCGTCGACGAGGAGGAGGACACCGGCGAACATCGTGCCGCCCGCCGCCCATGCGTTGGGGGCGGCGCCGGGGTGCGGGGACCGGGGGGTCGTCTGTTGGGACACGGGAAGCTCCTTCACCCGAAGGTGCGCCGGTTCCGGCGCGCATCCCCAGCGTCCGGCGAGGCCCGCCGGACGGACACCGGAGCGCGGCCGTTCGGGTGAACCGGCCCGGGGGTCCCGGTCAGCCCGCGGGCCGCTCGCCCTGGGCGATCTCGACCCCGCGGTGCAGCTGGACCGCCCCGGCCAGGGCGGACGTCCCGGCGGCGGTGCACAGCAGGGCCATGGCCAGCAGCGCCGGAGCCAGGCGCCGGGCGGGGGCCCGGCCGAGCAGGGCCTTCACCCGGGCCGGGACCGGTCCGGTGACGGCGCCGGCCACCAGCGGGGAGACGCGGGAGCGCTCGCGTCCGCCCCGGGAGGCGGCGAGTGCCGCGCGCCCCACGGCGCGGGCGGTGAGCGCGCGGTCGCCGGCGGCGCGGGCGGCGGCCTCGTCGGCGGCGCGTTCGGCGGCGTACGAGACCTCGGGGACGACGGCGGCCAGGGCCGGGTGGCACCAGCCGGCGAGCTGCGCGGCGGCGAGGAAGAGGTGGTGGCGGCCGGCGAGATGGGCGCGTTCGTGGGCCAGCAGGGCCTCGCGCTCGCGCGGGTCGAGCGAGCGCAGCATGCCGGAGGTGACCACGATCCGGCCCGGGCCCCGTAGGGCGGGCAGGGCGTAGGCGTCCGGGCGGGGGTCGTCCAGGACGCAGAGCCCGCCGGTGTGCGGGAGGTGGGCGACGTCGACGTGGGCGCGGCGCAGCCGCCTGCCCTCGGTGACCGCGCGGCGCAGGGTGGTGACGGCGGTGACGGCGAGCACCCCGGCGGCCAGCGCGGACACGCCGAACACGGGGAGCGGCGGGCCGGCCCGGAGCGGCCGGACCAGTTCCGACAGCGCGGCCAGCGGCGGGATCGCGAGGGCGAGGGGCAGTAGCAGGGCGCCGAGGCAGGCGAGGACGCCGACGGCCAGGGCGACGGCGGCGGCGGTGATCGTCCAGAGCGCGGTCTCGGGCCGCACCCGGCGGGCCGTCCGCCGGGCGAGCGGCGGCAGGATCCAGGGCAGCGCGAGGGGGATCAGCAGCAGGACGATCACTGGCCACCGCCCTCCAGGAGCCTGCGCAGCTCGGCCTCGTCGTCGGGGCCGAGTCCTTCGACGAAGCGGGCCAAAACGAGGCTGCGCTCGCCGTCCTGGTCCAGCTCGCGGTGCATCCGGCGGGCGGTCAGGCCGTGCGAGTCGGCGACGGGGAAGTACGCGAACCCGCGGCCGGCCGGGCTGCGGTCGACCGCCCCCTTCTCGTACAGGCGGGCCAGCAGCGTCGCCACCGTGGTGCGGGCCAGCGGCTGCGGTATCGCCGCTCTGACCTGCGCGGCCGACTGTGGTGTGCCGGCCGCCCACAGGGCCGCGAGCACGCTGGCCTCCAGTTCGCCCGCAGGCCTGCGCTCGCCGTCCGCGTCCGCCATGGAAACCGCCCTCCCGGAAGTTCGTGCACGGGCGTCCGGACCGGCCGCCGCCCCGGGGAGCGGGGCGGACGCCGGTGCCCGTAGGACCATTATCGAACACCGGCGAACGCCGGGAGACGACGAGCGCCGGGGGCGGGGGCGGGGCGCCGGGGGCGGGGGCTGGGCGCCGAGGGCCGGGGGCGGGGCGCCGGGGGCGGGGGCTGGGCGCCGAGGGCCGGGGGCCGCGGGCCGCCGTGGCCCTCAGTCCTCGAAGGAGCCGTGCCGGCCCGCTCCGGCCGCGAACCGGTCGGCCCCCGAGCGGGTCTCCCCGGCTTCGAGCGGGACCCTGCCGTGCCGGAACTCGGCGGCCAGGGCGTCCGGCTCGCCCAGCCCGTGCTGCTCCAGGACCGACAGCCGGTCGTGGCGCAGGCACAGTTGCGGAAACCCGGCGAGCAGGCGGGCCAGCTCCTCCGCCTCGGCGCGGGCCCGGCCCGGCGGTACGAGCCGGTTGGCGAGCCCCATCCCGTACGCCTCGGCGGCGCGGACCTCCCGGCCGGTGAGGATCAGGTCCATGGCCCGGCTCTCCCCGATGAGGCGCGGCAGCCTGACGGTGCCGCCGTCCACGAGCGGTACGCCCCAGCGCCGGCAGAACACGCCGAAGACGGCGTCCTCCTCGGCGACGCGCAGGTCGCACCAGAGGGCCAGTTCCAGGCCGCCCGCGACGGCGTGTCCGGCGACGGCCGCGATGACCGGCTTGCTCAGCCGCATCCGGGTGGGGCCCATCGGTCCGTCGCCCTCGGCGAGGACCCGGTTGCCGCGCGGGGTGCCGACGGCCTTGAGGTCGGCGCCGGAGCAGAAGGTGCCGCCCTCGCCCCACAGCACGGCGACGGCCGCGCCGTCGTCGGCCTCGAAGGTGCGGAAGGCCTCGGCGAGCCGGGCGGCGGTGGGGCCGTCCACGGCGTTGCGGACCTCCGGCCGGCTGAGCACCACCGTGAACACCGGTCCGTCCCGCTCGATCCGTACCGCCGGCTGTCCGCCCACCGCGCACCCCTTCCCCTCACCCGCCCGGGTTCCCCTCACCCGGGCCCCATTCTCACCCGGCCGGCGCCGGGGCCACAGGGGGCGGGGGCAGCCGGCGGCGGGTGTGGCGCGGTTCAGGCAGGGCCGCCGGGGCATGCGCGGGGTGAAGGTGTCCCCCGGCCCCGGCCCCCGCGGAGCGATCTCGTGACCGAGTCCAGCCGGCAGCCCCGGCAGCCCGACCAGCACGCTTACCGCAGGGCCGCCGACTACGTGGCGGCGGCCCTGATCTTCCTGCGGGACAACGTCCTGCTGACCCGGCCCCTGCGGCCCGAGGACGTCAAGCCGAGGCTGCTGGGCCACTGGGGCACCTGCCCCGGCATCACCCTCGTCTACTCGGCCCTCGACACCCTGGTGCGGGAACGCGGCGCCGACGTCCTCCTGGTCACCGGCCCGGGCCACGGCGCCCCGGCCGTGCACGCCAACCTGTGGCTCGAAGGCACCCACGAGGACGGTGACCCCGCCCTGGCCAGGACCGGCGCCGGGCTGCGCGAGCTGGCCCGCCGCTACTGCGCCCCGGACGGCTTCCCGAGTCACCTGTCCCCCGCCGTCCCGGGCACCCTGCACGAGGGCGGGGAACTCGGCTACGCCCTGTCGACCGCGTTCGGCGCCGCCCTGGACGCCCCCGACCGGATCGTCGCCTGCGTCGTCGGCGACGGCGAGGCGGAGACCGGCCCCACCGCGGGCGCCTGGCACTCCACCAAGTACCTGGACCCGGTCAGCTGCGGCGCGGTCCTGCCGTTCCTGCACCTCAACGGTTTCAAGATCTCCTCGCCGACGGTCTTCGCCACGATGTCCGACGAGGAGCTCACCGCCCTCTTCCGCGGCTACGGCTGGGACCCGCGCGTCGTCGACGTCACCGCCGACCCGCCCGGCGAGCCCCTCGCGGCCGCCGTCCTCGACGCGCACGCCGCGATCCGCGACCTTCAGCACCGGGCCCGTACGGGAGACGGTCCCGTCCGCCCCGTCTGGCCCATGATCGTACTGCGCAGCCTCAAGGGGCAGGGGGCACCGGCCGAGGTCGAGGGCAAGCCGGTCGAGGGAACCTTCCACGCCCACCAGGTGCCGCTGCCCGACGTCCGCGAGGACCCGGAGCAACTGCGCGCCCTCGAAGGGTGGCTCCGTTCCTACCGCCCCGAGGAGCTCTTCGACGCCGCGGGCCGCCCCGTTCCCGAGGTCCTCGCCTGCGTACCGCAGGGCCCCGCCCGGATCGGCGCCCAGCCCGCCGCGAACGGCGGCCGGCTGCGCCGCCCCCTGGACCTCCCGCCACTGGCGCCCCACGCCGTCGACGTCTCGAAGGGTCCGGGCACGGCCACCGCCGGCCCCACCCGGGTGCTCGGCGACTGGCTGGCGGAGCTGATGGCGCGCAGTGCCGACCGGCGCGACTTCCGCATCGTCTCCCCCGACGAACTCGCCTCCAACAAGCTCGACGCCGTCCTGCCGGTCAGCGGGCGCGCGTACGTCTGGCCCGTCGACGGGTACGCAGAGGACCTGGCGCCGGACGGCCGGGTGATGGAGATGCTCTCGGAGCACAACTGCCAGGGCTGGCTACAGGGCTACCTGCTCACCGGCCGGCACGGCCTCTTCCCCACGTACGAGGCCTTCGCGTCCGTCGTGGACAGCATGGCCAACCAGTACGCGAAGTGGCTGAAGCTGTCCCGCGAGGTCCCCTGGCGGGCCCCGGTGAGCAGCCTCGTCTACCTGCTCAGCAGCGAGGGGTGGCGTCAGGAGCACAACGGGTACAGCCACCAGGGTCCCGGCTTCATCAACAACCTCCTGAACCGCAAGAACACCGTCACCGGCGTCTACCTGCCGCCCGACGCGAACACCCTGCTGGTCACCATGGAGCGGCTGCTGGACGAGACCGGCAAGGTCGACGTCGTCGTGGCGGGCAAGCACGAGGCGGCCCAGTGGCTCGGCCTCGACGCGGCCCGCGCGCACTGCCTGGCCGGCGCCTCCGTATGGGAGTGGGCGAGCAGCGACGGGGGCGGGCCCGCGGAGGTGGTGCTGGCCTGCGCCGGGGGCATCCCCACCGTCGAGTCGCTGGCCGCCGCCGATCTGCTGCGGCGCGATCTGCCCGGCGCCGCGATCCGCTTCGTGAACGTGGTCGACCTGTGCGCCCTCGCCCCGCCGGAGCGCCACCCCCACGGGATGCCGGAGGAGCGGTTCCGCGCCCTGTTCGGCGACGACACCCCCGTCGTCTTCGACTTCCACGGCTACCCCTCCGCCGTGCACCAGCTGCTCCACGGACGGCCCCGGCCCGACCGGTTCCACGTCCACGGGTACGTCGAGGAGGGCACGACCACCACCCCGTACGACCTGCTCGCCCTCAACGGCACCTCCCGCCACGACCTCGCCGTCGCGGTCCTGAGCCATCTGGAGGGCCGTCACGGCGGCGCCCGGAACCTCGCCCGCGCCTACGCGCGCCGCCGCGACGGGCTGCGGGCGGAGCTGCGCCGCACCGGGGTGGACCCGGAGGAGATCACGCGATGGAGGTGGCCGGCATGAACGGCCCGGTACTCGTCGTCGACGCGGGCTCCGCCAGCCTGCACCTCGCCGTGGTCGACCCGGCGGACCGGATCCTGGCCCGCCGGGACTTCGACCGCGCGCCGGACGCCGCGACGGGCCCGGCCCTGGCCGAGTTCGTCGACGCCGCCCCGCCGGTCGTGGCCTGCGGGCACCGCCTCGTCCACGGCGGCCCCCACCTGCGCTCCCCCGTCATCGTGGACGAGGCCGTACGGACCCGGCTGGACGAGGCCGCCCCGCTCGCCCCCGCGCACGTACCGCCCGCGCTGGCCGTGCTCGACGCCGCGCGACGGGCCCTGCCGGACCTCCCGCACATCGCCTGCCCGGACACCGCCTTCCACAGCGGACTGCCCGAACCCGCCCGCACGTACGCCCTGCCCCGGGAACTGACCCGGCGCCACGGGCTGTACCGGTACGGCTTCCACGGCCTGTCGTACGCGTACGCGCTGCGGCGCGCCGCGCAGGTGCTGGGGCGCCCGGCGGAGGAACTGCGGCTGGTCATCGCGCATCTGGGCGGAGGCTGCTCCGCCTGCGCGGTCCGGGAGGGCGTGAGCGTGGACACGACCATGGGATTCACCCCGCTGGAGGGGATCCCGATGAGCACGCGCAGCGGGAGCGTCGATCCGGGGATGCTGCTGTGGCTCCAGACCGCCCTGGGGCTGGGGCCGGAGCGGCTGCGGGAGGTCCTCGGCGCCGAGTCGGGCCTGCTGGGGCTGTCCGGAACCTCGGGCGACACCCGGGACCTCGTCCGGGCCCGCGCGGCGGGCGATGCCGCCGCCGCGCTGGCCCTGGACGTGTTCACCCTGGGGGTGCGCAGGGGCATCGCGGGGGTGGCGGCCTCCCTGGACCGGCTCGACGCGCTCGTGTTCACCGGTGAGATCGGCGAGGACCAGCCGGAGGTACGGGAAGCGGTGGCCGCCGGGCTGGGCGTGCTGGGCGTCGAGGGCTCCCTCGCGCCCGCCAACCCGGCCGAACCGGCCCTGGTCAGCGCACCGGGCGCGGCCGTGCCCGTCCTCGTCGTCCCCACCGGCGAGATCCAGCAGATCGCCCACGAGACCCGGGCCTGTCTGCGCGCGGCAGGGCCGGCGGCGACCTCGGACCGGCCGCTGCTCCAGCACGAGGGAGGGCCGGCGGACGACCACGGCCGGCTGCCGGGCGCCGCGTCACGGACCGGCACCGGCTCGCCCCAGCCTCCCCCCGACGAGGCACGGGTGCGGCGCGCCAACGAGGACCGCCCGCGCCGGGACCACGTCGTCCCCCTCACCCCCGCGTCCGAGGACGATGACGCCCCGGGGTCGCCCTGATCCGCTTCCTCCGCCGTCCCGACCAGCTGAGCGGTGGGCAAGCGGACGGCCGCCGCGAACACCCTCCCGAGGTTTCCTGCGCCCCAGGCCGGAGCGCGCGGACGAGATCCGGCGCATCCTCTCCTCCTTCGTGGAACCCACCCGACGAGAGCCCGGCAACCTCCAGTACCACCTCCACGAACACGAGGACGGCCGCTTCTTCCTGTACGAGGTCTGGCGCTCCCAGGAAGACCTGGACCGGCACAACGCGACACCCCCGCTGCGCGCCTTCCTGGACAACCTGTCGACCTTCCTGGAGGACGCCCCCGAGGGCTACTTCGACACCATGCTCAGCCCGTACCCCGAGCCAGACCCGGTCCCCGCGTAAGGCGCACGCCCACGGTCGACGAGCGGGGGCGGCGGGACTATCCGGGGGACAGCGGGTAGGCGCCGGTGGGGGTGTGTGGCAGGAGGCGCTGCGATGACCGGAACCGGCGGGACGCGGCGGCTGTCGCCCCTGGGGCGCCTGCTCAGTGCCGTCCGGCGGGCGCGGGCGGGGAGCCGGTGGGGGCTCGTCCAGGGCGTCGACCTGTGGCAGCGGGCCCTCGGCCTCGCCGCGCTCGGCTTCCTGACCCTGGTGCCGCTGCTCATCGTCGTCTCGGCGGTGAACGCGAGCGGCGGAGCGGGCTTCGCCCAGTGGATCGGGGACGGGCTCGGCGTCTCCGCTCCCGCCCGGGCGGAGATAGGGCGGCTCTTCGCGCTGCCCGGCCAGGTGTGGCGGACCACGACGGCCTTCGGCCTCGCCCTGCTCGCGGTGTTCGGGCTGTCCTTCGCGACCATGCTGCAAAGCGGCTACGAGCGCGTCTGGGACCTTCCCGCGGGGCGCTGGTGGACCAGGTGGCGGCACGCGCTGTGGCTCTGCGTGCTCGTCGGCGTGCTCCACCTGTCCACGATCACCCCGCCGTGGCGCGAGTCCCCGGCCCGCGGCGGCGTCACCCTGGTGGTCGGCATCCTGTTCTTCTGGTGGTCCCAGCGACTGCTGGTCAGCGGCCGGGTCCCGTGGACCGCGCTGCTGCCGGGAGCGGTGGCCACGATGCTCGGGCTGCTGGGCCTGCGGGTCTTCTCGCGGCTCGTGTTCTCCCCGCTGATCGCGTCCAGTGCCGTCACCTACGGCCCCTTCGGCACCGTCCTCGTGATCCAGTCCTGGCTGGTCGGCGTCGGTGTCGTCGTGTTCGGCGGCGCGCTGGCGGGGCGGCTGTTCCACGAAGCCGTGCTCCGCCGGGCGGGGCGGCCGCGACGGGAGCCCGGGCAGCAGGGGAAGCCGGAGGGCCGGGAGTTACGGACCGCCGCCGTCCGCGTACCCGGTTTCGTCTTCGTCCTCGATGACGTGGATGGCCGCTTCCTCGGCGGAGGCCGCTCCGGCGTCGATGCCCACGTCGCGGGCGAGCACGCTGTTGCCGTGCGGGAAGGCGGAGACCGGGGTCAGACGTCCGGCGCGGGCACCGCCCGCCTGTGGGTCCAGGGGCTCGCCCTCACCGTCCTCCACATCCCCGATGCCGTCGCCCGCCGGGGACGCGTCGTCGGGAAGTTCCCGGGCGAGGCGGTCGTCGAGACTTCCCGCGCCGTCCCGGGTATAGGGCCGATCGGGCGGCGAGTAGCCCTGATCGAGCAGGCCATCGGTGTCGAGCTCACCGATGCTGTCGTCCATGTCCGGCTGCAGTTCCGACGGCTCGTCCTCCGGCTGGGGCTGGTAGACGTCGTCGCCGTAGGCGTCGGATGCGCTCATGAGTCGTGTCCTTTCGTCGTCGCGGCACCTCCCCGTGAGCGCGCCGCGCCTTCTCGGATCACCTCCCCCGAAATCCTCGGATCACGCGGTGCGGCGGCGTCCGGTCGGCGGCGGGCCGGTCGCGGGCCGCCGGCGCGGGCCGCCCGTACGTGCGCGACCGGCCGGGCCGGCCCCCGTGTGCTGGGGGCGGCCCGGCCGGTCGCGTGCGGGTTACTTCTTCTTCTTGTCGCGGAGGCTGTCCGCGACGCCGCGGGCGCGGTCCTCCATGTCGGACCTGGCTTCCTTCGCCTGGCCCTTGGCCTGGTCCATCTTGCCTTCGGCCTTCATCCGGTCGTTGCCGGTGATCTTGCCTGCGGCTTCCTTGGCCTTGCCCTTTGCCTGGTCCATCTTGCCCTTGTCAGCCATCGTGAACTCCTTGACGAAGCGGGAGGATCCAACGGATGACAAACTAGGCGAGAAACGGACATTCCGCTCGGCGAAGCGTGGCGCCCGCCCCGACGGTGCCGGCCTTGCACCCCCTCACCCGAAACCCGTTCCGAGCGCGCGATCCGGACAAGCTGAGTGGCCGTTGGGTGAATCAGGGCGGACGGACGGCGGATCAACGCAACGAAACCAGCAGGTCACCGACGGCGACATCGGACGGCTCCACACCCCGGCCCGGCCACCGCACCCCGCGTGAGCTGCCCGAACGACCATTCGGTCGCCGCTATGCGGACGGGGTGTCCGTAAATCGGTCATGCATATGACACCCCCCTTCGGATCAGGCAGGCTCAGCTTGACCGGGTTGCGAATCCACGAAGAAGGAACGCAGCCAACCTTTGATTCGAAAGCGAGTCTTGTCGTGCGTCGCATCGCTACCGTCTCCGCCGCTGCCCTCCTCTGCCTCGCCGGAGTGACCGGCATGGCGGAGGCCCGGCCCACCAGCCTGTACGCCCCCTCCGCCATGGTCTTCACCGTCGCCCAGGGCGACGACGCGGCGGCCACCGTCGTCCGGGCGTCCACCCTCAGCTGCGCACCGACCGCCACCGGAACCCACCCCGACGCGCAGGCCGCCTGCGCCGCCCTGAACGCCACCGGCGGCGCGTTCGACCGGCTGCTGGCCGCCCCGAACCCGGACCGCGCCTGTCCGATGCTCTACGCCCCCGTCACCGTGACGGCCGACGGCGTGTGGAAGGGCAGCCGCGTCGCCTGGAAGCACACCTTCTCCAACTCCTGCGCCATGTCCGCGACCCTGAACGGCAACGCCGTCTTCGCGTTCTGATCCGCGCACGCCCCACCGCACACCCCACCGCGCGCCGCCGGCCGGACCGGCGGCGCGTTCCCCACCCGGGTAACCGGTTCGCACCGCCAAAGGGCCCGCTCCTGGACTAGCCTCCGCGCATGGAACGCGCGGAGGTTCTCAAACGAGTGATCGGCATCCTCACCGAGGCACAGGAGATCCGGCGGACGGCCGAAGCCGGGGAGGAGGACATCGGCGACGAGGCGACGGCCGGAGTCGCCACTCAGCTCCTCAACGAGATGCTGCCGTCGATCAGCGTCCCCGCCGACGCCACGCCCCGCGAGGTGGCCGGTCTGGTCGCCGAGGCACTCGGCCCGGCCCTGCACACCATGGTCTCCGGGTTCAGCCTCGCGTTCACCAGCCTCGCCATGGCACATGACGCCGGCCGCACGGACGTCTCCTCCCTGGAGGTCCTCCAGGAACTCGCCCTCGAAGTCGAGACGGGAACCTACGACGAAGGGCCCTGACCCGGCGCTGCGGGCGGGTCCGGATAATGGCACCTCCGGGGCCGCCCCGCGCCCCGCGCGACCGGCGGCCCGACCGACCGGAGGGACGAAGGACCGATGACGCTCGAAGAGGGCCGGCGCGTGAAGCTGGCGGCCGAACTGCGGCTGGCCGGGTCGGTCGTGCGGGCCCACGAGGACCCGGAGGCGGCCGCGCCGGAGGGCGTGGCCGCCTCCCTGTCCCTGGCGGCGGGCGCCCGGGGCACCGTCGAAGCGGTGGACGACGGCCGCGGCGAGCCGCCGGGCCGGGAGGTCCTCGAATACGTACGGCTCAAGTCGCTGCTCGACGACTTCGGCCACCAGATGCCCCCGGCCAGCAGGCAGCAGCTGGCGGACCAGGTCGGCGGACTCGAAGCCGCCTGGACCGCCCACCAGCAGCGGCGGCTTCGCGTGACGCTCCGCGTCCGCCTCGACAACGGCTTCGTCCTCGACGGCGCCCACGAGGACCTCTTCAGCCTGCTCTGACCCGTGCCCGGGGGCGCCCGCCGCCCGGTCGCCGGGTCAGGGCCGCCGGTCGGCGGCCGCGCCCCGGCGGGTCGCCGCCGCGTCCGTGACGTCGAGGAACACCTGGTCCAGCTCGGGCCAGCGGTCGCGCACCCCGTGGCGGATCCGCACCATCGCGAGCTCCACCGTCTCGCTGTCGTAGCCCGGCGTCAGGTCGACCCGCGCGGCGACCATCACGGAGTCGGGGCCCAGCCGCATGGTCAGCAGCGCGGTGACCGTGTCGATCTCCGGCTGCTCCACGAGGAACGCGCGCAGCTCCCGCTGGACCTCCGGGTCGGCCGCCTCTCCGACCAGCTGTCCACGGGCCGCGCGGCCCAGCGTGTAGGCGACGTAGACCAGCAGGAGCCCGATCAGGATGGAAGCGGACGCCTCGTAGGCGATCTCGCCGGTCGCCATGTGCAGGGCGATGCCCGCGATGGCCAGGACGACGCCCGCGCAGGCGGTGCTGTCCTCGGCCAGCACGGTCCGCAGGGCCGGGTCGTGGCCGTGGCGTATCTCGGCGGCCATGCTGCGGCCCCGGGCCCGTGCGGCGCCCCGCACCTGGAGGACCGCCCGCACCAGGGAGGCGCCCTCCGCGATCAGGGCGACGGCGAGGACGACCAGACCGATGACGTAACCCTGGCGCGTCTCCGAACCGCCGGAGCGGAAGGCCTCGATGCCCTGGAAGACGGAGAAGCAGCCCCCGGTGACGAAGATGCCGACGGCGGCGAGGAGGGACCAGAAGTACCGCTCCATGCCGTAGCCGAAGGGGTGGCGCGCGTCCGCCGGGCGCCGGCTGCGTTTGAGGGAGGCCAGCAGGAAGACCTCGTTCAGGCTGTCGGCGATCGAGTGGGCCGCCTCCGACAGCAGGGCCGGGGAGCCCGCCACGACTCCGCCGACCGCTTTGGCCCCGCAGATGGCCAGGTTGGCGGCGAGGGCGACCCATACGGTCTTGCGCGTCTCGGCGTCCTGCCCGCCGCCGCCCCCGCTACCGTGCGGTGCGCGGTTCCCGCCGCCGTGCGGTGCGGGGTCCGCGCCCCGGGCCGGGTCCCCGCCGGATTCCGGAACCGCCGCCGATGCCGTCATCCCCGTACGACTGCGCGTACGTTCTCGACGCTGCCGCAGTCGGCGGCGAGCTGCCTCTCCCGCTCGCGCAGGAAGGCCGCCCCGAGCTCGGCCCGCCGCTCGTCGGGCACGGCCTCCCGGGCCCCGTTGAGGATCGTCCGCTCCTCCTCGTCCAGGTGGTGGGTGACGGCCTTGACCAGTTCCTCCAGCCGCTCGTCCCACTCGTCGGAGCCCACCTCGGACACCTCCAGCAGCGCGAGGAGGGCCTCGTTGCCCTCGGCGTGCTCCTCGGTGCCGTGCTCGACCTCGTCGTCGTCGACGTCCTTGAACCTCTTCAGGGCGCCGTACACCTCGCTCTCCTCCGCCTCGCCGTGGGCGATGAGGAGGGCGGAGAACTTGGCGAGCGCGCCCGCCCGGTCCGCCTCCACGCTGCGCATCCGGCGGAAGAGTTCTTCCATCGTGCGGTGGTCCTCCAGGATCAGGGCGACGACGTCCTGGTCCTGCTGCTTGTCCGCGGCCATGCCACGTACCTCCTGGGCTCGGTCCTTCACTGCGTTGCGCTCCTGGCGGCGCCCGCTCGGCGCCGGCTGTCTCACACCCCGGCGCCCCCACCGTGCGGGGCGTCCGCGAACTCCTTCAGGAACGCCGCGCAGAACGCGTCGAGGTCGTCCGGCTTCCGGCTGGTGATCAGGGTCGCGGACCCCGTCCGGCAGACGTGGACGGTCTCGTCCACCCAGATGCCTCCGGCGTTGCGGATGTCGGTGGCCAGGCTCGGCCAGGAGGTGAGCGTGCGGCCGCGCAGGACGTCCGCCTCGACCAGCGTCCACGGGGCGTGGCAGATCGCCGCGACGGGCTTGCCCGCCTCGAAGAAGCTGCGGGTGAAGGCGACGGCCCGCTCGTTCATCCGCAGCGCGTCGGGGTTGGCGACTCCGCCGGGCAGGACGAGTGCGTCGAAGGCCTCGGCGGTGTCACCGGCGAGGACGTGGTCGACGGGGTAGGTGCCCGCCTTGTCGAGGTGCTGGAAGGCCTGGACGCGGCCCGGCTCGGTGGAGACCAGCTGCGGATTCCATCCGGCCTGTTCGACGGCCTTCCAGGGTTCGGTGAGTTCGATCTCCTCCACGCCCTCGGGCGCGGTCAGGAACGCGATGCGCATGGGGTCGCCTCCTTCGGCGGTCAGTTTTCGGTGTAGCGGATGCGGGCCCACAGGGGCAGGGCGAACCAGCACAGGAGGTACCAGGCCAGGACGCCGCCCACGAGCCAGGGCACGATGGCGTTGTGCGTCGCGACGCGCAGGACGAGGAAGAGCGCCGCGGTACAGGTGGCCAGCAGCAGGATCAGGCCGGTGAAGGTCAGCCGGGCCGCCCAGGCGACCGCCTCGGGCTTGATCTTCCGGCCCGAGACGATGCGGTGGAAGGCGACCGGGCCGATGAGCGCGCCCGTCGCGAGGGAGCCGAGCACGACGGTCACGATGTAGATCGTCCTGTCGGTCTGTCCGAGTGTGCGGAAGACGGGGGTGAAGGCGACCGTGAGGAGGAATCCGAAGAGGATCTGCACTCCGGTCTGGGCGACGCGGATCTCCTGGATCAGCTCCTGCCATTGCCGGTCCGCGCGTTCTTCGACGGTCTCGTCCCGTCCGGCCCCGCTGGCCTGTGGCATGACGCCTCCCTCTCACGCCTTGTACGGCTGCGCCTACCCGGCGCCCGCCGCCCCATTCCCTGCTCGCCGCCGTCCCGCACCGGGCGGCGGCGGCTCCCGCGTACCGCGGTCTTCCCCCGGCCGGGGCGTGGCGGTGGGCCCGGACTCCGCGAGTCCGGGCCCACCGCCACGGGCCGGTCAGACCGGGGGGACCGGCGGGAGGCCGAAGGGGCCGACCACGCCGTAGTAGTTGCCCAGTTCGTAGCGGTACGCGGCGTCCTGGAGGTGCTTGTCCCGGTGGAACTCGGGGGCGTCCTTGATCTGGCCCCTGGTCCGGTCGACGAAGACCTTCCGCTCCTCCGGGTCGATGCTGACGACGGTGCTCGCCGGCAGCAGCACCTCCTTGCCGAAGATCCAGATCCCGGTGTCGACGACCAGGTAGGAGTCACCGGCCTCGTCGGAGTGCTTGTCGACCTTGCCGACGCTTCCGTCGGTGGCCTCGACCTCGAAGCCGGTCAGATCGGTGCCGGCCAGGGGGCCAGAGGCCGACTTGTAACTCCACACATGCTCAGTCACGCGGAAACAGCTCCTCTGGTGTTGCAGGTGTGCGGGGGACGGCCGGGGGAACATCCCGGCGTCCCCGTCCTTGCCTGGACCCCGCCTGCCCCGCTCCCCCGCGTTCATTCGCCGGGTCGCGCGGCCCCGGTGTCCCCGAGGTCGAGCAGGGCCTTCTCGATGAGTTCGGTGGGCGCCGGGTGGATCCAGTACGGGGACCTGGCGAGGGTGGCCGCGTCGATGCCCAGCGTCATGGCCAGGACGAGCGGCTGGATGAGGGTGGCGGCCTGCGGACCCATGAGGTGAGCCCCGAGCAGGCGGCCGGTGCCGCGTTCGGCGAGTTCGGCGAGCACCTTGCAGAAGCCGGTGGTGTCCTCCGCGGCCCAGCCGTACGCGATGTCCGCGTACCGGGCCCGGCCCACCAGCGGGTCCAGTCCCCGGTCCCGGCACGCGCGCTCGGTGGCGCCGACCGAGGCGATCTGGGGGCTGGTGAACACGGCGGCGGGCACCGGGGCGTCGCCGGTGGTGACCGGGGCGTCCGGGTGGCGGAGGTTGTGGGCGACGACCCGTGCCTCGCGGTTGGCGACGTGCTTGAGCGGTACCGGGGTGCAGACGTCACCGAGGGCGAAGACGCCCTCGGCGGTGGTGCGTTGGCAGGCGTCGACGACGATGCGGCCGTCGTCGTGGGTGGCCACGCCCGCCGCGTCCAGGTCCAGCCGGTCGCCGCCCGGCAGTCGGCCCGCGGCGACCAGCAGCAGGTCCGCGCGGACCGTGGAGCCGTCGTCCAGGGTCAGCCGCAGCTCTCCCGGCCGGCCGCCGACGGCGGTGACCTCCCGGCCGAGCCTGAGGTCGTGGCGGGCGCGGGCCAGTTCGGTGAACCGCGCGGCCACTTCCTCGTCCTGGGGGCCCAGGAGGTGGTCCTCCTTCTCGATGATGACGACGGAGCTGCCCGCCTCGGCGAACACCTCCGCCAGCTCGGCCGCGACGTACCCGCCGCCGAGCACGGCGAGGCGGTGGGGCGGTGTGGCGATCCGCATGACCGTGTCGGACGTCTCGTACGGCAGCCCGGAGGCGGTGACGGGTCCGGGCACCAGCGGCCGGCTGCCCGCCGCGATGACGATCTGCCGGCCCGTGATGGCGACGGGGCCGTCGGGGAGGTCGATCCGCAGCTGCCGGGGGCCCGTGAAGCGGGCCGTCCCCTCGTACACGGTGATGTGGTCCGCTTCCAGGCGGCCCCGGCGTCCTTCTTCGCGTTCGGCGTCGAGCCGTCCGAAGATCCGGTCCCGCGCCGCCCGCCAGCGCAGGCCGCGCAGCCGCGCGTCCACGTCGTACCGGTCCGCCTCCTCCACGGTCCGGGCGACCTGGGCGGCGTAGGCGTACATCTTGCTCGGGATGCAGCCCGCGTTCAGGCAGGTGCCGCCGAACCACCTCTCCTCGACGACGGCCACGTCCAGTCCGGCGAAGGAGTCGTCGATGACGGAGTTGCCGGATCCCGCACCGATGACGACGAGGTCGTGTTGACGCATCGGGTCAGGCTACGAGCCCTCCCCGCCGGGCGGCCCGCGGCGCGCTGCGTCCGTGTGGCGCGGCCGCGGCTCATGGTCCGGCGCGAACGGGGAAGGCGGTGATCATCAAGCACGAGTGGGAGGGGTTGCGCATGGCGATACCGAGGGTGGGCGGCACCGGCGGGGTCCGGCGCCGGGGGGCGCCGATCGGGCGCGACGTGGTGCTCGCCCTGGGGCTGGCCGGGATCGGCGTGGGCGGGCTGGCCGCCTTCGTCAAGGCCGCGGAAGGGGCCGGGGCACGGGTGCCGTTCGTCCCCGTCGTCGCGGTCGTGGTCCTGCTGGTGGGGGTCATGCTGGCCCGCTGGAGCGTGTCGCCCGTGCGGCGGCGCCAGGCCGCGGGCGGGCCGGACGTGTACGAGGACCTGCCGGCGGACCTGCCGGCGGACCTGTACGTGCCGGAGGTGCCGGACGTGCCCGATGTGGGGCCCGACGCGCTCGACCACGCCGGGGTGGACGCCGACGGCTTCGAGCACAGCGTCGCCGCGCTCTGTGCGCGGGACGGCTGCACCACCGTGGAAGTGGTGGGCGGCGCGGGCGACTTGGGGGCCGACGTCATCGCCGTGACCCCGGACGGGCGCCGCGTCGTCGTGCAGTGCAAGCACTACGCCGAGGACCACCGGGTCGGCTCGCAGGACCTCCAGCGTTTCGGCGGCACCTGCTTCGCCGTCCACGACGCCGACGTGGCGGTCGTCGTGACCACCAGCTCCTTCACGGCGCCCGCCCTGGAGTACGCCGCCGCGTGCGGCATCCTCTGCCTCGACGGGGACGCCCTGGCGGCCTGGACCGATCCGGCCGGGCTGCCGCCCTGGGAGGAACCGGCCGGGCGGTCATGACCCTGGCGGACGTGGCCCCGGCGGACGTGACCCTGGACGTGACCCGCGCCCACCGAGTTCCCTACACGCGCTGGGCGCGGTGCAGCAGGCCGCGCAGGCCGTGGGCGCGCAGGGCGGCCCGGGCGGCGTTCGCGCCGGGCGCGCCGTGGACGCCGCCGCCGGGGTGGGCGGCCGCGGAGGCGAGGTAGAGGCCCCTGACGGGGGTCTCGGGCCGGCCGGTGCCGGGGGTGGGCCGGAAGACGGCCTGCTGGTGCAGGGCGGTGGTGCCGTTGTTGATGGCGCCGTTGTGCAGGTTCTCGTCCATGGCCTGGAGGGTGGTCGGGGCCAGGATCCGGCGGGCCCCGATCAGCGCCCGGAATCCGGGTGCGAACCGTTCCACCTGCGCTTCCAGCCGGTCGGCCATGGCCTGCTGCTCCCGTGCGTCCCAGCGGCCGGTGATGCCGTCGGGGCCGGCGTCGGAGGTGATGCGCTGCGGGAGGTGCGTATAGGCCCACGCCGATTCGGTGCCCGCGGGCGAGCGGCTGGGGTCGGCCGTGGTCATCTGGCCGAACAGGGCGAACGGCTCGTCGGGAACCTGTCCCATGGCGATCTGCGCGGCGAACCGGGTCAGGCCGTCGACGCCGTCGGCCAGGTGGACGGTGCCCGCCCCGGCGGCCTGCGGCGCGGTCCACGGGACGGGGCCGGTCAGCGCCCAGTCGACCTTGAAGGTGGCGAAGTCCCACTGGAAGCGTTCCAGGTCGCGCAGCAGCCGGGCGGGCAGGTGTTCCTCGCCGACGAGTTCGCGGTACAGGGCGGGCGCGGAGGTGTCCGCGAGCACGGCCCGCCGGGCGCCGACCTCCTCTCCGGAGGCCGTCCGCACCCCGACCGCCCTGCCGCCGCGGACGACGACGGAGACGACCCGCTCCCCGCAGCGCAGGACTCCCCCGCGGGCCCGGAGGCGGCGTACGAGGGCGCCGGTCAGGGCGCCGGAGCCGCCGACCGGGACGGGGAAGCCGTGGCTCTGGCCGAGCATGGACATCAGCCAGCCGAATCCGCCGCTGCCCGCCGCTTCGGGGGCGAGGTCCGCGTGCAGGGCGTTCCCGGCGAGCAAGAGCCGGCCGCCCTCGCCCGCGAACGTCTCCTCGCCGAGCCGGCGCACGGGCAGGGCCAGGTTCCGGGCGAGGCGCAGTCCGCCCGCGGCGCGCAGCTTCGCGGCCAGCGCGAGCCCGGAGCGGACGGGCGGGAACGGGGTGAACAGCGTCCGCACCAGGTCCGGGCCGAGACGGCACCACGCGCCGTACATGTCCTGCCAGGCCTGGGCGTCGGGCGCCGCGAACCGGGCCAGTCCGGCGGCGGTCGGCCCGGCCCGGCGCTCCAGCACCGCGCACCGGCCGTCCGGCAGCGGGTGCGCGAGCACGGCCGGGGCGTGGCTCCACCGCAGGCCTTCGGCGGCGAGGTCGAGGCGGGCGAGGACCGGGGAGGCGGCGGCCAGCGGGTAGAAGGCGCTGAAGACGTCCGACACGTAGTCGGGATGGACGCCGCGGTCACTGCGGACGGCGCCTCCGGGCTCGTCCTGGGCCTCCAGGACCTCCACGCTCCATCCGGCGTCCACCAGTACGTTCGCCGCGACCAGTCCGTTGGGGCCGGCGCCGATCACCACCGCGTCAGGCATGCCGGGCTCCGGTGCGCCGCGCTCCGGCGGCCCCGGCTCCGGTGCGGGCCGCTCCCTCGTGGCCGCCCTCGACGACCCGGGCCAGGCGGGACAGCATGCCGCGGTGGCGGAGCTGGAGCAGGGCTTCCGTGGCGGGGTTGTGGAGGGTGCCGCCCGGTCCCCGCAGGGGGTGTTCATCGCAGACGACCAGGGTCTCCTCGCCCCACGGCCGGAGCTGGAGGAGGATCCGGGCCGTGCCGAGGGCCTTGAACGCGGCCTCCAGCTCCAGCTCCCTGCCCGGTTCCTGGTGGCGCACGGTCGTCACCCCCTCAGCCGACCAGGGGCCCAGCCGTACGGTGTAGCGGAGCCGGGAGCCGGTCGCGGGCCAGGTGGTGTCCAGGGGCGTGGAATCGCTCGGGCCCACGACCCACTCCCCGTAGCGGGACGGGTCGGCGAGTACGGCCCACACGGCGTACGGGGGACGGCGGATCAGCTGGTTTCGGACGGCCATGGCACGGCCCTTCCCGGGGGACGGACGGGCACGGCACGCGGGGGTGCCGTGATCGGTCGGCCTGCGCCTACCCGGTCGTCGTCACCTCACCCGGACCGTCTGCGAACCGGTCGCGCGGGCAGAGTCGCGCGTGCTGCTTGGGGCGCGGCTCCGGGGGTAGGCGCCAGCCGCGTCCGGGGGCTCGCCCGGGCGCGGCGCCAAGGAGCGATTCCATGATCCTCATTCTCGGACTCATCATCCTGATCGTCGCCGCCGTCGTCGGCCTGACCGGGGTGTTCGGCAACATGGGCGCCGCTCACGGTCTCGGCGCGGGCGGCGATTTCTCCGTTTTCGGCTACCACGCCCAGGGTTCCACGGGGGGACTGTTCCTGTGCGGAATCATCGTCGGCGCGGCCGCCCTGCTCGGACTGACCCTGATGATGCTCGGTGCTCGCCGCTCGGCCCGCCGCTCGGCCCGCCGCTCGGCCCGGGCCCGGCGCGGCGTCTCCCGTCGTGAGGCGGTCGTGGTGGACCGTCAGCGTGACGACGTGGTCGAGCAGCGGGACGACACCCGGACGGACACCGGTGTTCCGGCCTCCGACGCCCCCGCGGCTCCGGTCACGCAGGCCCCGCGCGGCCGCGGCCACTGGTTCGGCCACCGCGCC
The DNA here is from genome assembly GCF_042890765.1 of Streptomyces sp. NPDC002032. NCBI lineage: Bacteria > Bacillati > Actinomycetota > Actinomycetes > Kitasatosporales > Streptomycetaceae > Streptomyces > Streptomyces sp. NPDC002032. The sequence goes on along the minus strand of NZ_JBIASM010000001.1, from coordinate 884,073 downwards.
GCCCACCGCTGACGGTTCGCCGCCCCCGTACGGCCCGTACGCACCCCCCTTCCGCCGTCAGACCCGCGGGAGGGGGGTGCGCAGTGCGCTGGCCCCGCGGTCCCAGGCCCGGCGGATGTGGTCCGCGAGGCGGTCCTCCAGCAGGACGGTCGCCGCGCAGCCGAAGGCGACGTCCGCCTCCAGCGCGGGCTCGTCCTCCAGCAGGCCGCCGATGACGTCGTGGCGTACGACCTGTTCGTGGACGGCGTCCGCCTCGACGTGCTCGGCGTAGAAGTGTTCGGCCGCCGGTCCGGCGCCGCAGCGCCGCATGGCCTTGGCCAGCCGACGGGAGCCGGGCGAGGAGGTGACCTCGACGCAGGCGAAGTGACCCACGAGGGCGCCGCGCAGGGAGCGGTGCAGTCCGAACAGGGACATCAGGTTCACGGTCGCGAGCAGCGGCGCGGGGGCGCACTCCAGGTAGCGGCCGTACGCGGGGTCCAGGTCCAGGTCGTTCATGAGGGCGGCGAAGAGGCGGGCGTGGACGCGGTCGGCGCGGCCGGCGCCGAACTCGTCGTACTCGATGGCGACCATGGCCGCCTTGGAGCGGCCGGTGAGCCGGGGGATCACCCAGACGTGCGGGTCGGCCTCCTTGAGGTGGTAGAGGGAGCGCAGGGCCGCGTACTCGCGCAACTGCCAGAGCTCGCCCTCGGTTTCGAGGTGGTGACTGAGGCTGCCGGACAGGTCCACGGGCTCGACGAGCAGGGGCGCGAAGGCCGCTTCGGCCGAGCGGGGGGCATCGGCGAGGTCGGTGCGCAGGGCGTCCAGGAAGCGGTCTTCCAGGGCCCGGCGCAGCCGCAGCAGGTCGGGGTCCCATTCCCGCCGGTCGTCCACGCCCTCGAAGCCGCGGTAGTGGAGTTCGTACAGGAGGTAGAGGGCGAGCTGGAGGTCCTCGCCCCACGGGTCGGCCTCCCCCGCGGTCGCCGGGTCGCAGGCGGGCGGGCCGCCCTCGCGCAGGGCCCGTACCACGGCGCCCGACAGCTGCCCGCGCCCTTCGGCCAGGCGCGGGCCGGCGAGGGCGGTCATCGTGTCCGGTGGGGTCATGAGGGGGTCCCTTCCCCGGTCGGCGGCGCGTCGGCGCGGGCGCGCTCGCGGCGGCGGTGGCTGGTGTCGCACCAGGGGTAGGTGCGGCTGCGGCGGCAGGTGCACACGGCGACCATGAAGCGGTCGGACCGGGCGACGGTCCCGTCGTCCAGGACGATCTCCACCGGGCCCTCGACGAGCACCGGGCCCTGGGGGTCCACCTGCACCCGGCGGGCGGGTCCGGGGGCGGCGGCGTCAGACGTGCTGGGCACGGACGATCACCAGCTCTTCGCGCTCCTCGTCCTCGGCCGCCAGTCCCCGCTCCTCCAGCCAGGCCCGCCGCGAGCGCAGGACCGGACCCCACGGGACGGAGGCCCGGGCGGTCACGCCCGCGGTCAGCCCCGCACCGGTGAGCCGGTCCACGGTCTGGGCGGCGCCGCACATGCCGGAATGGACCATGAGCAGGACACCGCCGGGGCTCAGCAGGGCCGGGGCGGTCGCGCAGATCCGGTCGATGACCGCGCGCCCGTCGGGGCCCGCGTCCCAGGCGCGTTCGCGCCCGCGGGACGGCAGCCGCACGCGGGGCGCCGGGACGTACGGGGGGTTGGAGAGGATCAGGTCGAAGCGGCGGCCCTCGGTGCGGGCCGCGAAGTCCCCGTGGAGCACGCGCAGCGGGAGCCGGCCGCGCAGTGCGTTGAGCCGGGCGGTGAGCACCGCCGGCCAGGAGACGTCGACGGCCGTGACCCGGGCTCCCCGGCCCGCCGCGAGCAGGGCCAGCGCGCCGGTGCCCGTGCCGATCTCCAGGACGTCGGTCCCGGGTCCCAGTCTCTCGTGGGTGAGCGCTTCGGCGAGCAGCCGGGTGTCGTCATGGGGCGGATAGACCCCGGGCAGGGACATCAGACCGGTGGGCAGCGGGCCCGTGGTCGGCGCCGTGGTGGTCATGCGTACCTCCAGGATCGGAAATCCCACCGGACCGGACGGACGGGGGACGAGCGGGGTGGGTGACGGCCCGCGGGGACGGACGCGGGGCGGGCCCGGCGTCCGCGCGGGGCTCACACGGGCGGCCGCGGCCCGTCCTCACCGCCTTCGGGGGTCTGCCAGGAGTCCTGGCGCCGCTGCGCCGCGGGGTTCTGCTCGGCCGGCCGGGCCGGGGCCCGGCGGCGGGCGCTGCGCCGGCTGCCGAACCAGAAGGCGGCGACCAGCAGGGCGGCCACGACGACTCCGGCGACGATGAGGAAGAGGGCGCCCGAGCCTTCGGCGGCGAGGGTTGCGGCGAGGGTTTCGGTGGCAATCATGAACGGCCCCTACCCCGGATCCCCGGACTTACGGGGTCCGGTTCCCCGGCGACCGGTGGACCGGCGGCCGGCGGACCGGCGGACGGCCCGCGCACGACGGCCCGCCGGGGCGGGCCACCCGGACGGGCGATCCCGGCCGCGGCGGCCGCCGTGGGGGCCTCAGTGCTGCCCGTCCGGTTCGGCCTGCTCCTCGCGGCCGACGCCCGGACGCTGCCGCTTGGCCCGGTGGCCCCCCGCGTCGGCGTCGCCGTCCCCGGAGCCCCCTACGACGGCGTCGTCCGCCTGCTGCCGGGCCTCCCGGTCCCCGCTCTCGCCCTCCGCCTGGGACGGAGTGGTCCGCGGGTGGTTCCGGGACTTCTCGTGTTCCGTCATCTCGACCTCCTTCGGTAGTACCGCTGGTCTCCTGCGACTACCCGGTCACACGGTTCTCAGACCGCCCGGCGACGGGAAGCGGGCCGCCGTCGGCGCTAGGCTCGGAGCAGGCCGCGAAAGGGGTGGTGCGGATGTGCCGCTGGCTCGCCTACTCGGGCACGCCGATGCTGCTCGACGCCGTGCTCTACCGCCCGGAGCACTCGCTGATCAACCAGAGCCTCCATGCCCGGATGGGGGTCGAGTCGACCAACGGCGACGGATTCGGCATCGGCTGGTACAGCCCGGACGGCGACGGGACGCCGGCGGTGTTCCGCGACATCGGTCCCGCCTGGAGCGATCGCAACCTGCGCGAGCTCGCCGCGCACGTCCGCTCGCCGCTGTTCTTCGCGCACGTACGGGCCTCCACCGGTTCGGCGATCCAGCAGACCAACTGCCATCCGTTCCGCCACGGGCGCTGGCTGTGGATGCACAACGGGGCCATCGCGGACTTCCCGCGGTTGCAGCGCGACCTGTGCATGGCGGTCGACCCGGCGCTCTTCCCCTGCATCGAAGGGTCCACGGACTCCGAGGTGATGTTCTACCTGGCGGTGACCTACGGCCTCGACCAGGACGTCCCGGGCGCGGTGGCCCGGATGGCGGGCCTGGTGGAGCACCTCGGCAAGGAACACGGGGTGCCGGATCCGCTCCAGATGACGGTGGCCGTGAGCAACGGCGAGTGCGTGTGGGCGTTCCGCTACTCCAGCCTGGGCAGGTCCCGCTCGCTCTTCTACAGCAGCCGGGCGGAGAACGTACGCCACCTCCACCCGGAGGTGGCCTACCTCCAGGCGATCTCCGACGACACCCGCATGGTGGTGTCCGAGCCGCTGGGGGACCTGCACGGGGTGTGGAACGAGCTGCCCGAGGCAAGCTACGCCGTGATCCCGTCCAGCCCGCACGCGGACTACCACCCGTTCTTCCCCGAGCCGCTGTGAGGGCCGTGCGCACACGCGCCTGAGCCCCGTCCGGCCGGACGGGGCTCAGGCGTGGCGGCGGCTCAGGTGTTGAGCAGCCGGTTGAAGAACGACCTGTACTGCTGCAGGGCGAGCCGCAGGTCCTCCGTGGCCACCTGCTCGCCGCGGTCCCACTGCTCCTGGAGGCCCTGCTTGCGGGTGGAGAACGTACCGGCCAGGGTCTGCATGACCTCGGCCACCAGGGTGTCGGCCGACCGGACCGCGTCCTGGGGGTCGTCGACGAACCGGCCCTGGATCTCGCTCCACGTCACGCGGTACTGCTCCGCCTCGCCGATGTCGAGCAGCGGTTCGGTCTCACCGGCGGCCGGTCCGGACCCGTCGGCCCGGTCCTGGCGCGTGTCGTCACCGCGTACGCCGTCACCGCGCCTGCCGTCACCGCCTGCGTCGGCACCGCCTACGTCGTCACCGCGTATGTCATCGGCGTCGCGCAGGCCGGCGCCGGCGTCCCGCTCGTCGTCCTCGCGCAACGTGTCGCCCGTCCGGCCCGCGGTGGCCTCGCCCGGGTAGAGGGGCGCCTGACCGGCGCCGCCCGCACCGGGGTGCGCCAGGTCCTCGGTGGTCAGGCCGGGGCCGCTTCCGCGGCCGTCCATGTCCTCGTGGGTCTGCATGTCATCGGCTCCTCTGGTCGGTCAGCAGGTCCTCGAACAGGGCGCGGTAGTGGACCATGGCACCCCGCAGCTCCTCCGTCGTCGCCTGTCCGTCTCCGCTGCGCACCTTGACGTCGTGTGCGGCCCGGTAGTGCTCCAGCGTGCGTCCGTGCTCGACCGACAGGTCGCGGACGGCGCCGTGGTAGCCGTCCGTCGGGTATCCGCGCTCCCCCATCAGCCGGGAGACGAGCGCGTCGGCCTCGGACACCGCCCCGTCGGGACGGTCCACGAAGTGCTCCTGGACGCCGCGCCACTCCTGCGCGTACTCGTCGCGCCGCTGGGGCGAGAGTTCCTTGATGTCCAGCTCGTCGTGCCGTTCCTCGCGGGCCCGCAGGTCCCGCTCGGCGGCGAGCTTGCCCCCCTTCTCGTCGACGGCGCGCTCGTATTCGGGACCGAACCGGTTGCGCAGGTGGCGTCGTCGGGCCAGCATGCCCATGAGCGCGGTGAGCGCGAGCACCACGAGTACCGCGACGACGATGATGATGATCAACATGCTTGTCGACATGTCCGGCCTCCATCCCGGGGCCATCGGCCATCCCCTGTGTGTCGACGCGCCTGCCCGCCCAGCCCCCGGGCAAACGCGGGGGCCGGGCCTCCGGAGGGGTCAATCCCCGTCCGCGGGGCCGCCGAAGGGACTGTCGTCGACGTGCGCGAGCAGATCGGCGGGGTGCCGGTAGACGGCGCGGGCGCCGGCCCCTTCGAGGTCGGCGCGCGGGATGCCGCCGCAGAGCAGCCCCACGCAGGTGACGTCGGCGCGGGTGGCCGCCTTCATGTCCCAGACGGTGTCCCCGACGAGTACGGAGCCCCGCGCGGACGCCCCGACCAGGCCGAGGGCGTGCCGCACCGGATCGGGAGCGGGCTTGCCCCGTTCCACGTCGTCGGAGCTGGCGGTCGCGGCAATGGCGTCGTCGGCCCCCAGGGCCCGCCTGAGCGCGTCGAGTTCCCTGTCCTGGGCGGAGGTCACGAGCACCACCCGCCAGCCGCGCCGGTCCAGCTCGCGCAGCAGCGCGGCCGCCGAGTCGAAGGCGGCCAGCCGGTCGAACCAGGTGGCGTAGAGGGTGCTGTGCGCGGCGCTGAGCGCGGGGTCCCCGTCCGGGTCGCGCCCCTCGCCCAGCAGGTGCGCCAGGAGGTCTTCGCCGGGCAGGCCGATGGCGCGGTGGATGTCGTGCATGACGACGTCGTGGCCGGCCTGCCGCAATGCCTCCCACCAGGAGACGACGTGCAGGTGATTGGTGTCGGCGAGGGTGCCGTCCACATCGAACAGCGCGGCGCGGTTCACGGTGCCTCCCGTACGGTTCGGTCTCCTGATTCGGTCGCCGGGTTCAGTCGCCGAGTTCGCGCTTGAGCTCGGCCTTGTTCATCGTCGAGCGGCCGTGCACATTGCGGCGCTTGGCCTCCGCGTAGAGCTGGTCGTAGGTGGGGCCGCTCGCTCCGCTGTGGGAGTGCAGCCCGCCGCGCCGGGAGGAGGACATGTCCTCGATCGAGCTCTTGCTCGCGGTCTTCGACTCCCCCGCCCGGGCCCGCTCCTTGTTGACCGTGCGGGCGGCGATCTCCTCGGCGCGGGCCGGGCTCTCGCCGCGCTCCCGCGCGCTCTCCTTGATGTGCTCGTACTGGCGCTCGCGCTTGGGGCTGGACCCTCGGGGCATGACGACTTCCTCCTCGTGCGCCGCGGCACCGCGGCGCGGCCGCTGCTCGGCCGCGCGCTGACGGTCACCGGAGCCGGGGGGCGCCTACCCGCTGCCCGCCCGCGCACGCGTCATCGGGCCGCTCACCTCACCTGGATGCCGATCAGGCAGGTGTCGTCGTCGGTGTCGGAGCGGCTGTAGGTGAGCAGGTGGTCCAGCCGCCCCTCCAGGCTGGGCGCCTCCTGCGCGGCGACGGCGATGAGGTGGCTCAGGGTCTCCGCGACGGAGGTGTCGCGCCGCTCCACGAGGCCGTCGGTGTACATGAGCAGGGTGTCGTCCGGTTCGAGCTGGATCTCCTGCTCGGTGTAGACGGTCTCCGGCAGCGCTCCGAGCAGGAGGCCGCCGGTGAGGGGGAACACCTCTGCGGCGCCGCGGCGGACCAGGACCGGCGGCAGGTGGCCCGCGCGGGCCCAGCGCAGGACGCGGGTGACGGGGTCGTAGATCCCGCAGACGGCGGTGGCGGTCACCTGGTCGGTGAGGTGGTGGGCGACGGCGTTCAGCCAGGTGAGCAACTGCGCGGGGCCGGCCCCGGTCACGGCGAGGCCGCGCAGGGCGTTGCGCAGGATGACCATGCCGGTGGCGGCCTCGATGCCGTGGCCCGCCACGTCGCCCACGCACAGCAGGATGGACCGGCTGGGCAGGACGGTGGCGTCGTACCAGTCGCCGCCCACCAGGGCCTCTTCCTCCGCGGGCCGGTAGCGCACGGCCACGCGCATGCCGGGGACCTCCAGCGGGGCGGGCGCGAGCGGCATGATCGCGTGCTGGAGCTGGAGGGTCAGGCGGGTGCGTTCGACGGTTTCGGCCTCGCTGTGGGCCAGCCGGTCGCGGGTGGCGGCGAGGGCGACCTCGGTCCAGTGCTGGGAGGAAATGTCCTGGTAGGCGCCCCGGACGGCGTGGAGGACCCCCTGGGAGTCGAGGGCGGGCTCGGCCACGATGCGGACGTGCCGCGTGATGCCGTCGGGGCGGCGCAGCCGCAGGTCGACGGAGGCTTCGCGGCGGTGGTGCAGCAGGGTCCGCAGGAAGCGGGTGATGGCGATGGAGTCGTCGGGGTGGGCGTGGGCGGGGAGGTCGCGCAGCGGGACGGGCCGGGAGGTGGGGGGCAGCCCGTAGAGGGCGAAGAGCTGTCCGTTCCAGGTGATCCGGCCGCTGACGACGCTCTCCTCGAAACCGCCGACGCGCCCGAGCCGTTGGGCGTGCCCGAGCAGGCTCGCCAGCCGCGCCGTCTCGTCCTCGACCCGCCACAGCAGCAGCAGCGCCTCGCCGTGGCGGCTGATGCCGATGTCGGCGAAGGAGGTCAGGGGGACCTGGTCCACGACGGCGGTCAGCGACATGCGCTCGGTGCGCAGCGGTTCTCCCGTCGCGTGGACCCGCTCGATCTTCTCGAACAGGCCGTCCGCCTCGGCGAAGGCGTACGCCTCCAGGAAGAGGGAGCCGACGACGGCGCCGGTGGGCCGGCCGGCCGGGTCCACGAAGTGGGCGTTGGCGTGGTGGATCCGGAAGTCGGCGAGGTGGCCCCGGGAGTCGAGAAGGGGGGTGAGGATCAGGGCGGGGTCGTGGAGGTTCTCGCTGAGGTCGGCGAGCTCCGCCATCCCCGTCCCGGGCGGGGCCTGGGCCGGGCCCTCGTACGGGGTGGGGCAGGCGTCGTCGAGGGTACGGGCGCACAGCTCGGCCAGCGCCTCGATCTGCCGGACGATCCGGGGCGGCTGGGGGGGCTGGGGCTGGGGCCAGGCGACCTCCACCACCCCGATGATGCGGCCGCCCGTGCCGGCGGGCACCGCGAGGCGGGCGCCCTCGGGGTGCCTGCGGCGGCCGATGGTGGGCAGGCCCCCGTCCGCGAGGGAGGCGATGAAGGCGGGTTCCCGGCCGGAGAGGGCCAGGCGGGCGCAGGTGGCGACCTCCGGAGGTACGTAGCGCCAGCGCGCGGCTTCCTCGTCGGTGAACCCCGCCTGGCCCACGAGGCTGAGGGAGGAGTCGGCGTCGGCGAGCCAGATCGCCACGCCGGTCGCGCCGAGCGGCGCGAGGGCGTTCTCCAGGAGGGCGACGGCGACGGACCGGGCGTCCGGGGAGGCCAGCACGCGGCTCTCCGCGCTGCGCAGCCGCAGGGCCGTGGTCCGGCCCTCGTCGGCGTGGTCCTGAGCGGCGCGGGCGAGGAATTCCGTGGCGATCTGGCTGACCCGGTCGCCGGCCGCCTCGTTGATGACTTCCACGGCCAGTGCGAGCGGTTCGGTGCCGGAGCGCTCCGCGAGGGTGGCCAGCTGGTGCGCGGCCTCGGCCGGACCGCAGCCGAGGCGTCCCATCAGGACTCCCTTGGCCATCTCGACGAGGGCCCGCCCGTCGGCGGCGTTCTGGGCGTCCCGGACTTCGGCGCGCAGGCGTTCGACGGCGGCGGCGAGCCGCCCCGCCTCGGCGTGCTGGTGCGCCGGGGCGGCCGGCGGCGGCTCGGCGTCCTGGTGCGCCACGGCGGCCGGCGGCACCGGCTCGGCCTCGGCGGTGGGGCGCCGGGGGCCGGGCGTACGGGTGGGGGCGTGCGGGTCGCCGACGTCCGGCACGTGGTTCACGGGGTTCCTCGTCATCTGGGGCGGTGGGGGGCGATGGGCCTCGCGGACTGCGGCCCGCTCACGCGGGGTCGCGGACGATCCAGCGGCGGACCCGGCCGATGAGGTCGTCGGCGTCCACGGGCTTGGTCACGTAGTCGCTGGCTCCCGCCGCGAAGCTCTTCTCCCGGTCGCCCGGCATCGCCTTGGCGGTGACGGAGATGATGGGGAGGTCGGCGTAGCGGGGGATGCTGCGGATCTCTCCGGTCGCGGCGTAGCCGTCCATCTCCGGCATCATCACGTCCATCAGGATCAGGTCGACCCCGGGGTTGGCGAGGAGGGTCTCGATGCCCTTGCGTCCGTTCTCGGCGTGCAGGACGCGGATGCCGTGGAGTTCGAGGATGCCGGTGATCGCGTACAGGTTGCGCGAGTCGTCGTCGACCACGAGGACGGTGCGCCCCGTCAGCTCCCCCTCGATGACGTGGGCGAGGTGGCTGCCGGTCTGCTGGCGGACCAGCGGGAGGACGTCGGCGGCCTGTTCGGCGGACAGGTGCAGGGTGATGCGCTCCCTCAGTTCGTCCAGGCTGGAGAGGAGTTCGAGGGGGCGCCTGGAGACGTGCTGCTGGAGTTCGCGTTCCTGTTCCGCGTAGAGACGGCTGGTGCCGTGCGCGAGGACCGGCGTGGCCGACAGGGCGGCGTCCCCGTCGAGGGCGTCGAGGAAGCGGATGGCGCCGTCGCGGGACAGGCCGAGGTCGAGCACGACGCAGTGGACCGGGGCGCTGGCGAGGGCGGCGGCCGCGTCCTGGGAGCTGGTGACGGTGACGACCTCGACGGTGTCCTGGTCGCCCGCGGGGCCGCGTCCCTGGGCCAGGTCCTGGGAGGCGCTTTCGGCGACGAGGGTGAGCAGCCCGTTGGGCCGCTCCTCGATGATCAGGAGCCGGCGCTGGTGCGGTACGGGCAGCGGGGCGGCCGCGGTGGTCCCGGAGACGGGTCCGTCCGTCGCCTCCGCCGTGCCGGACTCGGCCGTGGGCAGTTCCCGGGCGGCGAAGTCGGGCCGGGCGATGGGCAGGTAGAGGGTGAAGACGGAGCCCTCGCCGAGCGCGCTGCGGGCCGTGACGGCGCCGCCGAGGAGGTGGGCGATCTCTCGGCTGATGGAGAGGCCCAGTCCGGTGCCGCCGTACTTGCGGCTGGTGGTGCCGTCGGCCTGCTGGAACGCGGCGAAGACGGTCTCCAGCTGCGCTTCGGCGATCCCGATGCCGGTGTCCTTGACGCGGAAGGCCACCATGGCCTGCTGCGGGGCCAGGCCGGGCGGGAGGTCGTCGGCGGCGACGGGTTCGATGTGCAGCTCGACCCGGCCGTGCTCGGTGAACTTCACCGCGTTGGACAGCAGGTTGCGCAGGATCTGCCGGAGCCGGGCGTCGTCGGTGAGCAGGTCCACCGGTACCCCGGGGGCCGTGGTGATCTCGAAGCCGAGGCTCTTCTGGCTGGTCAGCGGCCGGAAGGTGGCTTCGACGTAGTCGAGGAGCTGCTTGATGGCCACCCGTTCGGGGTTGATGTCCATCTTGCCCGCCTCGACCTTGGACAGGTCGAGGATGTCGTTGATGAGCTGGAGCAGGTCGGAGCCCGCCGAGTGGATGATGCCCGCGTACTCGACCTGCTTCGAGGTGAGGTTGCGCGTGGGGTTCTGGGCCAGGAGCTGGGCGAGGATGAGCAGGCTGTTGAGCGGGGTGCGCAGTTCGTGGCTCATGTTGGCCAGGAACTCGGACTTGTACTTGGAGGCCCGCGAGAGCTGCTGGGCGCGGTCCTCCAGCTCCTGGCGGGCCTGTTCGATCTCCAGGTTCTTGGCCTCGATGTCCCGGTTCTGACTGGCGAGCAGGGCGGCCTTCTCCTCCAGTTCGGCGTTGGAGCGCTGGAGTTCGTCCTGCTGGACCTGGAGTTCGGTGGAGCGGGCCTGGAGTTCGGCGGTGAGGCGCTGGGACTCGCCGAGCAGTTCGTCGGTGCGCGCGTTGGCGACGATCGTGCTGACGTTGGCCCCGATGGCCTCCATCAGCTGGCCGAGGAAGTCCCGGTGGACGGCCGTGAAGGCGCGGAAGGAGGCGAGCTCGATGACGCCGAGCACCTGTTCCTCGACCACGATGGGCAGGACGACGAGGCTGGCGGGCGCGGCCTGGCCCAGACCGGAGGAGATGAGGTAGCCGGCGGGCAGGTCGTCGATGGCGATGGTGCGACGGCTGCGGGCGGCCTGGCCGACGAGGGTGTCGCCGCGCCGGAACCGTACGGTGGCGGGGCTGTCCGCCGGCCGGCCGTACGAGCCGAGGAGGGTCAGCCAGGTCTCCGAGTCGGTCTCCTCGGCCAGGTAGAAGGCTCCGTAGCTGGCCGACACCAGGGGCGAGAGCTCGTCCATGACGAGTTCGGCGACGACGGCGAGGTCGCGGTGCCCCTGCATCAGGGAGGAGATGCGGGCCAGGTTGGACTTGAGCCAGTCCTGTTCCTGGTTGGCCCGGGTGGTCTCGCGCAGCGATCCCACCATGGAGTTGATGTTGTCCTTGAGTTCCGCGACCTCACCGGAGGCGTCCACGGTGATGGAGCGCGTCAGGTCGCCCTCGGCGACGGCGCTGGCGACCTCGGCGATCGCGCGGACCTGCCGGGTGAGGTTCCCGGCCAGCTCGTTGACGTTCTCCGTGAGGCGCTTCCAGGTGCCGGAGACCCCTTCCACCTCGGCCTGGCCGCCGAGCCGGCCCTCGCTGCCGACCTCCCGGGCGACGCGGGTGACCTCGGCGGCGAAGGCGGAGAGCTGGTCGACCATCGTGTTGATGGTCGTCTTCAGTTCGAGGATCTCGCCTCGGGCGTCGACGTCGATCTTCTTGGAGAGGTCGCCGTTGGCCACGGCGGTGGTGACCAGGGCGATGTTGCGGACCTGGCCGGTGAGGTTGTTCGCCATGGAGTTGACGTTGTCGGTGAGGTCCTTCCAGGTACCGGCGACGTGCGGTACGTGGGCCTGTCCGCCGAGCCGGCCCTCGGTGCCGACCTCGCGGGCCACGCGGGTCACTTCGTCGGCGAACGCGGAGAGCGTGTCGACCATGGTGTTGATGACGCCCGCCAGGGCCGCGACCTCGCCCTTGGCCTCCACGGTGATCTTCTGCGAGAGGTCGCCACGGGCGACGGCCGTGGCCACCTGGGCGATGGAGCGGACCTGGCCCGTCAGGTTGGAGGCCATGACGTTGACGTTGTCGGTGAGGTCCTTCCAGGTGCCGGAGACCCCCCGGACCGTCGCCTGGCCGCCGAGGTTGCCCTCGGTGCCGACCTCGCGGGCGACGCGGGTGACCTCGTCAGCGAACGCGGAGAGCTGGTCGACCATCGTGTTGATGGTCTCCTTCAGCTCCAGGATCTCGCCCCGGGCGTCCACCCGGATCTTCTGTGACAGGTCCCCCTGCGCGACGGCCGTGGTGACCTCCGCGATGGAGCGGACCTGCGCGGTCAGGTTGTCGGCCATGAAGTTCACGGAGTCCGTCAGGTCCCGCCAGGTGCCCGAGACCCCCTTGACGTCGGCCTGGCCGCCGAGCCTGCCGTCCGTGCCCACTTCCCTCGCGACGCGGGTGACCTCGCCCGCGAAGGCCGAGAGCTGGTCGACCATCGTGTTGATGGTGCTCTTGAGCTCCAGGATCTCCCCGCGCGCGTCCACCGCGATCTTCTGCGACAGGTCCCCCTTGGCCACCGCCGTGGCGACCTGGGCGATGGAGCGGACCTGCGCGGTGAGGTTGCCGGCCATGAAGTTGACCGAGTCCGTCAGGTCCCGCCAGGTGCCGGAGACCCCCTTGACGTCGGCCTGGCCGCCGAGGATGCCCTCGGTGCCGACCTCGCGGGCCATGCGGGTGACCTCGTCCGCGAAGGCCGAGAGCTGGTCGACCATCGTGTTGATGGTGTTCTTCAGCTCCAGGATCTCCCCGCGCGCGTCCACCGCGATCTTCTGCGACAGGTCCCCCTTGGCCACCGCCGTGGTCACCTGGGCGATGTTCCGGACCTGGTCGGTGAGGTTGCCGGCCATGAAGTTAACGGAGTCCGTCAGGTCCCGCCACACGCCCGCGACCCCGGGCACCTGGGCCTGGCCGCCCAGCCTTCCCTCGCTGCCGACCTCGCGGGCGACGCGGGTGACCTCGTCCGCGAAGGCCGAGAGCTGGTCCACCATCGTGTTGACGGTGTTCTTCAGCTCCAGGATCTCCCCGCGCGCGTCCACGTCGATCTTCTGCGAGAGATCGCCGCGGGCGACGGCCGTCGCCACCTGGGCGATGTCACGGACCTGGGAGGTGAGGTTGCCGGCCATGGCGTTCACCGAGTCGGTGAGATCCGCCCAGGTGCCCGATACTCCCGGCACCTCGGCCTGGCCGCCCAGCGTCCCCTCCGTGCCCACCTCGCGTGCCACGCGCGTGACCTCGGAGGTGAACAGGGACAACTGGTCGACCATGCCGTTGAAGACCGTGGCGATCTCGCCGAGCAGTCCGTCGGCACGGTCGGGCAGCCGGGTTCCGAAGTCCCCGTCGCGCACGGCGGTCAGACCCGCCAGCAACTGGCGCAGCTCCGGCTCCCCCACCGCGCCGGGCACCGCCTGGCCCTCCGGCGCGCCCATGAGACCCGTACCTTCCGCAGCCGGCTGTGACATCGTGCCCCCTGAATCCGTGCGCGGCGGCCCTCGCCGCCGACAAATAGCCGACAAATATCTGAAGGCTACCCTCCCCCGCGGAATCGCCGTACGCGACGGAGGTATCGGCGAGTAGTACGGTGAGCTGCCGAACGACGCCGACAGCAGGGGGAGAGTATGCGGGGCGGGTCTGGTGAGCACCACTCGGCGGGCAGCGAGCCCGAGCCAACGGTGCCGGAGGCGGCGGTCCCACCCGGTCCCGACCTCACCGGCGCCGAGGCACGCTCGCGCACGCGCGCATTCCTGACGGAGCAGGGTCTGGGCGAGGGGCAGCAGATGGACGCCGCGCTCCTGATCGTGACGGAGCTGGTCACCAACGCCCAGCGCCATGCCGGTGGCGTCCGCGCCTTCCGGCTGGCCCGTACGGGCACGGGCGTACGGGTCACCGTCGAGGACGCGAGCCCGCGGTCCCCGGTGGACAGGGCCTCCCCGGCCTGGCAGCCAGGCGGCTTCGGCTGGCCGTTGATCCACGAACTGGCCGCGAAGGTCGAGGTGGAGGCGCTCCCGTACGGCAAGGCCGTGCACGCGCACCTCGAACTCGGCGGCTGACCGCCCACGGCCGGGCCGTCCCCGGCCGCACGGTCCGTCCGCAGGGCCGTGCATACTTCATCCGACCGAACGCGCGAGGGGACACGACATGTCGGACGAGATGCGGGGCCGACCGCAGGGCCCGGTCGGCGACAGCTACGCCATCGACGGGATCTGGGTCGTCGCCGCACGCGGCGAACTCGACAGCGAGACGATCGGTCCGCTCAACGAGACGCTCGTCGAAGCGGGGAACCTCCATCCCACCGTGGTCCTCGACGCCTCCGCCGTCACCTTCGCCGACTCGACGTGCCTGAACATGCTGCTGCGCGTCCACCGGATCACCCGGCTGCGCATCGCGGCGCCCCGCCAGCAGCTCGTCCGGCTCCTCGCCCTGACCGGCGCGGACACGGTCCTGGACCTGCACACCACGCTCGATGAGGCCGTCCGGGCCTGACCGCGTCCGGTACGGCACGTGGCAAAAGGGGGCCAGAACCGGTTCGGTTCGGGCCCCCTTCTCCACGTCGTGTTCTCACGTCGTGCGCGGGCGCGCGGCCGGGCGTCAGACGGGACGGCCGCCGAAGGGGATGTCCGGGCCGTAGTGGACGGCGAGTTCCTCGCGGTAACCCGCGTCGGCGAGGTGCTCGTCGCGGCGGAACTCGGGAGCGTTCTTGATCTGGTCGCGGGTCCGGCCGACGAAGACCTTCTTGTCCGCGGTCTCGACCCGGATCACCGTGCCGGCCGGCAGGAGGACCTCCTTGCCGAAGATCCAGGCCCCGGTGTCGACGACCAGGTAGGCGTCACCGACCTCGTCGGAGTGTTTGTCGACCTTTCCGACGCTCCCGTCGACGGCCTCGACCGTGAAACCGGTCAGGTCATCACCCGGCAGATAACCGGAAGTCGGCTTGTAACTCCACGTTTGTTCCGTCACGCGAAAACAACTCCTCCGATAAACAGATGAACGGGAGGCGGCAGGCCATATCTGCCGCCTCCCCATTCCGTCCGCCATGTTTGTCCGTCGTGCGCGGCTTCGTCCGTCGTGCGCGGCTATCGCGCGCTTACCAGCGGTACCAGCGTCCGCCGCCAGTCTTGGGGCGGGCGACGAAGCCGATCAGCCACAACACCAGGACGGCGATCGCGACCCACCAGAGAATCTTCAGGGCGAAACCCGCGCCGAAGAGAAGCAGGACCAGCAGAAGAACGAGAAGCAGGGGAACCATGATTATCAACCTCCGAACTCACGTGTGCCCCGCGTTCTTCCGCTCACACACCTGCGCCCGGGGAATTCCGCCATTCACCCGGTGGAATGGGCTCCCGTGATCAGACCGATCAGGCCCGCCATCCCGGCGTCGGCCAGGGCCCGCCGCTGGCGGTCGGCGGGGGTGCCCTCGCGCAGCAGCCGGTGGACGAGCGAGCTCACCTCGCGCAGGTCGCCCGCGTCCTCCAGGGCCGGGGTGATGTGGCGCAGCAGCGCGCACAGCACGTCCCCGCTGCTGTGCGGGTGGCCGCCCGGGTCCAGCAGCGTGCCGCCCAGACCGTGGCGGGCCGCGTGCCAGTTCGCCGCGTGCACCAGCTCGGGCGTGGAGACGATCGGCGGGATGTCCGCCTTGGCCTCGGCGATCGACGTGGCGACGAGGGCGCGGACGATGCCGGCGAACATCACGGCGTCGTCGGGGCGGAGCTGGACGTCCAGGCAGCGCACCTCGACGGTGGGGTAGCGGTCGGAGAGCCGGGCCTGCCAGTAGACCTGTCCCCGGTCGGCGATCGCCCCGGACGCCACCAGCGCCTCCAGGCGCTGTTCGTAGTCGCCGATGCCGCCGAAGAAGGGCGGCGGACCGCTCACGGGCCAGCGTCCGAACACGAGGGTGCGCCAGCTGGCGAAGCCGGTGTCCCGGCCGTCCCACAGCGGGGAGTTCGCCGACATGGCCAGCAGCGTGGGCAGCCAGACCCGGATGCGGTTCAGCACTTCCACGCCGGTCTCCGGGTCGGGGACCGCCACGTGCACGTGCATCCCGCAGATCAGCTGGTCGTCCACGAGCTGGCGGGCCTCGCCCGCCATTTTGAGGTAGCGGGGGGTCGGTGTCACGGGGACCGGACCGGCCCCTCGGAGCGGCGCGGCCCCCGTGGCGGCGATCCGGCAGCCGTTCTCCTCCGCCGCCGAGCCCACCGCGTGGCGCAGCCGCAGCAGGTGGCCGCCGACCTCCTCCAGGCTCTCGCACACCGGTGTGGCCACCTCGACCTGGGCCTGGAGCAGCTCGTCCTGGATCTCGCCCCGCTCGGCGAGGGGTCCGATGCCCGCGGTGCGCCGCACCTCCTCCACCAGGGGGACGGGCAGCCCGTGGGCGGCCTCCACCAACAGGTATTCCTCTTCGACGCCTACCGTGATCACGGTCTGGGGCTACCCGGATACGCCAAGATCACCCCTGTCCCCGGGGGTGGTCCTCACAGGGCGCGCAGGGCGGGCAGCAGTTCGGCCGCGGCCCACTTCAGGAAGGGTTCCTGGTGGTCGCCGCCGATCTGGACGAGGGCGACCTCGGTGAATCCCGCCTCTACGTAGGGGCGCACCGCGTCGACGAAGGTGCCCACGTCGTCGCCGCAGGGGATGGCGTCGGCGACGTCCCGGGGCCGGGTGTGGGCGGCGGCCTGCGCGAAGCCCTCCGGGCCGGGGAGCTCGGCGTTGACCTTCCAGCCTCCCAGGGCCCAGCGGAACTGGTCGTGGGCCCGTGCCACGGCGGCCGCGCGGTCGGGGTCGTAGCTGACGGGGAGCTGGCCGACGCGCGGTTTGCCCGATCCGCCGTGCGCGTCGAAGCGCTCCAGGAGCTCCGGCTCGGGTTCGGTGGCGATCACGAGGTCGGCGTGGCGTCCGGCGAGTGCGCAGGAGCGGGGCCCGGAGACGGCGATCCCGATGGGCGGTGGCTGGTCGGGGAGGTCCCAGAGCCGGGCGTTCTCGACGTCGAAGTGCGCGCCGTGATGGCTGACGTATCCGCCGGCGAACATGCGCCGGATGATGTCGACGGCCTCCTCCAGCATCTCCAGGCGGACGTGGGCGGCGGGCCAGCCGGCGCCGACGATGTGCTCGTTGAGGTTCTCCCCCGAGCCCAGCCCCAGCCGGAACCGGCCTTCGGAGAGGATCTGCAGCGTCGCGGCCTTCTGCGCGACGACCGCCGGGTGGTAGCGGAAGGTCGGACAGGTCACGTACGTCATGAGGGGGATGCGGGAGGTGGCCTGCGCGGCCGCGCCGAGCACGCTCCACGCGTACGGAGCGTGCCCTTGTGACTCCAGCCATGGGAAGGAGTGGTCGGAGATCACGGAGAAGTCGAATCCCGCCCGCTCGGCCCCCACCACGTGGGACACCAGTTCGCGCGGGCCGGCCTGCTCGGTCATCATCGTGTACCCGATTTTCACCATGTGCCGCGCCTAACCGCCACCGGCTGCCCGAAACCTCCCCGGCTACACCGGGTCCGGCGGCCGCCAGGCGGCCGCGGCGGCCGTGGCGGTGGGGTAGGTGGTGAAGACCCGGTCGAGGCCGACGATGCGGAAGATCCGGTGGACCCGGTCGGGGACGGCGGCCAGCACGATGTGGGCGCGGGCCTCGACGGCGTGGTTGCGGGCCGCGATCATCACGGTGATGCCACTGGAGTCGCAGAAGGTCAGGCCGGACAGGTCGACGACGAGCTGTTGCCCGGCGCGGAGCAGCAGGCCGGGCAGCAGGGCGCGGACCTGGGGCGCGCTGTGGTGGTCCAGGTCTCCGGCGAGTTCGACGACCGGCCCGGCGGGGGTGGCGTGCGTCTGGACGCTCAGGGGGTGCACGGCGGCTCTTCACTGGTGGGTCGGGGTGCGTGGATGGCCAGGACGGCCGTGTCGTCGTCCACGCCCGTGCCGAAGGTGTCGAGGAGGCGGCGGATCGCCGTGACCGCTGCGTCGGCGGTGGTCGGGGACAGTTCCGCGGCGAAGTCCAGGAGGGCCTCGTCGCCGTAGCGGCCGCCGGCCAGCGCGGTGTGGGCCTCGGTCAGGCCGTCGGTGTAGAGCAGGAGGGTGTCGCCGGGTGCCAGGCGGACCGTGGTGGTGGAGATCTGCGCGTCCGGCAGGACGCCGATGAGCTGGCCGCCGGGCGTGGGCAGGTACGCGGCCGTGCCGTCGGCCCGCATCAGCAGGGCCGGAGGGTGTCCGCCGCCGGCGAGGGTGACGCGGAAGCCGCCCCGGTCGCCGTCGGGGGTGAGCAGGCCGAAGACGACGGTGCAGAAGCGGGGGTCGCGCTGGTTGTACTCGTGCGTCAGCACGGTGTTGAGGTTGCCGAGCACGGCCGCCGGGTCGGGGTCGTAGACGGCCGCCGCGCGCAGGGTGTAGCGCGTGAGGGAGGTGACGGCGGCGGCTCCGGCGCCCTTTCCGCAGACGTCGCCGAGGAACAGGCCCCAGCGGTCGCAGGCGAGCGGGAAGAGGTCGTAGAAGTCGCCGCCGACCTCGTCGGCGGAGGCCACGTGGTAGTGGGCGGCGACCTCCAGCCCGGGCACGTCCGACAGGGCCGGGGGCAGCAGGGTCTGCTGGAGGATGGCGTTGAGGCGCTTGAGGCGTTCGCGTTCGCTCTCGGCCTCCTGGCGGGCCCTGAGCAGCTCGGTCTCGTAGGCGCGGCGGTCGCGGGCGTCGAAGACGGTGGTGCGGATCAGCAGCGGCGCTCCGTCGCTGCCCGTCTTGACGGTGGAGGTGACCAGGACCGGCAGCCGGCTGCCGTCGGCGGCCTTGAGTTCGAGGGCGATCCCGCTGATCTCGCCCTGCATGGCGAGGAGCGGCGCGAAGTGCGTCTCGTGGTAGATCCGGCCGCCGACCGTGAGCAGGTCGGAGAAGCTCCGCCGGCCGACGAGGTCCTCGCGGCGGTAGCCCAGCCAGCCCAGGAGCCGGGAGTTGATCTTGGCGATCTGTCCGTCGAGGAGGGTGGAGAGGTAGCCGCACGGGGCGTTCTCGTACAGGTCCTCGGCGCTGTCCTCCAGCAGTGCGGAGAAGCGGGCGGAGGCGGGGGTCCCGTCCCGCTCGGGTTCCAGTGCGCCCTCCCGGTGCATCAGCCGGCCGACCGCGCGAACGCTCTGATGACGTCGGCGGTCTCGTCGGGGGCGCTCAGCTGGGGGCAGTGTCCCGTCGCGGTCAGCGTGACGAGGCGGCTGCCGGGGATCTGGTCGCGGACGTAGGCGCCCACCTCCGGCGGGGCGATGGCGTCGTGGGAGCACTGGGCGACGAGCGTGGGGACGCTCACCTTCGCGAGGTCGGCGCGGTTGTCGGAGAGGAAGGTCACCCGGGCGAAGACGCGGGCGATCTCGGGGTCGGTGCGGCAGAAGCTGTTGACCAGCTCCTCCCCGAGCTCGGGGCGGTCCGGGTTGCCCATGATGACCGGGGCCATCGCGCCCGACCAGCCGAGGTAGTTGGCGTCCAGCGAGTCCAGCAGTTCCTCGATGTCCGGGGCGCTGAAGCCGCCCCGGTAGCCGGTGTCGGGGTCGTCGATGAAGCAGGGCGAGGGCGCCAGCAGCAGCAGCCCCGCGAAGAGCCCCGGCTCCCGCGCCGCGGCCAGTACGCCCATCGTCGCGCTCACCGAATGCCCGACGAAGACCACCGGGCCGGGGGACGCCTCGCGGCAGACCTCCAGCACGTCCTCGACGTACCCCTCCAGCGTCGAGTAGCGCTCGGGGCTCCATGCCGACAGGTCGGACCGGCCGGCTCCCACGTGGTCGAAGAGCACCACCGTGTGGTCGCGTTCCAGGGCCGGGAGGACCGCGTGCCACATGTTCTGGTCGCAGCCGAAGCCGTGGGCCAGCACCAGCACCGGCCCGCCGGCGCGGCCGGTCACCCTTACGTGGTTCCTGCTCCGGACATCCATGCGGCTCATCCTCGCAGACGGCGGGAGCCGGAGGTCAGCCGAGCCGGAGCGCCACCAGGCAGGTGTCGTCCTCGGCGTCCGCGACGGCGAAGCCGTCCATGACGCGGTCCAGGGTCTCCTGCGCGGTCAACCCCTCGCAGGACGCGAGGGCGACGGTCAGGGCGTCGATCCCTTCGGTGATGTCCTCGCCCCGCCGCTCGACCAGGCCGTCGGTGTAGAGCAGGAGGAGGTCCCCGGGCCGCAGCGGTTCGGTCGCGGTGGCGTAGGCGTGGCCCGGGACCAGACCGAAGAGGGGGCCCCGGTGGGCGGTGCCGAGCGGGCGGGCCCGGCCGTCGCGCAGCAGCAGGGGCGCGGGGTGGCCGGCGCACGCCCAGCGCAGGGTGCGTTCCGCGTCGATGTGTCCGATGATCGCGGTCGCGGTCTGCGCCGCCGGGTCGGCGCAGAGCAGTTCGTTGAGCCAGGTGGTCAGCTGTCCGGCGTCGGTTCCGGGGGCGTGGGCGAGTCCCGCGAGGGCGTGCCGTTGCTGGGCCATGCGGGCCACGGCGTCCAGTCCGTGTCCGCAGGCGTCCCCGACGGCGAGCAGGATCCGGCCGTCGGGCAGCCGCCGGCACTTGTACCAGTCGCCGCCGACGGCTTCGGACTCGGCGGGCAGGTAGGCCGTCGCGACGGAGAGCCCGGACTCGGCGAGTTCCGCGGAGAGCGTGGGCAGCAGGGCCTCGCGCAGGACCGAGGCCACCCGGCGCTCGGCGGCGGCCTCCTCCGCGAGCCGCTCCCCCTGGCGGCGGCTGGAGGCCAGCCGCTGGCGGCTGCGTACCTGGGCCGTCAGATCGCGGGCGATCAGGTGCAGGGCCCAGGGGAGCCCGTCCGAGGCCATGACGGGATGTCCCACGAGGTGCAGGGTGCGGACCTCGCCGAGCACGTCGAAGCGGATCTCGGTGCCGGGCGGCTCCTCCCCGTCGAGCAGGCCGGTCAGCAGCCTGCCGAAGCGCCACACGTCCTCCAGCAGGACCGCGTCGCACAGCTCGGACAGCGACAGGGCCAGCCCGGCCTCCGTCCGGAAGATCGCGGCCAGCCCCTCCGACCAGGTGACGGCGCCGGACAGCAGGTCCCAGGTGCCCCAGCCCATCGAGGCGATGTACTGGGCGTCGAGCGAGAGCAGTTCCGTGCGGTTGCGGGCGGGCCGCCAGGTGGCGAGGACGTTGCCCCCGCAGGACGCCGCGTCGTAGAGGAGCTGGGTGCGGTGGAGTCCGTCCATCCGGTGCTCGGTGTAGTCCACCGCGTAGGCCTTCAGCGCGCGGCCGCTGTCGAGCACCCCCGACAGCGCGTCGATCAGTCCGCCGGCCGCGGCGCCGGGCTGGACCTCCAGGAGGCGGCGCCCGGCGTGCCGGTCGGGGGCTTCGAGCCAGTCGGCGGCCCGGACGTGGTTCCCGGCCCGGACGGTGAAGTCGACGGTGCGGCCCGTGCCGTCCTCCCGTACGGGGACGAGCAGGGCCGCGGAGACCGGGATGGCGGGCAGCGTCGCGCACAGACAGGCCCACGGATCGTGCTCCTCGCCCGCCGCCGCGCCGCAGGAGTGCGCGCGGTCCCCGCCGCCGCCGCACACGCAGGCCCCGGCGGCCGTCCCGGGGGCTTCGGCCGGCTCGGCGGTCCGCACTCCGGCGTTCCGGCGCGCGGCACTGCGCAGGCCCTCCACCTCACGGGCGATCAGCAGTTTGAGCGTGTCGGGGTCGCGCGGGGTGAAGGGCATCGTCCGTCCTCGGCGTCGCGATGGCGCGGGCCCGTGCCGCGGCCTCAGGTCCGCCGCGGCCGTGCCCGGTCCTCCCAGGATGGGGGCACCCGCCCGAGATGTTCGGATGTGCGGCGGTTGCACGTTGCGCGCCGGTCGGCCGGGAGCGGAGGTCGGCGCGGGTGGGAGCGGCGGGGCGGGTCCGCCCCGGGAGCGGGCGGCCCCTCGGCCATCCGGGGCAGGTTCGCGCCGATTCCGGCACCGCCGCCGCACCGGAGGTGCACGCTCCGCTGGACTGGGCAGGCGGTCAGATGACCTGGCAGCCCTGGGAAAGGACGGACACCGTGGCACGACCGAGGATCCTCGTGGTGGGCGCGGGCTTCGCCGGAGTGGAATGCGTGCGCCGTCTGGAGCGCAGGCTGTCCCCCGGCGAGGCCGACATCTCCGTGGTCACACCGAACGCCTACCAGCTGTACCTGCCCCTGCTCCCCCAGGTGGCCTCCGGGGTGCTGACGCCCCAGTCCATCGCCGTGTCCCTGCGCCGCAGCAGCCGCCACCGCACCCGGATCGTCCCCGGGACGGCCATCGGCATCGACACCCGGGCGAAGGTCTGCATCATCCGCAAGATCACCGGCGAGGTGATCGACCAGGCGTACGACCACCTGGTCCTGGCCCCCGGCAGCATCACCCGTACCTTTGACATCCCCGGCCTGCTGGAACACGCGCGGGGCATGAAGACCCTGGCCGAGGCCGCGTACCTGCGCGACCACGTCATCGCCCAGCTCGACCTCGCCGACGCCAGCCAGGACGAGCGGGAACGCGCCGCCCGGCTGTGCTTCATCGTGGTGGGCGGCGGCTACGCGGGCACCGAGACGGCGGCGTGCCTCCAGCGGCTCACCGATCACGCGGTCAAGCGCTACCCCCGGCTGGACCGCCGCCAGATCAGCTGGCACCTGCTGGACATGGCACCCAAGCTGATGCCCGAGCTGGGCGACTCGCTGGGCCGCGCGGCGCTGGACATCCTGCGGCGCCGCGGCATCCAGGTCTCGCTGGGGGTGAGCGTCGCCAAGGCCGGTCCGCGGGAGGTGACGCTGACCGACGGGCGGGTGCTGCCCAGCCACACCCTGATCTGGACGGCCGGGGTGGCCGCGAGCCCGCTCATCGGCACGATGGACGCGGAGACCGAGCGGGGCCGCCTGGTGGTCACCCCCGAGATGACGGTGCCGGACGCGCCCGGGGTCTTCGCCCTCGGGGACGCGGCGGCCGTACCCGACCTGGCCAAGGGCGGGAGCGGCGCGATCTGCCCGCCGACCGCGCAGCACGCCCAGCGGCAGGGGCGGACCCTGGCCGACAACGTGATCGCCTCACTGCGCGGCGCGCCGCTGAAGCCGTACGTGCACAAGGACCTCGGTCTCGTGGTCGACCTCGGGGGCACCGACGCCGTGTCGAAGCCGCTGGGCATCCCGCTGCGCGGCCTGCCCGCCCAGGCCGTGGCGCGCGGCTACCACTGGTCGGCGCTGCGCACGAACGTGGCCAAGACCCGGGTCATGACCAACTGGCTGCTGAACGCGGTGGCCGGGGACGATTTCGTACGCACCGGTTTCCAGTCGGGGAAGCCGCCCGCGCTGCGGGAGTTCGAACAGACCGACGCGTACCTGACGCCGGAGCAGGTACGGGAGCATACGCGGGGGTTGCGCGCCACCGGCTGAGGTGCCGCCGTCCGGCGGGCGCGGGTGGTGCCCGCGCACGAAGGGACCCGGCCGGGGTGGTGCTCACCCGGCCGGGTCCCTTCGCTGCGGCGGGCGGCGGGCCGCCCCCGCCGGTCAGGCCCCTTCGGCGAGGACCGCCGAGATCAGCTCGCGCTGGTGACGGGTCAGGGCGCTCTCGTCGAGGTCGATCACGTGGTCGTCGACCGTGATGCGGTAGTGGAAGCCGTCCGCCGTCGGCGGCTCCACAACCCGCCGGGCGAGCCCCTCCCACTGCGCGGCGTCGGGCCGGGCGGTGGTGTCGACCTCGCGCGTCTTCTCCACGCCGGTGAAGCCGCCCGAGCGAGTGACGCTGATCAGCATGACCGTTCTCCTTCGGAAGCCGGATTCGCGTTCGGGCTGATTGCCCCGGGCGCGTCTGCCCCGGATCCCGCCGCCGTCCCCGAGGGGCGCCGGCGACCGTGCGAATGGGCTTGAATGCGTCGGCTCTTGGCCGACGGCCGTCGGCCGGCGCCCACTCGACCGGACCGTTTGCCGCCGGGCGAAGCGGGCAGACAGCGGTGCATGGTCGAACCCGCCGCAACAAATTCAGGGACCGTCACCACCCGGGTGCCCGCCCGCCTGGACCGCCTGCCGTGGTCCCGCTGGCACTGGATGATCGTGATCGGGCTGGGGACCGTATGGATCCTGGACGGCCTTGAGGTCACCATCGTCGGCAGCATCGCCAGCCGCCTCTCCGAGGACGACAGCGGCCTGGCCATCTCCGACGCCCAGGTCACGGGCCTCGCCGCCGCCCTGTACGTGGCGGGTGCCTGCTCGGGGGCCCTGTTCTTCGGGCGGCTCACCGACCTTTACGGACGCAAGAGGCTCTTCCTGGTGACCCTCAGCGTCTACCTGGCGGCGACGGCGCTGACCGCGGTCTCCTTCTCCGCCTGGTGGTTCTTCCTGTTCCGCTTCCTCACCGGCTTCGGCATCGGCGGTGAGTACGCCGCCATCAACTCGGCCATCGACGAACTGATCCCGAGCAAGTACCGCGGCCGTGTCGACCTCATCATCAACGGCAGCTTCTGGCTGGGCGCCGTCGCCGGGGCCCTGCTCTCCGTCGCCGCCCTGAACACCGACCTCTTCCCGCCGTCGGTGGGCTGGCGCCTGACCTTCGCCCTCGGTGTCGTCCTCGGCCTGGTCATCCTCGTCGTACGGCGCCACGTACCGGAGAGCCCGCGGTGGATGCTGATCCACGGGCGGTCCGAGGAGGCCGAGGAACTGGTCGCGGACGTCGAGCGGCGGGTGGAGGCGGAGAAGGGCACGCCGTTGCCCGAAGCCGAGCGGTCCATGACGGTGACCCAGCGCGACAGCATCGGCTTCGGCGAGATCGCGAGGACCGTCTTCCGCTCCTACCCGCGCCGGGCCGTCCTCGGCCTCTCCCTCTTCGTCGGCCAGGCCTTCCTCTACAACGCGATCACCTTCGGCTTCGGTTCCATCCTCGTCACCTTCTTCGACGTGCCCAGCGGCGTGACCGGCTACTACTTCGCCGTCATCGCCTTCGGGAACCTGCTCGGCCCGCTGCTGCTCGGCCGCTTCTTCGACACGCTCGGCCGCCGCCCGATGATCGCGGGCACGTACATCCTGTCCGGCGTGCTGCTCTTCGGCACCGCCTGGCTGTTCGGCGCCGGTGTGCTCAGCGCCACGACGATGACCGCCTGCTGGTGCGTGGTGCTCTTCTTCGCTTCCGCCGGGGCCAGTTCGGCGTACCTGACGGTCAGCGAGATCTTCCCGATGGAGACCCGGGCGATGGCCATCGCCTTCTTCTACGCCATCGGCACAGCGGCCGGCGGCATCTCCGGCCCCTTGCTCTTCGCCGGGCTGACCTCCAGCGGGGTCGTCTCCGACGCCGTGATCGCCTTCTGCGTCGGAGCCGGGCTCATGGTCGCGGCCGGGCTGGTCGCCGTGTTCTTCGCCATCGCCGCGGAGGGCAGGTCCCTGGAGGACATCGCCACCCCGCTCTCCGCCGCCCCGGCCTCCGGCGACGCGCCCGCCTGATCGCCCGGCTCGCCGCCCGCCGCCCGCCGCCCGCCGCCCGTACGCGCGGGCGGCGGGCTTCCGGTGGTGGCCTCACGGCGCCGCTGCTTTGCTGGTGACGTCCGTACCCCCACGATCCCCGAGGACGATTGATCATGAGCGGCGAGAACCAGCCGAGCGAGCGGGTCCGGCAGATGCGGGACAAGGCCCAGGGGCTGGAGCAGGCGGCCCAGCACGCCAGTGATCCCGCGGACCGGCAGCGGCTGACGGACGAGGCCCTGCGCATCCGCGAGGAGCTCGAACGGGTGGAGGGGCCGGGCACCGGGACCATGGACCCCATGTAGCCGACGGACCCGCCTGCGCATGACGGTCACTCACATGCCGTCGCCCCGGAACGTTTACGCGGCGCCGGGCTGGTCACACGAGGAGGGACGGGATCCGCGGCCAACGGCCGGATGGAAACCCGTCGAGGCCCCGGGCCGCGTGATGTCTTCCCCGTACGAGGCGGCCCGGAGCACCGGCACCAGCTGACTGCCGTCCGGGACCGCACGGCAGCCGGGCCGCTCGGACCGCGCCCCAGGACGGGGCCGGTGACCGGAGCGCGGCCCGGCGAACCCCCGGCGACGACGCTCGGACCGCCGCCCCCGGGCAGCGGACCCGACGGCAGCCGGCCGCCGGCCGTTCGAGGGACCCCGAGGAGCGGGGACTCAGGCGGTGCAGGGCAGAGCGGGGCGCCCGTCCTCGTCGGCCATGAGGCGGCGCCGCTCCCGCTCGGTGAGACCGCCCCAGACCCCGAACGGCTCCTCCACCTCCAGCGCGTGCCGCAGGCAGTCGCGCTGCACCGGGCACAGCGCGCACACCTCCTTGGCCGCCGCGTCCCGCCGCGCCCGGTCGGGCCCCCGCTCCCCCGCGGGGTGGAAGAACAGCCGCGAGCCCAGCTCACGACAGGCGGCTCCCTCATGCCACATCCAGTGATGCTCGGCACGACCCGGCAGGCGCGACACGTTCGCCACCTCTGAACCCCCATCGACTCACGACACGTCCGGACAGACGATCTTTCCTCGTCTGACCCGGCGCACGCGCTTGAAACCCCGGACGGCCCAGGGCCTGTCGCCGGGCTCCGGTCCCGCCCGCACGGGCCGGCCGGCCCTACAGCCAGCCGTTGCGGCGGAAGGCGCGGTAGAGGAGGCCGGAGGCGACCGCCATCAGGGTCACGGCCAGCGGGTAGCCGTAGCTCCAGTGGAGCTCCGGCATGTGCTCGAAGTTCATTCCGTAGACGCCGGCGACCATGGTGGGGATCGCGAAGATCGCGGCCCAGGCCGAGATGCGCCGCATGTCGTCGTTCTGCCAGGTGCCCACCCGGGCCTGCTGGGCGTCGAGGACCGAGTTCAGCAGCTCGTCGAGCGTGCGCACCTCGGTGTCGGTGCGGTGCAGGTGATCGGCGACGTCACGGAAGTACGGGAGCACCTTCGCGGGCTGCTGCTCCTCGGCCACCCCGTCGAGCAGCCCGGGCAGGACGGGGACCAGCGGCTGGACGGCGTCCCGGAACTCGCGCACCTCCCGCTTCAGGGAGTAGATCTCCTGGGTGTGGTCGACGCGGGAGGAGGAGAAGACCCGGTCCTCCAGCCGGTCGAGCGCGGTGCGCACGGTCTCGGCGGCCTCGCCGTAGGCGTCGACGACGACGTCGAGGACGGCATGCAGGACGGACAGCGGCCCGAAGCGCAGCATCGATGGATCGGCGTCGAGCCGACGGGCCGCTTCGGCGGCCGGGTCCACGGCGCCGTGGCGGACGGTGAGGACGTAGCGGGGGCCGACGAAGAGCATCATCTCGCCGGTCTCCACCGCCGCCGCCTCCTCGACGTACCAGAGCGTTTTGAGCGCGATGGCCAGGACCTCGCCGAACCGCTCCCGCTTGGGGCGCTGACGCGCCTGGACGGCGTCCTCGACGGCCAGCGGGTGCAGGCCGAGCTCCTCGGCCAGCGAAACGAGCTCGCCCTCGGACGGGTCGACCAGCCGCACCCAGCCGAATTCGCCGTCGCCCAGCTCGCGCAGCCGCTTCAGCACGAGCCGGCACGCCTCGTCCTCCAGGCCGCACTCGACCGCGTCCGACCTGCCCGAACCCTCTTCATACAGCACGCATTCCATGGGTCGCGCATGCTTCAAAGCCGCGCGTTCATGCCCCCGCCGTACGCCCGGATCACCACTGGTTTCCGCGTAACGGGTGAAACCGGATATCGGGGGTACCCGCAGGACAGCCGGGACGGTCGTCGTGACGCAGCAGGGGACCTGCTCACCTCCAAGATCGGCGGCCGCCCCGGTGCGCCCCGGTGTGCCTCGCTGCGACCACCTCGTCGCATACCTCCGCGCGGCCCGCGACGGAGCGTGAGGGCCCCGCGGACGGCCCTTGACCTCAAGTCCGCTTGAGATCCTACGGTTTCACCCATGACCACCTACGAAGCAGACCCGACCGTCGTCCCCGAGCGCTACCGCAGCGCGGTGGTGGCGCACATCATGGTGTCCGACGCCGCCGCCGCGATCGCTTTCTACCGGCAGGCCTTCGGCGCGGTCGAGGAGTTCCGGCTGGCCCTCCCGGACGGCCGGGTCCCGCACGCCGAGATACGGATCGCCGGATCCGTCCTGATGCTCGGCGACACCTCGGAGGGCCCCTTCATCGCGCCCGCGGAGCTGAACGGGACCTCGGTGGCCCTGCACCTCTTCGTGCCGGACGTGGACGCGCTCGTCGAGCGGGCCGTCGCGGCCGGCGCCCAGGTGGTGCGGGAGCCCGCGGACCAGTTCCACGGCGACCGCAACGCCATCCTGCGCGACCCGTTCGGACACCTGTGGGTCTTCCTGACGCACCTGGAGGACCTCTCCGAGGAAGAGCTGGTGCGCAGCTTCCACGAGGCGACGGCCCAGCAGTCCCCCGCGGCGTAGCCCTGCTCGGGAGCGGGCCCAACCGCCCTGGAGATGGGCTCTGCTGACGGTCGAGGAGCTGACGCAGGGTGACCGCCCGCGCAGCCGGCCGGACCGCTCGCACCTTCCCGGCGTAGGCTTCGCCCAGCACGGATACGGCGGGGGCGGAGCACATGACAGCAGGGACGGCACGGCGGTGGGAGGCGACCCTCGATTCGGTCGTCGTGTACGCGCAGGGCGCGGTCTGCCGGCGCCTGGCGCGGGGCAGCGTGCCGCCCGACGGCCGGGTGCGGGTGACGGGTCTGCCCCGCTCCCTGGACCCGGGCTCGCTACGGGCGCGGGTCCTGGGCGCACCGGGCGTACGCGTGACCGAGGCGCGGGTGGAGGTCGAGGCCGGACCGGCCGGTACGGCCACGCCCGAGGGGCTGCGGCGCGAGGTCGAGCGGCTGGACGACGCGTACGCGGCCGCGCAGGCCCGGCGCGCCCGTCAGCTGAACCTGATCGAGGAGGTCGGCTCCCTCCACCCGGTGCCGCCCGTCCGCAAACGCGACGAGGCGCACCGCCGTACCCCGGCCGACGCCTGGCTGGAGCTCGCGGACTTCGTCGACGAGCGGCTGACCGCCCTCCACGCCCGGCTCGTCGAGCTGGAGGAGGCGCTCCGCGACATCGAGCACGAACGCGCCGTCGCCGCCGACCGGCTCGCCCGCTCCTCCACCGACGCGCCGTCGGAGCACGTGCGGACCACGGTCTGCGCGGTCCTGACCCTCGAAACCGTCGCAACCCCCGAAACCCGGGACGGCGCCGGGGACGCGGAGGTGGAACTGGAGCTGGAGTACGGAGTGCCGGGCGCCGTCTGGGTGCCCACGTACCGGCTCACGCACCGTCAGGGCGAGGACGGCGGGCGTCTGGTGCTGCGCGCCTCGGTGGCGCAGCGGACCGGCGAGGACTGGACCGGCGTGCGCATCGCGCTGGCCACCGCCGATCTGCGCCGCCGCACCGACGTGCCGGCGCTGCGCTCGGTCCGGATCGGGCGCCGCCAGCCCGCCCCGCCGCCGTCCGGCTGGCGCGAGCCCCCGGCGGGGCTGGCCGGCCTGTTCGCCGGGTACGAGGCGGCCGGCCGCCGCCCCGGCGGGACCCCCGCGCCCCCGGACGCCGGAGCCTTCGCCGTGTCCGCTCCCGTGCCGCCGCCTCCCCCGCCGGCCCCGGCCGCCGTCTCGGCGCCGCCCGCCCCGCAGGGCTACGGGGCTCCGCAGGGCTACGGCGCGCCCCCGGGCGGCCCGTCGTCCGAGGGGTACGGCGGGGCGGTGCCCGCCGCCGCCCCCTCGCCGCCGCGTGCCGCGCGCCGCGACCGCTCCGCACCCTTCGCGGGCGCCCCGGCCGGCGCGGCTCCGGCGGCGCCCGGCCGCGCTGCGGCACCCGCGTCGTCCGCGCCGCCCGCCCCGGCCGCTCCCGCCCCGGTGTCCGGTCCCCCGCGGCCGAGCGGCGCCGAACTCGACTACGCCGGTCTCGTCCTCTCCGGCCCCGACGAGGCCGACGCCCGCAGGGGCCGGCTGTTCCCCGGCGCCCCCTTCGACCCGGCGGCGGCCGAGCACCGTCGCGGCGCCGAGGCGGTCGCCGCGCTGCCGCTGCCCGGACGGGCCATACGGCCGCGCGAGTCGGCGGGTTCCTTCGACCACCGTTTCGATGCCGCCGCCCGCGCCGACGTCCCCTCGGACGGCACCTGGCACACCGTCACCGTGGCCGAGGTCCCGGTCGGCCTGCGCACCGAGTACCTGTGCGTGCCGTCCGTGGAGCAGACGGTGTACGGGACGCTGGTGCTCTCCAACGCCACCGGCCAGGCGCTGCTGGCCGGGCCGGTGGAGGTCGTCGTCGACGACGAGTTCCTGCTCACCGCCGACCTGCCCACGCTCGCCCCCGGCGGGGTCCGCCGGGTGGGCCTGGGACCCGCCGAGGGCGTCCGGGTCACCCGTCGGACGAACCTGCACGAGTCGACCGCCGGTCTGCGCGGCAACACCACCGTGCTCGACCACCGCGTCCACGTGGAGCTCGCCAACCGGCTCGCGCGTCCCGTCACCGTCGAGGTCCGCGAGCGGGTCCCCGTCACCTCCGAGCCCGAGGTCCGGATCGAGGAACGGGCGGACTGGACGGCGCCCGAGCAGGGCACGGGGCCCGAACACCTCGCCCCGGGCACCCGCGTCTGGCGGCTGGACCTGCCCGCCGGCGCCACGGCCGCCCTCGACGGCGGCTACGAGATCCGCATCCCGACCGGCAAGGCCCTGGCCGGCGGCAACCGCAGGAGCTGACACCCATGTCCACGGCATCCCCGCCGATCCCCTTCCCCGTCACCTCCGTCACCTGCCTGGAGGACCGCGCCCACGTGGAGCGGGCCCTCGTCCTCGATCTGGCGGCGGGGGTCCAGCGGCTGCGGCTCGGGCCGGTCAGCGCCCTCGCCGTCGACCGGACCCTGCACGCCGAGCTCACCGCCGCGCACCCCGCGCGCGTGCTCGACGTACGGATCGTCCGTACGTGGACGCCGCGCGCTCCGCTGCCGTCGGCCGAGGACGATTCCGCCCTGCGCCGGCGCGCCCGCGCCGTCGAGGAGGAGCGGCTCGCGCTGGAGCGGCGGCGCGACCGGCTGCACGCCCGCCTCGCCCTGCTGGCCCGGCTGGCGGCCGATCTGCTGCGGGAGATCGGCGAGGGCGCGGGCCGCGGGGAGGCCGAACGGGAGCGCTGGGCCCGCGAACTGGACCGGGTGGACGGCGAGCGGGACACGTACGGGGAGCAACTGCGCACCGTGGAGGTGCGGCTGACCGCCCTCGCGGGCGAACTCGCGGCGATCCAGACGGCCGTGCGGCTCTCGGAGGCGGAGCCCGCCGAGCTCGTCGGACACGTCGAGTTGACGGTGGAGAGCGGGGCCGCAGGCCCTGCCGGCCTGCGGCTGAGCCACCTCGTCCCGTGTGCGCTGTGGCGGCCCGCCTACCGGGCCGTGCTCGACGGGGACGCCCTGACCCTGGAGACCGACGCCATGGTCTGGCAGCGCACCGGCGAGGACTGGCCGGACGTACGGCTGACGCTGTCGACCGCCCGTTCCGCGCTGGCGAGCGATCCGCCCCGGCTGGCCGAGGACCGGCTGACCCTGCGGGAACGGTCCGCGGCGGAGCGCCACACGGTGGACGTCGAGCTGCGCGAGGAGGAGATCTCCGCTCTGGGGCCGGCCCCGGTGGTCGGACTGCCGGGCGTGGACGACGGCGGCGAGGCGCGCGTGCTGAGCTCGCCCGCGCCGGTCTCCGTGCCCGGGGACGGCCGCGCCCACCGGGTGCCGCTGTCCTCCTTCAGCACGCCGGTGACCAGCGAGTACGCCTGTTCACCGGAGCTCTCGCCGCTGGTCGGCCAGGTGGTGCGGGGCGAGAACCGCTCGGGGCACGCGCTGCTGGCCGGTCCGGTGGACCTGGTGCGCGGCAGCGGTTTCGCCGGCCGCGGCATGCTGGACTTCACCGCCCCGGGGGCCGTCGTCGAGCTCGGCTTCGGCAGTCGCGACGACCTGCGTGTGGTGCGGGAGAGCGAGGAGTCCCGCGACACCACCGGCCTGACCCAGCGGACCGTGGTCACCCGTACGGTCCGGCTGCACCTGTCGCGGTTCTCCGCCCCCGGGGAGTCCGGCGAACGGGTGGTGGTCCTGCGGGAGCGGATCCCGGTCTCCGAGGTCTCGGCGGTGCGGGTGAGCCTGCGCGAGGCCGCCTGCTCCCCGCCGCCCGGGGCGGTCGACGCCGAGGGGATCGCCCGCTGGGACGTCCCCCTGCCGCCGGGCGGCCGCCGCACGGTCACCCTGGTCTACGAGGTGTCGGCGAGCGCCCAGGTCTCCGGGCTCTGAGCCGGGCGGGCGCCGGGCTCAGCCGCCCGGCTCTGCCCGGCTCTGCCCGGCTCCGCCGTCTTTCGGCTCCGCGTGCCGGTTGTGCGGCGGCGCCCTGCGTGTTCCCGTGCGGTGGGGTCCGCGGTGCGCGACCATACGGACGCAGCCAGCGGGGGGATCACCGACAGGAAAGAAGGACGGACGTGTCCGGCAGCGAGAGCGAGAACCCAGCAATCCCCGCCCCGGCCCCCGCGCCGGCCCGCCCACGCACGAACCGGGACTGGTGGCCGAACCAGCTCGACCTCCAGGTCCTCCATCAGCATTCGCCCCTGTCCGATCCGATGGGCGCGGACTTCGACTACGCGAGGGAATTCGCGGGCCTGGACGTCGAGGCGCTGAAGCGGGACGTCTTCGAGGTGATGACCGCCTCGCAGGACTGGTGGCCCGCCGACTACGGCCACTACGGCCCGCTCTTCATCCGGATGAGCTGGCATTCCGCCGGAACGTACCGCATCGAGGACGGCAGGGGCGGTGGCGGGGCGGGTGCCCAGCGGTTCGCGCCCCTCAACAGCTGGCCGGACAACGCGAGCCTCGACAAGGCGCGCCGCCTGCTGTGGCCCGTCAAGCAGAAGTACGGCCGGAAGATCTCGTGGGCCGACCTGCTGGTGTTCGCCGGGAACTGCGCCATCGAATCCATGGGCCTCAAGACCTTCGGCTTCGGCTTCGGCCGCGAGGACATCTGGGAGCCCGAGGAGATCTTCTGGGGGCCCGAGGACACCTGGCTCGGGGACGAGCGCTACAGCGGCGACCGGGAGCTCACCGGGCCGTTCGGCGCCGTGCAGATGGGGCTGATCTACGTCAATCCGGAGGGGCCGAACGGCAACCCGGACCCGATGGCCGCCGCGCGGGACATCCGCGAGACGTTCCGCCGCATGGCGATGAACGACGAGGAGACGGCCGCGCTCATCATCGGCGGCCACACCTTCGGCAAGTGCCACGGGGCCGTCGACCCCGACTGCATCGGCCCGGAGCCGGAGGCCGCGCCCATCGAGCAGCAGGGCCTGGGGTGGCGGAACACCTGCGGCAGCGGCAAGGGCGCGGACGCCCTCACCAGTGGGCTGGAGGGTGCCTGGACCACCGAGCCCACCAAGTGGGACAACGGCTACCTCGACAACCTGTTCCGGTACGACTGGGAGCTGACGCGGAGCCCGGCCGGGGCGCAGCAGTGGACGCCGACGGATCCGGCGGCGCGGGACACGGTGCCCGATGCCCATGACCCGTCGAAGCGGCACGCCCCCATGATGCTGACGACGGACCTCGCGCTGAAGGTGGATCCGGTCTACGGGCCGATCGCGAAGCGCTTCCACGAGAACCCGGACCAGCTCGCGGACGCCTTCGCCAAGGCCTGGTACAAGCTGCTGCACCGCGACATGGGACCCCTGTCGCGCTATCTCGGGCCGTGGATCCCCGAGCCGCAGCTGTGGCAGGACCCGGTACCCGCGGCCGAGGGGGCGCCGCTCTCGGACGCGGACGTCGCCGCCCTCAAGGAGAAGATCCTCGCGTCGGGCCTGTCGGTGTCCCAACTGGTCACCACCGCCTGGGCGTCGGCGGCGAGCTTCCGCGGCACCGACAAGCGCGGCGGGGCCAACGGGGCCCGGATCCGGCTCGCGCCGCAGAAGGACTGGGAGGCCAACGACCTGCCCGAGGTGGCGGAGGTGGTGCGCACCCTTGACGGGATCCGGCAGGACTTCAACAGCGGGCGGGCCGGCGGCGGGCCGGTCTCGCTGGCCGACCTGATCGTGCTGGGCGGGTGCGCGGCCGTCGAGCGGGCCGCGAAGGACGCGGGGCACGCCGTCACGGTGCCGTTCGCGCCGGGCCGTACGGACGCCTCGCAGGAGCAGACCGACGTGGAGTCGTTCGCGGTGCTCGAACCGCGGGCGGACGGGTTCCGCAACTACCTGCGGGCGGGCGAGAAGCTCTCGCCGGAGACGCTGCTGCTGGACCGGGCGAACCTGCTGGACCTGACCGCCCCCGAGATGACGGTCCTGACCGGCGGCATGCGGGCCCTGAACGCCAACTTCAAGCAGGCCCCGCACGGGGTCTTCACCGACCGCCCGGGGACCTTGACCAACGACTTCTTCGTCCATCTGCTGGACATGAACACGGAGTGGAAGCCGTCGGCCGCCACGGAGAACGTGTTCGAGGGCCGGGACCGGACGACGGGAGAGGTCAAGTGGACGGCCACGGCCGTCGATCTCGTCTTCGGTGCGCACGCCCAGCTCCGCGCCCTCGCGGAGGTCTACGGGGCCCGGGACGCCGGGGAGAAGTTCGTGCGCGACTTCGTGGCGGCGTGGGACAAGGTGATGAACCTCGACCGGTTCGACCTTCGCTGACGCCGGTGCCATCGGGTGCCGGGACCGCGTCGTCCCGGCACCCGGTTCCCGCCGCGCGCAGCGTCCCGGAATGTGGAACAGAACGGTCCAAGATCCGGACCGTGGTTGCGCGCGCCCGAGCCGCGCGGCCAGGATACGGCCATGGCCCCCGTACTCGTATCGCGTCGTCACGTGGATCTGCTGCGTGTCTCGACCATGCTGTGTCGGGCCGAATCCTCCCGTGCGCACGGCTGTTGATCCGCTGACCCGCTGATCCGCCGGTTCCGACACCGCACGGACACCCCCCGGGGCACCCGCACCCCTCATCACCGCGTCGCGCCGTGCCGCGCCGTGTCCCGCCGTCTCGCGAGACACCGCGCCGCGCCGCGTGCGCGCACGGTGGCCCGCTCCCGCGCCGCGCCGTTCGCCCCTTCACCCCCCTGCCCGTGCACGCGTGCTCCGCTCCTTCGCGGTGGCACGTGTCATGCCGCTGCTCCGACGAGGTCCGCCCATGCCCGAAAACCCCCTCCGCCTCCACTGGTTCCTGCCCACCGGCGGGGACGGCCGCGATCCCGGCGGCGTCACCGCCGTGCAGGGCCGCACCGTCGCCGCCACCCGGCGGCCCGCCGACATCCCCTACCTGACCCAGGTGGCCCGCGCCGCCGAGCAGGCCGGTTTCCACTCGCTGCTGACGCCCGTGGGGCTCGGTTGCGTCGACCCCTGGATCCTCACGGCCGCGCTGGCGCAGCACACCACCCGCATCGGCTTCCTCGTCGCGTTCCGGGCCGGTTTCGCCAGTCCGACCCTGATCGCCCAACAGGCCGACGCCTTCCGGCGGTTTGCGGGCGGACGGATCGCGCTCAATGTGGTGACGGGCGGCGATCCCGCCGAACAGCGCGCCTACGGGGACCGGTTGGAGCACGACGACCGCTACGCCCGCACCGAGGAGGTGATGGCGGTCCTGCGGGACCTGCTGGCCGGGAAGTCCGTGGACCACGAGGGGACCCACCTGCGCATCGAGGGCGCCCGCCTCACCGCGCCCGAACTGCGCCACCCCGTACCGCTGTACTTCGGCGGGGCCTCGCCGGCCGCCGAGGAGGTCGCCGCACGGCAGGCCGACGTACAGCTCCTGTGGGGCGAGCCGCCGGCCGCCGTCGCCGTGCGC
Source organism: Streptomyces sp. NPDC002032 (assembly GCF_042890765.1). NCBI lineage: Bacteria > Bacillati > Actinomycetota > Actinomycetes > Kitasatosporales > Streptomycetaceae > Streptomyces > Streptomyces sp. NPDC002032. The sequence goes on along the minus strand of NZ_JBIASM010000001.1, from coordinate 848,636 downwards.
GTGGCCCGGCTGCGCGAGCGGGCCCGGGCGGCCGGCCGCGGCGTGCGGTTCGGGCTGCGGCTGCACGTCATCAGCCGGGACACCGCCGCCGAGGCCTGGTCCGAGGCGGACCGGATCCTCGCCGGGATCGACCCGGAGGCCGTACGGGCGAGCCAGGAGCGGTTCGCCGCCATGGACTCCACCGGGCAGGCCCGGATGACGGCCCTGCACGGCGGGGTCGCGGACGCCGCCCGCCTCACGGTGGCGCCGAACCTGTGGGCGGGCATCGGCCTGGTCCGCGAGGGCGCCGGCACCGCTCTGGTCGGCTCGCACGACGACGTGGCCGCCCGGCTCGCCGAGTACCGGGCCCTGGGCATCGACGAGTTCGTCCTCTCCGGCTATCCGCACCTGGAGGAGGCGTACCGGGTCGGCGAGGAAGTGGCTCCCCGGCTGCGCGCCCTGACCGGGGCGGCCGCCGCGTGAGCGCCGTGACCGCGGCGGCGGCCGGGCCGGACCACCGTCCGCCGCCCGGCCCCCGGGATCCGGCCGGCCCCGCGTCTCCCCGGCGCAGGCGGAGGCGGCTGCGCGAGGCGCTCCGCTGGGGCGCCCTGCGGGCCGTGGCCCTCGCGGTCCTGCTCGGCTGCTGGCAGGCGGTGGTGTCGGCACAGTGGTGGCCGCGGGTCCTGGTGCCCTCCCCCAGCGACGTGTGGCACCAGTTCGTCCTCGCCTCCACCGTGCACGACGGGGTCCGCGGCTACGGCGGCCACCTGCTGGTCGAGCACCTGGGCGTGAGCCTGGGCCGGATCGGCACCGGGTCCGCGTACGCCGTGCTCGCCGGGGTGCCGCTGGGCCTGCTGATCGGTACGGTCCGGCCGTTGGCCGTCGTACTGGAGCCCGCGGTGACCTTCCTGCGGACCCTGCCGCCGCTCGCGTACCTCTCGCTGCTCGTCATCTGGTTCGGCATCGACGAGGCCCCGAAGATCTGGCTGCTGGTGATCGCCGCGCTGCCGCCCATCGCGGCGGCGACCGCGGCAGCCGTCCGCACGGTCCCCGGCCAACTCGTCGAAGCCGCAAGGGCGCTGGGCTCGGGGCCGCTCGCGCTGCTGCTGGCCGTGCGGCTGCCCTCGGCCCTGCCGGAGATCCTCACGGGCGTCCGCATCGCCGTCGGGGTCGCGTACACCTCGGTCGTCGCGGCCGAGACCGTCAACGGGGTGCCCGGCATCGGCGGCATGATCCGCGACGCCCAGCGCTACAACCAGACCGCCCTGGTGATCGCGGGCATCCTCGCCATCGGACTGTCCGGCATCGTGCTGGACGCACTGCTGCGCCTGGTCGAGCGGGTCGCCGTGCCGTGGCGCGGCCGGGCCTGAGCCCCTTCCCCCTTCCTTCCCCCTTCCTTCCCCCGCGTTCGTCGTCCCCCTTCAGACCGGAGAACAGCCATGCCCGCACCCCTGTCCCGCCGCACCCTGCTCCTCAGCGCGGCCCTCACCCTGACGGCCGCCGCGACGGCCGCCTGCGGAGGTGGCGGGGACACGTCCGGCGGCTCCGCCGGACGGACCACCGTACGGATCGCCTACCAGGCGATACCCAATGCCGACCTGGTGGTGAAGAACCAGCGGCTGCTGGAGGAGTCCCTGCCCGACGCCGACGTGAAGTGGGTGAAGTTCGAGTCCGGGGGCGACGTCAACACCGCCGTCATCGCGGGGGCCGTGGACTTCGGCCTGGCCGGGTCGAGCCCGGTCACCAAGGGGCTGTCCGCGCCGCTGGACATCCCGTACAAGGTGGTGTGGATCCATGACCTGATCGGGGACAACGAGGCGCTCGTCGCCAAGTCCGGGATCGGCTCGGTGAAGGACCTGGCGGGCAGGAAGGTGGCCACGCCCTTCGGTTCGACCGCCCACTACTCGCTGCTCGCCGCGCTGAGCGCCGCCGGGGTGGACCCGTCCGCCGTACGGATCATCGACCTCCAGCCGCAGGACGCGCTCGCCGCCTGGAAGCGCGGGGACATCGACGCCGCGTACGTGTGGACACCGACGCTGGGCGAACTGGCGAAGGACGGCAAGGTGCTCGTCAGCAGCCGCGAACTGGCCGGTCAGGGCAAGCCGACGGCCGATCTCGGGGTGGTCACCAACGCGTTCGCGGCCAAGCACCCGGAGGTGGTCACCGCTTGGATCAAGGCCCAGGACCGGGCCGTCGCGCAGGCGCGCACCGCGCCGGACCAGGCCGCGCGGTCCATCGGCGCGGAGCTCGGGCTGCCGCCCGAGGAGGCGAAGCGGCAGCTGTCGCAGCTGGTGCTGCTGAGCGCGAAGGAACAGACCGCCCCCCAGTACCTGGGGACGCCGGGCGCGCCCGGCGCCCTGGCGGCGAACCTGCACGACGCGGCCGTCTTCCTGAAGGGGCAGAAGGCGGTCGACGCGGTCCCGGACGAGGCCGTGTTCGGGCGGGCGCTCGCGGTGGAGGAGCTCGGCCGTGCCGCGAACTGACCTGCCCGGTATGGACGTCGCCCTCGTCGACCTGGCGGGGGTGTCGGTCCGCTACGGCTCGGCCAAGCAGCCGGTGACGGCCCTCGAAGGCGTGGACCTGCGGATCCGCGCGGGCGAGTTCGTCGTCCTGGTCGGGCCGTCCGGCTGCGGCAAGACGAGCCTGCTGCGCGTGGTGGCGGGCTTCGAGCGGCCCGCCGAGGGCCTCGCCCTGGTCCGGGGCGAGGCCCCGCGGCCGGGCGCGGGAGCCGGCGTGGTGTTCCAGCAGCCCCGGCTGTTCCCCTGGCGCACGGTCGGCGGGAACCTCGGGTTCGCGCTGGCCCGGCTCGGGGTGCCGCGCGCGGAGCGGGCGGGCCGGATCGCGGAGCTCCTGGACCGGGTGGGGCTGCCCGGCACGGAGGGCCGGCGGACGTGGGAGCTGTCGGGCGGTCAGCAGCAGCGGGTGGCACTGGCGAGGGCGCTGGCGGCGGAGCCCGGACTGCTGCTGATGGACGAGCCGTTCGCCGCGCTCGACGCGCTCACGCGGGAACGGCTCCAGGAGGAGGTACGGGCCCTGGCCGGGCGGCTCGGCACGACGGTGCTGTTCGTGACCCACTCGGCGGAGGAGGCCGTACTGCTGGGCTCCCGGGTGCTGGTCATGGCAGCCGGCCCCGGCAGGGTGGTGGCGGAGCTGCCGGTCGGCCTGGACCGGTCCCCGGACACGGACGTCTCCGCGCTGCGGGCCTCCCCCGAGTTCGCCCGGCTGCGCGGCCGGCTGACGCGGACCATGCGCGGCTGAGGCGCCCGCGCGGGCTCCGTCCGTCGCGGCATGCCGGATGGGCCGGCACGTGGTGCCGGCCCATCTCCCCCGTTGGACTCACCGGACACGGCAGCGCCCTGCGGGGAACTGCAGGGACGTTTGCCGAGGTCCGGGCCTTGCGGCAAGAACCACTCTCGCCGGACCCGAAGCCTCGAACAAGACCGAACTGACCTACGATGCGGTGCGCGAAACTCACCGATCGCAGAGCCGAGGGGGACCGTGGTGGAGCGGCACGAGATGGAGGCGTTCCTGACGCTGGCCGAGGAACTGCACTTCCGGCGCACCTCCGAGCGGCTGGGGCTGGCGCAGGGCCGGGTGAGCCAGACGATCCGGAAACTGGAACGCCGCATCGGTGTACCGCTGTTCGAGCGGACGAGCCGCAAGGTCACGCTGACGGCGGTGGGGGCGCGGCTCCGTGACGAGCTGCTGCCCGCGTTCCAGCAGATGCAGCGGGCGCTGGCCGAGGCCTCGGCATCGGCGAGCGAGGTGAACGGCGTCCTGCGGGTGGGCTACTCCAGCCCCATGGCGGCCGCGCTGATCCTCGACGCCGCCGACCGCCTCGGCGCCCGCCACCCCGGCCTGGAGGTGCAGATCCAGGAGGTCCAGCTCGCGGACCCGTTCGGCCCGATCCGCAGCGAGCAGGTCAACGTCCAGGTCACCGAACTGCCCGTCGAGGAGAGCGACCTCGTCGTCGACCGGATCCTGTTCTCCGAGGAGCGCCGGATCCTGGTCAACCGGGACGATCCGCTCGCCCGGCGCGGAGAGCTGACCCTGGAGGACCTCGCCTCCACCACCCTCATCTCCTTCGCGGGCATGCCCTCCTACATGCAGGACTACCACTACCCCCGCTCCACTCCGGCCGGCCTGCCGATCCCGCGCAGGGAGGCCTCGTTCTGGCAGGAGGCGCTCGCCATGGTCGGCGCGGGGCGGGGCGTCACCTTCGCCTGCGCACGCGCCGAGGCGTACTACGCCCGCCAGGACACCGCCTGGCTGCCCTTCCCGCACTTCCCGCACATCGACTACGGGCTCATCTGGCCCCGCAACGCCCACACGGCCCGCGTCCAGGCCTTCGCCCGCACCATCACCGAAGCCGCCGGCGGCTGAGCCCCGGCAGGGGCGGCCGGGGCGGTACGCGTACGGCGGCCGAACGGCTGAAACACCCTCCGCGCCACGACCGGCCGCGCGCGGGGGCCGCGAAGCGGCGGGTACAGCTTGCGTGCGGGGCGGCACCCGTCGTCCGGCGGACGCGGAGGAGGATCCAGGCCATGTCGCGCAGTCGCGCCGATGCCCGCACGAGGCACCCCCGGCACGAGCGCCGGGGCGAAGCCCGGATGCCCGCGGTGATCGCGACACTGGTGGCGATCGGGCTCTACCAGGTGCTGCCGCACCAGCTCCTGGTCGGCCCGCACTACGTCCTGCTCGGGCTGGAGCTGCTGCTCCTCGTCCCGTTGATCGCGATGAACCCGAAACGGCTCACGCGCCAGACCAGGCTCTCCCGCACCCTTTCGCTGGCGCTCGTCCTGATCATCGCGGCGAGCAACCTGGTCGCCCTGGGCATCCTCATCCACGACATGCTCTCCGTCGGGGTGAAGGACGGGGGATCCCTGCTCACGGCCGCGTTCCAGGTGTGGCTGACCAACATCATCGTCTTCGGCCTGGCGTACTGGGAGCTCGACCGGGGCGGTCCGGTCAGCCGGACCCAGACGCCCCGCGACGCCCTTCCACTGGCGGACTTCCGCTTCTCCCAGGACGAGAACCACGACGCGGTCCAGGAGGTCGCGGACGGCTCCAGCGTCACCTCCGACTGGGTGCCGACCCTGGTGGACTACCTGTACGTGTCCGTCACCAACTCGACGGCCTTCAGTCCGACCGACACGATGCCCCTGTCCACCCGCGCCAAGGCGATGATGAGCGTGCAGAGCATCGCGGCCCTGACGACCTCGCTCCTGGTCATCGCCCGCGCGGTGAGCATCCTGCACTAGTCCTGCGCTGGTCCTGCATCAGGGGGCGGCGTCCGGATCCCCGCCCCCCGCAGCGGAGGCGAGGGCGATGCACTCCACCTCGATGCTGTCGGCGAGCTCGTCGAGGACTCCGGCGAGATTGTCCACCGTCTGACGGTCGACCCCCGGATCGGGGGCGTCCTCCGCCGCCCGCACCCAGTCCACGGCGATGGTGCGCAGCAGGGCGGTGACCTGGGCGGCAGGGATCAGCGGGCCGTCCTGGCCCGCCGGGATCAGCGGAATGGTGACCTTGATCATGGAACCGCCTCCCGGAGTGCCCGTACGTACGTCCTCGTGCGCTTACCCCGCACGAGGACGGGTAAGCGCCCCGGTGTGGGGCCGTACCGGCAGCGGGAGGATCCATGACCCGACGCGTCCACGAGGTGATGACCGGGAATCCGGTGAGCGTGGAGCAGCTGACCACGCTGGCGGAGGCCGCGCGGGTGATGCGGGACGCCGACATCGGGGACGTTCTGGTCGTCGACCAGGGGAAACTCCGCGGGATCCTCACCGACCGGGACATCGTCGTGCGCGCGCTGGCGCAGGACCGGGACCCCTCGGATACGACGGTGCTCTCGGTGTGCACCACCGAACCGGTCACGGTCCGCCGCGACGACGACGTCGATCAGGCGGTGGACCTCATGCGGCGGCACGCACTGCGGCGGCTGCCCGTGGAGAGCGAGGACGGCGAGCTCGTCGGCATCGTCAGCCTGGGCGACCTGGAGGTCGAGCGCGATCCGGGCTCGCCCCTCTCGTCCATCGCCGCCGCGGAACGCGATACCTGATCACTGACGCCCGACCACTGACGCCTGATCACTGACGCCCGGCACCCGGCGCGCGCACCTGCCGGCCGACCCGGTCCGGGTCCGGTCCCGGGCTCCGGGCGCCTTCGCCTCGCCGAAGGCGCCCGGCCCGTGCGGGGCGGGGGTCAGGCGGGCTGCCACAGCTCGATCCGGTTCCCCTCGGGATCCGTGACCCAGCCGAAGCGGCCGACGCCTTCCATCTCCTGCGGCTCTCCCGCCACGTCCGCGCCCCTGGCGCGCAGTTGGGCGAGCATCGCGTCCAGGTCGCGTACGCGGAAGTTGAGCATGGACTGCTGGGCGCGGGACCCGAAGTAGTCGGTGCCGGACTCGAAGGCCGCGAACACCGTCGGCCCCGCCTCCTGCCGCCACAGCCCGTTGTCATCGGCGTCCAGGCCCAGGCAGTCGCGGTACCACGCGCCCAGGGCGGCGGGGTCGGCCGCCCGCAGGAAGTACCCGCCGATTCCCAGCACACGTTCCATGCCGTCATCATGCCAGGACACCCGTCGGGCGGGAGGGCCCCACGCCCTTCCCCGGAGGGGTCGGATGCGGCCGCCGGTGAGCCGGGAGAGCGGCCCGCGGCGGCGCAGACCCGCGCGGCGGCCGACGGTGTAGGCGGCGGACCGTTTGGGCCGCGTCGTGGACGAGGCGGCCGTACGGGACCACGACGCGCCTTCCCGCGCGGCGCGTCCGTACGCACCGCGAGCGGACCGGAGGTTGTCCCGGCCGCCGCCACCCGGACGAGTGAGCATCCTCTTGCCGGACCCGGGCAGACGGGTCCCATGTCCGGAGAACACGCACGCCCGACCAGCACGCTGTTCCACTCCGCCCCGGAGCACGAGACCGCCACGGCGGCCCATGCTGCGAAACGCCGCCACACCCTCAGGAGGCGGCTGCGGCGCCGGATCCTCGCCTACAGCGGCATCGAGTTCCTGACCCCCGACTCCTCGGAGGGTGCCAACACCGGCACCGGCACCGGCACCGGCGAGGAGCGCCTGCTGCTGGTGCACGACGGCAGCGTCGTCGGCCGGGTCCGGTACCACCTGTGCGCCGCGTGCGCGGAGGGTGTGATCACCGGCGTCGAGATCGACGCGTCCTTCCGCTCGACCGGCCTCGACACCCGCGCCCTGTCGCACCTGCGCGCCCGCCACCCCGGGGTTTCCTGGCACAGCACCCTGACCCGGCGCACGACCCGCGACCTCCTGCGCCGGATGCGCATCCCGACGTCCGCCCCGGGCACACCCGGCGCCCTCTGCCCGCACGTGCCGGCCGGCACCGGGGCGGCCCGGGCCCCCCGCTGAGGTTGCGTCAGGCCTGCGGGGAGCTGACGCGATCGGGCTCGATCACGAACAGCACGCGGACCTGGTCGCGTCCGCCGTACCAGGGGTAGGGGCCGCCGAGGTACTTCTGCGCGAGCGCCTCGATGTGGGCGACCGCCCCCTGCGTGGTCACGCGCACCACACGGCCGCGGATCTGGACGTACGAGGCCGGTTCGGCGGGGTCCGCGACCGCGACGGCCACGCGTGGATCGCGCGCGACGTTCCGGGTCTTCTGATGCGATTCGACGCTGTTGATCAGGACGTGCACGCCGTCGGTGTCGACCCACGTCTGCGTGAGCTGGGGCGAGCCGTCCGGCATCGTGGTCGCGAGGTAGCAGGTGCTGGGGCGGCGCAGCAACGCCAGCACGTCCTCGCCGAGGGGTACGGGCACGCGGGGTCTCCTGGGGGCGGTTCGCGGACGGCGGTGGCCGGGCCACCGTACCCACCGCGAGCCGCCGGGCCCGGTCCGCCGCCCTGGGGGGGCGGGCCCGGTCAGCCGGATGGCGGCGCGGGCGCGGCGATCCGGCCCCCTACGCGAGGGCCGGATACCGTCCCGGGCGGGACGCGGCGCTCCGCCCCGCCCGCCCATGCCGACGCCGTGGTCCGGAGCAGGTTCTGGCGCTGCTCCGGACCACGGCGGCTCGGCTAATCGGCGGCTCGGCGGCTCAGCCGGGCCAGGTGCCCGTCACGCGGCGGGTGGCGACGGCGCCCGAGCGGTCGACCGCCGCCTTGACCACGGCGAAGATCGCGCCCTGGAGAGCGGCGGCGATCAGCACCTCCTGCCACGAGCGTTCCTCGTCCGTCGCGTTGGGGGCGTCGCCCTCGCCCTCCACGATCTTCCAGACCTGCTTGAAGGCGGCACCCGCGATCATGCCGCTGACCGCGCCCAGGGCCAGCCCGACCGGCTTGTAGGCGATCTTCGCGGCGTTCATCGGCGCCTGCGGCTGCGCCGGATCAGCAGGATCACGACGAGAGCCGCGCCGGCGGCGAGCAGCGGCCCCCGCTGGGAGCGGGCCACCGCCGCGCCCCGGCCCGCCGTGTCGAGTACGGGGTCCAGCACCGGGTCCGGGGTCTTGTCCTTGACCAGCTGCGCGGCCTGCTGGGCCTTCGTACGGATCTGATCGGCGACCAGAGCGGTCTTCTGCGCGGCCTGTTCCTTCACCGCGGCCGTCTTCTCCTTCGCCCGTGCCTTCACGTCGGCCTTGCCCGCCAGCGCCTCGACGGTCTCGCCGAGCTCGTCACGGGTGCGCTCGACCTGCTCGCGCAGCTCTTCGGGGGTGGGGGTGCCGATATGGGTGTGCGCGTCGTCCGTCATCGGTGTGCCTTCTCCTTGATCTCGGCCAGATCGGCCTTCACGCTGTCGATGGTCTGCTCGGGGGCGGGACTGCCCGCCTCCGCGAACTGTTTCTTTCCCGCCGCCCCCGCGACCGCGGCGGCGACGGCCAGCACCGCCGTGACGATGAGGGCCGAAGCCCACACCGGCAGCACCAGTGCGAGAGCGGCGATGCAGGTCGCGACCAGGGCCTGCGCCGCCAGGATCGCGATCAGGCCCGCCGTGCCGACCAGTCCGCCCCCCTTCCCGAAGCGCTTCCCCTTCTCGGTCATCTCGGCCCGGGCCAGCTGCATCTCCTCGCGCACCAGTTCCGAGATCTGCTGGGAAGCGCGCGAGACCAGCACGCTCACAGACTCATCGGTGCCGCGGGTCTCTTGTCCTGCCGTGCTCATGACGTGTCACCCTTCCTTCGTCCTCGACCTCGTCCTCGTCCGCTTCTACGTGTCCTGCCCGCTGCGGTCACCTGTACCGCGGCTACCCAGCATTCGGGCGGACACCCGCCGGGCGCCCCGGCGCTTCGCCGCTGCCTGCGGCGGCCGTCACCGCTCCATGCGGTGGCGGTCCTCGTCACTCCACGCGCGGGTGTCGCGGGGCCGGACGTACGGCTCCTCGTACTCGGGCATCCCGCCGGCGATCGCGCGCTGCCGGGCCATCTCGGCGTCGAACTCCAGCCCGAGGAGGATCGCCAGGTTGGTGATCCACAGCCAGACCAGGAAGACGATCACACCGGCGACCGTGCCGTACGTCTTGTTGTAGGAGGCGAAGTTGGCCACGTAGAAGGCGAATCCGGCGGAGGCGACCAGCCAGATCACCACGGCCAGGAAACAGCCCGGCGTCACCCACGCGAACCCGCGGCCCTTGGCGTTCGGCGCCGCCCAGTACAGCAGCGCGATCATGACCGTGACGAGGAGCACCAGGACCGGCCACTTCGCGAACGACCACACGGTGAGGGCGCTGTCCCCGATCCCCAGGGCCTGGCCCGCCTCCCGGGCCAGGCCTCCGGTGAACACGACGATCAGCGCGCTGGCACACGCGAGGACCATCAGGGTCACGGTGAGCGCCAGGCGCAGCGGCAGCACCTTCCACACGGGCCGGCCCTCGGGGACGTCGTAGACGGCGTTCGCGGCGCGGATGAACGCGGCGATGTAGCCGGAGGCGGACCACAGGGCCACGACGAGGCCGACGACCGCCAGCAGCGATCCGACGCCGCTGCGGCCCTGGACCTGCTGCACGGCGTCGCTGATCACGTCCCTGGCGGAGCCCGGGGCCAGCTTCCGTACGGTGTCCAGCACCTGTGCGGTCGCCGACTCGCCGGCGATGCCCAGCAGGGAGACGAGCACCAGCAGGGCGGGAAAGACCGCGAGCACGCCGTAGTACGTCAGGGCGGCGGCGCGGTCGCCGAGCTCGTCGGCGCTGAACTCCTTGACCGTCCCCCGCAGCACGGCCCGCCAGGAGCGCGCGGGCAACTCCTTGAGCTGGTCGGGGGCCCGGTCCTCGACCTGCGCGTCCGGCCCCACCCCGGCCGCCGGCCCGTCGTCGGCTCGGTCACGGTCGCTTCCACGGTTTTGCTTCGGTGGGAGTGTCATACCCTGCGGCTTTCCAGCCTCGCGCCGGTCATGTCCGTACGGAGCGACGGAAACGTGCGGGGGGTGCGGAAATCGCGGACGTCCGGCGTAATGGACGGACGGCAACAGGGCTGGCATCGGGGAGAGGGGGGAGCGCGCGATGGGAGCGACCCTCCTCGCCGCGGCGATCGTGGTCGCGGCCCTGGTCGTCAAGACGGCCCTCGACGAATTCCGGGAGCCCGGCTCCGGCCGGCGCCAGTGGCTGTTCCCCACCGACCCCCGCGCCGTCTCGGCCGGGGCGGTCACCGCCCTCGTACTCGGTCCGCTGGGGTGGTGGCAGGCGGGCGGCGAGGGCGTCGTATGGGCGGTGCTCGCCGCGGTCCTCGCCGCGTTCGCCGTGGGCCAGGGCCGCCGGCCCCTCTGAGCCCGGCCCCGCGCGCGGCCCCGCCCCCGCGCGCCCGGCTGTCATTTCGCGGCGGCGCGGGCCCGCCTCCGCTCACGGCGGGCCGCTCGCCGCCGGGGGCCCGACGCGTGCCACGTGCGGACGAGGAAGGCCGCCGCGGAGGCCGCGAAGAGCGCAGCCGTGATCAGCAGCCAGCGCGGCAGGAACCCGTCGGCCGGGAGCGCCGTGGCGGCGGTGTAGCCGCCGACCTGGCGCAGCACGAGCGGCCACCAGACCAGCAGCAGGAGCCCCGAGACGAACGCCGGAACCCGTACGTAGTTGACGCCGGGCCTCGGCGGTCCCGCGTCCGCGTCCGAGTCGGCCCCGGAGCTCCCCCGGAACAGGCGCTGCACCGCCCGGTCGGTCAGCGAGTACGAGGGCAGGAGCACGAGGTCGTGGAGGAGCGCGGCACCGACGAACCACAGGGCCACGCCCAGGGTGTCCCCTTCGAGCAGGCGCACGCCCGCGTAGGCGGCGAGGGCGAAGGAGGCGAGGACGAGGAGCAGGTGGAGCGGGGAGGCTCCGTAGCGGCGCCGGAAGGCGCCCGTGCCGCCGGTGCCGCCGGTGCCGCCCGTGCCGCCCGTGCCGCCCGTGCCGCTCATGCCGGTTCCCCGAAGGTGAGGCGGGTGACCCATTTGGTGTTGTGCACGCCGGGGGCGCCGGGGACGATGACGCGGGCCGGGTAGCCGTGGTCGGGCGAGAGGACGGCCCCGTTGACGCGCACGGCCAGCAGTGAGCGGTGGTCACGCACCTGGTTGTCCCTCAGGACGACGGAACTGAACGATCCGCCCCGCTGCACCGATTCCACCAGGGCCCGCGGGGTGTCCGTGCCCTGTCCGACCAGGGCCGCCAGGGCGGTGAGCCGTACGCCGCTCCACAGCTGGTCCGGCGTCGACCAGCCCTCCACGCAGGCGATGGGCAGGGCGGCTTCGTGCTGCTCCATGGCCAGCAGTTCCGCGCGGGTCAGGACGACCTGACGGCCCGCCGCGCGTACGGTCAGCCGCCAGTCCGCCCCGATGTCGCTCGGCCGGATCCCGACGGACGCCGCGGTCTTGTTGATCTGGAAGCCGTTGGGCCCGGAACCGGGGTCCCGGCCGTGCGGGGCGAGCAGCGCGGTCCGGCGCCACCAGCCGCCCACGCTCTGCCCCGCCGTCACCACGAACAGCGCCAGGGAACCGAGCCCGACCATGCCGAGGGCGCCCCGGCGGGAGATGGTCGGGGCGGCCGGCCGCGGCGAGACCAGTCCGGCCGCCTCCGCCGTACCCGCCGCCGGCTGCGCGGCTCCGGCCCGGACAGCCCGCAGCGCCCGGGGCAGCCGCGAGGCCACGTGCACGACGAAGGCGCCGATGAACACCCAGGCCCCGTAGAAGTGCAGGACGTAGAACGAGCCCGGGAAGACGTAGTGCAGCTGGACGTTGAGGATGCCGGTGGCGAACTCGAAGCCGGCGCCGCCCACCAGCAGGAGCAGCGACAGGCGCTCGATGCCGTGGCTGTCGGACCGCACGGGCGGCCACTCGAAGAGCTTGGGGATGACCGACCAGAGCTTGGCCAGCAGCACGGGGACGAGGACGACGCCAAGGATCACGTGCACGCCCTGCGTCAGCCGGTAGAGCCAGTGCGGCGAGGTGGGCCAGGAGAAGAGGTAGAAGCCGAGCCATCCCTTGCCGGGCGTCTGGTCGTTGACCGGCGCCAGATCCGGGTTGTACGCCGCGTACGAGAGCAGGCCCGTGAGGAACAGCAGCGTGACGCCGGCCAGCAGGACGAGCCCCAGTACGGCCGTCAGCCACGGCCCGCGCAGCGGGCTGCGCCAGAATTCCGGGCGCGCCGGCCCCGGCGGCGGGCCGGTCGCCGCGGCGGAACGCAGCAGACCGCGTACCCGCTCGACCGGACGCGGCGTGTTCCCACCCTCGGGCGCACCCACCGGGACACCTCCATACACAGCAGGCTCATCGGACATCTTTCGCTGAGGAGAACATGCCGCACCCGGATACCCCCCGCCCCCGCGACACGCGCCATGGCGGGGGCGGCGAGAACGCACCCGAGCGGACTGGCTGGAACTGTGCGTAGCCGCCCACCCTATGGGCAACGAAATCCGCACCTGACGGCCCGTTCGGCCATCGATTCTTAAGTTACTTGCGGGTTGCGCCAATATAAATAGCGGTCACCACTTGCGGAACCCAGGGTTCCTTCGACAGTATCGGCCGCGTTCCGCCTCGTCGCCCGGACGCGTACCGGTAATCCCGTGCCGTCTCACCCCGGTGTGTGCCGCCTGATCCTCGCGGCCGACCGTTTGCGCCTTCCCGAGGCCTTTCCCCCGCGCCGCCCCCCTGTGGTGGGGCGCGCGCTCTTCTCATTCACCTACCTCGAAGGCAAGGCAGAGATGGCACCGCAGTCCCCGCGCCGAAGAAGTCCCCTCGCCAAGCACCCCGTGGACGAGGTCCTCCCCCTCTCCCAGCTCTCGCTCTACGGCTTCCAGCACGTCCTGGCGTTCTACGCCGGCGCGGTCCTCGTACCGATCATCCTGGGCAACAGCCTCGGCCTCTCGCCCCGGGAGCTCGTCTACCTGATCAACGCCGACCTGTTCACGGCCGGCATCGCCACGATCATCCAGGCCTGGGGCTTCTGGCGGATCGGCGCCCGGCTCCCGCTCGTCCAGGGCGCGACGTTCACCGCCGTCTCCCCCATGATCGCCATAGGCCAGGGCGCGGGCGGCGGCACCGCCGGGCTGCTGGTGGTCTACGGAGCGGTCATCACCGGCGGCGTGGCCACCTTCCTGTTCGCCCCCTTCGTCGGACGGCTCTCCGCGTACTTCCCGCCGATCGTCACCGGCACGCTCCTGACCGTCATCGGCATCACGCTCATCCCGGTGGCCCTCCAGGACGTCGGCGGCGGCTCCGACCTCGTGGGCCGGCCCGGCTACGGGGACCCCGCCCACCTCGGCTACGCCGCCGGGACCCTGGCGGTGATCCTGCTGGTGACCCGGTTCGGCGGTCCCTTCCTGCGCAGCATCGCGGTACTGCTCGGGCTGGTCGGCGGTACGGTGGCCGCCTGGCTGCTGGGCGACGCCGGTCTCGACGGGGTCGCGCAGGCGGACTGGATCGGCGTCAGCACCCCGTTCCACTACGGGGTGCCGGAGTTCTCCGTCTTCCCCATGCTGGCGATGGTCGTCGTCATGATGATCACGATGGTGGAGACCACCGGGGACGTGTACGCCATGGGCGAGATCACCGGGCGCGACGTGGACGGCGAGACGGTCGGCCGGGCCCTGCGCGCCGACGGCGTCGCGACCGTGCTCGGCGGGGTGTTCAACTCCTTCCCCTACGTCGCCTTCGCGGAGAACATCGGCCTCGTCCGGATCTCCCGGGTGACCAGCCGGTTCGTGGTCGTCGCGGCGGGCGTCTTCATGGTCCTGCTGGGGCTGGTCCCCAAGGCCGGGGCGGTGGTGGCTTCGGTCCCGCACCCGGTGCTGGGCGGCGCGGCCGTCGCGATGTTCGGCATGGTCGCCACGGTCGGCGTGCAGATCCTCGCCAAGGTCGACCTGAAGGAGGAGCGCAACGCGCTGATCCTGGCGCTGAGTCTGGGCGCGGCCATGCTGCCGACCACGGTGCAGCCGCTGTTCGAGCGGATGCCGACCGAGGTGCGGGCGGTGCTGGGCAGCGGCATCACGCTCGGCAGCCTCACGGCGGTCCTGCTGAACCTGTTCTTCCACGCCTTCGCCGACCGCCGGGACCGGGAGGACATCGACTGGGACGGCCTCGCCGACGCGGACGCCGCGGCGGCGGGTCCCCGGAGCGGCCCGGACGGCTCGGAGGGCTGGAACCCGTGGGCGACCGGGCCGGAGGCCGGGGCGGCGACCGGGCCGGAGGCCGGGACGGGCGGCGGCCGGAGCAGGCCGGACCGGGCCGGCGGCCAGGACGACTGGGCGGGCTGGGAGGGGCCGGAAGGAGGCACCAGCTGGACGGCCGAGCCCGCCCGCTGATCCGCCCCCTCGCCGCGCGGAGGCCACGGTCCCCGCGCGGCCACCCCCCTGAGGTGATGCGCCGTGTCCAGACTCCCCTTCTCCCCCTCCGAGGCGAAGGCCGCCCGCCTCCGCGCCGGTATGACACCCTCCCAGGTCGTGGCCTCCATGGCCCAGTTGGGCATGCACCGCCCGCCCGAAGCGGTCCACGCCTGGGAGTCCGGGGGCGTGGCTCCGACCGAGACCGAACTCTTCGCCCTGGCCGACGCGTTGTGGTGCCCGGTGCCGGTGCTGATGGGCCGGCCGCCGGGCACCCTGTACGAGCACCGGCTGGCGAGGCAGTTCACCGCCGAGCGGCTCGCCGAGCGCGCCGGCGTGGACCCGTACACGTACGCCCGGGCCGAGACGGGGCACGACTGGTCCGGCACCGACCACCAGACCCTGCTGCTGGCCGACGCGCTCGGCCTGCGCCCGGAGGAACTGCTGGAGGTGATCGACCGGGCCGGTGAGTTCTCCGACCTCCTCCAGCAGGCGGTCGAGGGCCGCTGGAAGGCGTACGTCGCACCGCTCGCGGACCTCGCCCGCGCCGACGAGCGACGGGTCGCGCACGCACTGCGGACCCTGCACCGGGAGTACTCGGGGTTCAACGAGCGGTACATGGGCCACCTCGTCGCCCGCAGTGGCGACGCCCGCCTCAAGGAGATCGCCGTCGAGCGCGCCCACTGGCTGGCGGAGCTGCCGGAGCGGTTCGGCTACCTGACGGGCCGCGGCTGACGGCGGTGTTAGGTTGTGCGGCGGCCCGGCGCGGGCGGCTCCCCTCGTCGCACGGATGGGCTGACCACATGAACCTGCCACCGATGCCCGGTCCCGCCGCCGACGGGCCGGGGATCCCGGCGCCCGGACGCGGCGCCTGGCTGCGGCGCGGCATCAGCCGCGACGGCGGGCCCCTGGTGGAGGACCGCGAGGTGGTGTGGCTGCAGGCGGGCCCGTACTACGCCGACAGCCGGGGCTTCGCGGGCATCACGTCCTTCGACGGCTCTCTCGTACGCTTCCACCACCTGGAGGGCGAGCCCGGTGAGGACACCGGCGCCCTGCGGTGGGAAGGCGCGCACCTCGTCGAACGGGGCACCAACACCGACGGCAGCACGTTCCTGGAGGTCTGGACCCCGCTGCCGGACGCGGACGGCGACACCGGCTGCTGGGCCGGTCCGGGCTACCGCGTGGTCCGGGTGGGCCGGCACGTCGTGCACGTCGACACCCGCGCGGGCACGTACTGGCGCACGTGACGCACCCCGCCGCCGCCCGCCGCCGCCCGGCGCCGCCCGCCGCCGCCCGTCGGGGCCGGGGCGCGCCGGCCGACGGGGGGCGGATCGTCATTTAAGATTCAAGGCGGCCGTGGGGCCGTGGGCCGTCGACGTGTGCGACGGCCGCGGAGCGGTCAGGCCCGCCGGCCGGCGCGAGCGGCCCGCGTCAGGACCTCGGTCCGGACGGGGGCACATGACGTCGAGCATGAAGATCCCCGGGAATCGCGCCACCACCGGCGCGTGTCTCAGTGGTGTGGGACGCCCAGGCCACCCACCCACGCACAGAAGACCCCCAGGGAGAAGTGAGGAATGCCAGTGATCTGCGTCGGAGGCATGATCGGGATCGGCAAGACGAGCGTCGCCGAACTGCTCGCCAAGGAGCTCGGCAGCGAGGTCTTCTACGAGAGCGTGGACGACAACCCGATCCTTCCGCTCTTCTACACGGCGAGCCCCGAAGAGATCCAGGCGAAGCGCTACCCCTTCCTGCTCCAGCTCTACTTCCTCCAGACGCGGTTCGCCGCGATCAAGGAGGCGTACAAGCAGGGCGACAACGTCCTCGACCGGTCCATCTACGAGGACTGGTACTTCGCCAAGGTCAACCACGACCTGGGCCGGATCAGCTCCCTCGAAATGCGGGTGTACGAGGGACTGCTGAGCGAGATGATGCGCGAGATCGACGGCCTGCCGTACCGCAAGGCACCCGATCTCATGGTCTACCTCAAGGCGGACTTCGAGACGGTGCTGCACCGCATCGGACTCCGGGGCCGCGATTTCGAACAGGACGAGAGCCTCATCGCGTACTACCGGACGCTGTGGTCCGGCTATGACGCATGGGTCCACGAGCACTACTCGGCGAGCGAGGTCCTCGTCATCGACATGAACCGGACCGACGTGGTGCACGACCCCGAGGACGCCGCCCGGGTCGTACGGGAGGTCAAGGACGCCCTCGCGGCGTCGCGCCTGAGCCGGTGAGGTGAACCTGTCCGCCGGATGGCGGCGGGGCGGGCGACAGCGGTGGCAGTGCGCCGGGGCCCGTCCGAGGCTCCTTCCCCGGGACGTCGTGCACGAGGAAGGGGCCGCAGCCCATGCCGCATGCCAACGAGGAGGGCGTCGCCGCGCGCCCCATCGATACGGTGGATGAGCGCCGCAGCCGTGCCGGCCGGCTGCGGACCGTGATCAGACGGACCAATCTGCTGCCGGCCTTCCTGGTGCTCACGGCCATGATGGTGGCCCTGTGGCTGATGGGTATGCCATTCCTCGAAGCCCTGACGATTTCCACCGGAGTGAAAATCGCCATGGGCCTCCTCGAATTCCGTCGGGAAATTCGACCATAAGACAATCACTTCTTTTCCGGCGGCAAAAAACACCCTGGTTATCCCCCTTTCCTTTGCAGTAGCTTGAGGAGCCGTAGACGTTCCTAAAAGGGTGGGGATCGATGGACGGCACTGCGCCAATGGACATGTCCGCGACGAGCGGAACGTCCGGCATCACCGAACGGTCCGCCGCAGCGGCTTTCCCTCCCTTTCCGCCGACCGCGCCGCCCCCCGTGCTGACCAGCGCGACGAGGGAAATGCTCAAGGCGACCCTGGTCCAGCTGGAAGCCCCGCCGCCGTCCACCGGACAGGCCCTGCTGAAGTCCGCGTTCGCCCGTCGGCTCGCCCTTTCCGGAGCGGAGCTGGAGGCGGTCCGGGCCCGGTTGAGCGGTGCGGAGCGGGCCGGTGCCCGTACGGGCGACGGTCAGGCGGAGCCGGTGCCCGATGAGGTCTTCGACCTGCTCGGCGCCGCTACCCCGGCCCCCGCGGCCCTCGGCGGTCCGGCTGCCGCTCCCCTCCCCCCTCCCCCGGCGAGCGCCTTCACGGCGGTGCCGATGGCAGCCCTCACGGCGGTCGGAAACGCCCTGATCGAGGTCCGCCGGGCCGCCGCCGCGACGCCCGGCGCGGACCGGGCGGAGTCCGAACTGGCCCTGCGCACGGCGGTGGTGGCGACCAGGTCCCTGGAGGCCAACGCGGTCGCGCCGAACATCGGCTGGATCAACCTGGAGCGCATGGAGATGGCTCCCGCCGGCCTGGAGCGGGGCGAGCTCATCGCGACCATCCCCCTCGCGCCGCTGGAGGAGACCGCCGTCACGCACAAAGAATGGTCGGTGCAGACCAAGGAGTTCAGCTCCATCGTGACCGACTCGCTGGAGAACACCAGTGAGACCGGTGTCACGGACAACACGGAGCTCGCCCAGTCCACCTCCTCCCAGGCGCAGCACTCCAACCAGTTCAACGTCACCGGCACCGTGCGCGGCGGCATCCCCGTCATCTCCGGTTCGGCCAGCTCCAGTTTCACCGCTCAGGACTCCACGTCCCAGTCGGCGACGGAGAGCACCAAGCACGCCACCGAACTCACCAAGAAGGCCTCGTCGCGCGCGAAGCAGGAACACAAGGTCACGATCTCCACCACCACCGTCACCGGCAGCTCCGAGGCCTCCACGCGCACGCTGCGCAACGCCAGCCAGACCGATGCGGTCCGGATCGACTACTTCAGTCTGATGCGGAAATGGCGCGTCCGGCTGTACCGCTACGGCTTGCGGCTGACCTATGACCTCGTGGTGGCGGAGCCGGGGGCCGCGCTGCGCAAGTCCTACAAGGAGCTCGAAGCCCTCAGGAGGCAGATCGGCCCCTTCCAGTTCGACGTCCCGCACGCGGAGATCACCGACGCGATCCTCACCGCGCAGCACGAGACGCAGCCCCACCACCTGGTCCTGGCCGAGCGGTACGGGGCGGTGGTGCCCGATCCGCCCCAGCCGCCGTCGCCGCCCCAGTTCAGCGTGGACGCCCCGGACTCCGACGAGGCCCGCATCTTCACCCCCGAACCGCTGGAGATTCCCGACGGTTACCGGATCAAGTCCCTGTACCTCTGGTTCAGCTCGGCGAGCCGGTCCGGGAACGAGTACAAGTACCGCCTGGAGGTGCTGGGCAGCTCGTATTCGATGACCGAGGCGTACGGCGACCACGGGCCCATCGACCTGACCCTGCCGCAGTGGGGCGGCTTCCAGCTGCACGCGACCGGCAAGGTGCCCATCTCCTTCCGCCTGGGGTACAACCGCCACACCTCCCTCAAGGTGGTCGCGCAGGTCGAGGAGATCCCCGTCGGCGGGGAGCCGGCCCCGGGCACGGCGCCGGCGAACACCCGCGTCAGGGAGAGGTGGCAGGCGGCCGTCTGGAACGCCCTGCGGGACGCCGCGCAGAACCAGTACTACTCGCAGCAGCAGGACGTGGCCGCGCGGATCTCCGCCCTGGAGGAACGGATCAACAACGTCGACACCCTCACGCTGCGCCGTGAGGAGAGCGACGAGGTCATGAAGGGCGTCCTGCGGGCCCTGCTCGGCCCGGGTTTCGACTTCATGCCCCA
This sequence comes from Streptomyces sp. NPDC002032, assembly GCF_042890765.1. NCBI lineage: Bacteria > Bacillati > Actinomycetota > Actinomycetes > Kitasatosporales > Streptomycetaceae > Streptomyces > Streptomyces sp. NPDC002032. Next base: position 829,258 of record NZ_JBIASM010000001.1, on the reverse strand, counting down.
GGAGGTCATCGACCTCTTCGTCTCCGCGGGCGTCGATCTGGAGCACGGCATCGGGTTCGACGGGAACTCCCTCGGCTGGAGCGCGGCCGACTGGGCCGTCTTCCGCCGGCACGAGTCCGACGTCCGGTTCCTCAACCAGGCGATCGAGTGGGAGAACGTCGTCACGTTCCTGTACTCGTACTTCTGGGACGTGCCCCCGAGCTGGGACTTCGTCCGGCAGATCCAGCATGCCGACGCCAACCGGCAGGCCTTCCTGCGGTCCGGCTGCGCGCGGGTGGTCCTGACGGTGCGCAAGGGCTGGGAGCAGGAGTGGGTGAAGTTCGTGGAGGGCGGCTTCCACCACCAGGATCCGCCGCCGAGCCAGCCCCCGCCGTACTACCTGAGCATCGCCAGGGAAGTGGCGGCGTACGACGACCGCAACTATCCGGGCATCCCGCCCGCCAACCCGGGGCGCTCCGCCGTGCGGCTGGAGGACGCCGTCTACACCACCTGCGCGACACCGCTGGTACCGAACCCCAGCGACCCGCGCGGTCCCGTGACCATCAAGGTCGAGTCGGCCGCCGGGTTCCTCGTCGGTGCGACGGTGGTCATCGACGTGGCCGACGAGCGGGGGCTCCAGGAGTCCCAGAGCATCGTGGCGGTCAACGCGGACCGCGGCCAGATCGTCGTGGGCATGCTGAGCCAACCCCATTCGCCGTCGCCCAGCGCGATCCCGGTCCTCCAGCCGGGAACCAAGGGGGCGCTCATCGCGGAGTGGAACGAGTACACCCCGTCGTCCGGGACGGACATCGCCGTCACCTCCAACCTCGGCTCGATCGCGTAGGGGGGGGCCGTGCCCGTCGACGAACTGAGCGAGGAGACCCGCTGCGAGCTGCTGGGCGAGCGGGATCCCAAACTGCTCACCGGGTGGGAGTGGATCGCCGCCGAGGTCTGGGTCCGCTACCACTTCGAGCGGTACGTGGCGGAGCTGCCGGGCTCCACCCATGTGACGCACCAGCTGGACCGGCTCCAGGAGGTCTTCGACCTCATCGCCGGTCAGGAGAAGGGCCAGGGCGGCCGGCCCCCGATGTCCGGCGGGGAAGCCGCGTCGTACAAGAGGCTCAGCTTCCAGCCCAGCGATCCGGTGCTCCAGATGGCCCTGCGGGTGCTGGGCGAGGACTTCCGCAACCCCATCTCGCCGTCCAAGGTCCTGGAGCTCAAGAAGCTGCTGGATCCCGCCGCGAAGACTCCGGCGGGCGTACTGATCGAGGCCGTGCGCAGGCTCACCCCCGGCGGTCTGCTCAAACCGGACATGCTCGGGCTCCAGTCCTACAGCGGGGAGCTCACGATGGAGGAGGTGGAGGTCGGCACCCGGCAGGGCGGCCTCGAAACGTACAAGGAGCTCCAGAGCAAGGTGTCCATCCTGGAGGACCCCTGCGCCGTCCGGATGCGCCTGGAACTGGCGCGCATGCAGCGCTCCTTGCAGGTCAGCGCCCGGGCCAGCACGTGGCGGCTGCATCCCGCGCTGATGCTGCTGCCGCTCCCCCTGCACATCGACAGCGCGACCGGCAAGGGAGTGGTGTCCGACTGGATCTGCTTCTGGCCCACCAACCGGGCCAGGTTCCAGGAGCATCCGCGGCCGGAGACCGGCCGCCCGGGCTATGACGGGCTGGTCCTCTACCACGTGCACCGGGCGGAGTTCGACAGCTCGCTGATCCCGAAGAGCGTGAAGGAGCGGATCAACCGGGCGGTACGGGAGTGGGAGCGCAAGCAGCGCGCGCCGGGCCCGACGCTCGTGCCGGAACTGGTCACGGTGATGCAGGCCGACCGGCGGCTCTTCACGGAGGACGGCGAGCTGTTCGTCTTCGGCATCGGCGCGGCGGCCCTGCTGGCCATCTTCGTCTGGGTGGCCGTCGAGGCGGGGGTGATCGCGGGGCTGGCCGCCGCGGGCCGGGTCGGGCTGTCCGCGCTGGCGGCCACGCCCTCGGTGCTCTCGAAGGGGGTCGTGCAGATGGCGGACTTCTGCCGGGACTTCCTGCCGGTGGCCACCCAGCTGGCATTCCTCGCCCGGACCCCGGCCAGGGCCGCGACCGCCCACTGACGGGGACCGCCGGGCGGGACCGCCGGGCGGGGCCACCGGCTGGGGCCACCGGCCGGGCTTCCGGGCGGCGGTGAGCCTGCCACGGCCCTCCCGCGTGCGGGCTCACCGGCCCCGTCGGCGCCTCAGGCGATGCGCCGGGCGCCGGCGGCCGGGGAGACGGGGAACAGGTGCGGAGCCTGGTACCCGGCGCCGCGGAAGGCGGCGGTGACGGCCGCGCCGAGCGACTGCGTCGCCGCCTCCTCCACGAGCACGATGACGGAGCCGCCGAAACCGCCGCCCGTCATCCGCGCTCCGAGCGCTCCGTGCGCCAGGGCCGTGTCCACCACGAGGTCGCTCTCCGCGCAGGAGACGAGGAAGTCGTCGCGCAGGGAGGCGTGGCCCTGTGAGAGGACCGGCCCGAGCGCCGCCAGACGCCCGGCCCGGAGGTGGGAGACGGCCTCGGTGACCCGTGCGTTCTCCGTCACCACGTGCCGTACGAGGGGGACCAGTCGTGCGGGCAGCGCCCTTACGGCGCGGGGCAGTTCCCCGGGCGTCAGATCGCGCAGCGCGGTCAGGCCGAGCAGGCCGGCGGCGCGTTCGCACCCGGCCCGCAGGGCCGCGTACGCGCCGTCCCCGAGGTCGTGCTTCACGCGGGTGTCCACGACCAGCAGGCTCAATCCGCTCCTCTCGGGGGCGAACGGGACCTGCTCGTGGACCCCGGCGCGGACGTCCAGGTGAAGGGCCGCGCCTGCGGTGCAGCAGGCGGAGGCCATCTGGTCCATCACCCCGCACGGCACGCCGGCGAAGCCGTTCTCCGCCCGCTGGGCGAGCAGCGCGAGGGCGGGCGCGCTCAGCTCCAGCCCGTACAGGTCCGCGAGGGCGAAGGCGACGGCGCATTCGAGCGCGGCGGACGACGACAGGCCCGCCCCGGTGGGGACGGTGCTGTCGATGTGCAGGTCGGCGCCCCCGACGCGGTGTCCGGCTTCGCGCAGCGCCCAAAGGACCCCTGCCGGGTAGGCGCCCCAGGTGGTGGTGACCCCGGGGACCAGGTCGGCCGGCCGGAGGTCGATGACCGGGCCGTCGTCCTGGGCACTGTGCAGCCGCAGCCGTCCGTCCTGCCGCCGCCGCGCCGCGACCAGGGTGGTCTGGGGGATGGCGATGGGCAGGGCGAAGCCGTCGTTGTAGTCGGTGTGCTCCCCGATCAGGTTGACCCGGCCGGGCGCCGCCCAGACCCCCTCGGGGTGGGCTCCGTAGATCCGGTGGAACGCCTCGTTCACGCGACCTCCCGCAGCCGGCGGGCCGCCGCTTCCGGAGCGATGTCGTTGACGAAGGACTCCATGCCGGACTCGACGCCGGCGAGGTACTTGAGCTTCTCCGCCGAGCGCCGCACCGTGAACAGCTCCAGGTGGAGCGCCAGCTCCCGGCCGCCGGTCTTCGGTGCCTGATGCCAGGCGGCGATGTACGGGGTGGGGGCCGGCGGCGCGGCCTCCCCCTCCCGCCGGAACAGCCGGTCGAACCGGCGCAGCAGCTCCAGGTACATGCCGGGCAGCTCGGCCCGTTCGGTCTCCGTCAGGCGGGTGAGGTCGGGCACCCGGCGGTGGGGGTAGAGGTGCACCTCGTAGGGCCAGCGGGCGGCGTAGGGCACGAACGCCGTCCAGTGCTCCCCCGCCAGGACCACCCGCGCCGTGGCGGCGCGGGCCTGGGCCAGCAGGTCCTCGAAGAGGTTCCCGCCGGTGACGGCGCGGTGCGTGGCCGCCGCGGCGGCCATCTTGGCGGTGCGCGGCGGCACGAAGGGGAAGGCGTAGACCTGCCCGTGCGGATGGGCGAGGGTGACGCCGATCTCGGCGCCCCGGTTCTCGAAGCAGTACACCTGCTCGACCCCGGGCAGCGCCGACAGCTGCCGGGTGCGGTCCGTCCAGGCGTCGAGGACGAGGCGGGCCCGCTCCTCGCTCAGATCGGCGAAGCTCGCCCCGTGTTCGGGCGTGAAGCAGACGACCTCGCAGCGTCCGTCGCGGCCCGCCAGGGAGGGGAACCGGTTCTCGAACACCGCCACCTCGTAGTCGGCCGCCGGGATCTCGCCGAGGTGGCCGTCCCGGGAGGGGCACAGCGGGCAGGCGTCGGTCGGCGGGAGGTGGACGCGTCCCTGCCGGTGCGCGGCGATCGTGACCCAGTCGCCGGTGGCGGGGTCCAGGCGCAGCTCCGGGCGGCTGTCGACGGGCTCCAGCGGACGCCGGTCGGCCGCATCGCGCTCGGCTCCCTCGTCGAGGTCGTAGTAGATGAGCTCGCGGCCGTCCGCGAGCTTCGTCGTGGTTCTCTTCACGGAGCATGCCCGTCTCTAGAAGCCGTACATCGACAAGAATAAACAGAAAGCAACGAAAGTGCCCGACACGTGACGTGCCGGCGGCCGTCAGTGGGGCAGTCCGACGGCGCGTTCCCCGCTCCGGCGCTGCTGGATGACGACGGCGGCGACCAGGAGGGCTCCCTGGGCCACGTTCTGCCAGAAGGTGTTGATGCCCTGCACGGTCAGGCCGTTCTCCAGCGCGCCCAGCAGGGCCACGGCCAGGAGCGTGCCGCCTATCCCGCCCTTGCCGCCCTTGAGCGCGCACCCGCCCAGGGCCGCCGCCGTGATGGCCTTGAGTTCGAGGCCCTCGCTGCCCGAGACGGGCTGCCCCGAGCCGGTCCGCGCGGTCAGCAGGATGCCCGCGACCGCCGCGACCACGCCGATGAGCGCATAGACGGCGACCAGGTACTTGTTGATGTTGATGCCCGCCAGGCGCGCCGCGGTGTCGTTGCCGCCGATCGCGTAAACGTTGCGGCCGATGTCGGTGTACTTCAGCATCACGTGCACCGCCAGCGCCACGATCACCAGGATCCAGATCATCACCGGCACCCCGGCGATCTTCCCGCGGCCGAGGAACACGAAGACGGGGTCGCCCAGGACGTAGCCCTGGGCACGGCCGTCGGAGACGAGCTGGGCCACGCCCTTGTAGGCGGCCAGGCCCGCCAGCGTCGCGATGGTGGGGTTGACCCGCCCGTAGACGATGGCCGCGCCGTTGACCACGCCGACGAGGATGCCGGTGCCGAGCGCGGCGGCCATGCCGAGGTACGGGTTGGATCCGGCGGAGGTGAAGACCATGGCGCTCACCACGGAGGCCAGGCCGGCCTGCGAGCCGACGGATATGTCGAGGCCGCCGCAGATGATCACGACCGTCTGGACGACGGCGAGCAGGCCGGTGATCGTCACCGCCTCGCCGATGACCTGGATGTTGGAGAGGCTGAGGTAGTTGTCGTTCAGGAATCCGAACAGGGCCAGGACGGCGACGAGGGCGCCGATCAGGCTGAGGTTCTGGCCGCCGAGCGAGGAGAGCAGCGCCCTGCCGCTCCGGCGTGGCGCGGCGGGAACGTTCTCGGTGGCGGCCGGCGTCTGGGTGGTGGTCATCGAGCGTCTCCATCGGCGGAGTGCGTGTGCGGTCGGTCGGATACGACGGGGGCGAGGTCGTCGGCCATGGCGAGGTTGAGGATGGCTTCCTCGGTGGCCCGTGCCCGGTCGAGTTCGCCGGTGATGCGGCCGTTCTGCATCACGACGACCCGGTCGGCGAGGCCGAGTACCTCGGGGAGTTCGGAGGAGATCACCAGCAGGGCGACCCCCTCCCGGGCGAGGTCGGCGATGATCCGGTAGATCTCCGCCTTGGCACCGATGTCGATGCCGCGCGTCGGCTCGTCCAGGATCAGCACCTTGGGCTTGCGCAACAGCCAGCGGGCGAGCACGACCTTCTGCTGGTTGCCGCCCGACAGCTTGCGCACTTCGTGCTCGATCGAGGGGGCGCGGACCCGCAGCCTGTCCGAGAAGTCCTGCGCCACCGCCTTCTCCTGACGCCTGCGGACGAAGCGCCAGCGGCGCAGCCGGTCCAGGCTCACCAGGGAGGTGTTGTCCCGGATCGAGCGATGGAGGAACAGCGCCTGGGCCTTGCGTTCCTCGGGCGCGAGCCCGATGCTCGCGCGGATCGCGTCCCGGGGGCTGCGCAGGCGCAGGGCCCGGCCGTTCACGGTGACGCGACCCGACCGGATCGGCCGGTCACCGGCGAGGGCGAGGGCCAGCTCGGAGCGGCCGGCTCCCATGAGCCCGGCCAGGGCGACCACTTCCCCGGCACGGATGTGGAGGTCGATGCCGCTGACGTCGTCCGTGGTGACGTCCTCCAGCCGCAGGACCACCTCCTCGCGGGCCACGTCCTGCCGTACGAACAGGGAGGACAGGTCGCGGCCCACCATCAGGCGGACGACTTCCCCCTCGTTGGTGGTGCGGGCGTCCAGCACACCGGCGACGGCGCCGTCGCGCAGGACGGCGATGCGGTCGGCGAGGCGGAAGATCTCCTTCATCCGGTGCGAGACGTAGATGACGGCGATGCCCTGGTCCCGGAGCCGGTCGATCAGGGCGAAGAGCGCCTCGGCCTCGTTCTCGGAGAGGGAGGAGGTGGGCTCGTCGAAGGCGATGGTCTTGGCCTCGCCGGTCAGCGCCCGCAGGATCTCCACCAACTGGCGCTGGGCAGGGCTGAGTTCGGAGCCCAGCTGATCGGGGTGAATGACCTTCTCGAAGCCGAGGCGGGCCAGGTCCGCGGTGATGCGGCGGCGCAGACCGGCCCGGTCGAGGCGGCGCCCGGCGCCGCGCGGCAGGGCGCCCGCGTAGACGTTCTCGGCGACCGACACGTGCGGGATGATCTCGGGTTCCTGCGGGATGACGCGGATCCCGGCCCGGTGGGCGTCGTGCGGTGAGGACAGGACCCGCGGGCGCCCGTCCCGGAGGATGCTCCCCTCGGTGGGCTGGTGGTCACCCGTCAGGATCTTCAGGAGGGTCGACTTGCCCGCGCCGTTCTCCCCCATGAGGGCGGTCACCCGGCCCCGGGGGAAGGAGAGCGTGACGCCGCTGAGCGCCTGCACCGCGCCGAAGCGTTTGGTGATGTTCTCGACGGAGATCTCTTCGCCGGTGTCCCGGGCGGGGGCGGGTGGCTCTGTGCCGGCGGTCGTCATGGGGCCTCACAAGCGGGGTGACGCGGGCCGGCCGGCGACGCCGCCGGCCGGCGGTGATCGGAACGGGGACGGGTGCGGGGCGCGGTTACGGGCGCGGGGTGGGTACGGGGCGCGGGCGCGGGTACGGGGCGCGGGGCGCGGGCACGGCGCCGCCAGTGCGCGGGGCCGCACCCGTCCGCTCAGCCGCAGGTGACGCCCGCGTCCTTCCAGGTGGAGGCGTCGACCATCTTGGTCGGCGCGAAGGCTTCCTTGGGGAAGTCCTTGCCGTTCTTGAGCTTGTCGTACATCGTCTGCACCGCGAGTGCGCCGACGTCCCTGCCGTTTATGAAGAGCGCGGCCTTCATGCCGGACGGCTTGCCGGAGCTCCAGTTCTTGCACGCGAGGTAGGCGCCGAGGCCGACCCCGATAACGTTGTCGGCCTTGAAGCCCGCGTTCTCCAGCGCGGTGACTCCGCCCTGGACGTTCTCGTCGTTGCAGCCCCAGACCACCCAGTGCTTCACGGAGGGGTTGGAGGTGATCGTCGCGGCGATCTTGTCCTGCGCGCCCGTCGGGGTGTTGTCCGTCGGCACGTCGATGTTCTGGACGGGGCCGCCCGCGGAGTCCGCGAAGGTCTTCTTCGAGGCGTTGACGCGGTCGGTGCACACGGTGACGTCCTGCTTCCAGGCGGATATCGTCCGTGTCTCGGCGGGATTCCAGCCCGCCTTCTTGAACTCTTCGGCGGCCCGCTTGCCGACCTCGCCGCCCATCTGCTGACCGCTGAAGCCGATACGGGGCACCAGGGCGTCGGCGCCGCAGGCGGACGGTGCGGGGCCGGTGGCGCAGATCTGGTCGTCCGAGGTCAGGAGCGCCACCTTGCCGGTTCTGGCCAGTTGCACGACCTGCGGCCCGACGGCGGGGTCGGGAACGACGACGATCAGCCCGTTGCTCTTCTGCGAGATGGCCGCCTGGGCCTCGCTCACCGTCTTGTTGGCGTCGTTGCCCAGGTTGACCACCTTCAGGTCGATGCCGAGCTCGGCCGCCTTGGCCTTGGCCCCGGCGGCCTCCCCGGTGAAGTACTCCTGGTCTCCCTGCTTCTGCAGGTAGGTCAGGGAGATCTTCCCGTCGACCTTCGCCACGTCCGCGTTCCCGCCGGTCGTCTCCTGGCCGCTGGAACAGGACGCCAGGACGACCATCGTGGCCAGGCTCAGAGCCGCGACGCCGACGGGACGGCGGTGGTGATGAGTGGGCATGTCGTTCCCTTTGCTTGGACGGGTCGCGCAGGAGCGACCAGTGGGGCACGTGCGAGGGGGTGGAGGGGGCCGCCGGCCACTCGACGACTGGCACCCCCCACAGTCGACCCGTTTCAAACTTGATGCAACAGAGAAAAGCGCTGTTTCCGCCATTAGTCAACAGGGTGAACCCAAGGTTTCCGATCGACGCACTTCGCCACCTCCGGCTCCGTCGCCCCTACTGCCCGGCGTCCGCGGCCAGAACGCAAGGACTCCGCACCGCCACACCAACCTGTCGGAATCTGTTGGATTACCCCGCCGACTCGCGGCCGCCCCGCCCCGCGAGCACGCGGTGAGGTCGGTAGCCGTGAAGCTGCGTACTTCGGTCGTGCGGTTGAGGGAGTCGGTCCAGGTCTCCATGGCGCGACTGCCCTTGAGCGGGGTCGAGTCGTCGGGGGACATGCCGGTTCAATGTCAGGTGACCGCTCCACCGCACCGAACAGCGAGCGCCTGGCCGTGAACCCTTCACGGCCAGTCCGTTCGTCGCCGCCAGAAAGGCACCTCATGCACCTCCCCTACGTCCGCCGCATTGTTCTCGCCCTGTCCGTGCTCATGCTCACCACCTCGTGTGGTGGCGGTGATGAAAGAGCTGCCCAAGACGGGCCCGCGACCGCGCGGGCGGCCGGATCCCAGGCACCGCAGGCCGCGCCGCTCAGCGAGGCGGAACTCGCATCCCGCTCGCTGACGCCCCAGGATCTTCCTGACCACAAGGTCGAGGAAGCACTGCAAGGAGCGGTCATCTCCGCGGACAGGCCCGAATGCCGAGACCTCGCCACCCTGCTCCTGGGCGGCGTGATGACCAACACGCTTGGTCAGGTCCACACCAAGGCGACCAAGGGAACGACCGAAACGAAGGTTTCCCTCCACTCCTGGCCCGCCACGAAGGCCCACACCGTCATCACCGATGTCCTCGCCGGCGGCCAGGCCTGTGGCGGCGGCTTCAACGCCGTCAGGGGCACGGAGAAAGTGAAGATCACGAAGGTCGTCAACACTCCGTCCGCCAGCGGCGACGAAAGCGTGGCCTACACCGCCGAACAGGAACTGGACGGCGAGAAGTCCACGATCGAAGTCGTCCTTGTACGCAAAAACACCACGACCGCCGGCTTCACGGCGATCAGCCCGTCGGAAGCGACGGACAAGCCCACGGCGATCGTGGCAGCTCAGCTGAAGAAGCTCAGCTGACGGGTGCGCAACGCTCACGATCCTGTGTGTTGCGACACCTGCTCGAAGCCAGCGGGCCGGGGAGCTCGGCGTTGACCGTCCGCAGCATCCTGGACCGGCGACCAGACCACGGCCGGGGCATGTACGGCAGCGCCCAGGAGGCCGCAGCCGTGCACGGGGCCAACGATCTACAGTGCACTTCATGGGGGTGCCGATGGAAGGCATGGTGTTGGCAGGCCGGTACGAGCTGGCCGAGCTGGTAGGCGTGGGTGGCATGGGGGAGGTGTGGCGGGGCCGGGACCTCTCGTTGGACCGGGATGTGGCGGTCAAGATCCTCCCCCGGCCGGGGGAGGACAAGCTCGCGCTGCGGTTGCGGGCGGAGGCACGCGCGGCCGCGAGGCTGTCCGACCCGCACTTGGTGGCCGTGCACGATGTCGGAGAAGGTCCGGTCGACGGACAGTCGGTCGTCTTTCTGGTGATGGAGTTCGTCGACGGGCGCCCGCTGGGGGCACAGAGCGGTCCGTCGGCCGTCGAAGACGTGGTGCGGTGGGGTATGCAGATCTGCGCGGGGCTCCAGGCGGCGCACGCGGCGGGGATCGTCCACCGGGACATCAAGCCGGGCAACATCCTGCTGACCGCGCGGGGCCAGATCAAGATCTGCGACTTCGGGATCGCCCGGCAGAGCGGAGTACGGGGACTGACGACGGCTGGGTCCGTGATCGGGACGCCCGCGTACATGGCGCCCGAACAGGCCCAAGGAAGGCACGACCCGCGTACCGACCTCTACGCCCTGGGATGTGTTCTCTACGAACTGCTCACCGGGGAAACGCCGTTCACGGGCACAGGGTGGGATGTGCTCGCCCAGCACGCGAACCAGCTGCCGGTACCGGTACGGACGCATCGGCCCGAAGTTGCGGGCGCGCTCGACCGGCTGGTCCTTCGGCTGCTGAGCAAAGACCCGGCAGATCGGCCGCCGAGCGCTGCCACCACCGCAGAACTGCTGAAGCTGGCCGGAAAACAGCAGGGTTACCGGACGACCGAGTTGTGGGAGCCGTCGGGAGGGCCCATGGCGGCGCGGGACCTCGCCGCACGCCCGACGCAGACCGCAACCGCTCGGCCGCCCGCCGCGCAGCCCGTGGCGGCACCCGCCGAACCGGCGTCGGCGCGCGTGCCCCAACGGGCCTCCGCCGCGCAGGATCCCAGGAAGCCGCAGAAACCCACACGGTCTACGGGGGCCGCCTGGATCGCCTTCTCGGCGCCCGCGGTGACGGTCGGGGGCCAGCTGTTCGCGTTCCAGATCCTGTCCGGGACGTGGTCGGTGATCCTGGGCGTCGTCGTCGGCAGCGTCTTCTGGTTGGATCGCTCAATCTCGGATGAGCGTGACCAGGACGGCCTGTCGCTGGTGGGGTTCCTGCTTGCCGTGCTCGTGGCCGTAGCGGCGACGATCGTGCTGCTCTGGGCTCCTGGTGTCCCGTGGTGGGTGGGGATCGTCGCCCTCATGCTGACGACGCCCGTGTTCGTTTGGGTATCCATGTGCTTGGCGCGGGTGTTCACGGCGGTGGCACGGGCGAAGGAAGCCGCGTTCGTGGCCAACGGATCGGGCATGGCCGCAGGAGTGACGACGGGCTCACTACTGCTTGCCCGCACGGACCTCGGGGTCCTGGTACCGGTGCTCGGTGGGCTGCTGATCTGGGCCGTTGCGGGCCTGGGGGTGAGCCTCCTCCTCCCGGCCGACCGCAGATGAGGCTCGACAAGGCTCCGCCGACCGGGACTCGTGCCTACTGACGGTCCGGTAGATTCGGCGGCGCAGCTGATCTTCAGGGGAGCGGCACGATGCCGCGCGTTCGACACGGGGGCAGTGGGTGCGGAGCGGACACGCGCGGGACCGTCGGCGGGAGGCCCTGCTGGAGTGCTGGCGCGCGATCGAGTTGTTCAGTCCTCCGACGATCCCGGCGCTGCCCCGTCGGCGCCCCACCGCACGCTCTGGGGCGAGGGACGAGTATGTCGTCGACCTCACGCCGGAGCCGGGCCGGGTACCGCCGGTCATGCCGTGGGCTGCGGACCACCCGCAGACGGGGGCGCGGCGGGCACCGCACCGTTGGATGTGGCGCCATGATGTCTACTGCGGGGTCTTCGACCTGGAGTTACTCCGCCAGGCGATGATCGCGGTACTGCCGCCGGGGACCGATCCCGACGCCGGCGTGCCGCAGAGCGAACTGGTGTTGTCGGGTCAGAGCGCGATGTTCGCGCTGGTCCTGGACGACGAGGGCCGGCCGATCGAGGACACCTCCGTGATCTCAGCATGCGGCTGGGCGACGGGCCGTCTGTTCGATCCGGGGCCGTCCGCCGTGGGGTGGCTGGACGGCTTCGAGGAGCTCAACGACGCGTTCGGCTCGGCGATCGACGATCTCACGGCCGCCGCCGTCCCGTACGGCCCCACCATCCAGGCTGCCGACACGGCATACGGAGCGTGGCCTGGCGCAGGCGGTGGGACGGGCACGCCGGCCAGCGGGGGCTGGCAGCGCCTGCTCGCCGAGATCCTGGGCGGCGCTGCTGTCGGCGCGGTCGGGGCCCTGTTCGGCGAGGTCGCCGCCACCGTGCTGCAGGGTGCAGCTGAGCCCCTGGTTCGCCGCGCCGCTGACTGGGTCGCGGCGCGCCGCCCCGCCGATGAGCAGGTTGCGTCCACCCGGCCGCAGGACACCGAGGGCGATCCTCAGGGTGCGTCGGCCGATGGTCCTGGCACGTCGGCGGAGTCGGCAGCCGCCGACGCCGGCCCCCGTCCGCTTGCCTTCGCCGATCTGGTGGCCCTGACCGCGCAGATCGCCGACCTGTGCGGGGTACGCGAACACCTGCGGCCCGAGGTGGTCCGGGTCCGCAGCAGGCTGGTCCGCCGTCCCCGGGACCCTCAGACGAAGGTCGCCGCCGCAGCGCCGTTCCTGAACAGCCTGCTCCCGCCCGATCTGGCCCGGGTGTCCGCGGCCGTCGGCGAGGGCATCGGCCCGGCGCTGGAGGCGTACCTGACCGAACTCGACTCCGTCGACGTAGGGGCGCGGACGGATGTGCGCCAAGAGCGCGGGGCCGTGCTTGCCGGGGTGAGTCCGGACCTGGTTCCGGCTGGCCGCTGGCCCGCGCCGGCGCGGTTCCCGCTCGCTCTGAGTCAGCAGTTCGCGGTCGACCGCATGCTCGACGACCGAAGGGGAACAGAGGGTGGGATGTTCTCCGTGAACGGCCCGCCTGGGACGGGCAAGACCACGATGCTGCGTGACCTGGTCGCCGCGCTGGTCGTCGAGCGGGCAGCAGTGCTGGCCACGTTCGACCGGCCCGTCCAGGCGTTCACCGGTCCGACGTGGCGGGGCCGGGACCGCCAGGGTCAGCGCCCCCGCTTCGTATCGCGGCTCGACCCGCGGCTGACCGGGTTCGAGATCGTGGTCACCTCCTCCAACAACGGCGCCGTGGAGAACGTCACCGCCGAGCTGCCCGGCATCAGCGCGCTCGGCGAGCACTGGCAAGACGGACCCGACCACTTCTCCGACCTCGCCTCCGCACTCCTCGGCGGGCCGGCCTGGGGGCTGGTCGCCGCGGTGCTCGGCAACAAGACCAACCGCAAGGAGTTCGGGAACCGCTTCTGGTGGGGCCAACTGCCCGAGAAGGAGACCGACGCCCGCGCCGCCGCCGGCCTGCCGCCGCTGCGTGGCATGCAGGAGGTCCTGAGGGACTGGATTCCACCCAAGCCCACGCCCGGCGGCCGGCGCCCCGTGACCCCCGCGAACCAGACCGCAGCGGCCGGCCCCGCCCAACCCGTACCGTCGTGGACCTGCGCCGTCGCGGCGTTCCGTACCGCCCAAGCCGAGGTCGAGCGGCTGCGCGCCGGGCGCGCCCGGCTGGCCGGCGCCCTGGCGGCCGTCGAGTCCCCGTCTGCCGGGCAGCGGATCGCGGGCCTGGAGGCCGCCGTGTCGCTGGCCGACCGTCTCGTCACTTCGGCTACCGCGGTCCTGGACCGGGACGCCGCCGCCACCGCCGCCGCCCGGACCGCCACGGCGGCGGCCGAGGCCGGACACCGGACGGCTTCCCAGCGCCTACCGCAGACCCGCGAGGAGCTGGCCGGCGCCCGCGCGGAGCTGTCGGCCGCCCGTGAACTGGTCGCGCGCCAGCGCGAGTACGCGACCGAACTCACCGCCCGCCACAACACGCCCCTGCCCGTCGAAGGGGGCGTGCGCGGCGGGCTCCGCCGGTTGCTGCAGAGCTCGGCGGAACGGCAGGCCGCCGAGCGGCAGCGCGAGCGCACCCAGGCGGAGATCGCCCATCTGCTCGTACGTCAACGTGCTGCCCTCGACGACGCCATGGAGCGGCTCGCCGAAGCCGTTCAGGCAGAGTTCCTGGCCGCTGACCTGTACGTCCGGTCCGACACGGCCGTCGGCGAGGCCGCCGCCGGGCTCGCCGACGCGCTCGAACGCGAGCGGGTCGCGAGTATCCGGGAGCGCGCGGCGGCCGACACCGTCCGGCGCGCCCAGCAGGCTGCCGTCACCGCCCGCCGCGACCTGCGGTCCGCCGTGGCGGAACTCGACGCCCGCGCCCTCGAACTACGGGAGGCGGCGCGCACCCTCCCCTCCCTGCCGCTCGGCTGGTCGCACATCGACGAAGCCGATCAGGAACTCGGCTCGCCCTGGTCTGACGAGGCGTGGTCCACGGCGCGCAGCGATCTGTTCCTGCGCGCCCTCGACCTGCACCGCGCCTTCGTCGCCGGGGCCGCGAAGAAGGTCCGCGGCAACCTCCAGCTCCTCATGGAGCTGATGGCCGGCACCAACGGGCCCGTCCCCGACGAGGAGGTCGAGCGTGCCTGGCAGACCCTCTTCCTCCTGGTGCCCGTCGTCTCGACCACCTTCTCCTCCGTGGGCAGCATGTTCGCCCGCCTCGGCCGGGAGTCGATCGGCTGGGTGCTCGTCGACGAGGCCGGACAGGCCACCCCGCAGGCCGCCGTCGGCGCGCTGTGGCGCGCCCGCCGTGCCGTCCTGGTCGGCGATCCACTCCAGCTCGAACCCGTCGTCACCATGCCCACGGCCCTGCAACTCCGGCTGCTGCGCGCCTACGGAGTCGACGAGCACTGGCTGCCCTCGGCCACCTCCGCCCAGGCCGTCGCCGACCGGACCAACTGCTACGGCACCTACCTCCCGGCCCCGGACACCGACGACGCACACGTCTGGGTGGGCTCGCCGCTACGCGTGCACCGTCGCTGCGAGGAGCCGATGTTCACGGTCAGCAACGAGGTCGCCTACGGCGGCCTGATGGTCCACGGCACCGAGCCCAAGGCGTTCCCCGACGCGGAACGGGACGGCCTGCTGCCCAGCCGCTGGCTCAACACCGATGACCCGACGCGCCCATCCGACGCCCCGTGGGGCGAACGCGACCGCCGAGCCTTCGAGTTCGTCCTCGGACACTTGCACCGGCACGGTGTCGACGTCGAGCGCGTGCGTATCGTCGCCCCCTTCCGGGCCCTGGTCGCCGAATGCCAGAAGGTCTGCCGCGGCCGGGAAGGCTGGACGTCCGAACTGATCGAGGAGCGCTGCGCCACCGTCCACCGAGCCCAGGGCAAGGAAGCCGACGTCGTCGTCCTCGTACTCGGCGGCGGCCGACCCGGCGCCCGCGAGTGGGCGGCCCGCACCCCGCATCTCCTCAACGTCGCCGCGAGCCGAGCCAAACGCCGCCTCTACGTGATCGGCGAACGCAGCTTGTGGGCCCCGCTCCCCCACTTCGACGTCCTCGCCTCCGCGCTGCCGGAGTTCGACCACCGCCGCGACCGCACCACCTGGCCGCAGGACACCGAGTGACAGCCGACGGGCCGGAGGGCTATGTGCCCCTCACCACGCAAGCGCGGCGGGGACGGTGGCCGGGTCCAGGCCCAGGCGGCCCAGGGCGCGGGCCGTGGCGCGCAACTGGCCCATGGTGGCGGCGTCGCCGAGCACGAGACAGACCTGCGGGGCGAGGTGAACTCCCCAAAGCAGGCCTGCCTCTGCGATTGCGGCTGGGCTTCACGACCCGTGGTCTCCCCCTGGAACCGCCTCGAAGGCTCCATCCGGCCTCAGACGGATCGTCGCCGCCAGTCTCATCGGCACGACCATCGAGTGGTACGACAACTCATCCGATCAGGGCTGTCACCTGCGGATTCTGGTCACACAGGGCGCCTGGACCAGCACCAAACCAGCACGGGATCCGAAGCGGGCCCCTCCTTCTCGACCCGGAACCCAGAACGACACCCCCACGATGACGACGAGAACGCCGTATCCGTCACTCCCTGTACGCGAGAAGCGCAGAGCTCCCGAGGAGGCGCCGGCGGCAGGACCTGCTGGGGCCGACGCCTGGCCCCGCCCCGTCCAGACGAGGCGTTGCCCGCCGAGCACGGCGAGCGGTGATCGCGGCTCATGAAACGGGAGAGAGCCCTGGCCACGCCAGAAGGCGCCCACCCTGCCCGTTCCAGGTCCTGACCCGCGGCAAGGGCCGTCCGGGATGCACCCGGGGCGGGCTCGGCCCGTCGCCGAGCCCGACCCGGGGCGGCTCCGTGCCGGAGCCGGGCCCCTGTCGTCAGTGCTGCAGCGTCAGGAGACCCGGCCGGTAGGGCCATTGGCCGTAGTCGCCGCCGGAATTGGGGTCGCGTCCCTGATAGAGGAACTGCAGGTTGCAGGGATCGACCGTAAAGGTCTGATCGGCGTTGGTGCGGATCAGTTCACCGTGGCTGATGTCGTTGGTCCAGGTGGCGCCGCTGTTGGCCTTGCCGGCGAAGGGATTGCTCTCGCTCGCGGCCTGGGGTGTCCACGAGCCGTCCAGGCGGGTGGCCGTGAACGAGCGGAAGTACCGGCCCTGCGAACCGATCGCCTCGACGATCATGAGATAGCGGTCCTGGCCCTGGAGCTTGTAGACCTGCGGGGCTTCGAACAGGTTGTTCGTCGTATCGCTCATGACCGTGGTGTACGCCGAGCCGAAACTGCCCGGGAAGTTCCCGATCGGCATCGTGGCCCGGTAGATCTTGCCGTTGTCGCCGGCGAAGAACAGGTACATGTTCGTGCCGTCACCGATGATCGTCTGGTCGATGGGTCCCGTTCCGGAACCTTCGATGCTTCCGGAGAAGAGCGTCTGCTGTGGCGACCAGCCGTTGGGATTGGCCGGGTCGCTCGACGTCCGGTAGGAGAAGGCGCTCCCTCCCCACTGGTAGGTGAGCACCCAGATGCTCTTCGGCGCGAAGTAGAAGAGGGTGGGCGCGACAGCGGAGTCCGACATCGTGTTCTGGTCTGCCGAGGCCATCTCCGGCCAGTTGGTGAACAGACCGAAGTTCATCGAACCCCAGCCCGTTCCCGTTCCCGCGCCGTGAGTCGTCGCGTAGACGAGCTGCTTCCCGCCGTACGGGGCGACGGTGAAGTCCTTGAGCGAGGCCCACCCGGCCTTGGGCTGCGCCAGCGCGCCCGTCGAGGTCCAGCGGTATGCCGACGGAAGAGCGCACGGGCCGGGGTTGCCGACGCCGGCCTTGACGAGCTGCCACTGCTGATTGCTGCCGCCCCAGTCGTCGTACTGAACGATGTTCGCGTTGTCGGCGGTGGAGCCTCCTTGTACTTCGAGGGCCTTGCTGCTGTGGCGTGCGATGAACCTCACGTAGCCGTCCGAACTGTCGGCCAGCCGCCACTGCTGGTTGGTCCCGTTCGCGTCGGCCCACTGGACGATCGATGCGCCGTTCGCGGTGGACCGGTTCTGGACGTCCAGCACCTTGCCCGAGTGGCGGGACCTGATGCGGTAGTAGCCGCCGCCGGAGTCGATGAACTGCCACTGCTGCTGGTTCTGATCGTTCCTGGTCCACTGGGTGATGCGGGCGCCGTCGCCGGTGGCCAGGTTGTAGACGTCAAGGGCCTTGCCGCTGTTGCGGTTGACCAGTACGTACGAAGCGTTGGGGTCGACGGCCGTCGCGGCGTCGGCGGGCGGCACACCGAGGAAAGCGGCCAGGAGCAGCAAGGGCGCGAGGACGGCGAGCGTGCGTCGTCTCAGGCCGGCCGGAGACGGATGGCGAAACCGCATCAGAAGAGCTCCTTCGGGGGGACGGGGGTGAGGTGACCCCGACGAACCGCAGGGCAGCCGCCTTGGGGGGTCGGGGACGGGATGGGTAGGAAGGAGGCCGCACACGCCGAAGCGTTGGCGCGCCGGACACGCGGACGGCACATCGGGAGTGTTAGCGCTAACAATCTTGCCGTCGCTGCGGTCGGGTGTTCCACGACATCTCCTCGGGGGTGAAGGTCACGCGGGAGGGGTCAGCCTTTGGTGGCGCCCGCCGCGAGTCCGCCGATGAGCTGCCGCTCGGCGACGGCGTAGAAGGCGAGGGCGGGGACCATGGCGAGGACGATGTAGGCGAGGACGAGCGCGTAGTCGGTCGAATACTGGCCCTGGAACTGCTGGACACCGACCGGGATCGTCTGCCATGCGGGGTCGTTGAACACCAGCAGCGGCAGGAAGAAGTTGTTCCAGCTGGCGACGATCGCGAGCACCGAGACCGTGCCGAGCGCCGGACGGGCCATCGGCAGCAGGATCTTCCAGAAGAAGCGGAACTTGCCGCAGCCGTCCATGATCGCCGCCTCCTCGACCTCCGCCGGAACGGTCCGGAAGAACCCGCGCAGAATGATGATCGTCATGGGAAGCCCGAAGGCCGCCTGCGGGAGGATCACTCCGAGGGGGTTGTCGAGCAGGTCGAAGGTGCGCAGCAGCAGGAACAGGGGCAGGGCGGCCACCGCGAACGGGAACATCAGCCCGATCGTGAACAGTGTGTAGAACAGCTCCCTGCCCCGGAAGGCGTAGCGGGCCAGTACGAACGCCGCCATCGCCGCTACCGCAACCGTGCAGCACGCCGTGCCGATCGCGATGCCCGCGCTGTTTGCGATCTGCCGCCAGAACATCCCGTTGCCGAGAATGCCGGTGTAGTTGGCGGTCTTCCAGTGCTCCGGCAGCCCGAACGGGTTGGTCGTCAGCTCACCGGTGCTCTTGAACCCGGAGATCACCGCGTAAACCAGCGGCACGACGACGAACGCGCCGATCAGCCAGACGACGGCGTGCAGTGACAGCCCTCGCGCCGCCTTGCGGGCGTTCACCGCCCGCCTCCCGACGTGACGGCCCCGCTCAGGTCACGGCGCAGTACGTAGCGCTGGTAGAAGAGGGAGAAGACCAAGCTGATCATGAACAGCACCACGCTGATCGCACTCGCGTAGCCGACCTGATAGCGCTTGAATCCGAACTGGAACATCGAGATCGCCATCGTCTCGGAGGAGTGGTTGGGTCCGCCCGCGGTCATGACCCAGACGAGGTCGAAGAGCTGGATGGCGCCGATGACCGACAGGAAGACGCTGATCCGGATCGTCGGGCCGAGCAACGGCAGCGTCACGTGCCGGAAGCGCTGCCAGGCGCCGGCGCCGTCGATGGAGGCGGCCTCCAGGATCTCGCCCGGGATGCTCTGCAGCCCGGCGAGGAAGAGCATCATGTGGAACCCGAAGTACTTCCAGGTCATGACCACGAACAGGGTCGGCATGACCGTCGAGGGATCGGCGAGCCACTTCCCGCGCAGCCCCTCCAGGCCGAGGGCGCCCGCGAGATGGTCGGCCATGCCGGCACCAGGAAGGAAGATCATCGTGAAGAGGGCCGCCGTGACCACTTCGGACAGGATGTACGGCGCGAAGAACAGCATCCGGTAGACGGCCCGGCCGCGCAGCCTCCGGTTGAGCAGGACGGCGGTGAACAGCGCGAACGGCAACTGAAGCGTGATCGACAGCGCGATCAGGTACAGCCCGCGCTCCAGATCGCCGAGGAAGACCCGATCACCGAAGAGCTTGGCGTAGTTGTCGAAGCCGACGAAGTCGTCCAGGGGGCCGACCCCACCCCACTTGAAGAAGCCGGTGTAGACGGCGACCGCGATGGGGGCGAGGACGAAGACGAGGAAGAGGACCAGAGCCGGGACGAGGAACCAGGCGACCGACGCCCAGGTGCGCAACCCGCGCAGGAGCGGCCGTCCTGGGGCGGGAAGGGGCACCGGCCCGACGTCCTTCGTCCGCTCCGCGGTCAGGGTGGACACGGAGCTAGGCACCCTTCGCAGCCGCGGTGATCGACTTGGTGACCTGCTCGGGCGTCTTCTTGCCCGCGATGAGGTCGGCGACGCTGTCGTTGACCTCCTGGCCGACCGCCGGCGGGTAGGCCTGGTCGAGGTAGAGCTGGAAGCCCGTCGCCTTGACCAGGCTGTCGGCCACCGCCTTCCTGTTGGCGTCCGCGAGCCCGCTCTCCGCGCCCTTGACCACCGGCAGATAGCCGTTGGAGGCCAGCAGTCTGGACTCGTTCTCCAGAACGAGGAACTTCAGGAATTCCAGGGCCTCTTTCGGGGCACCCTTGCGCAGCGCGAAGCCGCCACCGCCCCCCAGCACCTCGGTGGCCCGGCCGACTCCGCCGTCGACCGTCGGGAAGGGGAAGAAGCCCAGGTTGGCTCCGAGGTCGGCGCCCGCGTCCTTCTGCACCGACGGCCCCCACTGCCCCATCAGCTCCATGGCGGCCTTGCCGTTGCCCATGGTCGCGGCCTGGCCGCCGGGGGTCGAGTAGCCGGCGCCGAGGAAGCCCGTCTGGAACGGCTGGACGTCGACCAGCTCCTTGAGGTGGATGCCCGCCCGGACGAAACCGGCGCCGGTGAAGTCCTTGGTGGTCGCGGCCTGCTGCAGCGCGGGGAGGCCTGCGGCGCGCATCGCGAGGTAGGCCCAGTAGAAGTGGCCGGGCCATTTCTCCTTGCCCGCGAGGGCGATCGGGGTGACATCCGCCGCCTTGAGTTTCTTGACGTCTTCCAGGAGCTCGGCCCAGGTGGCCGGCGGAGCGGTGATCCCGGCCTTGGCGAAGAGCTTCTTGTTGTACCAGAAGCCGACCATGCCGACGTCGTAGGGCACCCCGTAGGTCCGGCCCTCGAACTGATAGGCCTGCAGCGAGACCGGGGTGAGGCCGGACGACCAGCCGAACACGTCGGTGAGGTCCTCGACCAGCCCCGCGTCGACCTGCTGCCGCAAGACTCCGCCGCCCCAGGTCTGGAAGACGTCGGGGAGCTTTCCCGACGAAGTGGCGGCCGCCAGCTTGGACTTGAACGCCTCGTTCTCCAACGAGGTCGTCTTGATGGTGATGTTCGGGTGGGCGGCCGTGAACGACGAGGAGATCTGCGGGAAGAGGGACTTGCCCGGCTCCGTCGTGGCGATGTTCCACCACGCGAAGGCCACCTTGCCGTCGGCCGTCGGCCCCGAGCCGGAGTCCCCGCGGCCGCAGGCCGCGGTGAGCGAGACGGACAGGGCGGTCAGGCCCGAGAGCGCGAGGAAGGTTCGTCGACTCGGGGGTGTGCTGGCCATGGAACCTCCGGAGTGGGGAACGGCACTTCGAAAATGTTTCGTAACATTCTCGAATTCGTGCTGCCACAAACTAGGAACGCGAGGCCTCCCGGTCAAGCATTCTCACCGAATTGCCTTCCACAGCAGGCTTCTTGGAGCTTGACAACCAGGTCACGCCGATCGGAAACTCTTCGAAAGTTTGCGATACATGCCGCCGGCCCAAGGCGTCCGCCCAGAGGAGCGAAGTTGAGCGAGCAGCGTGCGACCCTGGCCGTCATCGCCGCGGAGGCAGGGGTCTCCCAGGCCACCGTGTCCAAGGTGATCAACGGTCGCTCCGATGTCGCACCCGCCACACGCGAACGGATCGAGGGCCTGCTGCGGTCTCACAACTACCTGCACCCCGGCCGCCAGGGCAGGGCCCGCAGGTCGGGCCTGGTCGACCTGATCATCGGCGGTCTGGACAGCGCGTGGGCGGTCGAAATACTGCGCGGCGTCGAAGCCGAGTGCGCCCAGCGGAGCGTGGGCACCGTCGTGTCGCTCGTCCCGCCGGGCGAGGCCACGCCGTCGAGCTGGGCCGCACTGCCGGTCCTGCACCACAGCGACGGCGTCATCCTCGTCACCGCCTCGGTCACCCAGGCCCAGCGCGCCCAGGTCGAACAGGCCGGGGTGGCGCTGGTCGTCATCGACCCGATCGACCTCCCGGGCAATGGTGTGCCGAGCATCGGCGCGACCAACTGGGCGGGCGGCCTCGCCGCCACCGAGCACTTGCTGGAGCTGGGGCACCGGCGGATCGCCACGATCGGCGGGCGCAAGGAGATGCTCTGCAGCCAGGCCCGCATCGACGGGTACCGGGCCGCGCTGGAGCGGGCCGGGATCGAGGTCGACCGCGACCTGATCCGGTTCGGCGACTTCCAGCACGAGGGCGGGTTCCAGCGCGCCCGGGAACTGCTCGCCCTCCCCGAGCCGCCGACCGCCGTCTTCGCCGGTAGCGACCAGCAGGCCATGGGCGTCTACGAAGCCGCCCGGCAGGGCGGGCTGAGCATCCCGCAGGACCTCAGTGTGGTCGGGTTCGACGATCTGCCGATGTGCGAATGGCTGTCACCGCCGCTGACGACCGTGCGGCAACCGCTGGAGGAGATGGGCCGGCTCGCCGCCCACACGCTCTTCCGGCTCCTGGACGGCCAGCCCCTGGTCAGCCCCCGGATGGAGCTCTCGACCGAGCTCAAGGTCCGGCTCTCCACCGCCCCGCCCCGTCTCTAGCGCTGTCGAAGTCCCGCCCGGTCGGTGGGGCCCGGCACGCACGCTCGCCGCGTTGTCGTCGGTCGACGACGCTCCGCGTCGCTTCCCTCCTCCGCCCCGCGACCACACGCACCAGGCTCACCGGCCCCGCACTTCGGGCGGTCGGCGCCACTTTGACGACGCTCCTAGGAGAACTCCTTGACCGAGCCCTGGCGTGACCCTCTCCTGCCCGTATCCGTACGGGTCGCCGATCTGCTGAACCGGATGACGCTGGAAGAGAAGGCGGGTCAGCTCGCCGGCTTCTGGGCGCTGCCCTCGGATCCGGGGACACCGGTCGCGCCGATGGAGGACGATTCCGGCGAGTCCGCACCCGGCCTCGCCGACATCGTCGTCCACGGGCTCGGCCAGCTCACCCGGGTGTACGGCACCGCGCCGATCACCGCTGAGGCCGGGATGGAGCGGCTCGCCTCGCTCCAGCGGCAGGTGACCGGATCCGGCCGGTTCGGGATCCCGGCGCTCGCTCATGAGGAGTGCCTGACGGGGTTCATGACGTTGGGGGCGACGGTCTTCCCCGGGCCGCTGGCCTGGGGCGCCTCCTTCGATCCCGGGCTCGTGCGCCGGATGGCCGCCGCCATCGGCACGGGGATGCGGCAGGTCGGCGTCCACCAAGGGCTGGCGCCGGTGCTCGACGTGGTCCGCGACTACCGGTGGGGCAGGACCGAGGAGTGCATCGGCGAGGATCCCTATCTGGTCGGAGCGATCGGCACCGCCTACGTACAGGGCCTGGAAGGCGCCGGGATCGTGGCCACGCTCAAGCACTTCGCCGGGTACTCGGCCTCACGCGGCGGCCGGAACATGGCCCCCGTGGCCTCGGGTCCGCGCGAGTTCGCCGACGTACTGGTCGAGCCGTTCGCACGGGCACTGCGAGAGGGTGGCGCCCGGTCGGTGATGAACAGCTACACCGACGTGGACGGTGTCCCGGTGGCCGCCGACGAGCGGCTTCTGACCGAGCTGCTCAGGGGTGAACTCGGTTTCACCGGCGTGGTCGTCGCCGACTACTACGCCGTCTCCTTCCTGGAGACCCGGCACGGCGTCAGCGGATCGCGCGGCGCGGCCGGCGCCCTGGCGCTGACCGCGGGAATCGACGTCGAGCTGCCCACGGCCCGCTGCTACGGGGGACCGCTGACCGAACTCGTGCGGTCCGGGAACCTGTCCGAGGAGCTCATCGACCGGGCCGCGGAACGGGTCCTGCGGCAGAAGGCCGAACTCGGCCTGCTCGACCCCGGATGGGAACCCGTCAAGCCCGAACCGGTCGACCTCGACCCGCCGGAGAACCGGGCACTCGCCAGGCTGCTGGCCGAACGGTCCACCGTGCTGCTCGCCAACGACGGCATCCTGCCGCTGCGGCCCTGCCGCGTGGCGATCAGCGGGCCGTACGCCGACGACCCCCAGTCCTTCCTCGGCTGCTACTCCTTCCCCAACCACGTCGCGCTGCCCGGCGACCCCGGGCTGGACATCCCGACGCTCGGCGAGGCACTCACCGCTGCCGGGTTCACGGTCACCGCGGACGATCCGGACGTGAACGTACTGGTGCTCGGCGACCGGGCCGGCATGTTCGGCCGGGGCACCTCCGGCGAGGGCTGCGACGCCGAGACCCTCGACCTGCCCGGCGACCAGGCCGCACTCGCCTCCGCCGTGCTGGACTCCGCGGTGCCGACCGTCCTGGTCCTCGTCTCCGGACGGCCCTACGCGCTCGGTGACCTGGCCGATCGCGCTTCGGCTGTGCTGCAGGCCTTCTTCCCCGGAGAGGAGGGCGGTACGGCGCTGGCCCGGCTCATCAGCGGTGCCGCGGAACCGTCGGGGCGGCTGCCCGTCTCCATCCCCCGCCGGGCCGGCGGCCAGCCCGGCACCTACCTGCACGCCAGGCTCGGCGGCCGCACCGACTGGAGCTCGGTGGACCCGACCCCGCTGTTCCCCTTCGGACACGGGCTGAGCTGGACCAGCTTCACCTGCTCGGAGCTGTCGGTGGATCCCGTTGCCACGACGGACGGGACCGTCTCCGTGTCGGCCACCGTACGCAACGTCGGCGAGGTGGCCGGGACCGAGGTGGTCCAGCTGTACCTCTCGGACCCCGTGGCGTCCGTCGTCCGGCCGCAGCGGTGGCTCGCCGGATTCGCCAGGGTCGAGCTGCAGCCGGGCGCGGCCGCACGGATCACCTTCTCCGTCCATGCCGACCGGACCTCGTTCACCGGGCTCGACCTGCGCAGAAGAGTGGAACCCGGGGAGGTCGGCGTGGCCGTCGGACGGTCCAGCGGCGATCTTCCGCTTCAGGGCTCCTTCGCTCTGCAGGGTCCCGTACGCCACCCGGCGGCCGACCGGGTGCTGTCCGTGCCGGTCGAGATCGTCCCGGTTCCATGACCGGGTTCACCGGTGATCCCGTGCTGCCCGGGTTCCGGCCCGACCCGTCCGTCTGCCGAGTGGGAGCGGACTACTACCTGGTGACGTCCAGCTTCGAATGGTTCCCGGGCCTGCCCGTGTTCCACAGCCGCGATCTCTTGAGCTGGCGGCGCATCGGCTCCGCGCTCGACCGGGCGTCTCAACTCGACCTCGACGGGTGCGAGCCCGCACGGGGCCTGTTCGCACCGACGATCCGACACCATGACGGGGTCTTCCACCTCGTCTGCACGCTGATGGACGGTCCCGGCCATTTCGTCGTCACGGCGACCGACCCGGCGGGGCCGTGGTCGGAGCCGCACTGGCTGGACGGCGAGGGCTTCGACCCGTCGCTGTTCTTCGACGACGGGCCGGACGACAGCGGCGGCGACGGCGACGGCGACACCGGCGACGGCCGGGCCTGGTTCACCGCCGCCCGCGTGCGGGACGAGACCGCCGGCCACACCGAGATCTGGATGCGCGAGTACCTTCCCCTCGAACGCCGGCTCACGGGACCCGAGCACGTCCTGTGGTCGGGAAGCCACCCGGGCGCCCGCTGGTCGGAAGCCCCGCACCTCTACAAGAGGGACGGCTCCTATCTCCTGCTCACCGCCGAGGGCGGCACCGATGTGGACCACAGCGTGGTGGCCGCCCGTGCCGACCGTGTGACCGGACCCTACGAGGGCGCCCCCGGCAACCCGGTGCTACCGCCCGCCGAGGGCCCCGTCACCTGTACCGGGCACGCCGATCTCGTCCAAACCCCGTGCGGCGACTGGCGGGCCGTCCTGCTGGGCGTCCGCCCCGGCTCCGCCCTCGGCCGCGAGACCTTCCTCAGCCGGGTCACGTGGGACGACGGATGGCCGGTCTTCTCCCCCGTCGTCCACACCGGCATGCGCCGTCCCCTCCACGACGGCTTCGCCACCCTCTCCGCCGACTGGAACACCCTGCGCACGCCACGCGCACGGTTCTGGACCACAGGCGACGGGCTCCGTCTCCAGCTCCGCCCCGAACGCCTCGGCGAACGCACCACCCCGTCCCTCCTGGCCCGCCCTCAGGAGCAGCCCGACTGCGACGTCGCCACCGAGCTGCACTTCACCCCCGCCGCACCGGACGAGCACGCGGGCCTCGCCGTCATCCTCGACGACGACGCCCATCTCCTCCTCCTGCGCACCGCGGAAGGACTCAGCCTCCGCCGCGGGCCCGAGGTACTGGCCGAAGTCCCCTTACCCCCGGGCCCCGTTCGGCTGGGGGTCCGCATCCGCGGCTTCACTCACACCTTCGCCCACGCGGCACCCGACGGCGCCTGGCGGGACCTGGCCAGCGTCGAAGCCACTTTCCTCGCACCGCTGTTCACCAGCATCCAGCTCGGCCTCTACGCCACCTCCAACGGCCGCCCCTCCATCAGCCGAGCCCACTTCACGTGGTTCGACATCACTTATCCGAGCCGGCGGGAACCGCCGGGACGCCGACGCCGGTGATCCCCCGGCCGGCCCCGGTACCTCGCTCCCGACAGCGACGCGGCCCACCAAACCGTCACCGACCTCCTCCGGCAGGATGTCGACAGCGCCATATCCATTGCCAAGCTGGCCAGTTGGCCGGAAGCGGCCTGGTTCACCGACGGCACCCCGGAGCAGGTCGAATCCCGCGTGCGCGAGCTGGTACGCCGCGCCGCGCGAACCGGGACGGTTCCCGTCCTGGTGGCCTACAACATCCCGCTGCGCGACTGCTCCCAGTACTCCTCCGGTGGCGCCCAGTCGGACGCCGAGTACCAGGCCTGGATCAGCGCCTTCGCCCGGGGACTCGGCCGCAGCAAGGCCGTCGTCGTCCTCGAACCGGACGGGCTGGCCAACCTCCCCTCCGACTGCGGTCCCGGCAGCGACCCCACCGGAGCGATCACCACCGGACGTCTCGCCGACCTCAACCATGCGATCGACGCCCTGGAACGGCAGCCGAACAGCGTCGTCTACCTGGACGCAGGCAACAGCCACTGGTGCAGTGTCGGCGACATCGCGCAACGCCTCCTCCAAGCCGGCGTCACCCGCACACGTGGCACTGGACCGACCGCTGGTTCGGGGAGAACGTAGGCAACCCGCCCGCGCAGGAGCTCACCCATCTCGTCGTCGACACCAGCCGCAACGGACGGGGCTCATGGACCCCGCCCGCAGGCAAATACAGCGGCGATCCGCAAACCTGGTGCAACGCTCCCGGACGCGGCATCGGTGCCCGGCCGACCGCGAACACCCGCGTTCCGCTGGTGGACGCCTATCTGTGGATCAAGACCGTCGGCCAGTCCGACGGCCAGTGCAACCGCAGCGTCCCGGGCGGCACCATCGACCCGGAGTACGGCATCGTCGATCCCGCGGCCGGCGTGTGGTGGCCGGATCAGGCCAAGTCCCTCGTCCGGAACGCCGATCCCGTACTGGGGTTCAACACGCTCCTGCGCTGACCGGGGCCGTCCGCACACCGGGGTCGGCTTCAAGCTGCGCGGACGTGTACGCGAAATACTTTCGGTGGCGATGGGCTCGATTTAAACCCACTATTGGGCCACCCAGATGAGC
Source organism: Streptomyces sp. NPDC002032 (assembly GCF_042890765.1). Lineage (NCBI taxonomy): Bacteria > Bacillati > Actinomycetota > Actinomycetes > Kitasatosporales > Streptomycetaceae > Streptomyces > Streptomyces sp. NPDC002032. The sequence continues at coordinate 802,149 of NZ_JBIASM010000001.1, read as the reverse complement.
ACCCGCATTCTCGAAACCATTTCGAAACTCTTGACTTGTTTCGGCGGCGTTTCCAGACTGAGGTAGGAGGCGGTCCGCCCCTCTGCATCCGGGCGCCAGACCCCGGCCTTTGATATTCACATCCCGGTGGTGAGCGTCCTTTTCCCTTGGACGCAGGCGTCGTTCACGCGGATTCGCTCCGCCGCGCTCCATTCCTTCCGTGATTTCTGTCCTGGAGGCTCTTTCGTGGGCTCACACACAATTCCCCCGACCACCGTCCGCCGGAAGATCGGTGGCCTGTACGCGGCCCTGGCCGTCGCCGTGTTCGGTGCGGCCGCCGTGCTGGTGGCGCCGCCGGCCTCACAGGCCGCCGAGAGCACGCTCGGCCGCGCGGCGGCGCAGAGCAGCCGCTACTTCGGCACCGCCATCGCTTCGGGCAGGCTGGGCGACTCGGCGTACACGACGATCGCGGGCCGCGAGTTCAACACGGTGACGCCCGAGAACGAGATGAAGCCGGACGCCACCGAGCCCCAACAGGGCCAGTTCAATTTCGCAGCCGGTGACCGCGTCTACAACTGGGCGGTGCAGAACGGCAAGCAGGTACGCGGCCACACCCTGGCCTGGCATTCCCAGCAGCCCGGCTGGATGCAGAATCTCAGCGGCAGCACGCTGCGCCAGGCGATGACCAACCACATCAACGGCGTGATGGCCCACTACAAGGGCAAGCTGGTTCAGTGGGACGTCGTGAACGAGGCCTTCGCCGACGGCAGTTCGGGAGCCCGGCGCGATTCCAACCTGCAGCGCACCGGAAACGACTGGATCGAGGTCGCCTTCCGCACCGCGCGCGCCGCCGATCCGGCGGCCAAGCTCTGCTACAACGACTACAACGTCGAGAACTGGACCTGGGCCAAAACCCAGGCGGTGTACTCCATGGTCCGGGACTTCAAACAGCGCGGCGTGCCGATCGACTGCGTCGGCTTCCAGTCCCACTTCAACAACGACAGCCCCTACAACAGCAACTTCCGCACCACCCTGCAGAGCTTCGCCGCCCTCGGCGTCGATGTGGCCGTCACCGAACTCGACATCCAGGGCGCCCCGGCCACGACCTACGCCAACGTGACCAACGACTGCCTGGCCGTGCCGCGCTGCCTCGGCATCACCGTCTGGGGTGTGCGCGACACCGACTCCTGGCGATCGGAGCAATCGCCGCTGCTGTTCGACGGCAACGGCAACAAGAAGCCCGCCTACGCCTCCGTGCTGGGTGCGCTCAACACCGGCTCCTCGACGCCCACTCCGACCCCTTCGCCCGGTTCGGGGCAGATCAAGGGAGTCGGTTCGGGCCGCTGCCTGGACGTGCCCGGCGCAGCCACCACCGACGGCACCCAGATCCATCTGTGGGACTGCAACAACCGCACCAACCAGCAGTGGACTTACACGGCCGAGGGTGAGCTCAGGGTCTACGGCAACAAGTGCCTGGACGCCGCCGGCTCCGGCAACGGCGTCAAAGTCCAGATCTACAGCTGCTGGGGCGGCGACAACCAGAAATGGCACCTCAACTCCGACGGATCCATCGTCGGGGTCCAGTCCGGCCTGTGCCTCGACGCCACCGGCAACGGCACCGCCAACGACACCCTGATCCAGCTCTACTCCTGCTCGAACGGCAACAACCAGCGCTGGACCCGCACCTGACGGCCCTCCCCTGCCGATCGGCACAGGACCGGCCCGAACGCGCCCTGCCCGCCGTGCCTGGTGGCCGGCGGGCAGGGCGTGGGGGTCGCTCAGGAGCAGAGTGCACCGCCCAGCGTGTAGCGCGTCGGGATCGCGTTGGTGCCCGAGTACGTCGCCTGGAAGCCGAAGCTCGCGCTGCCGCCGGGCGCCAGCGTCCCGTTCCACCCGGCGTCCCGGACCGTGACCGTGTTGCCCGACTGGCTCGCCGAGGCGTTCCAGGCGTTGCTGATCCGCTGATCACCCGCGAAGCTCCAGCCGAGGGTCCACCCGGAGATCGCCGCGGTTCCGGTGTTCTTCAGCGTCACCGTCGCCGTGAAGCCGTTGCCCCAGGAGTTGTCGATCCGGTACGCCACCGCGCACGAGGCGGCCGACGCGTCGTCGTCCGCCTCCGTCGCCGTGAACGTCGCGGACTGCACGCCAGGCCCACCGACCGTGAAGGTCGCGCTGCCCGGCACGGCATCGGCATCCTGCGCGGCGATGACCGAAACCTGTTGCGCGGTGGCCCAGTTGGCCGGGGTGAACACCAAGGTCGCGGCGGCGGAAAGGTCCTCGTCGCCGGAGTTGCGGGCCACCGTCACCGTGACGTTCTGCGCGGGCGCGGCCGAGAGCCGCACGTCCACCGGGGCCGAACCACCCTCCGGGACCGTCAGGGCCGCCGGTGCCACCTGGACGGTGGGCACCGCCGGGGCGCTGCGCCGCTCGGCCGCGAAGGCCGCCAGCCAGGCCAGCGAGGCGTTCCAGTTGATGGCCACCTCGTTCGTGGAGTAGGAGCCGATGTCGTCCACGTAGCATGCCGCCGGAGCACAGCCCGCGAGCTTCTCCTTGGCGACCGGGTCCTCCAGGCCCGCGTTCGGGCCGCCCGCGAAGGACCCGGCCGGCGGGTGCGGGAGCGAGGCTTCGTTCTGGTGCGCCCAGAACCGGTGGTGCTGGTTCTCTGCATAGCGGTCGCCGTAGCCGGTGACGTAGGAGAGGTCGAGCGCGTTGCGGCCCAGCAGATAGTCCATGGACTCCAACACCCCAGCCCGGTAGCGCTGTTGACCGGTGAGTTCGTACGCCACGGCCAGCACCATCGCGTTGTTGGTGACGGAACTGTTGGAGCCCCACACATATCCGGTGGCGGGGAGCGGGACGGCGTAGCCCTGTCCGGCCATGGTGGAGAGGTGGCCATCGGCCGCCGCGGTCAGCAGGCCGCGCAGCCGGGCCCTGTCGTCGGCGGGCAGGTTCACTCCGGGGACGGTGGCGAGGGTGATGCGACCGAGTGTCGCGGTGCCGCCCCACCAGAAGGCGTCGACGGGCTTCGTGTGGTGCGGAGAGGAGGTGACGGCGTCCCGGTACTGCGACTCAGCGGTGGTGGCGAGGAGTTCCGCCGCCGCCCAGTAGAACTCGTCGGAGACGTCGGCGTCCTCGTACGCACCGCCGCCGGTGTTGTCGCTCGCCGGGGCGAGCACGTTCGGGTTGGCCTTGGCCGCCGTCCACGCGCGGCGGGCCGCGTCGAGGCAGCGCGCGGCGAACGCGGCGTCGTACGGCGCGTACACCCGGGCACACTGTGCGGCCGAAGCCGCCAGGTTCAGTGTCGCCGCGGTCGACGGCTTGTGCAGCTCACGCTGCTCGGAGTCGAGTTCGGGACGGGTCGGGAGGGCCGTCCACTTGGCGTCGTGCATCTTGTGGAAGGCCATCCCGGCCATCGGCTTCCCGGCCGGGACCTGCATCCGCAGCAGGAACTCCAGCTCCCAGCGGGCCTCGTCCAGCACGTCCGGCACTCCGTTGCCACGCTCCGGCACCCGCAGCGTCGCGTCTCCGAGGGCGGCGTCGCCGCCCGAGCGGCGCGCCCGCTCGAAGGAGTTGACCATCTCCCAGACGGAGATCCCGCCGTTGACCACGTACTTGCCCTGGTCACCGGCGTCGTACCAGCCTCCGCGCACGTCCAGTTGGTAGTCGCACACCCCGGCCTGGCAGGGGACGCTGCTGTCGCCCTTGTTCGGGGCGACGCCCAGGTGCCCGGCGGGGCGGGCGTAGGCACTGCCGCCCGCCAGGGCGGCATCGATCGCGATGCCGCTGCGCTGCTGGTAGAAGAACGACATGCTGTCGGCGCGCAGCCCGTCGTACAGCGACGCGGAGATGTCGAAGGGGTGGCTGGTCTGGCCGCCGACGCCCAGGGTGTAGCCGGTGCCGGTTCCCGTGTACGCGCCGAAGTCCACCAGGTGTGTGGACTGGCCGGACGCCTGGTCGGCGCCGCGCACCGTGGTGGTGCCCGAGGCGGCCACCGCGCCTGAGGCGTCGCGCAGTTGCCATGGGAGCGGGGCGGTCGCGGAGCTGGCCACGGTGGCCCGTTTGGGGCCGTCGGGCAGGTAGCCGAGCTGATTGACCCGGACGGGCGTGTCGGCAGCGGCGGCCACGGTGGCGGCAGCCGCACCGGGCGCGGTCAGGGCGGTCGTGGACAGAACGCCGACGGCCAGCGCAAGGCCGGCGAGCACGGCGGCGGCGCGGTGCGGCACGCTGCGGGAGGAGGTGACAGGAGGCACGTGTGGGAGCCTTCCTCGGTGGGTTGGGGGCAGGAGTGGGAGCGCTCCCAATCAAGCCAGCCCTCAAACGACCCCGTCAAGCCTCGTGTCTGCAAAGGGAGTTGGCCTGCCCGCCTGCCGGAGAGCAAGCCACTGCCACCACAGTTTCGACGGACGGCCGACCGCCCCGCGAAATCGGCGGTCGGCGGCGGCGCGCCATCCGGCCCGCGCCACTGCGGTGGGTGGCGAGCCGGCCGCGCTCCGGCTCCGGAGGCCTCAGCCGCCCGGGGCGTGGGGGACGTTGCCGTAATACGCGTGCGGTCCGTGCTTGCGGGTGAAGTGCCGCTCCAGCAGATGGCTCGGCGGCTCGGATGTGCCCCCGAGGCGGGAACCCAGCGCCAGCGTGTGCAGCGCCATCTCCGCCACGGCCTCGCAGACGATGGCGTTCTCCAGTGCGGCTTTCGCGGTGGCGCCCCAGGTGAAGGGGCCGTGCCGGGAGACGAGCGCCCCGGGGACCTCGTCGGCCCGGCGGGGATCGCCGTCGAGCCGGGCGACGATCACCTGTCCGGTGTTGTACTCGTAGTCCCGCGCGCACTGCTCGGCGGTGAGGTCGTCCGTCACGGGGACGGGCCCGTTGAAGGTGTCGGCGTGCGTGGTGCCGAGTACGGGGATCGGGCGGCGCGCCTGGGCGAAGGCGACGGCGTGCGTCGAGTGCGTGTGGGTGACGCCGCCGATGGAGGGGAAGGCCCGGTAGAGGCACCGGTGGGTTTCGGTGTCGGTGGACGGCCTGAGGCGCCCCTCGACGACCCGCCCGTCCTCCAGCGCCACCACCACCAGGTCCTCCTCGGTGAGGTCGGCGTAGGAGACCCCGGACGGCTTGATCACGAACACGCCGGCACCTCGGTCCACTCCGCTGACGTTTCCCCAGGTGAGGGTGGCCAGGCCGGCCTCCGGTATGCGCAGGTTGGCCGCGAGCACCTCGCGACGGAGGTCCCCCAGGCTGGTCTTGCTCACTACACTCTCACCGTCTCTCCGACATGGGCGGCGGGGTTCCCGGGCCGGAGTCCGGCAGGCCCCGCACGTGCGCATGAGTGGGCTGAACCGATCGGGGGCCGCGCCGGGCATCGTGGTTGCGCTACCCGCAGCCACCCTCGTCAGATTGTGAGCGCTAACAAGCACTAATCTCAAGAGATACACGAAGATTCCCGCCCGCACTCTGTGATTCACGCTGCATAATGTGAGCGCCAACATCAGTTTCAGGTCGATGATCTCCCGGTCGGCCCGAGACATGTGCGGGCCGCGGCTGGTTCGGTACCTTGAGAGAAGGCCGCTCGATGAGGAAAGGAAGAGAGTTGACCCAGCTCCCAGACGTCTCGCGAGCGCCGACGATGACGGACGTCGCGCGCGTCGCCGGCGTGTCCCACCAGACCGTTTCCCGGGTACTCAGTGACCACCCGAACGTCAGCGCCAAGACCCGGGCCGCGGTGACGCAGGTCATCGAACAGCTGGGGTACCGCCGCAACTCGGCAGCCCGGGCTCTGGCCACGCGCCGGACCCACACGCTGGGCGTCATCGCGGTGAACACCACCCTGCACGGGCCCGCCAGCACCGTGGCGGGAGTTCAGGAGGCGGCTCGGGACCGCGGCTATCTGACGTCCGCCGTCACGCTTCGGACGGCCACGCAGACGGCCCTGGCCGAAGCCATGCAACACCTCGCCGGATGGGGCGTGGAGGGCATCGTCGCCGTCACCCCCCAGCGCGCCGCGGTGAGGGCTCTGGCGGCCCTGGAAGCACCGTGCCCGGTGGTCACCGTCGAAGGCGGCCACACGCTGGACCTGCCGGGCGTGTCCCTGGACCAGAACCTCGGCGCCCGCATGATCACGGAACACCTCCTCGCCTGCGGCCACTCCACGGTGTGGCATGTCGCGGGCCCCGCGGACTGGCTGGAGAGCGAGGCCCGCACCCAGGGGTGGGAGGAAGCGCTGCGCGACGCCGGCGCCGAGGTGCCGCCCCTGCTGCGCGGCGACTGGAGTCCGCTGTCGGGATACCAGGCCGGCCAGCAGCTCGCAGGTCGGGTACGGGCGTCACGGGGGCAGGGAGCGGGCCTCACCGCGGTGTTCGTCGCCAACGACCAGATGGCCCTCGGTGTCCTGCGGGCCTTGCGGGAAGCGGGCCTGCGCACGCCGGAGGACGTGGCGGTCGCCGGCTTCGACGACATCCCCGAGGCGGAGTTCTTCCCGCCCCCGCTGACCACCATCCGGCAGGACTTCGCCTCGCTCGGCCGGGACAGCATCGGCCTGCTCCTGGACCACATCGAAGGCCGGACCGACGAATCGACGCACCTGGTGGTCGCCCCCGAGCTCATCGTGCGCGCCAGTACGGCCCGCAGGATCGCTCCCGGAGCCGAGTGACCCCGCCGCCCGGGGATGCCGCCCCCTTCAGGCGGTGACGGTGCTGAAACTGTGGATCGTGGTCGACCGGTACGGCTCGCCCGGGAGCAGGAGGACCGTCGGGTCGTCGGGGCGGTTCGGCGTGTTCGGGAAGTGCTGGGTTTCCAGCGCGATGCCCGCGTAGGCGTGGTAGGGCCTGCCTCCCTTGCCCAGGATGTCACCGGTCAGGCCTTGGGCGGTGTAGACCTGGATCCCCGGTTCCGTGGTGAGCACGTCCATGCGGCGGCCCGATACGGGGGCGTACAGCACCGCGGCCTTGCGAGGACGGGCGCTCCGGGCGCGGCCCAGGACCCAATTGTGGTCGAACCCGCCACCGGCGAGAGCCAGTTGCGCATCCGAACGGGTCAGGGCCTCGGAGAGCCGCCGTTGCCGGCGAAGGTCGAACGCGGTGCCGCTGAACGGGCGGTGCGGGCCGTCGGGGATCAGCTCGGCGTCGACGGGAGTGTAGAAGGGGGCCTCGACCTGGAGGTGGTGGCCCAGGACGTTGCCGCGTCCCTCCCCTTCGAGGTTCCAGTAGGTGTGGTTGGTGAGGTTGACGATCGTCGGCGCGTCGGCGACCGCCCGGTACGACAGGGTCAGGTTGTCGTCGCGGTCCAGCGTGTAGGTGACGCGGACGTCGAGGGCACCGGGGAATCCCTGGTCGCCGTCGGGGCTGTGCAGGAACAGCCGCACGCCGGTGCGGTGCGCGCAGTGGAAGGGTTCGCAGCGCCACACGCGCTGGTCGAACCCGTCGGGACCGCCGTGCAGCGTGTGCCCGGTCTCCTGGGTCGCGAGCTGGTGGGTGACGCCGTCCACGACGAGCCGGCCGCGGGCGATGCGGTTGGCGTAACGGCCCACCGTCGCACCGAAGTAGCGTGCGGAGCCCGTGTGGCCGGCGGGGTCGCGCGAGGCGAGCACCAGGTCGGCGGGGTGGCCCCAGCGGTCCGGCAGGACCAGCGAATGGAGGCGGGCGCCGCGCGCGCCGACCTCCGCGCGGGCCCGGCCGGGGAACCCGAACCGCCACCTCTCCCCCGTTCCCTCGTCGTCCAGGCGCAGGGGGCGGTCCGCCCCCGGACGGACGGCGGCCGGCCCGCGCCCGGCGGGCCGGTCGACGGATTCACATGCGTGTTCCATGACGGTATTCCCTGGAGATCGGCGCCGGCACGGTGGCGCGGGGCGGGCGGGCTCCCGCACCAGCCGCGGCCGGGGAGGCGGTCAGTCGGAGGTGGGGCGGCGGCCGCCCATCAGACGTTGCAGCACGATGAAGACGAGCAGCAGGGCGCCGATGACGATCCGGGTCCACCAGGAGCTGAGCGTGCCCTGGAAGTTGACGACCGTCTGGATCATGCCGAGGACGAGCACGCCGAGGGCGGTGCCCAGGACGAAGCCCGAGCCTCCGGTCAGCAGCGTGCCGCCGATCACGGTGGCGGCGATCGCGTCGAGTTCCATGCCCATGGCGTGCAGGGCGTAGCCGGAGAGCATGTAGAAGGTCAGCAGCAGGCCGCCCAGTGCGGAACACAGGCCGCTGACGGCGTACACCGCGATCTTGGTGGTGCCCGCCGGAAGACCCATCAGGCGGGCCGAGGACTCGTTGCCGCCCAGCGCGTACACATTGCGGCCGAAGCGCGTGTGGTGCAGTACGACGAAGGCGGTCACCAGCACGGCCAGGGCGATGACCACCGGGATCGAGACGAACAGTCCCCCCGGGCCGTACAGCCGGGTCTGCGCGATCGCCGCCGTGGTGGGGTCGCTGATCGTGATGGACTCGGTGCTGATCGTGTAGCAGAGCCCGCGGGCGAGGAACATGCCGGCCAGGGTGACGATGAACGGCTGGATCTCGAAGGTGTGGATGATCCAGCCCATGAGCGTCCCGCTCGCGGCGCCGACCAGCAGCACCAGCAGGACGACGGTGGCCAGGGGCCAGCCGTGCGACTCGACCAGCCAGGCGGTGAGCATGGTCGACAGGGCCACCATGGAACCGACGGACAGATCGATGCCGCCGGTGAGGATGACGAAGGTCGCACCGACCGCGACGACCAGGAGGAAACCGTTGTCGATCAGCAGGTTGAGCACGACCTGCGCGGAGAGGAAGCCCTCGTAGCGCACCGATCCGACGCCGAACATGACGGCCAGCAGGACGGCCGTGACGATCAGGGGGATACGGGTGCGGGCGCGCGGGGACACGGACGCGAGGGGGCGGGCGAGGTGCGCGGTGGCGCTCGCGATGCCGGTACTCATGCGCGTACCTCCTGCTGCTGCGGGGCGGCGCCCGCCGTGGTGTGGGACCGGGGAGTGGTCGCCCTGCGGCGCACGACCTTCGCCCGGAAGGCCGGGGACTGGACGAGGCAGACGACGATGACGACGAAGGCCTTGAAGACGAGGGTGGTCTCCGGTGGGACGCCGAGGGTGTAGACGGTGGTGGACAGGGTCTGGATGATCAGGGCTCCCAGGACGGTGCCGCCGAGGGAGAAGCGTCCACCGGTCAGGGCGGTGCCGCCCACGACGACGGCGAGGATCGCGTCGAGTTCGATCCACAGGCCGGCGTTGTTGCCGTCGGCGCTGGAGACGTTGGAGCTGATCATCAGCCCGGCGACGGCGGCGCACAGCGCGCTGAAGACGTAGACGAGGGCGAGCAGACCGCCGGCCCGGATGCCGACCAGGCGGCTGGCGACGGGGTTGCCTCCTACAGACTCGATCAGCATGCCCAGGGCGCTGCGACGGGTGACGAAACCGGTGAGCGCGACGAGGACGGCGGCGAGGAGGACGGCGAACGGGAAGGTCAGCCAGTAACCGCCGCCGATCATCTTGTACGGGGCGCTGGTCACCGTGATGATCTGGCCGTCGGTGATCAGCTGGGCGACGCCGCGGCCCGCGACCATGAGGATCAGGGTGGCCACGATGGGCTGCACCCCCAGCCCCGACACCAGCAACCCGTTGGCGAGGCCCAGCACGAGGGCGACGCCCAGCGCGAGGGCCACGGCCGTGAGCATGGTGGCGACGCTGCCGGGACGGGCGGCGGTCGAGATGTGCCCACAGGCGAGGGCGGCGGCGATGGCGACGGTGGAACCCACCGAGAGGTCGATGCCGCGGGTGGCGATGACGAGGGTCATGCCGAGGGCCACCAGGACGAGGGGCGCACCGAACTGGAGGATGTCGATGAGGCTGCCGTAGAGGTGGCCGTCGCGTACGCGGACGGAGAAGAAGTCGTGGTGGAAGGCGAGGTTGCCGAGGAGCAGCGCGAGCAGGATGAGCGCGGGCCACAGCAGGCGGTGGCCGGCCAGGCGTTTCCCGATCGCACCGGCCGCCCTGGGCTCGGCCGGCTGGGTGGTCATGAGTCCGCTCCGGTGGCGATGGTCGTGAGGATGCGTTCGGGCGTGACGGTGTCGTCGTTCGTGAGGGTGGCCACCATCCGGTGGTCGCGGAGCACGGCGATGCGGTGGCTCAGGCGCAGGACCTCTTCGAGTTCCGCCGAGATGAACAGCACGGCGGTCCCTTCCCCTGCCAGGCGGGCCACGAGTTTCTGGATCTCCGCCTTGGCTCCGATGTCGATGCCGCGGGTGGGTTCGTCGAGGATCAGGAGCCGGGGTGCGGTCAGCAGCCAGCGCGCCAGGAGGACCTTCTGCTGGTTGCCTCCGCTGAGGTGGCGTACCTGCGTTTCGGGGTCGGCGGGGCGGATGTCCAGGGCTTGGATCCAGTGCCGTGCCAGTTCGTCCTGTCTGGCCCGGGCCAGCGGCCTGGTCCAGCCGCGGGCGGCCTGGAGCGCGAGGATGATGTTCTCGCGGACCGTGAGCTCGCCCACCAGCCCCTCGGACTTGCGGTTCTCGGAGCAGAACGCGATGCCCCGGGCGATGGCGTGGCGCGGTGTGCGCAGGAGTTCCCTCCTGCCCTCGATGGTCACTTCTCCGGCGTCCGCGCTGTCCGCGCCGAACAGGAGGCGCGCCGCTTCGGTCCGGCCCGAGCCCAGCAGGCCGGCCAGCCCGATGACTTCGCCGGCATGGATGTCGAGGTCGTAGGGTTCGATCGAGCCCGTGCGGGTCAGCTGTCGTGCCCGCAGGAACGGCTCGCCGGCCTCCCGTTCGGCGGCTTCCTCGTGGGCGCGGCCGGACAGCTGGTCGAGGGTGGCCAGCTCGCCGCCGATCATGCGCTGCACCAGTGTCACCGGAGTGAGTTCGCCGATGAGGTACTCACCTTCCAGGCGGCCGTTGCGCAGGATGGTGACGCGGTCGCAGAGGTCGAACACCTGGTCGAGGAAGTGCGTGACGAACAGGATGGCCACACCGCGGTCCCGCAGGCGCCGTACCAGGGCGAAGAGCTGGGCCACCTCCTCGCGGTCCAGGCTGGAGGTGGGTTCGTCCAGCACCAGCACCTTCGCGGAGACGTCCACCGCCCGGACGATGGCGACCAGTTGCTGCACGGCCAGGGAGTGTGAATCGAGCAGACTGGTGACGTCCAGGTCGAGGTCCAGTTCCGTCAGCAGCTCTGCCGCCCGCTGCCGCACCGCGGACCAGTGGATGAGACCGAACCGGCGCGGTTCGCGCCCGATGAGGATGTTCTCGGCGACCGAGATGTTCGGGCAGAGGTTGACCTCCTGGTAGACGGTGCTGATGCCGGCCCGCTGCGCCTGTAGGGGGTCCACGAACGCGTGGGGCCGGCCGTCGACGAGGACGGTGCCGCCGTCGGCGGGGTGGACACCGGTGAGCACTTTGATCAAGGTGGACTTCCCGGCGCCGTTCTCGCCCATCAGGGCGTGCACCTCACCGGGGAAGAGCCGCAGGGCGACCCCGTCGAGGGCGAGTACGCCCGGGAACTGCTTGCGGATGCCCTGGGCTTCCAGGACCGGCTGCGGATCGCCAGGATCGCCGGGATCGCCAGGATCGCCGGGGTCCGCGGGCCGCGGGGTGGACGGGGATGCCATCCGCCCTCCTCTCATGGGTGGGGTGGTGGTGGAGCAGGCTCCGGTGCCAGGCGTGGCGGGCCTCCACGATCCGGAGGAGGTCCGGGCCGGACTTCCTGTGCACCGGACGGCCGCGTCAGTAGGTGCGGGAAGGCAGTGCGGCCGCGGCCTTGTCCTGCGGGAAGACGCCTTCCTGCGTCTCGACCCGGGGCGGCACGCTCTCCCCCGCGACGACCTTCTTGGCCAGCTCCATCAGCTGGTCGCCGAGCATCGGGTTGCACTCCACCACGACGTTGATCTTGCCCTCGGTCATCGCGACGAAGGCGTCCTTGATCCCGTCCACCGAGATCACCTTGATGTCCGTACCGGGCTTCTTGCCGGATTCCTCGATGGCCTGGATGGCGCCGAGGGCCATGTCGTCGTTGTGGGCGTAGAGCACGTCGATGTCCTTCTGCGACTTCAGGAACGCCTGCATGACCTCCTTGCCCTTGGCGCGGGTGAAGTCGCCCGTCTGCGAGGCAACGATCTTGAACTTGCCGTCGGCACGGATGGCGTCGGCGAAGCCGGCCTTCCGGTCGTTGGCGGGTGCGGAACCGGTGGTGCCCTGGAGCTCGACGATGTTGACGGGGCCCTGCTGGTTCGCGTACGCGCTGGTCAGCCACTCGCCCGCGGACTTGCCCTCCTTGACGAAGTCCGAGCCCAGGAAGGTCTTGTAGAGGGAGGTGTCCTTGGTGTCCACGGCGCGGTCGGTGAGGATGACCGGGATGCCCGCGTCCTTGGCCTCCTTCAGCACCGTGTCCCAGCCGGACTCCACGACGGGCGAGAAGGCGATCACGTCGACCTTCTGCTGGATGAAGGTGCGGATGGCCTTGATCTGGTTCTCCTGCTTCTGCTGCGCGTCGGAGAACTTGAGGTCGATCCCGGCCTTCTTCGCCGCCTCCTGGACGGACTTGGTGTTGGCGGTACGCCAACCGCTCTCGGCGCCGACCTGGGCGAAGCCCATGGTGATCGCGCCGCCGGAGTGCGCCTTGGCGCCGGAGGCCGGGCCGGAGGAGGCGGGGCCCTGGGTCGAGCAGGCGGTCAACGCCGAGGAGGCGAGAAGGGTGGCGGCGAGGACGAGGGCTGCTCTGCGAGACATGGCGGTTGTCCTTTCGGGGGTGTGCCGAGGAGCTCCGCACGGCCGGGGCCGGGCTTGCGCGGGGGGGGGAGAGACGGGGACGTGGCGGGGCCGGGGTCCGGGTCGGATGCCGAGCTCAGAGCCGGACCCGACAGGAGAGGGACGCCCCCGGGAAGGGACGCCGTCGCATTGTGAGCGCTAACAAGCTTGGTTCTCAACCCCCTTGTGCGCGTTACCTCTCCGTTACCGCGCCGCGCGACACCGCAGTCGGCTACCTGGGGCGCCGGATCGCTGCCGAACCGGACCGAGAGGCCGTATACGGAAGCCGCCGCGCCGGGCGAGCTCGACACATGATCCACGCGTGCCTCTTGCCTCACGACATTGTTAGCGCTCACACTGCAAGGCATCGGACCTCTGCCGACCACCGGGGCTCCGGGCCGCCCGGACCACCGGCCGTTGTCGGCGCCGCCGGGGCGGCCTCCCCGGCCTCGGCGGCCTCGGCGGCCTCCGGGCCGCGCCGCCCGTCTCCCCCTGCTCCCTCGAAAGGCACTCCGTTGACGTCACCCCATCCCCTCGCGCCCACCCCGCCTTCCGAGGAACCGGAGCAGTACACGGTCGGCGTCGACTTCGGCACCCTGTCGGGCCGAGCCGTGGTGGTGCGGGTCCGCGACGGTCAGGAGCTGGCCGCGGCCGTCCACCCCTACCGGCACGGCGTCATCGACCGGCACCTGCCGCACGGCGGGGCGCAACTGCCCCCGGACTGGGCACTGCAACACCCCGAGGACTGGCGGGACGTACTGCGTCACGCCGTCCCGGAGGCCGTCGCGGCGGCCCGGATCGACCCCGCCTCGGTGATCGGCATCGCCACCGACTTCACGGCCTGCACCGTCCTGCCCACGCTGGCCGACGGGACTCCCCTCGCCGAGACCGAGCTCGCCGGACGGCCGCACGCATGGCCGAAGCTGTGGAAGCACCACGCGGCCCAGTCCCATGCCGACCGCATCAACGCACTCGCGCACGCCCGCGGGGAGAAGTGGATCGCCCGCTACGGCGGCCGGATCTCCTCCGAGTGGCAGTTCGCGAAGGCCCTCCAGGTCCTGGAGGAGGACCCGCTCGTCTACGAAGCCTGCGCGCGGTGGATCGAGGCCGCCGACTGGATCGTGTGGCAGCTCACCGGCTCCGAGTCCCGCAACGCCTGCACGGCCGGCTACAAGGGGATCCACCAGGACGGCGCCTACCCGAGCGAGGAATACCTGGCCGCGCTGAACCCGCGGTTCGCCGACTTCGCACGCACCCGCCTCGCATTCCCCCTCTCCGCGCTGGGCTCACGCGTGGGCTCGCTCACCGCGGAGGCAGCACGCTGGACGGGGCTGCCCCCCGGCATCGCGGTGGCCGCGGGCAACGTCGACGCCCATGTCACCGCAGCGGCGGCCCAGGCCGTCGAGGACGGTCAACTGCTCGCCATCATGGGAACCTCCACCTGCCACGTCGTGAACGCCCCCGTTCTCGCCGATGTCCCGGGCATCTGCGGTGTCGTGAGCGGCGGGATCGTCGAGGGAGCCTACGGGTACGAGGCCGGCCAGAGCGCGGTCGGAGACATCTTCGCCTGGGTACTGGACCAGGGCGTCCCGTCCGACTACCTCACCGAGGCGGCCGACCACGGCGAGGACCTGCACACGCTGCTCACCCGCAAGGCCGCCCTGCAGCCGGTCGGCGGTCACGGGCTGGTCGCCCTCGACTGGCTGAACGGCAACCGTTCGGTCCTCGTCGACCACCACCTCTCCGGCGTCGTCGTGGGTCTCACCCTGGCGACCCGCCCCGAGGACCTCTACCGCGCGCTGCTCGAAGCCACCGCCTTCGGCACCCGCGTCATCGTGGAGGCCCTGGAAGCAGGCGGCGTACCGGTGCACGAGTTCATCGTCGCCGGCGGACTGGCCAAGAACGAACTGCTCATGCAGATCTACTCCGACGTGCTGCGCCGCCCCGTCTCCCTGGCGGCGTCCGACCAGGGCCCCGCCCTCGGGTCGGCCATCCACGCCGCCGTAGCCGCGGGCGCGCACACCGATGTGCGCACGGCCACCGCGGCCATGGGCCGCCGGCTGCCCGCCGTGTACGAGCCCGACATGTCCCGGGCCGACGCCTACGACGCCCTCTTCGCCGAGTACCGGCTCCTGCACGACCACTTCGGTACCGGCGGTCTGCTGCACCGCCTGAGGCGCATCCGCGACGCGGCCCGCACCACGGGCTGACCCCGCCCCGCACCCCCTTCCCGCATCCCCACCCGCCCGCCACCCGCACCACGGCCGCGGGACGTCACCTTCAGGAGTCCATGTGCCCAGCCGAACAGCCCCCGTCCGGGAAATCTGGTTCCTCACCGGCAGCCAAAGCCTGTACGGGGAGAAGACGCTGGAACAGGTCGCCGACCAGTCGCGACAGATCGCCGCCGTGCTGGCCGACGCCTGCGGCATTCCCGCTCGCGTGGTGTGGAAGCCGGTACTGACCGGTGCCGATGCCATCCGCCGGGTGTGCCTCGACGCGAACGCCGACGACCGGTGCATCGGGCTCATCGCCTGGATGCACACCTTCTCGCCGGCCAAGATGTGGATCGCCGGACTGGACGCGCTGCGGAAGCCCTTGCTGCACCTCCACACCCAGTCGAACGTGGCCCTGCCCTGGGACACGATCGACATGGACTTCATGAACCTCAACCAAGCCGCCCACGGAGACCGCGAGTTCGGACACATCCAGACCCGCCTCGGCGTCCCTCGCAAAACCGTCGCCGGTCACGTCACCGATCCGCGGACGGGCGCACGCGTCGCGGTCTGGGCGCGGGCGGCCGCCGCCCGATCCGAACTGTCCACCCTCAAGGCCGCCCGCTTCGGCGACAACATGCGCGACGTGGCCGTCACGGAGGGGGACAAGGTCGAGGCGCAACTGCGCTTCGGCGTCTCCGTCAACACGTACGGCGTCAACGACCTGGTGGAGGCCGTCGACGGCGCGGACGAGACCGAGGTCGACTCCCTCGTCGAGGCGTACCAGGACGTGTACGACCTGACGCCGGAACTTCGACCGGGAGGCGACCGCCACGGCTCGCTGCGTTACGCGGCCCGGATCGAGGCCGGCTTGAGCACCTTCCTCGAAGCGGGCGGCTTCGCGGCCTTCACCACCAACTTCGAGGACCTGGGCGGACTGCGCCAGCTGCCCGGCCTCGCCGTCCAGCGGCTCATGGCCCAGGGGTACGGCTTCGGAGGAGAGGGCGACTGGAAGACCGCCGTCCTGCTGCGCGCCCTCAAGGTCGCCGCCGCCGGCCTCCCGGGCGGCACCTCCTTCATGGAGGACTACACCTACGACCTGACACCCGGCAACGAGCTCATCCTCGGCGCGCACATGCTCGAAGTCTGTCCCACCATCGCGGCCGCCAGGCCCGCGTGCGAGATCCATCCCCTCGGCATCGGCGGCCGGGAGGACCCGGTGCGCCTGGTGTTCGACGCCGCGCCCGGCCCGGCGGTGGTGGTCGGCCTCGCCGACCTCGGCGACCGCTTCCGCCTGGTGGCCAACGACATCGACGTGGTGGCACCCCCCCACCCGCTGCCCGCCCTGCCCGTAGCCCGCGCCGTGTGGCGGCCCCGCCCCGATCTGCCGACCTCGACGGAGTCCTGGCTGACGGCCGGAGGACCGCACCACACCGTCCTGAGTACCGCCCTCACCTCCGAGCACCTCGACGACCTGGCGGAAATGCTCCGCGTGGAACTCGCCCTCATCGACGACAGCACCACCCCGAAGCAGTTCCGGCGCGATCTCCGCTGGAATCAGGCCTATTACCGGCTCGCACAAGGCTGGTGAACCGCGCGGAGGCCGGGCAGGTCCTCACGGCCTGCCCGGCCTCGTCGTACGCGGAGCCGTTCTCCGGGCGGGGCGGGCCGCTACTCCAGCAGCTCCGCGTACGAGCCCATGGCCAGGGCGATGTCCGCCTGGGCCCAGAACCGGTGGTAGGTGAAGACGGGCGCGGCGCCGCCCGCCAGGTAGGCCTCGACCTTCGGCCAGGCCGGGTCGTTCTTGTAGAAGCTGCGGATCGAGGCGAAGGTGGACGAGGAGTTCACCTTGTCGCCGTTCGGCATCGCGCCGGTCCACGTACTGGGCACGTACACCGGCTCGTTGAAGCGCTTGTAGTCGGTGCGAGTCTCCGGGGTGGTGATGCCCAGCGCGTCCTGGTCGTGGCCCCACATGCCGTCGAGGAGGGCCTTGGCGACCCGCTTGGCTTCGGCGTTCCCGGACTTGGCTCCGTAGTAGGTCAGGGTCTTGGCGTACGCGGCGGCCACGCCGACGTCGTCGGTGTAGTCGGCGACGGTGACGTGCAGGCCGGTGTTGGCGCCGGGAGCAGACGCGTTCCAGGTGTCGGGGGCGCCCGACCACTGCAGGGTAGAGGGGATGCGGTAGGTGCCGTCGGGGTTGATCGTGGTCTTCGACAGGGCCCAGCCGACCCACTTGTCGAGCAGCGTCTTGGCGCCGGCGTCACCCGTCTGCTGGTAGAGCTCGGCGACCCGCTCCATGGACCAGGCCTGGAAGCCGAACCACTGGTTGGACGCCGGGTCGTGGTAGACCGGCTGCTCGTCGTAGAAGAGGCCGTGGAACGTGGGCGTCCCGGCCGGGGGCTGTGCGTAACGCCCCTGCCAGCTGTTGGTGGCTCCGCCCGCGATGGCGCCCTCGTCGGACTGGAGCCATCGGTAGAACTCCAGCTGCCGGTCGAGGCTGGTCGCCCAGTCCGTGGCGCCGGTCGGCGACTTGGGCTTCAGCGGGGCGTACTGACTGAGGGCGTAGGCGGCGAGGGGGTTCTGATAGCCGCTGTGCGCATGGCTGGAGCCGATCCGCCAGGACCAGCCGGCCGAGGTGTCGGCGGCGCCGCCCCAGGCGTAGTACCAGGACATCAGGTAGTGCGCGCTGTCCTTGCCGGTGGCGGCGGGGCAGACGGTCGGGCCGACACAGTTCCCGGCCTTCTTGAAGTACTTGTCGAACATGGAGTACCGCAGGTAGTCGCCCATCTTGGCCGCCTTGGAGACGGTCGCGGTGACCTGGGTCCCCTTGCCCTGCTCCTTGGCCCAGACGTCGGCCCAGTAGGCGGCCTGGACGGCCCGCGCGTCGGCGTCCGGGGCATCGGTGAACTTCCACTGCTTGGCGTAGGAGGAGTCCCCGGTGAAGAGGTCGAGGTAGCCGTTCTTCCCGCCGAAGGTGAAGTTGTCGCAGGTGGGATGGGGAACGGTCTCCCAGACCGATTCCTGGGGCCCGCGCTGGAAGGTGTTGATGTACGAGGGCCCGGTCGCGGTCGGTCCGGCGGAGCACTTTCCGGGCTCGTTGCCGTAGCCGTAGACGTTGTCGACGTCCTGGAGCCAGTGCATGCCGTAGATGTCGTCGGTGCCGTACGCGCTCTTCAGCTCACCCGCGATCGGGTCCGCCCCGGCGCCGACCGTCCCGTCGAGCTTGGCCGGGTACTGGGAGGGCAGGTCCTGCTCGGGGGCGTAGGTGGCGGGCTTGGAGGCGTTGTACGAGCCGGTCGTCGGCTGGTCGGCATGGGTGGGGATCATGAACTTCTCCATGGTCTCCCACGCGCCGTTGAACTTGGTCCAGTCCCCGGTGATCTTCCCGTACATCGCCTGCAGCCAGATCAGGTAGCTGTACGCCTCCGAGGTCGTCTCGTGCCCGTGGTCCGGAGCCTCGACGATCAGCGTCTCTACGGAGTGGTACGGGATGCCCTCGGGCGAGAAATAGCCATTGGCCGGGTTGGTGATCTTCCCGTGGAGGTCGAGGAAGCGGGCTTCGTAGGTGGAGTCGGCGGCCAGTTCGGCGACCGTCACCTCGGCCTTCGCGTGGCCGGGGGCGGTCGCGGTGAAGACGGCGGAGCCGCTGCCGGTGGACCCGGCGGCGACCGTCACCTTCTGGGCGGTGTTCCAGTTCGCCGGGGTGAAGGTGAGCGAGGCCGGCGTCGCGGCGAGGTCGGTGTTGCCCGAGGTGCGGGCCACGCCCACCGTGACGTTCGCGGCCGGCTGCTTGGACAGCTTCAGGTCGAAGGTACCGCTCTCCCCCCGGCGTACGGAGAACTGCGCGGGGGCGGCGACGAGCGCGGGGCCGGCGGCGACGGTGATGCCCACGGGGGCCGACTCGGCGGAGGCGGCGAGGCTGTCGTAGGCCTTGGCGTAGAGGGAGTGGGAGCCTGCGGCGAGTCCGGTGGCGTCCAGGGTGAAGGGCGCGGTGGTGTCCGTGCCCAGGAGCGTGGTGCCGCTGTAGAACTCCACCTTGGCGACGGTGGCGCCGTCGGCCGCGGCGGCTGTGGCGGCGAGCGGGACGGGGGTGCCCGCCGTGTAGACGGCGCCCGCTGTGGGGCTGGTCAGCACGGCGACCGGGGGCTGGTGCGCTCCGGTGCACGGCGTGCCGTTGACGGCGAAGGAGGTCGGGGCCGCGTTGGTCCCGCTGTAGGTGAACTGGGCCCCGGCGGTGACGGCCGCGCCGGCCGCGACCGTCTTGTTCCAGTCCGGGGCCACGACGCGGACGCTCTTGCCCGACTGGGTCCAGGTGCCGTTCCAGCCGTTGGTCAGCTGCTGGTTGCCGGAGTGGTCGTAGGTCAGGGTCCAGCCGTCGAGTGCGGTCGCGGACCGGTTGGTGAGGGTGAGCTCGGCTGTGAAGCCCGAGCCCCAGTCGTTGGTCTTGTAGTCGACGCTGCACTGCACCGTGGCGGCCGCGGCGGCGGTGGCGCCGACGGCCGTGAGGCCGAGGGGAAGGCAGAGGGAGAGGGACGCGGCCGACGCGATCAGCAGCCTGCGCCGTCCTCGGAGCCTGGGGGGTGGGGGATGTGCCGACATGCCGATGGTTCTCCTCGCGGCTCGGGGAGACGGGGGAACGGGGGTGCGGCGGTAACGGGGCAGAAAGACCGTGCACAACCTATGAACCAGTGGGAGCGCTCCCACTGTGCAGAGGTGGCGCGACGGCGTCAAGACGCCTGAAGAGTCGAAAGGATTTCGCTGAGGAATTTACTCAACCCCTCTTTTGCTTGGCATCAGTTGGCGCTACGGTCTGGCCCCAACCAGTGGGAGCGCTTCCATCAGTCGGCGCACCACGAAGGGCCTTGCCCGCAAGGACCCGCTCATGTCACGTCCCTGCGCCTGCCCGTGCCGATCGGCGGATCAGCACGGACTCTCGCGGCGACGGCACCTGCCGGCACCGGCTCCGGATTACCGGCATCGGACCCGTGGAAGGCCGGGCGGACGGCGGCCCGGTCCCGCGTCTTCCTGCCGACCCCCGGCCCCCGGCCCGCCCCGCACGGACCTGAGCACGTGGCTCGCCGAATCACCGCCCTCTCCCCGGTCGCGACCCGGCCCCCTGGCCGCGGGCGAGACCGGCGGCACCACCTGCGGACCTGCGTCCACCGGACCCACCACGGCCCGGCCGACGACGACGGCCGCACCCTCTCCGTACGACGCAACGCCCATCACATCGGCGCCAGGATCCACGACCTCCTGCGCGCCCCGATCTGAAAGGCACCCCACGAAATGAGCCGCACCATCCCCCGCACCGCGCTCCTGGCGGCCCTCAGTCTCGTCACGGCCGCCGGGGCCACCGCCACCGTGTTCGGTACCTCTGCCGGCGCCGCCACCGCGGGCTGCAAGGTGGAGTACCAGATCACCAATCAGTGGAACACCGGCTTCGGCGCGAACGTGATCGTCACCAACACCGGCGACCCGGTCTCCGCGTGGACCCTGGAGTGGTCCTACGCGAACGGTCAGCAGGTCACTCAGGGCTGGAACGCCACCATCAGCCAGTCCGGCGCCGCGGTCACGGCGAAGAGCATGTCCTACAACGGGTCGCTGGCCAGCGGCGGTTCGACGTCCTTCGGGTTCAACGGTTCGCACACCGGGACGAACGCCGTGCCCGCGTCGTTCAAGCTCAACGGCGTCACCTGCAACGGCGCCACCGACCCGACCACTCCCCCGACCACGCCGCCCACCACGCCGCCCACGACACCACCGACCACGCCTCCGCCGACCGGCGGCAAGGCCGACAACCCCTACGCCGGCGCCAAGGTGTACGTGAACCCCGAGTGGTCCGCCCATGCCGCCGCCGAACCGGGCGGCAGCAGGGTGGCCAACCAGCCCACCGCCGTCTGGCTCGACCGCATCGCCCTGGTCAACGGCACGAGCGGCACGATGGGTCTGCGCGACCACCTCAACGCGGCCCTCACCCAGAAGGGCAGCGGCGAACTGGTCGTCCAGCTGGTGATCTACAACCTGCCCGGGCGGGACTGCTCCGCGCTCGCCTCCAACGGCGAACTGGGCCCGACCGAGATCGACAAGTACAAGACGCAGTACATCGACCCGATCGCGGCCATCCTCGCCGATCCCAAGTACGCGGGACTGCGGATCGTCACGACCGTCGAGATCGACTCGCTGCCGAACCTGGTCACCAACGTCTCCGGGCGTCCGACGGCCACCCCCAACTGCGACGTGATGAAGGCCAACGGCAACTACGTCAAGGGCGTCGGCTACGCGCTGAACAAGCTGGGTTCGATCGCCAACGTCTACAACTACGTGGACGCGGGGCACCACGGCTGGCTCGGCTGGGACGACAACTTCGGAGCCTCCGCCGAGATGTTCAAGCAGGCGGCCACGGCCGAGGGCTCCACGCTCGCCAACGTGCACGGCTTCATCGTGAACACGGCCAACTACAGTGCCCTCAAGGAGGACCACTTCAAGATCGAGGACTCGGTCAACGGCACGTCCGTACGCCAGTCGAAGTGGGTGGACTGGAACCGGTACACGGACGAGCTGTCGTACGCCCAGGCCATGCGGACCAAGCTGGTCTCCCTGGGCTTCGACACCAACATCGGCATGCTGATCGACACCTCCCGCAACGGCTGGGGCGGCACCGCCCGGCCGACCGGACCCGGCGCCCTGACCAGCGTGGACACGTACGTCAACGGCGGCCGCTACGACCGGCGCATCCACCTCGGCAACTGGTGCAACCAGTCGGGCGCCGGGCTCGGCGAACGCCCGCAAGCCGCCCCGGCGGCCGGCATCGACGCGTACGTGTGGATCAAGCCGCCGGGCGAATCCGACGGGGCGAGCAAGGAGATCCCGAACAACGAGGGCAAGGGCTTCGACCGCATGTGCGACCCGACCTACACGGGCAACGTACGCAACGGCAACAGCATGTCGGGGGCCCTCCCGAACGCGCCGCTCGCCGGCCAGTGGTTCTCGGCACAGTTCCAGGAGCTCATGAAGAACGCATACCCGGCCCTGTGACACACCACCGGTGAAGCCCCGGAGCCGTACGGAACCGCTTGGTTCCGTACGGCTCCGGCCCGTTGCGCACTCGGCCCTCGGCTCCCAGCCCCCGGCCCCCAGCGGCACTCCGCACCGGCCCGGGCCTCTCACCGTTCAGGAGGAATCCCGCACGATCAGCTCCGTGGGAAGGACCCGGCGCTGCTCCTCCCCCGCTGAAGGACCGGCTCCGGGATCCTCTCCGATCCGGTCGAGCAGCAGCCGCGTCATCGTGCGGCCCATCTCCTCGATCGGCTGGCGCACGCTGGTCAGGGGCGGGTCCATCAGCCGGGCCACCGTCGAGTCGTCCACCCCTACGAGGGCCACGTCCTCGGGGATCCGCCGCCCCGCCTCGCGCAGCACGCCGCGTGCGCCGGCGGCCATCACATCGGAGGCGGCGAAGACCGCGTCCAGGCCGGGTGCGCGCTCCAGGAGCTCGCGCATCGCCCGCCGGCCGCCCTCCTCGGTGAAGTCCGCGGCCGCCACGAGCGACTCGTCGGGCCCGATCCCGGCCTCGGCGAGGCCCGCGCGGTAGCCGCCCAGCCGCGCGCGGGCCACGTACATGTCCAGCGGCCCGCTGATGGTCGCGATCCGGCTCCGGCCCCGCCCCGCGAGGTGGGCCACCGCGGCCCGGCCGGCGCCGATGTTGTCGGAGTCCACGTAGGCGACGGGCTCGGCCTCGGAGCGGCGGCCGTTCATGACGACCGGCAGCCCCAGTTCCGCGATCCGGTCGGGAAGCGGGTCGTCGCCGTGGACGGACGCCAGCAGGACGCCATCGACCCGCTGGGCGGCCAGATAGTGCTCGAAGCGCTGCCGCTCGGCCTCGGTGCGCACCAGGGTGAGCAGCAGCTGCTTGTCCGCCTCGGCCAGTTCGGCGCTGACCCCGCGGATCAGATCGAGGAAGTACGGCTCCGAGAACACCCTCGCCTCGGCCTCCGGGATCACGAGGGCCACCGCGTCGGTCCGGCTGCCCGCCAGCGCCCTGGCCGCCTGGTTGGGTACGTAACCCAGCTCGGCCACGGCTCGGGCCACGGCCTGCCTCGCCTGCTCGCTCACCCGCGGCGAGCCGTTGATCACCCGGGACACCGTGCCCCGGCCGACTCCGGCCAGGGCCGCGACCTCCTCCAGGGTGGGCCTGCCGTTCTGCCGTCCGTTCACGACCCTCGAACTCCCCTCGTGCATCGCACTCCGCGCCGGCCCGGCCAGCTGATCCGGTGAATCAGGCAAGATGATGGACCCCACCGCGTCGCGCGGCACAGGTTACGCCGAAGAACCTAGTGGGAGCGCTCCCACATTACGCGTGGTTCCTTGAACGCGCCAACGCCCGCGTCCGCAACCCGACGAACCACACCGAGAAACCGGGGCGGACACGCGCCGGAGACCCCTGCGTAATGATTTCGCATTCATCTCTTGACACCCGCACCCGTCAGGCAGCAACCTTCCGGCAACGACGTGGGAGCGCTCCCATCCATGGGTGCGACAACGGCTTTCACATCGGGTCCGGGCGGTCCCCTGGCCGAGCCGCGAACAAGCCCGCCCGGTCTCCATGGCGCACAACGAGCAGCACCTTGGACGAGGAGAGTGGAATGCGCACTTCCAGCAGCAGACACGGTCGCGGACGCGGACGCCGCACCGTGATCAACGCGGTCGCCGCGGTCGCCGCCGTGGCGACCGGTTCGGTCCTGCTCACCGGCTGCGGCGGTGACAGCGACAACGGCAAGGGCGACGGCGCCGCCGGCGGCGGGCAGATCACGCTGCGGATCGGTACCTTCGGTTCCTTCGGCTACGACGACGCGACCGGAGCCAAGCTCTACGCCGAGTACACGAAGACCCACCCGAACATCAAGATCGAAGAGTCGAACGTCGCGGACGGCCAGAAGTACTGGGACACGCTCAAGCTGCGGCTCTCCCGCGACAGCGGCCTCGCCGACATCCAGGCCCTGGAGGTCGGCTACATCGCCGAGGCCACCGGCCCCGCGATGGCGGACAAGTGGGCCGACCTGAGCAAGACGGGGGGCGCGAACCTCGGCGCGTTCCTCGACTGGAAGGTCAAGCAGGCCACGACGGCCGACGGCAAGGTCATCGGCCTCGGCACGGACATCGGCCCGATGGCCATCTGCTACAACAAGGAGCTCTTCGCCAAGGCCGGCCTGCCGACCGACCGCGCCGAGGTCGCCAAGCTCTGGGCCGGTGACTGGGCGAAGTTCATCCAGACCGGCGAAACGTACAAGAAGAGCGCCCCCGAGGGCACGTCCTTCCACGACTCCGCGAGCGGTCTGTTCAACGCCGTGATCTCCAGCGAGCCCGTGCAGTACGCCAACACCAAGGGCCAGCTGGACTACGAGAACAGCCCGGGCGTGAAGAAGGCCTGGGACACCGCCGTGACCGCGGCGAAGGGCGACCTGACCGCGAAGCTGCGCCAGTTCGACGAGAAGGGCACCTGGAACGCGGCCTTCAAGAACTCGAAGTTCGCCACCGTCGCCTGCCCGAGCTGGATGACGGGCATCATCAAGGAGCAGGCGGGTCCCGAGAACCAGGGGAAGTGGGACATCGCCGCGCCGCCCGTGGCCGGGAACTGGGGCGGCTCGTTCCTGGCCGTCCCGAAGTCGGGCAAGCACGCGAAGGAAGCGGCCGAGCTCGCCGCCTGGCTCACCGCCCCGGCCCAGCACGCCAAGGTCTTCGGCGTGAACGGCAACATCCCCTCCACCAAGGACACGCTCACGTCCGCGGCCGTCCAGGACGCCAAGCTGCCGTACTTCGGCGACACCCCGGTCGGCAGGATCTACTCGCAGGCCGCGGCCGGCATCACGCCCGCCCCGATCAGCCGCTGGGACGGCCAGGTGAAGACCTTCCTCACCGACAACGGCATCCTCGACATCGAGCAGCGCGGCACCGACCCGGCCAAGGCCTGGGAGAACGTCAAGAAGCTGGTCGACGACAAGATCGACAAGTAGCGGGGTCGCAGCGACGGCCCGCCGCCACCCCAGCTCCCTGCCCCGCGGGTGGCGGCGGGCCGTCGACCGTCCGCACCACCGCATCACTGCACGCATCGATCTGGAAGGAAGCCCCCGTGGCCACCTCCGTACGGGCGGCGGGCGGCGGCTCCGCGCCTCCCGCCGCACAGACCCCGGGCTCCGGCACCGACAGCGGCCCCGGCTCCCGCGGGCAGCGGCCCTCAGGCCCGAGCGGCTGGCGCAGCACGCTCTACCGCTTCGACCTGAAGGCCGTCCCCTACGTCTTCATCGCCCCCTTCTTCCTCACCTTCGCGGCCTTCGGCCTCTTCCCCCTGATCTACACGGGCTGGCTGTCCCTCCACCGGGTCGAACTCGGCGGCAGCGCCCAGTGGAAGGGGCTGGAGAACTACCGCTCCCTGGCGACCAGCGAGTTCTTCTGGAACGCCCTCGCCAACACCTTCACCATCGGCGTGCTCTCCACCGTCCCCCAGCTGCTGATGGCCCTCGGCCTCGCGCACCTGCTCAACTACCGGCTCCGCGGCCGGGGTTTCTTCCGCGTCGCGATCCTCGCCCCGTACGCCACCTCGATAGCGGCGGCCACCCTCGTCTTCGCCCAGCTCTTCAACACCGACTACGGCCTGATCAACACGGTCCTGGGCTGGGCCGGATTCGACCCGGTCGCCTGGGACTCCTCCAAGTGGCCCGCACAGATAGCCATTTCGGTGATCGTGACCTGGCGCTGGACGGGCTACAACGCGCTCATCTACCTGGCGGCGATGCAGGCCGTACCGCAGGACCTCTACGAGGCCGCGGCTCTGGACGGCGCCTCGCGATGGCGCCAGTTCATCAGCGTCACCATCCCCTCCATCCGGCCCACGATCCTCTTCACCGTCATCGTCTCCACGATCGGCGCCACCCAGCTCTTCGGCGAGCCGATGCTCTTCGGCGGCAGCGTCGGCATCAGCGGCGGCAGCGGCAACCAGTTCCAGACCCTGAGCCTGCTCATGTACGAGAAGGGCTGGGTGACCGGCGCTCTCGGCCAGGCCTCGGCCATCGCCTGGGTCATGCTCCTGCTCCTCCTGCTCATCGGCGGGATCCAGGCCCTGATCTCCCGCTCGAACCGCAGCCGCAGCCGCGATCGCAGCCGCGGTCGCAACCCACACACGAAGGCGGGGAGCTGATCCGATGGCCCGCACACTCGACCCGACGCGCCCCGTCGCGGCATCCCGCACCAGGCGTTTCGGTCCGTCGGCCGGCCGTCAGCACCACGCGGGGCCGCTGACCTACGTCCTGCTCGGCCTGGCCGCCGTCGTCTCCCTCTTCCCGCTGTACTGGAACCTCGTCGCCGCCTCCCACTCGGGCGAACGCGTGGTCGAGGCCCCGGCCCCGCTCCTGCCCGGCCCCCGGCTCCTCGACAACCTGGCCTTCGCCTGGAACCAGGTCGACATGGGCGAGGCGCTGGTCAACACGACGATCGTGGCCGGACTCGTGGCCCTGTCCACCGTCCTGTTCTCCACCTTGGCCGGCTTCGCCTTCGCCAAACTGCCCTTCAAGGGCCGCGGCGCGCTGCTCACCCTCGTGGTGGCCACCATGACGATCCCGCCGCAGCTCAGCGTGATCCCGCTCTACCAGATCATCACCGACCTCGGATGGGTCGACCAGCTCCAGTCGGTCGTCCTGCCCTCACTGGTCGCGGCGTTCGGCGTGTTCTTCATGCGCCAGTACCTCATCGAGGCCCTCCCGGTGGAACTCGTGGAGGCGGCCCGGATGGACGGGGCGCACAGCCTGCGCATCATCTGGCACGTGGTGTTCCCCGTGGCGCGTCCCGCGATGGCGGTCCTCGGGATGCTCGTCTTCGTCCAGGCCTGGAACGACTTCTTCTGGCCCTTCATCGCACTGACCCCCGACGGCAACCCCACGCTCCAGGTCGCCCTGGCCGGCCTCGGCGCGGGCAATCACACGGTCAATCAGGCCGTCGTACTGACCGGCGCGCTCATATCCACGCTGCCGCTGCTCCTGGTGTTCGCCGTACTCGGCAAGCACATCGTGGGCGGCATCACGGCCGGCGCCGTCAAGAACTGACGCCGTTCGCCGAGGACCGGCCGGCCAGGCCGGTCCGTCCGCGCCACCTTCCGCCGCCGTGTCCTTCCGGTGCGGGCTCCATCTGGCACGACTTCATCCGAACCTGCGTTGGGAGCGCTCTCCTATGACCGCGTCCGAGACCCGGCCACTCACCACCACCCGCACCTTCCCGCCCGGCTTTCTCTGGGGCACGGCCACCGCCGCGTACCAGATCGAGGGCGCCGCCCGTGAGGACGGCCGCACGCCGTCGATCTGGGACACCTTCTCGCACACGCCCGGCAAGGTCTTCGAGGGCCACACCGGCGACGTGGCGGTGGACCACTACCACCGCTATCCCGAGGACGTCCGCCTGATGTCCGAACTCGGCCTGGGGGCCTACCGGTTCTCCGTCTCGTGGTCACGTGTGCAGCCGACCGGCCGGGGCCCCGCCGTCCAGAAGGGCCTGGACTTCTACCGTCGGCTCGTCGACGAGCTGCTCGCCGCCGGCATCGAACCCGCCCTCACCCTCTACCACTGGGACCTGCCGCAGGAGTTGGAGGATGCGGGCGGCTGGCCCGAGCGCGCGACGGCCGAGCGGTTCGCCGAGTACGCGGGGCTCGTGGCGGACGCCCTCGGCGACCGGGTGAAGCACTGGATCACCCTCAACGAGCCCTGGTGCAGCGCCTTTCTCGGCTACGGATCCGGTGTGCACGCCCCGGGGCGGACGAACCCGGTGGCCGCCCTGCGCGCGGCCCACCACCTCAACCTCGGCCACGGCCTCGCCGTCCGGACGCTGCGGTCCACGCTGCCTGCGGACGCTCGGCTCGCGGTCTCCCTCAACCTCCACGAGGTCCGCCCGCTGAGCCCCTCGGAGGCGGACCGGGAGGCGGCCCGCCGCATCGACGCCGTGGGCAACCGGATCTGGCTGGGCCCGATGCTGGAGGGGGCCTACCCCCAGGACCTCCTCGCCGACACCGCGCACCTGACCGACTGGGCCTTCGTCCAGGACGCCGACACCACCGCGATCCACCAGCCGCTGGACCTGCTGGCCGTCAACTACTACACGCCGACGGTGGTTTCCCACGTCGCGAAGGGCGCGGAGCGGCCGCAGGACGACGGGCACGGCCACAGCGCGCACTCCCCGTGGCCGGCCGCGGACGAGGTCGCCTTCCACCGCGCGCCGGGCGACCGGACGGCGATGGGCTGGCCGGTCGACCCGAGCGCCCTGTACGACCTGCTGACCCGGACCGCCGCCCGCTACCCGGGCCTGCCGCTCGTCATCAGCGAGAACGGAGCGGCGTACGAGGACGAGATCGGCCCGGACGGCACGGTCCACGACCCGGAACGGGCCGCGTACGTCCACGCACACCTCGAGGCGGTCCACCGGGCGATCACGGACGGGGCGGACGTGCGCGGCTACTTCCTGTGGTCGCTGCTCGACAACTTCGAGTGGGCGTACGGCTACGCCAAACGGTTCGGCGCCATCCACGTCGACTACGAGACCCTGGAGCGCACGCCCAAGTCGAGCGCGCGCTGGTACGCCCGCGTGGCCCGGTCGGGAGAGCTGCGCGCTCCGGGCGACGGATAGCCCGGTGCTCCGCCCGGGGCGGGACGGCCCGGGACGGCCGGGGACGGCGTGGAGTGCTCAGCTGGCGAGCTTCCGGGGGTCCGCGCAACCCCACTCGCCGAAGCCCGCGGCACATCATGGCTCGCATCCGCGT
Source organism: Streptomyces sp. NPDC002032 (assembly GCF_042890765.1). Lineage (NCBI taxonomy): Bacteria > Bacillati > Actinomycetota > Actinomycetes > Kitasatosporales > Streptomycetaceae > Streptomyces > Streptomyces sp. NPDC002032. The sequence goes on along the minus strand of NZ_JBIASM010000001.1, from coordinate 773,460 downwards.
ACCCCTTGCCCGCCGACCGCAGCTCGGCCCGCGCGGGCCGCGGGGTGATCCGACGAACGGGCTCCAGGGCCTGTCGTCAAAGTGGCGCCGGTTAAGCCCGCGGCGGCGGTCCCGCCGGTCGTCATCACGGCGGCGCCGGTGGCGAGTCCGGCCACGGCTCCGGTGAGCAGCGCTCTGCGGTTGGTCTTCGACCGTGCGGTCATGGTGTCCCCTTGGCGGTACCGATCAACGGGCATGATCAAGCCAGGCGGCGCCGACAGCGCACCGGCGGCGCACCGAGTCGGCCGGCCGGGCGAGGCGGACGAACGGCGGTCCTCGCCATCCGCGGGGGATGGCGAGGACCGCCGTCATGTGGTCACGCCCGGGCCCCCGGTGGGGGACCGGCTCACTTGGACTGGGTGGAGAGGCTCACACCGCTGAAGTCCTGCGCACCGGCGAGGCTGAAGTACACCCAGCCGGCCGGCGGGTTGTCGATCGTCAGGGTCTCGCCGTTGCCGGCGTTGGTGGACTTCGCCAGGTAATTGGCGGTGGTGGCCCAGTTGGCGCCCCCGTAGTACAGGTCGGCGTTGCCGGTGCCGCCGGTGCTCGTGATGGTCAGCTGCTTGAGGCCGGCCGGCAGGTACACGAAGTGGTAGCTGTAGTTGCCCGCGGCGGCCGAGAGGTTGTCCCGGCGGCAGTTCTTGTCGAACTGACGGGGGTCGCTGATGGTGCAGAGCGGCGTCGACGAAGCCTCCGGCAGGGGGCCGCAGTCGCTGGTCGCGCAGGTGGTGGTCAGCCAGGTGTCGAAGCCGGCGTCGTAGCTGGTGCCGATGGTCTGCTTCAGGAAGGTGCGGGCACCGTTCCAGTCGCCGACGCGGTACTTGCCGAGCACGGTCTCGACGTCGGCGGGGTGCGCCTGGAGCATGTAGCGGACGGCGAGGAAGCCCCAGCGGTAGATCCGGTTCGAGTTGACGTCGGGGTCGGCGTCCTGGTTGTAGACGGTGTCGAACAGGTCGCTGAGCTTGTAGGTCTTCTTGGCGGCCTCGGCGATCGCGGCGTCGTTGCGCTCCTTGCGGTAGCCGAAGGAGATGTTCTCCGCGATGCCCTCCACCCACCAGATGGTCGGCGTGGTGATGCCGGCGTCGAAGTCGCCGGCCATGTTGTAACGGCCGTCGAGGTAGTGGGTGTACTCGTGGTTGAGGTTCCAGATCTGGAAGGACGGGCGCAGCCAGTCGGCCTCGTGGGCGATGAAGCGGGCCTGGTTGCCGGGGGCGGCCGGGTTGCCCTCTTCGTACATGCCGCCGTTGTCGACGTCGATGTTGTAGATGGCCCAGGCGTACAGCGAGTACTGGCTGTAGTCGTCGAAGACGACGACCTCGAGGTTGGTGTTCACGTCACCGGGGATCGCGCCCTTGTCACCGATGACCCGGTGGAAGTAGGCGTCCTCGTTGACCAGGCTCGTACAGGTGCTGTCCAGCTGCCCGGGCGACATGTCCTGGGCGCGGATCTTCAGGCCCGGGGTACAGGTGCGCTGGATCGGCAGGACCACCGGGAGCACGCGCTCGCCCAGGTCGCAGATGGCGTAGGCGGCGCAGTTGTTCTTGTCGTACTGGCGGGTGTACCAGCCCAGGTTCATCGTGATCGGCGCTGTGGGGCCGACGTTGGGGTAGCGGTTGATCAGGTCCTTCAGCAGCGGCCGGACCCGGTCCTTGAGTTCGGGGACGTCCAGGGCGAAGCCGAGGTAGCGGCCGACGTTGCTGACGACGTCCAGGCGGTTCAGCTGAGCGCTGTTGCGCGTGATGAAGCCCGCCCAGGTGTCGAGGATGGCGGGGTCGGCCTTGAGGGCGGCGCGCCAGCCGCGGCCGTCGTTCTTGGCCTTGAAGCCGTTCTGGACCACCCACTCGGCGTGTTCCATCGCGAGGCTCATCTGGCCGGGCCAGGTGCCGTCGTAGGTGCCGAGCATCCACTTGATGACGGCGGCGTACCGGCCGGCCGTGTGGCTGCTGTCGATCAGCGTGACGACCTCGTTGAAGATCTCACCGTTCGCGTCGGTGACGTCCTTGCTGCGCGGGGAGGCGAGGAAGGCGTCCAGCGCGCCGCGCGCGGCGCCGTCCAGCGCCGGGCCGTAGCCGCCGACGACGTCCGAGTGGTTCTCCTGCACGTAGTAGCCGGCGCGCAGGAACAGCACCAGCTGGCCGACCGAGGCGCTGTTGTCCCCCGTGTAGCCGGTCGAGGCGTCGCGCAGGGCGTTGGCGACGGTCACCATCTGGGCTTCGCCGAAGGCCTTGCGCGCGTTGTCCCCGGTGAGGTTGAACAGCGGGTAGGTGCAGTCGATCCGGGGGAGGACCTTGAGCTGCTGGACCAGCGCGCTGCCGGTGGAGTTGATCACCCCGGAGAGGTCGCCGCACTCGGCCGCGGCGGCGGACGAGGACGAGGACGAGGACTGCTTTTCGGTCTTGTTGACCTTGACCGGCTTGACGGTAGGCGCGGGCGCCGGAGCGGACTCCTGGGCGCTGTCCTGCGAGGAGATCCGGAAGCGCGAGTTCTTGTTCATCGCGTCGGGCGACTTGGGGACCGGGATCGATCGCGGCGCGGAGGCGGCGCCCCGTGCGTTCGCGGCGACCGGAGACGTGGTGCGCAGGGAGGCGGCCTGGCTCTGCGGAGTGAACAGGCCGAGCGTGATGAAGACGGCCGCGCCGAGCGCAGGAAGTCTGCGCGCGTTGGCCTTGGATATCCGGAAGGGATGCATCTGCGGGGGCCTCCGGGGCCGTTGTGGCCACGTGCTGGGGACACGGGCGGGTGGCATGCGAGTTGGCATGTGACATGTAAAATTTCACATGTCGCACCCCGTAGGAAGTCTTTTGGCCAGATTCATCGGCCGTCGCGGCGCCATCGCCACGCTCGCCGTCCACGAGGTGGGCGCATGGTGTACCTACCGAAGGAAGCAGGTCTTTCCGCCGCACCGTTCCGATCCCGGCTTTCCGGCCGACGAAGAGAACGCCCGGACGGCAACGGAGCAGTGGTGCTGTGGCTCGCGTACGGCCGCCAGAACGGCGGTGCTCGCGCGCCGGGAGCCGTACCTGACCGGCATCGGGACCCTGCCCGTTCAGAGGCTGGACGCCGACGATTCCGGCATCACGGTGGAAGGCCAAGGTGACGCCGCAGCGACTCGGTTCTCCTGGGCCGATGCGACCGGAGCCTCCTCTCCCGGAGCTGGGGATGACCGGTCGAGAATCCTGCACGCCGTGCACCAGAGCATCGTGTCCTCCGAACTCGGTGTGGTCGCCCGGCATCTACTCGTGCGCGGCCAGCCTGTGCTCGCGCCAGCGCCCGGAACGGAAGGCTCGGGGCTGACCTGGCGGTGCCATCGCACCTACGACGGATGACCAGTTTCCCCGCGCGCCGATCTGCAATCGAGTCGTGATCATCACGTGGTCGGTTGCCCCGACGGGGGGTAGGCCTTGTCCCCGGCGACCGCGTCCGGCCGGGTGCGGGGGCGGCCGACAGACCCGCGGACTCGTATCCGCCCCAGCACGGGGACGAACTGCGGGCTGTCCGCAGCCTGGCCTGCGGTCAAGACGAACGCCAGCGGGCGGCCCTTGCGGTCGGCGGCAAGGTGGACCTTGCTGGTCAACCCATCCCTGGACCGCCCGAGGAGCGTGGCCCTCAGCCGGAGTTTGCGTCGGCGCTGGATGCGCCGTTGCTGTTCTCGCTCGGGATCGACTTCGGTGTCCTGCCCGGTTTGTTCGTCGCGGCTGCCCCTCCCTTGACCCGCTCTTCTCCTCGGCGGCGGCTTTCTCCAGAGCGGTGACGACGTCTTGGCCCAGGTGCATCCCGGCGGCGTCGTGGTGGGCACGGGCAGTGGTGGAGTCGATGCTGACCAGGGACAGGTCCACCTCGCCCCGTTTCGCAGCCTCCGTGATCAGGCCCTCCAGCAAGGCCTCGAAGACACGAGCGTCACGCCATTGCCGGAAACGGTTGTGGACGGTCGACCAGGCACCGAACTCCTGCGGCATCTCCCGCCACTGCCCGCCCGTCCTGAACCGCCGGATCACGCCCTCGAACTGCTGCCTCAGCCGGTCGGGATACGGCCCGTACTCGCCGATCGGCAGGTACGGACCGATGAACTCCCACTCTGCATCAGTCCGTTGCACTCGCGTCACGCAAGAACATCTGCCGGACCCCGACCCGCCGCGCAGACGAATCCCGCAGATTGATCACGACTGAATACGCCGCCTACGCCCCGCCCTTCGGGCCGGGCCGGACGGGCAGGCGGCCGGGGTCGGCGATGATCTGCTGGACCGTCGACCATGCCGCACCCAGTACCGGTCCGCGGCGCCCCAGGGCGGAGGGGCGGACCGCCTCCGGGTCCCAGGGCCGGACGGTGACCCGGGCGGCGAGTTCGGCGCGTACCGACGGGAGGAGCCAGTCGGCGAGTTCGGCGTAGGCGCCGCCCAGCACGAGGCCGTCCGGGTCGATCAGGTTCACCGCCGAGGCGAGGGCGAGGCCCAGGGCCCGGCCCGCGCGGTCCAGGGCGCGCAGGGTCGCCGCGTCCCCCGCCGCCGCCCGCTCGGCCAGCAGGGCCACCGGGTCACCGGCGCCTCCCAGCCCGGCCTCGCGCAGGACCGCCGCCTCACCCGCGTACTGCTCCAGGCAGCCGCGTGCCCCGCAGGGACAGGGTGCGCCCTCCGGGTGGACGGGCAGGTGGCCGAGTTCGCCCGCGAAACCGCGGGCGCCCCGGAACAGCTGCCCGCCGATGACGAGTGCGGCGCCGATGCCGGCCTCGGCGGATACGTGGACGAAGGTGTCGGCGGGGTGCCCCCGCCGCCGCTGCTCGGCGAGCGCACCGAGGTTTGCCTCGTTCTCCGGCTCGGGCACGGTGCCCGGTTCGGGCCAGTGATCGGCGGGGCGGACGGCCTGCCAGCCGAGGTTGGGGGCGTTCGCCACCAGTCCGCCCGGGGCGTTCGCCACCACCCCTGGCACGGCGAGGACGCGGCCCTCGACGCGCAGGCCGAGGGCGGCGGCTTCGGACTCCGCGTCCGCGCCCAGCGCGGCGGCTTCCGCCAGTACCCGCCCGGCCGGCCGGCCGGCGTTCGCCCGCTCCACCCGGCGCCACACCCTGGGTTCACCGCGCAGGTCCACGACGCACGCGGCGAGATGGGTGACGCCGATCTCCAGGCCGAGGCCCGCGGGACCGCGGTCGTTCAGGGCCAGTGCCCGCCCTGGGCGGCCGACGCGCCCGCTGGGCGCGGTCTCGATCTCGGTCAGCGCGGCGCGGCCGATGAGCTCGTCGACCAGGGAGGAGACGGCCGGCCTGGTCAGCCCGGTGTGTCCGGCGATGTCCGCCCGGGAGAGCGGGCCGTGCGCGGCGACCGCGCCGGTCACCGCCGCGAGGTTCTTGCGGCGCATCCCCTGCTGCGAGGCGGGCACGCTCTCCACACCCCCGCCCGCCCTGCCGATCACCGTCATCACCCTGGCCCTCCTATCGCCCTTCCTGTGGCGCCTCCTGCAAGGCCCGCGCCCGCCGCAGCGTACTGGTGATCCGTTCGAGCGTGTCGTCGTCACGGGGTACGGGCTCCAGGACCCGGCCCTCGGCGGTCCGCCAGCGCCGGGCGACGGCATCGGCGGGCTCACCGGTGAGCAGCGCGGCGGCTTGGGCGGCGGCTCCGAGCGCGACGAGTTCCCGGGCCGCGGGCACCTGAACGGCTCGGCCGGACAGCCGCAGGACGGTCCGCTGCCAGGCCGCGCCGCGGGCTCCGCCGCCGATCAGCAGCAGCGGTTCGTCGGGGGCCGGGTTCTCGCCTCCGGCGCGCAGTACGTCGTCCAGGGCCGCGAGCAGGGCGTGGACGGCGCCGTCGTAGGCGGCCTGGAGCAGCTGTCCCGGCGTGGTGTCGTGGCGCAAGCCGTGGACCAGGCCGGAAGCGCCCGGGAGGTCCGGGGTGCGCTCGCCGTCGAGGTAGGGAAGCACCACCACCGTGCCGCCTCCTTCGACGTCCTCGCGGTCGCGGCCGACGAGGGCGGCGAAGCGGTCGACGGCGAGGGTGCAGTTGAGCGTGCAGGCGAGCGGCAGCCAGCCGCCGAGGGCGTCGGCGAAGCCGGCGACGGTTCCGCCGGGGTCGGCGGGCCGGGTCCGGCCGACGGCGTAGACGGTGCCGGAGGTGCCGAGGCTCAGCACCGGACGTCCGGGGGTCAGGCCCAGCCCGAGGGCGGCGGCCATGTTGTCCCCGGTCCCGGTGGCCACCAGCGCGCCCTCGCGCAGCGGCATCCCGGACCGGACGAGGCCCGCCCGGGCGCCCGGGGGAAGGACCTGCGGCAGCAGCTCCGGGTCGAGTCCGATCCGGGCGAGGACGTCCTGGTCGTAGCCGTCCGGGCCCCACCAGCCGGTTCCCGAGGCGTCACCGCGGTCCGTGACCGCCTCACCGGTCAGCCGCTCGGTCAGGAAGTCGTGGGGAAGCCGGACGGCCGCGACGCGGTCGGCGGCGGCGGGCTCGTTGGTGCGCAGCCAGGCCCACTTGGCGGCCGTGAAGGCGGCCGTCGGGACGCTGCCGGTGCGGCGGGCGAGCTCTGCCGCGCCGAAGGCGGCCGTGAGTTCGCCCGCCTGGGGGGCGGAGCGTACGTCGTTCCACAGCAGCGCCGGGCGCACCGGCCGGCCGGCCACATCGAGGGTGACCAGGCCGTGCTGCTGGCCGGCGATCGAGCAGGCGGCGGCGCGATCCGCCCAGCCGGTGAGGGCCGTGGCCTCGCCGAACGCACGCCACCACTGTTCCGGGTCGCTCTCGCGTCCGGCACCCGAGCTGACGGTGTGCGCCGCGCGGCCCTCGCCCAGGACGGCGCCGGTCGCCAGGTCGACGGCGAGGGCCTTGGTGGACTGGGTGGAGCTGTCGACACCGATCACGACATGCTGTGCGGACATGCGTTCCTCCGGTGGGGTTCCTTCTGGCGTCTCGGCATACTAATTTGTTTTTCGCCCTTACAAATAGACCTCGGCCCGATCCGGAGCGCCCATGACCAGCGACCCGCTCACCCCCTCCCCCGCGCACAGGTTCACCTTCGGCCTGTGGACCGTCGGCTGGCAGGGGCGGGACCCCTTCGGCGACGCCACCCGACACGCCCTCGACCCGGTCGAGACCGTGGAGCGGCTGGCCGAGCTCGGCGCCTACGGCGTCACGTTCCACGACGACGACCTGATCCCCTTCGCCGCCGGCGACGCTGCCCGCGAGCAGGCGGTCAAGCGCTTCCGGACCGCACTCGACACGGCCGGGCTGAAGGTGCCGATGGCCACCACCAACCTCTTCACCCACCCGGTGTTCAAGGATGGCGCTTTCACCGCCAACGACCGGGACGTGCGCCGGTACGCGCTGCGCAAGACGATCCGCAACATCGACCTGGCCGTGGAACTCGGCGCCTCGGTCTACGTCGCCTGGGGCGGCCGCGAGGGCGCCGAGTCGGGCGCGGCCAAGGACGTCCGCACCGCCCTCGACCGGCTGAAGGAGGCCTTCGACCTGCTCGGCGAGTACGTCGACGGCCAGGGCTACGACCTGCGCTTCGCGATCGAGCCCAAGCCGAACGAGCCGCGCGGTGACATCCTCCTGCCCACCATCGGCCACGCCCTGGCGTTCATCAACGAGTTGGAGCGGCCCGAGCGGGTCGGCCTCAACCCGGAGGTCGGCCACGAGCAGATGGCCGGGCTGAACTTCCCGCACGGCATCGCCCAGGCCCTGTGGCACGGCAAGCTCTTCCACATCGACCTCAACGGCCAGACGGGCATCAAGTACGACCAGGACCTGCGCTTCGGCGCGGGCGACCTGCGCCAGGCCTTCTGGCTGGTCGACCTGCTGGAGTCGGCCGGTTACGACGGTCCCCGTCACTTCGACTTCAAGCCGCCGCGCACGGAGGACTCCGCCGGCGTCTGGGCCTCGGCGGCCGCCTGCATGCGCAACTACCTGCTTCTGGCGCAGCGTTCCCGCGCCTTCCGGGCCGATCCGGAGGTCCGGGCCGCGCTCGCCGCCTCCCGGCTGCCCGAACTCGCCCTCCCCACCGCCGAGGACGGCCTGGCCGGCCTCCTGGCCGACCGCTCTGCCTTCGACGACTTCGACGTCGACGCCGCCGCCCAGCGCGGCATGGCCTTCGAACAACTCGACCAGCTCGCTCTGGAACACCTCCTCGGCGCCCGCTGACCCGGCGTACCGGCGGACCGGGGCCCTGGCACTCCCCGGGCACCGGTCCTGCCGCACGGCGGCCACGGGCATGGCCCGCTGCGGAGTCGTGCGAGTCGAGGGACTTTCCTCGACAAGACGTGATGTTAGCGGTAACAATCCACCACCCGCGGAGCGCCGAAATGATCGGCCCGCGATCGAGGAGCAAGCAGCCTCGGCGGCGGCCGCCGCAGTACGCGGATCCGCCCCGCACACGGGCCGACGACTCCGGGCCGCTTGAGACGCCGCTCGGTATCTGCGTGGCGATGGCGCCCGGTGCGGGCACCCGGTGCGCAGGCGCACCGCCGAGGCGCCGATCCCGGCAGCGCCGTCGCCTCCAGAGTGATCCGAACAGACCCTTGACGGCGCACTTGTGAGCGTTAACACTCAGGTATCGCCAGGCCGGAGCCGCTGCAACCCCGACTTCGCGCAGCGCGAGAAAACGACCCCGGCCGGCCCCGCTCGACCGCTTCCGGTTCTCCCAGCAGGGTCGCACCGTGCCGGTCGCGGAACATCACTGGAGGAACTGTGCGGAAGCTTTCAGCGGGCCTTGTCACCGTGGGTCTCACACTGTCTCTGGCAGCCTGCGGCCAGAGCGCCAACGGAGCGGGCGACGCCGGCGCCGCGGGGGCCGGTTCGGAGGCCAAAGGGGGCCTCATCGGCATAGCGATGCCGACCAAGTCGTCGGAGCGCTGGATCAACGACGGCAACAACATGGTCAAGGAGTTCCAGGCCAAGGGTTACAAGACCGACCTCCAGTACGGCGACAACGTCGTGGAGAACCAGGTCTCCCAGGTGGAGAACATGATCACCAAGGGGGCCAAGCTGCTGGTGATCGCCGCCATCGACGGCTCCTCGCTCACCAACGTGCTGCAGAAGGCCGCCGACGCCCACATCCCCGTCATCTCCTACGACCGGCTGATCCGCGGCACGAAGAACGTCGACTACTACGCGACCTTCGACAACTACAAGGTCGGTGTCCTCCAGGGCAGTTACATCGTCGACAAGCTCGGCCTCAAGGAGGGCAAGGGCCCCTTCAACGTCGAGCTGTTCGCCGGCTCACCGGACGACAACAACGCCGCCTTCTTCTTCAACGGTGCGATGAGCGCCCTCAAGCCGTACGTCGACAACAAGAAGCTGGTCGTACAGAGCGGCCAGACCTCCTTCAACCAGGTCGCCACACTGCGCTGGGACGGCGGTCTGGCCCAGTCCCGGATGGACAACCTGCTGAGCAAGTCGTACACCGCCGCCCGCGTCGACGCCGTGCTCTCTCCGTACGACGGCATCTCGATCGGCATCATCTCCTCGCTCAAGGGCGTCGGCTACGGCGCCGGCCAGCCGCTGCCCGTCGTCACGGGCCAGGACGGAGAGCTGGCCTCGGTGAAGTCGATCATCGCGGGCGAGCAGACCCAGACCGTCTACAAGGACACCCGCCAACTGGCCAGGGCCGCGGTCCAGATGGGCGACGCGCTGTTGACCGGCGGCAAGCCCGAGGTCAACGACACCAGTCAGTACGACAACGGCGTCAAGACCGTCCCGGCGCAGCTGCTCCAGCCGGTCAGCGTCGACAAGGAGAACTACCAGAAGGTCCTGGTGGACAGCGGCCAGTACACCGCGGACCAGCTCAAGTAGCCCACGGGGCCCGACCGACGGGCCCGTCGACGCCCAACCGGCGGTGCGGCGCCCGGGAGACCGCCCGGCACCGCACCGCCCCGACGATACGGATGCACAACCATGGCCCGACCCGTTCTTGAGATGCGGTCGATCAGCAAGACGTTTCCCGGTGTCAAGGCCCTCTCCGAGGTCAGCCTGACCGTCGCCGCGGGCGAGGTGCACGCCGTCTGCGGTGAGAACGGCGCCGGCAAGTCCACGCTGATGAAGGTACTCAGCGGGGTTCACCCGCACGGCGGCTACCAGGGCGAGATCTACTTCGAGGGCGAGCTCTGCCGGTTCAAGGACATCCGGGCCAGCGAACAGCGCGGCATCGTGATCATCCACCAGGAACTCGCCCTGGTGCCCTACCTGTCCATCGCCGAGAACATCTTCCTCGGCAACGAGCACGCCTCTCGCGGCGTCATCAGCTGGCACCGGACGCTGACCCACGCCGCCGCGCTGATCCGGCAAGTCGGACTCGACGAGAGCCCGCACACCCGGATCGCCGATCTCGGCGTGGGCAAACAGCAGTTGGTCGAGATCGCGAAGGCGCTCGCCAAGAAGGTCAAGCTGCTCATCCTCGACGAGCCAACGGCCGCCCTGAACGACGAGGACAGCCGCAAGCTGCTCGACCTGATCCTCGAACTCAAGGCCCAGGGCGTCTCCTGCATCCTCATCTCGCACAAGCTGAACGAGATCGCCCGGGTCGCCGACGCCGTCACCATCCTGCGTGACGGCCGGACCATCGAGACCATCGCGATCGGTTCCGAGGGCATCTCCGAGGAGCGGATCATCCGCGGCATGGTCGGCCGCGACCTGGAACACCGCTACCCGGAGCGCACTCCGGAGATCGGCGAGGTCGCCTTCGAGATCGAGGGCTGGAGCGTCCGGCACCCGATCGACCACCGGCGCAAGGTGGTCGACGGCGCCTCGCTGCACGTCCGTCGAGGCGAGATCGTCGGCATGGCCGGCCTCATGGGCGCCGGCCGCACCGAGCTGGCCATGAGCGTCTTCGGCCGCTCGTACGGGCGGTGGACCGGCGGCCGGGTGCGCCTGCACGGCCGGGAGATCCGTACCCGGACGGTTCCGGAGGCGATCGGGCACGGCATCGCGTACGTGACCGAGGACCGCAAGCAGCTCGGCCTCGACCTGGGCGCCGACATCAGCCGGAACATCTCGCTGAGCGCCCTCGGCAAGATCGCCCGGCGGGGCTGGGTCGACCGGCACGAGGAGGCCCGGGTCGCCGAATCGTTCCGGCGGACCATGAACATCAAGGCCCCCTCGGTGTTCGCCGAGACCGGCAAACTCAGCGGCGGCAACCAGCAGAAGGTCGTCCTCAGCAAGTGGATCTTCGCCGAGCCGGAGGTGCTGATCCTCGACGAACCCACCCGGGGCATCGACGTCGGCGCCAAGGGTGAGATCTACACCGTCATCGCCGAGCTCGCCGCCCAGGGCATGACGGTCCTCGTCATCTCCTCCGAACTCCCCGAACTCCTGGGCCTGTGCGACCGGATCTACACCATGGCCGAGGGCCGGATCACCGGTGAGGTCACCCGCGCGGACGCCACCCAGGAATCCCTCATGCGGCTCATGACCATGAGCGCGGCATACCCCGACAAGCAGGTGTGAGGCATGGCCCAGATCCAGACCACCCCCGACACCGAGCCCGGCACGCCGGAGACCGGCCCACGTCCGTCGCGCGCGGGCGCCGTACTGGCCCAAGCGCTGCGCGGCAACCTGCGCCAGTACGGGATGCTGCTCGCGTTGGCGCTGATCGTGCTGCTGTTCCAGTTCTGGACGGACGGCACCCTGCTCCAGCCGCTCAACATCACCAACCTGATCCAGCAGAACGGCTACATCCTCATCCTGGCCATCGGCATGATGATCGTCATCATCGCCGGGCACATCGACCTGTCGGTCGGCTCGCTCGCCGCCTTCGTCGGGGCCGCCGCCGCGGTGATGATGGTCAAACACCACGCGCCGTGGCCCGTGGCGCTGGTGGCCGCGCTGCTGATCGGTGCCCTCGCCGGAGCCTGGCAGGGCTTCTGGATCGCCTATCTCGGGATCCCCTCCTTCATCGTCACGCTGGCCGGCATGCTGCTGTTCCGCGGGGGGACCCAGATCCTGCTGCAGGGCCAGTCGGTGGCGCCGTTCCCCAAGGGCTTCCAGAACATCAGCAGCGGCTTCCTCCCCGAGGTCGGCCCCCGCACCGACTACCACAACCTCACCCTGCTGCTGGGCCTCGCGGTGCTGGCCGTCGCGATCCTGCAGGAGGTGCGCGGACGGCGGCGGGCCGCCTCGTACGGGCTGGAACCGCTCCCGGCCGGACTGTTCCTGATGAAGCTCGGCGCGATCACCGCGGCCGTGGTGGCCTTCACACTGCTGCTGGCCAGCTACCACGGGGTGCCGATCGTCCTGCTGATCCTCGGCGTCCTGCTGGTCGGCTTCGGCTACGTGATGCGCAACTCGATCCTCGGCAGGCACACCTACGCCATCGGCGGGAACGAGGCCGCCGCGAGGCTGTCCGGAGTGAAGAGCAAGCGGGTCGTCTTCCTCGCCTTCGTCAACATGGGCCTCCTCGCGGCCCTGGCCGGGCTGGTCTTCGCCGCGCGGCTCAACGCCGGTACCCCGCAGGCCGGCATCAACTTCGAGCTGGAGGCGATCGCCGCGGCCTTCATCGGCGGCGCCTCCGCGAGCGGCGGAGTGGGAACCGTCATCGGCGCGCTCACCGGCGGTCTGGTGCTGGGCGTACTGAACAACGGCATGTCGCTGGTCGGCGTCGGCACCGACTACCAGCAGGTGATCAAGGGCCTGGTCCTGCTGGCGGCCGTCGGCTTCGACGTCTACAACAAACGCAAGGCCAGAGGCTGACCGCGTATCGGGAACTCCGACCCGGGTGGCTGCGACCACCTGCCGGGAAGCGCCTGCCCGAGCACCCGCTCGGGCAGGTCGCCGTGCCCGAGCACGAATCGGGCGGGGGGCGGCGCGGCGGCGGGGCGGGCACATACGGGGGCAGGCAACTGTGGTGGTTTCCCACATAGCTGACCGACCTGGGCTTTTCTACGTTGTGGCGACACGGAATCGTTCCCGCAACCAGCCCGGAGTGGTATTCATGGCCGCCTCTGCACCCGCTCCCTCCGTCCCCACCGGCATCAGACGGATCGTCGCCGCCAGTCTCATCGGCACGACCATCGAGTGGTACGACTTCTTCCTCTACGGCTCCGCCGCCGCACTCGTGTTCAACAAGCTGTTCTTCCCCTCCAGCGACCCCCTCGTCGGGACCCTGCTGGCCTTCCTCACCTATGCCGTCGGCTTCGCCGCCCGGCCGCTCGGCGGGGTCGTCTTCGGGCACTACGGGGACCGGATCGGGCGCAAGCGGCTGCTGGTGCTCAGCCTGATGATGATGGGCGGGGCCACCTTCGCGATCGGGCTGTTGCCGACGCACGCGAGCGTCGGGGTCGGGGCGCCCGTGCTGCTGACCGTGCTGCGGCTGGTGCAGGGGTTCGCGCTGGGCGGGGAGTGGGGCGGGGCGGTGCTGCTGGTCGCCGAGCACGGCGACGACCGGAACCGGGGGTTCTGGGCCTCGTGGCCGCAAGCCGGCGCGCCCGGGGGGAACCTGCTGGCCACCGGGGTGCTCGCGCTGCTCGCCGCCGTCCAGTCCGACGAGGCGTTCCTCGCCTGGGGCTGGCGGATCCCCTTCCTGCTGTCCGGGGTGCTGGTGGTGATCGGGCTGTGGAACCGGGTGTCGGTCTCGGAGTCGCCCGCGTTCCTGGAGGCGCGGGCCCGGGCCGAGGCGGAGGAGGCCGCGGGGGCGAAGGCGCGGCCGCCGGTGGTCGAGGTGCTCCGCACCGGGTGGCGCGGGGTGCTGACGGCCATCGGGGTCCGGCTCGGCGAGAACGTCTCGTACTACATCCTCACCGCCTTCCTGCTGGTGTACGTCACCGCCCACCTGCACCTGCCGAAGTCCGACGCCCTGAACGCCGTACTGATCGGCTCTGCCGTGCACTTCGTGGCGATACCGCTGTGGGGCGCCCTCTCCGACCGGATCGGGCGGCGCGCGGTGACCCTCGTGGGCTCGGTCGGCATGGCGGGCTGGGCCTTCGCCTTCTTCGCCCTGCTCGATTCCCGCTCCTTCCCGGTGATCGCCGCCGCGGTGACCGCCGGACTGCTGCTGCACGGCGCGATGTACGGTCCGCAGGCCGCCTTCATCACGGAGATGTTCGACACCCGGGTGCGGTACTCGGGCGCTTCCATGGGTTCGCAGCTCGCCTCCATCATCGGCGGGGCCCTGGCCCCGATCGTCGCCGTCGAGCTGCTGAAGGACTACGCGTCCTCCCTGCCGGTCTCGCTCTACCTGTGCGCGGCGGCGCTGGTGACCACGGTGACCGTGCTGTTCGCCCGGGAGACGCGGGGCCGCAGCCTCACCGGGTCCGGGCCGGCGCCGGCGCCCGTGCGGGCGTCCGTCGGCGGCTGACGGCATCCGTACGCGCGCACGTATGCTCACCCCCGTGACGGACCGCGCCGGCGAGGGGGCCGGCCTACGGGAGCTGCTCGGCCTGCTCGCGCGGGGCGCGCCGGCCGAGGACTTCGCCCGGCCGGCCGCGGCCGCGCGCGCCGCCGGGGCGCCCGCCGGGGAGGTCGCGGCGCTGGAGGAGGCCACGCGGGTGGCGCTGGAGGTGCACCGGACGCTGCTGCGCCACCGCGCCCGGGAGGCGGAGCTGACGGCGCTGTTCGACACGGCGGGCGACCTCGCGGCGCTGCGGGACCTCGACGCGGTGCTGCGGGCCATCACCCACCGGGCCAGGCAACTGCTGCACACGGACGTCACGTACCTCTCCCTCAACGACGAGGCGGCCGGCGACACCTTCATGCGGGTCACCGAGGGGTCGGTGTCGGCCGCCTTCCAGCAGTTGCGGCTCGGGATGGGCGAGGGGCTGGGCGGGCTGGTGGCGCAGACCGCCCGCCCGTACGCGACCGGGGACTACCAGGGCGACCCGCGTTTCCGGCACACGCGCGCCATCGACGGCGCGGTGGCCGAGGAGGATCTGCACGCGATCCTGGGGGTGCCGCTGCGGCTGGGCGCGCGGGTGATCGGGGTGCTGTTCGCCGCCGACCGGCGCCCGCGCGCGTTCTCGGCGCGCGAGGTGGCGCTGCTGTCCTCGCTGGCCGACCACGCGGCCATCGCCATCGACGGGGCCCGGCTGCTGGAGGAGACGCGCCGGGCGCTGGCCGAGCTGAACGCCGCCTCGCGGACCATCCAGGAGAACAGCGACGCGCTGCGGCGGGCCGAGGAGGCGCACGACCGGCTGACCGGTCTGGTGCTGCGCGGCGGGGACGTCACCGAGGTCGCGGCGGCGATCGGCACGCTTCTGGACGGCGGCACGCTGATCCACGACGCGGACGGCGTGGAGCTGGCCCGCGTACGGGCGCACTCGCCGGCACCGCCCGCCGCCGCCGTGGCGGCGTCCCGGGGCAGCGGGCGGGCGGTGCCCCGGGAGGGGTCCTGGGTGTGCGCGGTGCTGGCCGGGCCGGAGCTCCTGGGCAGCGTCACCCTGACCGGCCGCGCGGACCTCGACGACGCGGGGCGGCGCCTGTTCGAGCGGGCCGCGACGGTGACGGCGCTGCTGCTGCTCCTGCGCCGTCAGGTCGCGGAGACCGAGGACCGGATACGCGGGGAGCTGCTGGGCGACCTGCTGAGCCCGTCGGCGGATCCCGCGGGACTGGCGGTACGCGCCCGGCGCCTCGGCGTGGACCTCGGGCTGCCGCACGCGCTGTTCGTCCTGCACGGCGGGGGCGCCCCGCGTCCGCGGCTGCTCGCCGCGGCGGCGCACCAGGCCCGCGAGCGCGGGGGCCTGGCGGGGGTGCACCACGACCACGTCGTGCTGCTGGCCCCCTCCCGGTCCGCCGGCGCGGACGCGTCGGGACTGGCCGGCGCGCTCGGCCGGGCGGTGGGCGGCCCGGTCACGGTGGGGGCGGCGCGCGCCGAGGGCAGTCCCGCCGTGCTGCCGGCCGCGCACGCGGAGGCCCTGCGCTGCCTGGCCTCGCTGCGTGCGCTGGGGCGGGAGGGGGACGGCGGCACGCTCGCGGAACTCGGCTTCCTCGGGATGCTCCTGGGCGACCGGGCGGACCTGCCCGCGTACGTCAGGGAGGTGCTCGGACCGCTGCTGGACTACGACGAGCGGCGCGGCAGCGACCTCGTGGGCACGCTGCGCGTGTACTTCGCGTCGGGGATGAGCCAGGCCAGGGCCAAGGACGCCCTGCACGTCCACGTGAACACGGTGGTGCAGCGGCTGGAGCGCATCGGCCGGCTGCTGGGGCCCGACTGGCAGTCGCCCGACCGGGCGCTGGAACTCCAACTGGCCCTGCGCCTGCACCAGGTGTCGGGCGGGGCCGCGCCGGGGCCGTCCGCTTCCTGAACCCGGGGGCTCGTACCGACGCCCGTTGACAGGGCTCCTCCCTGAGTCCATGATTCCATTAGTTATCTAGTGGATTAACGGAAAGGAGGGCTGCCGTGCGTGACATGACCACCGCCGGCGCGGCGGACGGCCGGTGGGCCCTGGAGGCGCGCGGGCTCGGCAGGAAGTACGGGCGGCGCTGGGCCCTGAAGGACTGTTCCTTCCGCGTTCCGGCGGGCCGCATCGCCGCCCTCGTCGGCCCGAACGGCGCCGGCAAGAGCACCCTGCTGAACCTGGCGACCCGCCTGACCGAGCCCTCGACCGGTGAACTGCGCGTTTTCGGCGCCCCCGCCGACGACCCCGCCGCCATGACCCGCTGGGCCTACCTGAGCCAGGACAAGCCGCTGTTCAAGCGGTTCACGGTGGAGCAGACCCTGCGGATGGGCCGGGAACTGAACCCGGACTGGGACCAGGAGGCGGCCGAGCGGATCGTAGGTGCCGGCGAGGTGCCGATGCGGGCCAGGGCCGCCGACCTGTCGGGCGGCCAGCGCACCCGCGTGGCCCTGGCGCTCGCCTTCGGGAAGCGGCCCGAACTGCTGCTGCTGGACGAGCCGATGTCCGATCTGGACCCCGTCGCCCGGGACGAGATCGGGGCGCTGCTGCTGTCCGAGGCCGCCGAACACGGCACGACCGTCCTGATGTCCTCCCACCTGCTGAGCGAGATCGAGGACATGTGCGACTACCTGCTCGTCCTCGCCGACGGCCGCGTCCGCATGGCCGGCGAGGCCGATGAGCTGGTCCCCATGCACACCCTGGTCACGGGCGTGAGCGCGGACGGCACCCTGCCCCCGGCGCTCGCCGCCCACACGGTGGTCGAAGTACGCACCTCGGGGCGGCACTTCACCGCGCTGGTCCGGCGCCAGGGACCGCTGGAGGGCGACTGGCAGCTCGCCGAGCCCAGCATGGAGGAAGTGCTGCTCGGTTATCTGCGCTCCCCCGGCGCCCCCGCCCTGCTCTCCCCCACCGCCGTCCCCGGCCACCGAGAGGAGCGCGCCGCATGAGCACGCTCACCCAGACCGGCCCCGGCCGGCGCACCGCGACCGCCCCGGGCCGCCGGCTGCGCGGACTCGCCTGGCTCGTGGCCCGCCAGCACCGTACGGCCCTGATCGTCTGCGCCGCGGCCGTCGTGCTCGGCACGGCCTGGATCGCGTACCAGCGGGGCGCGATGCTCGACGCCCTGCACGGCGCCGGCTGGCCCGGGAAGCCCGGCGCGGAGATCAACGGCAACGTCACCAACATGATCGCCAACGACCTGAACGCCGCGGGCGCTTCGCTGGCCTTCCTCCCGACGCTGCTGGGCGTGTTCCTCGGCGCCCCGCTGATCTCGGCCGACCTGGAGAACGGAACCGCCCGGCTCGTCACCACCCAGTCGGTGTCCCGCACCCGGTGGCTGGCGTGGAAGCTGGGCTTCGCCCTGGCCCTCGCCGCGGTGACGACCGGAATCCTCGGCCTCGCGTACGCCTGGTGGTGGCGCGCCGCCGGTCCGTTCACGGCCGGGGACTGGCTGACCAGCCCGGTGTTCGAGGTCACGGGCCCCACCGGGATCGGCACGGCCCTGTTCGCCACCGCCCTCGGCATCCTGACCGGCGCGCTGCTGCGCCGCACCGTGGCGTCCATGGCCTGCACCTTTGTGGTCAGCAGCGCCGCCCTGATAGCGGCCGAGGCGTTCCGCACCCTGCTCGCCACCCCGAGGCGGCTCACCTACCCGTTCGGGGGCACCCGGCCCGCCCTGCTCGATCGGGTGCCGGTGGTCGACGAGTGGATCGCGACCGCCTCCGGAAAGCTCTACGGCTGGGGCACCTGTGTGCACGACAGCGCGCCGGAGAGCTGCCGTGGCGCGCTCGGCATCGTCAACTCGGTCGCGGACTACTACGGCGAGGACCAGATGGCGGGCATGCAGTGGATCGCCGCGGCGGTGTTCACGGCGCTCGCCGCCGTGCTCGTCGGCGTCCTGCTGTGGCGGGCCCGGCGCCGGGCCCTGTAGCCGCCGCGCTCCCGGCGAACCCCTAGGCTGAAACTCCCACTGAAGATCGAGGAGGCGGGCACCGTGGTCGTGTTTCGCATCGAACGCCGCAGCGGCATGCCCGCCTACCTCCAGATCGTCCACCAGGTGGAACAGGCGCTCCGCATGGGCGCCCTGGAGGAGGGGGACAAGCTCCCGACGGCGGCGCAGGTCGCCGCCACCACCAAGGTGAACCCCAACACCACCCTCAAGGCGTACCGCGAGCTGGAGCGGCTGGGACTGGTGGAGGTCCGGCAGGGTTCGGGCACCTTCATCACCCGCACCCTGGCCACTCCGCAGACGGCGCCGGAGTCCCCGCTGCGGGGACGGCTCGGGGAGTGGATGCGCGAAGCGCGGGAACAGGGGCTGAGCGCCGGGGACGTGGCGACCCTGTTCGACGCGGCCCTGGGCGAGATCTACCCCGACCACCCCTCGGACCTTTCATTCATTGCAAGATCGTGAATGCGATCTTGCATATCAAGTCAATACCGGGATTCCTGCCTACTGTTCAGAGGTACCTCGCTTGACGCGTTCCTCTGATCACTGGATCCCACGATGATTGCCGAATCACCGCGCCACCGCACCGCGCTCGCCCTCGCCACCTCCCTCACCGCCCTCGCCCTCCTCGCCTCCGGCTGCGGACTCGGCGCCGAGGACGGCAAGCGCATCCGGGTGGGCGTCTCGGGCGACTCCCCGGAGTGGGAGGTCCTCGCCAAGGAGGCGAAGAAGGAGGGCCTGACGGTGGAGACGGTCGTCTTCGACGACTACTCCCTGCCCAACAAGGCCCTCAGCGCGGGCGACATCGAGCTCAACGCCTTCCAGCACCTGGTCTTCCTCGCGCAGTCCAACAGCGAGAACAAGACCGACATCGCCCCCATCGCCGCCACCACGGTGGTTCCGCTCGGCCTCTACTCCAGCAAGCACAAGCAGCTCGCGGACCTGCCCGACGGCTCCGAGATCACCCTGCCCAACGACCCCGCCAACCAGGGCCGCGGGCTGCGCGTGCTGGAGCAGGCCAAGGTCATCGAGCTGAAGAAGGAAGCGGGGCTGTTCGCCACCCCCGACGACATCACCGCCAATCCCAGGCACATCAAGATCACCCCGGTGAACGCGCAGCAGACGCCCCGCACCCTCAAGGACGCGGACGCCGCCGTCATCAACGACGGGGTCGCCGAACTCTCCGGCATCGACGCCGGGACCGCCCTGTTCAAGGACGATCCGGCCGCCCCGCAGGCGGTCCCCTACCTGAACGTCATCGCCGCCCGCGCGGACCACAAGGACGACCCCGACTTCCAGAAGATCATCAAGCTGTACGCCTCCCGGGCCGTCCAGGACGAGGTCCGCCGCACCAGCAACGGCACCGCGCACCACATCGAGCTGCCCGCCGCCGAGCTCCAGGCCGAACTGGCCCGCGTACAGAAGCAGCTGGCGCGATGACCGCCGCGGTC
This sequence comes from Streptomyces sp. NPDC002032, assembly GCF_042890765.1. Taxonomy (NCBI): domain Bacteria; kingdom Bacillati; phylum Actinomycetota; class Actinomycetes; order Kitasatosporales; family Streptomycetaceae; genus Streptomyces; species Streptomyces sp. NPDC002032. The sequence goes on along the minus strand of NZ_JBIASM010000001.1, from coordinate 753,728 downwards.
GAACTGCGTTCCGTACGCAAGGAGTTCCCCGGCGGGGCCGTCGCCGTCGACGACGTCAGCCTGTCGGTCGCGCCGGGCACCGTCTTCGGGGTCGTCGGACACAGCGGCGCGGGCAAGTCCACCCTGCTGCGGCTGGTCAACGGGCTGGAGGAGCCGACCTCGGGCAGCGTCCTGCTCGACGGCCAGGACATCGCGGCGCTCGGCGAACGCCGGCTGCGCCCGGTCCGCCGGGAGATCGGCATGATCTTCCAGCAGTTCAACCTCTTCCGCTCGCGCACCGTCCTCGGCAACGTCCTCTACCCGCTGCGGCTGGCCGGCCTGGACCGCGCGGCCGCCCGGGCCCGCGCCGAGGAGACCCTCGACTTCGTCGGCCTCGGCGGCCACGGCGAGCGCTACCCGGAACAGCTCTCCGGCGGGCAGCGCCAGCGCGTCGGCATCGCCCGCGCCCTGGCCACCCGCCCGAAGGTGCTGCTGTGCGACGAGGCCACCTCCGCCCTCGACCCGCAGACCACCGGCGAGGTGCTGGCGCTGCTGCGCCGCGTCAACCGCGAACTGGGCGTCACCATCCTGCTGATCACCCACGAGATGGAGGTCGTCCGCACGCTCTGCGACCGGGTGGCCGTCATGGAGGACGGGCGGGTGGTCGAGAGCGGCGAGGTCTACGAGGTCTTCGCGCGCCCGGCACACCCCACCACGGCCGCCTTCGTCCGCTCCGCCCTGCACGGCGAGCCCGACGGCCCGCTCCTGGAGCGGCTGCGGGCCCGCCATCCGGGACGGCTGGTCACGGTACCGGTCGTCGACGGGGCTCCGGCCCTGGATGGGCTCTCGGCCCTGCTGCGCGACCACGGCGTCGACTTCACCTTCGTCCACGGCGGCGTCGGCGAGGTGCACGGCCGTCCGCTCGGCAGCGTGACCCTGGCGCTGCGCGGGCAGGACGCGGCGGTCGAGGCGGTCGTGCGCGGCCTCGCCCTCCCCGCCGCGCGGGAAGCGGGTGTGCGGTGAAGGCCGACTGGAGCACCTTCTGGCCCAAGGTCCTCGACGCCACCGGCGAGACCGTCTACATGGTCCTCGTGACGCTGGCCCTGTCCACCGTCCTGGGGCTCGCGGTGGGCCTCGCCCTCTACGCCACCCGCAAGGGCGGCGTCCTGCCCAACCGGGCGGTGCACGCGGTGCTCGGGACGTTCATCAACGTCATCCGGCCCGTGCCCTTCATCATCGCGATCGTGGCCCTGGCCCCGGTCACCCGGGCGGTGGTGGGCACGATGATCGGTACCGACGCCGCGATCTTCCCGATGACGATCGTGGCCACCTTCGGGATCGCGCGGATCGTGGAGTCGAACCTGCTCTCCGTCGAGCCGGGGGTCATCGAGGCGGCCCGGTCCATGGGCGCCGGACCGCTGCGCATCCTGCTGACGGTCCTGGTGCCGGAGGCGCTCGGGCCGCTCGTCCTCGGCCTGACCTTCATGCTCGTCGCGCTGATCGACTTCTCCGCCGTCGCGGGCACCGTCGGCGGGGGCGGCGTGGGCAATCTGGCCATGACGTACGGGTACCTGCGCTTCGACACCTCCGTGATGGTGGTGACCGTACTCGTGCTGATCGCGCTGGTGCAGTCCGCGCAGTTCCTCGGCGACCGGGTCTCGCGGCGGATCCTCAGGCGCTGACCCCCTGGCCCCGTGGCCCCGCCGGCACCGCCGGCACCCCCGGCACCGCCCCGGCGGACGGCAGCGGCGGCACCCCGGTTCCCGGGATGCCGCCGCTGCCGGTGTGGGGTCAGTAGGTGTAACTCAGACCCGACTTGTACGGGGTGAGGGTCCGCTGGCCGACCACGCCGCGGTAGGTGTACCAGCCCCACTTCTTGCACATCGTCTGGTAGCTCAGGGTGTTGTACGCCCCCGAACCCACCCGCACGCGCGGGTAGATGACGTTGTCCCCCCAGTCCCCCTCCGCCGGACCGCTGGAATAGGCGTCCACCGCCCAGTAGACGCCGACCACCGAACCCCCGCCCGGGCAGTTCCAGCTGCCGAAGTTGACCCAGACGTTGCCGCCCGACCAGGCGCTGGCCGGGCCCGCGCCGAGCGCGAGGGCGCTCAGAGTGAGAGCCGAACCCACCAGCACGGCACGGGACTTGCGGAGCAGTGATCCACGCATGAGACCTCCCCGGTGACGACCGCGCGCACGTTCTCGCTGCGCGTGCGGAGCAGACTCCCACACGATCCGGCCGATTGTCTGACTTTCGACGAGATGACTCCGAAGTCGAACTATTGCATGTCATATACATGTTCGGATGAAGTGCGTTTGCCTTGGTCAGGCGGGTCCGGTCCTCCGGTCTTCCGGTCCGTCGCCCGAGCTGCCGGGGCCGCCGCCGCGCGCGACCATGGGTACATGGAGGCCCCTCTGGGCGGGATCAGCACCCCGGGACGGATCGCGGCGCGGGGCGAGGGCATCGGGGCGGAGGAGCTGGCGCTCGCCGCCCGCAACCACGGGCTGCCCCTGGAGGCCCTGCGCTACGAGGTCACCCCGGCCGGGCTGCACTACGTACTCGTGCACTACGACATCCCCGCCGCCGACCCCGGAAGCTGGCGGCTGACCGTCGGCGGCCGGGTCCGCCGGCCCCTGACGCTGGACCTGGCGGCCCTGCGGGCCCTGCCCGCGGTGACCTGCCGGGTCACGATGGAGTGCGCGGGCAACGGGCGGGCGCGGCTGACCCCCCGGCCGGTCAGCCAGCCCTGGCTGGTCGAGGCGGTGGGCACGGCCGACTGGACGGGGGCGCCGCTGCGGGCGGTGCTCGCCGAGGCCGGGGTGGCGCCGGACGCCGTCGAGGCGGTGTTCACGGGCGCCGACCACGGGGTGGAGCGCGGGGTCGAGCAGGACTACCGGCGCAGCCTGCCGGTGGACGTCGCCACCGGCGCGGATCCACAGGTGCTGATCGCGTACGCGATGAACGGCGAGCCGCTGCCGCCGCAGCACGGATTCCCGCTGCGGCTGGTGGTCCCCGGCTGGTACGGGATGGCGCACGTGAAGTGGCTGCGGGAGATCACGCTCACCGACGTTCCGTTCGACGGCTTCCAGCAGACGGTGGCCTACCGCTACCGGCTGACCCCGGACGACCCCGGCGAGCCGGTGACGCTGATCGCGCCGCGCGCCCTGATGGTTCCGCCGGGCTTCCCCGACTTCATGTCGCGGGTGCGCGTCGTGCGCCCGGGGGACGTGGCGCTGGAGGGGCGGGCCTGGTCGGGCCGGGGGCCGGTCGTCCGCGTCGAGGTGAGCGGCGACGACGGCCGGACCTGGTCCGAGGCCGTGGTGGAGGCGCGGACGCGGGGTGCCCTGGCCTGGCAGGCCTGGCGCGGCAGGTGGACGGCCACGCCGGGGCGGCACGTCCTCGTGGCGCGGGCCACGGACGCGACCGGTGGCACCCAGCCGCTCGGACAGGCCTGGAACCGAGGGGGGTTCGGCAACAACGCGGTCCAGCGGGTGCCCGTCCTGTGCCGCGACTGAACGCGCCGACCGCCGCGCCGGCCGCCCGGGGGCGGGCCCCCGCCCGCGCTCCGGCCCGCGCCCGGTTCAGGCTTCGGGGCCGTCGAGCATCCAGGCGGAGTCGTGCGCGGTGAAACCGACCCGGGGGTAGTACGCGCGGGCCTTCGGCGCGGCGAGGAGGACGATGGTGGCCTGCGGGGCCGCCTCCGCGGTGACGCGGATCAGCTCGCGGCCCACGCCCTCGCCCTGATGGGCGGCGTCGACGGCCAGGTCGCTGAGGTAGGTCGCGTACGCCCCGTCGGTGATCGACCGGGCGATGCCGATGAGGCGGCCCCGGTCGTCCCGGGCGGTGACGACGAGATTGGCGCCGGACAGCATCCGGGCGAACCGCTCGACGTCGTCCACGGGGCGGCGCTCGGCGAGCGTGGAGGCGCGGTAGAGGCCGAGCACCTCCTCGACGTCGAGATTGGCCCCGACGACGCGTTCACAGGACCACATGCGGTGCCACTTTCCTCGGGGGCCGGGGCCCGGGCCGGAGGCGGCCGCGCCGCCGGTCCGGCGGGCGCCCCGCACGTCCGTGTGCCGGTTTCCGGCCATGATCGCACGGCCCGGGGGCCGCCCAGCGTCGCGGGGCGGGGCGGGGGCCGTGTGTGGCGACAGCCCCTAGACGGGAGCCAGCAGTTCCGGGCCGTTGTTGCGGACGCTGTTGACCGCGGTGCCGACCGCGCGGACCTCCAGGAGGCCTTCGGCGGGTGTCGCGAGCAGGGCGCGCAGGTCGTGCGGGTCCTGGTGCGCGGGGTCCAGCCAGGCGTCGTAGTCCGCGGGGGCGAGGGCGAGGGGCATACGGGGGTGGACGCGGCCGGCGGCGTCGGTGGCTTCGGTGGTGATCACGGTGCAGGTGGCCCACCAGGCGGCCGGGTCGTCGGGGTCCGCGACCGAGGGGTCGCGCCAGAACTCGTACAGGCCCGCCATCGCCATCACCGTGCCGTCCTGGGGGCTGATGAAGTACGGCTGCTTGTACGCCTTGGCGGTGGCGGTGGCGGGGACCGCCTCCCACTCGTAGAAGCCGTCGGCGGGCAGGAGGCAGCGGCGCTTGGCGTAGGCGCGGCGGTAGGCGGGTTTCTCCGCCAGCGTCTCGACGCGGGCGTTGATCATCTTGGCGCCGCCGCCCGGGCCCTTCGACCAGGAGGGCACCAGTCCCCAGCGCAGTGCCCGCAACTGCCGCCGCACCGCGCCACCGTCCCGGTCGGCGCGCTCCAGCACCGCCCACACGGGGTCCGTCGGGGCGACGTTCCAGCTCGGCGGGACGAGGAGGCCGGGGCTCGGGCCGTCGGCCTGGAAGAGACCGGTCAGGTCCTCGGGACTGCGACTGGAGGCGTATCGACCGCACATGACCCCAGCCTGCCACGCTGCTCCACGATCCGGGGTCCGGCGGGGCTCTCGGGTGGGCGAGCGCAGGCCGGGCGGCGCGCATCAGGAGCGCCGGAAAATCCTGGCGGATGAGGGTGAAGAGGAGGCCGTCCGGACCGGACGGGAGGGGGGCAGGGAGGTACAACCACTCCTTGCCACTTTCAACTTATAGCGCACAGGGGGCCTTGCGGCAAGGCCCCGGGGGTGGGGCAGAATCGCGGGCCGAGGTCAGAAGCTGCTGAAATGGGTGATTCACGAAGTGTCTGCATTTTTGTCGGCAGAGGAAACCACGGACCGTCCCACCACGAGCGCGTTCGCCCTGCCCGAGCGCCTCTCCGCCAAGGCCGACCCGGCGCTGACCGGCCGCGACGAGCTGCACTTCGCGGCCATCGCGCAGAGCCTCGAAGAGTCCGTCGCCGAACTGTCCGGCCGTCTCGAAGCCGCGCGCCGGGCGCCCGGCGGCATCGGCCGGGGGGCGATGGACCGGGACGCGGAGATCCACCGCCTGACCGCCCGCCTGCGCACCCTGCGCCGCTTCGGACTGGACCTCTGCCTGGGGCACGTCGTCCCCGCCGACGGTTCGGGGCCCCTGTACATCGGCCGCCTGGGCCTCACCGACAGCACGGGACGCCGGCTCCTGCTCGACTGGCGCTCCCCCGCCGCCGCGCCGTTCTTCGCAGCGACCCACGCCGACCCGATGGGCCTCGCGAGCCGCCGCAGGTACCGCTGGACCGGCGGCCGGATCGGGGACTACTGGGACGAGGTGTTCACGGCCGACGGCCTGGAGGGGCACGCCGCCCTCGACGACCAGTCCGCGTTCATCGCCAGCCTGGGCGGCAACCGGTCGGCCCGCATGCGCGACGTGCTCGCCACCATCCAGGCCGACCAGGACGCGATCATCCGGGCCGGCTCCCGCGGTTGCCTCGTCGTCGACGGCGGTCCGGGCACCGGCAAGACCGTCGTCGCCCTGCACCGCGCCGCGCACCTCCTCTACTCCGACCCGCGCCTCGGTCACCGTCGGGGCGGCGTGCTGTTCGTCGGCCCGCACCAGCCCTACCTGGCCTACGTCGCGGACGTGCTGCCCAGCCTCGGCGAGGAGGGCGTGCAGACCTGCACCGTGCGCGACCTGGTCGCCGAGGGCGCCACGGCGCAGCCCGAGGCCGACCCGCGGGTGGCCCGGCTGAAGTCGTCCGCGGGGCTGGTGAAGGCGATCGAGGCGGCCGTCGCCCTCTACGAGGAGCCGCCCACCGAGGTGCTGACGGTCACCACCCACTGGTCCGACCTCCGGCTGGGCCCCGACGACTGGGCGACCGCGTTCGCAGCGGTGGAACCGGGAACCCCGCACAACGAGGCGCGTGAGCAGATCCTGGAGGAGCTGCTCACGATCCTGATGGACCAGGACGACGGGGAAGCCCCCGCGCACCTGCTGCGCAGGTCGCTGCTGCGCGACCGGGAGCTGATCTCCGCCCTGGAGCGGGCCTGGCCCCTGCTGGAGGCGACCGACCTGGTGGGAGACCTGTGGTCACTGCCCGCCTACCTGCGCAGGTGCGCCCCCTGGCTCGGCCCCGACGACGTACGCGCACTGCGGCGCGCGGATCCCCAGGCCTGGACGGTGTCCGACCTGCCGCTCCTGGACGCGGCACGGCAGCGGCTCGGCGACCCGCGGGCGTCCGGGCGCGAGCGCCGCCGGGCGGCAGCCGTCGCCGCCGAGCGGGCCCGGCGGGCAGACGCCATCGACAGCCTGCTCCAGAACGTCGTGATCGACGAGAGCGAAGGCGCGATGGGCATGCTGCGCGGACAGGACCTCCAGGACTCCCTGACCGACGACGGCGCGCTGCCCACCGTCGAGCCGGACCTCCTCGCCGGGCCGTTCGCGCACATCATCGTCGACGAGGCGCAGGAACTGACCGACGCCGAGTGGCAGATGCTGCTGCTGCGCTGCCCGTCCCGGAGCTTCACCGTCGTCGGCGACCGTGCCCAAGCCCGGGACGGGTTCACCGAGTCGTGGCGGGAACGGCTCGAACGGGCCGGGCTCGACCGGATCACCGTGGCCTCCCTGAGCGTCAACTACCGCACGCCGGAAGAGGTCATGGCGGAGGCCGAACCCGCCATCCGCGCCGCGCTCCCCGACGCCAACGTGCCCACCTCCATCCGGGCCGGCGGCATCCCGGTCGCGCACGGATCCGTCGCGGACCTGGACGACGTCCTCGACGGCTGGCTCGCCGCCCATACCGACGGGGTCGCCTGCGTCATCGGAGCGCCGGAGTTCCGGGCCACCTCCCGCGTACGGTCGCTGACTCCGCAGCTGGCGAAGGGGCTGGAGTTCGACCTGGTCGTCCTCGTCGACCCGCAGGCCTTCGGCGAGGGGATCGCGGGGGCCGTCGACCGCTACGTCGCGATGACCCGCGCAACGCAGCGGCTCGTCGTCCTCACCAGCACCTGAGGGCGGCCGGGGCGCTGGTGGGGGCGCTCACGCGGCACCGTCCTTGAGGGCACGGCCGAACTGCTCGTCCAGGACGGACAGCCGGCGCCAGTACTCCTCCTCGTCGATCTCGCCCGAGGCGAAGCGCCGGCCCAGGACGGCGATCGGCGAGCGTTCGCCGTACGCGGTCTCCCGGATCTGCCACGGGCCGCGGCGGGCGCCGCGCCGGCCCGTGCGGCGCAGCACGGTGACGACGGTGATCACGACCGCCGCCCAGACCAGCGGGAAGAACAGCACCCACGGGCCGGGCCCGTCGTACGCGAGGGTGGTCAGGGGGTTCATCTCGGTTCAGCTCCTCGGAAGCGCGGGTTTTCGTCTCGCTCTCAGACTCGCTCCGGGAGGGGGCCGGGGTCGTCGTACGGCCGGCTGCACCGGGGGTACTTCCGCGGGAGTACCCCCGGGCGGGAGGGGCGGGGCGGGGGCGGTCCGGGGGCGGGACGCGGGCGCGGGCCGGTCAGCCGAGCCAGCCGGGCCGGACCAGCCCCGACTCGTAGGCCAGTACGACCAGTTGGGCGCGGTCGCGGGCGCCGAGCTTGACCATGCTGCGGCTGACGTGCGTCTTGGCGGTGAGGGGGCTGACGACCAGGCGGCGGGCGATCTCCTCGTTGGACAGTCCCAGGCCCACCAGGGCCATGACCTCCCGCTCGCGGTCGGTGAGCCGCTCCAGACCGGCCGTGTCGGCCGGCTGTTTGGAACGGGCCGCGAACTCCGCGATCAGGCGGCGGGTGACTCCGGGGGACAGCAGGGCGTTCCCGTCGACCACCTCCCGGACGGCGCGCAGCAGTTCCTCCGGCTCGGTGTCCTTGACGAGGAAGCCGGAGGCTCCGGAGCGGATGGCTTCGAAGACGTACTCGTCGAGCTCGAAGGTAGTGAGCATGACCACCCGTACGGCGCCCAGCGCCCGGTCCCCGGTGAGGGCCCGGGTCGCGGTGAGTCCGTCGAGGGCGGGCATCCGGATGTCCATCAGGACGACGTCGGGGCGCAGGGCGCGGACGAGCCGGACGGCTTCCTCCCCGTCGGCCGCCTCGCCCACGACCTCCATGTCGGGCTGGGCGTCGAGCAGGGCCCGGAACCCGGCCCGCACGAGCGACTGGTCGTCGGCGAGCAGCACGCGGATCACGGGTCCTCCTGGTGCGGGGCGGGCGTCAGCGGGACCCGGGCGATCACCCGGAACCCGCCGTCCGGGCGGGGGCCCGCCTCGATGGTGCCGCCGAGGCCGCCGGCCCGCTCGCGCATCCCGGCGAGGCCGTTGCCGCTGCCGCCCGCGGGGGTGCCGGTGGCTGGGCCGTCGTCCTCGACGCGCAGTTCGAGGGTGTCCGGCAGCCAGCCGAGGCGGATGCGGGCGGTGCGGGAGCCCGAGTGGCGCACCACGTTGGTCAGCGCCTCCTGGAGGATGCGGAAGGCGGCGAGGTCGCTGCCGGGCGGCAGGCGGCGGGGGCGCCCTTCGGTGGCGGTGTCCACGGTGAGGCCGGTGGCGGCGGCCTGTTCGAGGAGCTCGGGGAGCCGGTCGAGGCCGGGGGCGGGGGCGCGCGGGGCGGCGCCGGGGGCGCGGAGGGTGTCCAGGACCTGGCGGACCTCTCCGAGGGCCTCCTTGCTGGCGGCCTTGATGGTGGCGAGCGCCGTACGGGCCTGCTCGGGGTCGGTGTCGAGCAGGGCCAGTCCGACGCCGGCCTGGACGTTGATCACCGAGATGCTGTGGGCGAGTACGTCGTGCAGCTCGCGGGCGATGCGCAGGCGCTCCTCGTCGGCCCGTCGGCGGGCGGCCGCCGCGCGCTCGGACCGTTCTCGGGACCACTGGTCGCGGCGGACGCGGACCAGCTCGAAGGCGGCGAGCACCGCGAGGGCCCAGGCGGTGATGCCCAGTTCCCGAGCCCAGGGCGCCGGGCCGTCCCCGGGGGGCGGGAGGCGGGGGTAGAGCCAGTGCCCGATGAGGAGGTGGCCGGTCCACAGCAGGGCGACGGCTCCCCAGGCGGCCCGGCGGTGTCCGGATATGACGGCGGCGAAGCAGGCGACGGCGAAGCTGACGAAGACGGGGCCGTAGGGGTAGCCGGCCGCGAGGTACACCAGGGTGACGGCCCCGACCGCGTAGGCCACGGCCACCGGGTGGCGGTGGCGCGCGAGCAGCAGGGCGGGGCCGAGCAGCAGCAGGATCCGGGCCCAGGCGTCGAGCGGGACCCGGCCGGGCTGCGCCTGCGCGGCCCAGCCCGTCCCGACCTGGGCGAGGACGGCGACGAGCAGCGCGGAGCGCCAGCCCAGGCCCCGCCCGGCCCCTTCCACCCATCGTCGCCACGGCGGACCGGGGCGTTCGCGCTGTTGTTCCATACCGTCACGCTAGACGCGGGCCCGTGTAACCGGCGTCCCCCCGGCGTAGCGTTTCGGGTGTACTCCCCCGGTAGTACGCCGTCCTGCTCCACGCGGGTCGGCGGGCCTCGGCCAGTGCCCGCGACGGCGCGGGCGAGGGCGAGGGCGAGGGCGCAGGCGACAACGCGGGCGACCGCATTCCGGCCAATCAATGACGTGGTCATGACATCTCTGGCTCCCTGTGGGACATTCCGTGGCGCACGCACTCCGCACCGCCCTCGCACCACACCCCCACAAGGACGTGTCAAGGAGGAGCGACATGCAGCACCTCGCGCCACCGCGCCTGCGGAAACTCGGCATCGCGGCCCTGGCCCTCGCGGCCACCGTCGCGGGCGCCACGACCGCCACCGCGTCGCCTGCCGCCGACCAGAAGGTCGACGGCGTCATCGTCGTCGCGGGCAACACCTGCACCTGGAGCAACGCCCGCACCAGCGCGAATCCCCCCACCGCCCTCACCGTCGACCGCACCACCGTCAACAAGCCCGGCGGCAACCTCACCTGTGACGGGGGCATCAGCGCCTCCCTCAACAACAACCCGGCCTTCACCTTCGACCTCGCGGCCGGCACCGCCCGTACCGACCTGATCGACATCACCGGGCAGCAGAGCTTCGTCTCCTGCCGCTACAAGGCCACCAACCTCGTGTGGGACCGCGACGCGGCGTCCGGGAAGTACGTCAACCGGGCCTTCACCGCCACCAAGGCCTCGGGCAGCTTCCTGTGCCCGGGCTCCGTCACCACGGCGGCCGGCGGCGCGTCCATGCTCTTCCACTGACCTGCTCCGCCCGACCGCGGGCCGGTCGCGCCGCCCGGTGTGGCGGCGGGACCGGCCCGCGCCATACCCCGTCCCGGCAGCCGTCCCGGCAGCCGCCCCGGCAGCCGGCCCACACCCCCCGCGACCGGGCCCGCGCCACGCCCCCCACCAGCCGGGATCGCCCGCCGTGGCGGCCCGGACGGACGGGCCGGCCGGGGCTCCGGCGGCCCGGAGGGGCGGTACCGGGTCGCCAGGCTCCGGGCGGGGACGGAGCATGGAAGGAAGTCCGTCCGGGTGAGGAGGCCGGTGATGGCCGATGCGCAGCCCGCACCGCGCGCCACCGGCGCCGGGGCGGGGGCTGAGGCGGTGAGATCTCCGGCGGCCGGTTCGGTGGCTGCGGGCGGGCTGCTCGACGTCCTCGGAGTGGCCGCGGTGGTCCTCGACGCCGAGGGGCGCATCAGCCTGTGGAGCCCCCAGGCGGCCGCCCTGTTCGGCTACACCGCCGAGGAGGCCCTCGGCCGTCTCGCCGCGGCCCTGCTCGTGGCGGAGGACGACCAGGAGGAGGTCCTCGGCCTCTTCTCCCGGGTGATGGCGGGCGGCGGCGCCTGGGCGGGCGTCTTCCCCGTCCGCCGCCGCGACGGCCGGACCGTGCTCGTGGAGTTCCGCAACATGCGGCTCCAGGCCGGCAACGGCCGGCTGTACGCGCTGGGCCTCGCCTCCGAGCAGGCGACCCTGCACCGGGTCGAGCGGGACCTGGCCCTCTCCCTGCGGCTGGTCGACCAGTCCCCCATCGGTCTGGCCGTCCTCGACACCGACCTGCGCTACGTCCTGGTCAACCCGGCGCTGGAGCGCCTCCACGGCGTATCGGCCGACCGCCACCTCGGGCAGCGGATCGCGGAGATCCTGCCCTTCCTCGACGGCTCCGCCATCGAGCGCCGGATGCGCGAGGTCATGGAGACGGGCGTGCCGGTGCTGGACGAGTTCACCACCGGCCTGATCCCCGGTGACCCGGAGGGCGAGCACGCCTGGCTGGTGTCGGTGTACCGGCTGGAGGACCAGGCCGCCCGGGTCATCGGCGTCGCGATCTCGGTGATGGACGTGACCGAGCAGCACCGTACGGCCGTCTCCGCCGCCCACGCCCGGCGCCGCCTGTCGCTGATCGCGGACGCCTCCGTACGCATCGGCACCACCCTCGACCTGGACATCACCGCCCGGGAGCTGGCCGACGTGGCCGTCCCCGAGGTGGCGGACATCGCCGCCGTGGACGTCCTGGACACCATCCTCACCGGCGCCCGGCCGGGCGAGGGAGCGGGCGAAGGGGCCCTGCGGTTCCGCGCGCTGGCGGTGAAGTCCGCCTACCACAGCCCGGCCGAGGAGGCCGCCGACCCGGTCGGGGACGTCGCCCTCTACGGCCCCGCCCGGCTGGTGTCGCGCTGCGCCCGTACCGGCCGGCCCGTCCTCGTACCGCGCGTGCTGCCGGAGGACCTGCCCCGCATCGCGCGCGACGCGGACGCCGCCCGGCTGCTCGGTGAGGCGGGCGTGCACTCGTACCTGGCGGTGCCGCTGATCGCCCGGGGCCAGGTGCTCGGCGCCCTCGACCTGAAGCGGGCCCGCAACCCGGCCCCGTTCGGGCCCGACGACGTACTGCTGGCCTCGGAACTCGCCGCCCACGCGGCCGTGTCCATCGACAACGCGCGCTGGTTCCAGCGGCAGCGGCACGCCGCCCTCGCCCTCCAGCAGCACCTGCTGCCCCAGCACCCGCCGGCCTCCCCCGGACTCGACATCGCCTACCGGTACCAGCCGGCCGGCGCGGCCGACGAGACCGGCGGCGACTGGTTCGACGTCATCCCGCTCACCGGGGACCGCACGGCGCTGGTCGTCGGCGACGTGATGGGCAGCGGCATCAACGCCGCCGCCACCATGGGCCAGCTGCGCGCCACGGCCCGCGCCCTGGGCCGCCTGGACCTGGACCCGGCCACCGTCCTGACCCACCTCGACGCGGCCACCACCGACCTCGGCGAGGCGATGGCCACCTGCGTGTACGCCGTCTACGACCCGCACACCCGGCTGTGCCTGTTCTCCACCGCCGGCCACCTGCCGCCGGTCCACCTGCACGGCGGCCGCCACCCGCGCCTGCTGCGCCTGAAGTCGGCCGTCCCGCTGGGTGTCGGCGGCATCCCCTTCAGCACCACCGGGCTCACCCTGGCGCCCGGCGACGAGCTGGTCCTCTACACCGACGGGCTGGTGGAGACCCGCGACCAGGACATCGACACCCGGCTGCTGACCCTCACCGACCTGCTGGCCGGCCCCCACCGCCCCATCGAGGAGACCTGCGACCTGCTCCTGTCCGCGCTGCGCCGCCCCGACACCCACGACGACGTGGCCCTCCTCATCGCCCGCGTACGGGCCTGACCGCTCACGGGTGCGGGGGGCGGGAGCGGACGCGGGCCGCGAGGACGGCGACGTCGTCCTCGGCGTGCAGCGCGTCGAGGCCGGTGACGATCGCGTCCGCCGCATCGGCGATGGTCCCCGCGGCGGGCACCCGCAGGGCGGTCAGCCGGGCCAGGGAGACGTCGATGTCCTCACCCCGCCGCTCGACCAGCCCGTCGGTGTACATCAGCAGGGTCTCGTCCTCGGCCAGCGGGTGCGCGGCCGACTCGTATCCGCCGAGGCCGGTGCCCAGCGGGGGGCCGACGGGCACGTCGAGGAGCCGGCCCGTGCCGTCGGCGGCGAACACCGCGGGCGGCAGGTGCCCGGCGCTGGCGTAGACGGCGGTGCCGCGCCCGGGGTCGACGCGGACCAGGAGGCAGGTGGCGGGGCGCCGTCCGGCGTCCTCGGCGACCAGCGCGTCGAGCTGGCGCAGCACCCGGTGCGGGGCCAGGTCGGTGGACGCGACCTCGCGCAGGGTGGAGCGGTAGGCGTTCATGTCGACGGCGGCGTCCAGTCCGTGCCCCATGACGTCGCCGACGACGAGCAGGGTCCGTCCGAAGTGCAGGCGCACGGTCTCGTACCAGTCGCCGCCGACGAGGGCGCTCGGTCCGACCGGCAGGTAGCGGCCCGCGATGAGGAGGTTCGGGTGGGGCCTGCCCGGGTCGGAGACCAGGGCCCGCTGGAGGTTCAGCGCGACGCTCTCGGTGGCGGCGAGCCGCCGGGAGTGGCCGATGTGCAGGGCGGCGACGCGGGCCGCGAAGTGCAGGGCGGCGGCCTCGCGGTCGGCGAAGGCGGCGCCGGTGCGCACCGCGAGGAGGTTCCCGTACGAGGTGCCGTGGCGGGCCAGCGCGACGGACAGCCCGTGCACCGGGGGGCCGCCCGGCCGCAGGATCCAGCTGCGCAGCGGGTGCCCGTCGTCGACGGCGCGTACGGCGGGCCGGGCCGCCGGCACCGGCGGGCGCAGCAGTGCGGTGGCGCCGGCGACGGCCACCCGTTCGACGCGGCCCCCCTCGCGGACGAGGTCGACGGCCACCGCGTCGCACAGGGCGCGGAAGAGGAGGGCGGCCAGTTCACGGCAGGTGGTGGTCTCGTCGTCGGTCGTGCCGATCACGTCGAGGGTCTCGTCCGGGGACGGGACGAAAGCGCGGCTGTCGCGATCCGGCACAGTACCTCCGCCCGCCGGGCGGCCCCGTGCAGGCCGCCGGTCGGTCCATTCCACCAGTCCGGGCCCGGCGCGCGGCGCACCGCGCCGGGCCGCCTTCACCCGCGCGGGGTCAGCCGCTCCCACAGGAAGGTGTGGACGAGCGCCTCGTTGAAGGCGGTCTGCCGGTGGTCGGTGGCTCCGGCGTGGCCGCCGCCGAGGTGCTCGTGGAAGAGGACGGGGTGGCCGAGCTCGCGCAGCCGGGCGGCGGCCTTGCGGGCGTGGCCGGGGTGGACCCGGTCGTCGCGGGTGGAGGTGAGCAGGAGCAGGGGCGGGTACGGGGGTCCGTCGGCGGTCATCCGGTGGTACGGGGAGATCCGCTCCAGGTGGGGCCGGTCTGCGGGGTCGTCGGGGTCGCCGTACTCGGCGGTCCAGCTGGCTCCGGCGAGGAGCTTGTGGAAGCGGAGCATGTCCAGCAGCGGGACGTGGGCGACGACGGCTGCGAACAGCTCGGGGTAGCGGGTGAGCATGGCGCCCATCAGGAGGCCGCCGTTGCTGCCGCCCTCGATGCCGAGCTGCGCGGGGGTGGTGATGCCCCGGGCGGTGAGGTCGCGGGCGACGGCGGCGAAGTCCTCGAAGGCGCGGACGCGGTGGGCTCCGAGGGCGGCCTGGTGCCAGGCGGGCCCGTACTCGCGGCCGCCCCGGATGCCGGCGACGACGTACGTCCCGCCGCGGGCGAGCCAGGTGCGGCCAGTGACGGCGCTGTACTGGGGGACCATCGAGATCTCGAAGCCGCCGTAGCCGTAGAGCAGGGCCGGTCCGGGGCCGGGGCGGTCCTCGGGGCCGACGACGAAGTAGGGCACCCGGGTGCCGTCGGCGGAGGTGGCGAAGTACTGCTCGACGGTCAGTCCGGCGGTGTCGAAGAGGGCGGGGCCCTGCTTGACGGTCTCGCCGCCGTCGGGGGATCCGGCGGTGCCCCGGTGGAGGGTGGAGGGCTGGAGGAAGCCGGTGACGTTGAGGAAGTACTCGTCGCTCTCGTCCGGGTCGGTGCACACGACGGAGGCCGTCGACAGCGGCGGTACGCCGGCCAGCGGGGCGCGGCTCCAGCCGCCGGGGCCGGGGGTGAGGAGTTCCAGCCGGGAGGAGACGTCGGCGCGGGTGGTGAGCAGGAGGTGGTTGCGCGTCCAGCTGTGGCCGCCGAGCGCGGTGTGCGCGTCGGGGGTGAACAGCACGTCGGGCTCGCGTCCGCCGGCGCGGAAGGCGTCGAAGTCGAAGGCGAGGAGGCTGCCGGGGGCGTGGCCGAGCCAGGGCGAGCGGGGGGTGACCACCAGCCACTGGCGGTGGACGTAGGCGACGGCGTCGTCGGGCACGTCGATCTTCTCGGGCTGCCGGTGCGAACCGTCCGGGCCGTCCGGGAGGAGGAACAGCTCCTGGTTCCAGAAGTCGATCTGGCGGGAGACGAAGTCCCGTTCGAAACCGGGGGTGTGGTCGCGCCAGCCGGAGGCGGACAGGTCGGCGGGGTGGCCCTCGTAGAGGGTTTCGGCGGTTTCGAGGGGGGTGCCGCGGCGCCAGCGGCGGACCTGGAGGGGGTAGCCGGACGGGGACATCGAGCCGGGGCCGAAGTCGGTGCCGATCCACACGTGGTCGTGGTCGATCCAGCCGATCCGGGTCTTGGCCTCCTCGACCGCGAAGCCGCCTTCGACGAAACGGAGGGTCTCCAGGTCGAACTCGCGGACCACGCAGGCGTCGGCGCCGTCGCGCGACAGCTTGACGAGGGCGTGCCGGTGGCCGGGCGGCAGGACGCTGCTGCCGGCCCAGGCCCACTTCTCGCCCTCGGCCTCGGCGAGGGCGTCGAGGTCCAGGACGGTCTCCCAGTCCGGGTGCTCGGTGCGGTACTGCTCCAGGGTGGTGCGCCGCCAGACGCCGCGCAGACGCTCGGCGTCCTGCCAGAAGTTGTAGAGGTGACGTCCGCGCCGGACGACGTAGGGGATGCGCCCGTCGTCGTCGAGGACCTCGCGCACCTCCTGCTCCACGGCCTTGAATCCGGGGCCGGTGGTCAGCGCCTCCACGGTCTCGGCGTTGCGCTCCCGCACCCACGCGAGGGCGTCCTCGCCGGACACCTCCTCCAGCCAGAGGTAGGGATCGTGCTCGTGCTCCCGGATGCCGCCGCCGGCTTCGTCGCTCATCCGACGATTGTGCCCGACCCCCTCACCCCCCGGCCCGCCCCCGGGCCGGTCACGGCCTACGGCCGGCCGGGGCGGTGGTGGAGGGAGTCGAGGGTGGTGAGGTCCTCCTGTGTGAGGCGGAGGGCTCCGGCGGCCACGTTGGCGGTGAGGTGGTCCGGGTTGCCGGTGCCGGGGATGGCGAGGACGTGCGGGCCGCGGTGCAGGGTCCAGGCCAGCCGGATCTGGGCGGGGGTGGCGCCGTGTGCCCGGGCGACGGCGAGGAGCGCCGGGTCCTCCGTGCCGCTCGCGCCGCCTTCGCGGCCGGTGGTGGCGATCGAGTAGAACGGGACGAAGGCGATGCCCTGCTCCTCGCAGTGGCGGACGAAGGCGTCCTGGTCGGGGCGCATGCCGATGCCGTACGGGTTCTGCACGCAGATCACCGGGGCCACGGTCCGCGCCTCCGCGAGCTGTTCGGGGGTGACGTTGGAGACGCCGAGGTGACGGATGAGTCCGGCCTCGCGCAGTTCGGCCAGGGCGCCGAAGCGCTCGGCGACGGAGGCGGTGCCGAGCACGCGCAGGTTCACCAGGTCGAGGTGGTCGCGGCCGAGCTGGCGGAGGTTCTCCTCGACCTGGCCGCGCAGGTCGCCTGGGCCGGCGTGCTCCGTCCACTCCCCCGAGAGGTCGCGGGCGGGGCCGACCTTGGTGGCGATGACGAGGTCGTCCGGGTAGGGGCCGCCCAGCGCGCTGTTGATCAGCTCGTTGGCGGAGCGCAGCGGGGAGAAGTAGAAGGCGGCGGTGTCGATGTGGTTGACGCCGAGTTCGACCGCGCGGCGCAGGACGGCGATGGCCCGGGCGCGGTCGCTGGGGGCCGCGTCGGCCCGCAGCGCCGCGCCGCTCTGCGGGAGGCGCATCGCGCCGAAGCCGATGCGGTTGACGTCGAGGTCGCCGAGTTTCCAGGTACCCGAGGCGGCGGCGGTGATCGTTTCCGTGATCGTTTCCGTGGTCGTTTCCGTGGTCGTGGTCATCCGGGGATGATCCACCAGCCGGTGCGTTCCCCGCCACGGAGTCGTGTACGGGTGAGGCGACCGGAGCCGGCGCCACCGCGCGGGGTCAGCCTTCGGGATTCGGCCGCGCGGGCGCACCACGGAGCGTTAGGGTCAGCCCCGCGCAGCTTCGCCACGGCGGTCATGGGCAGGGGCCGGGACCGGGCGGGGCAGGGGAGAAAGAGGCCGCCTTGAGTGGTGGGCAGACCAAACTGGCCGAGCACCCGGTACTGATCTTCATCGGAGTCGTCGCCACGATCATCGGCGCACTGGCCGCCGGCAAGGACCTGTTCGGGTCCAACGATCCTCCGCCCAGGGCCGCGGACGCGGTCCCGTCCGTCTCCCGCCCCGCGTCGCCGCCCGGCGCCGAGGGCGGGGCCGACGGCGGGGGCGCGGCGCCCACGCCGTCGCCGGACCGGACCCGGACGGTCGAACCCGGTCCCGGGCCGGCCCCGGAGACCTCCGAGCCTGAGGACCCCTTTCCGGGCGGCGGCGATCCGGCGCCCCCGGCCCCCAGGGTTCCCAGTGCCAAGGCCCAGCCGCCCGGCCACTCCGGGCCGTTGGTGGTACGCATCGACATGGGTTCGGGCGGAAAGGTGGGGCCGAACACCTACCGGGCGCGGTCCACGCCCGGCGCCGACACCTACGTCCAGGACGCCGGGGGCCGGCTGGACCGCGGCTGCTACGTGCAGTGGACGCTCAAGCGCGGCGGCGAGGTGGTGCAGCTGGAGCGCAGCGAACGCTGCCGGCCGCCGAGCATCACGCTGTTCAACTTCGACAGCGGCAGCCTCCAGCAGCCCGGTTCGTACACCCTGACGGCCGATGTCACCACCGACTGGTCGCAGACCGGGAGCGCGACCGTCGGCTTCGAGGTGATCCCCAAGTAGGCAGCCCCCCGTACCGTGCCCGCTGCCGGGCCGGGCGCCCGTGGGGGAGGCGTCCGGCCCGGCCGGGGTCAGGGGGTGGGGGTCCAGCGCTGGGCGGGGGTGCCGGCGCAGGCCGTGCGGGTGAGCTCGGTGCCGTTGGCGGCGCCGGAGCCGGCCGGGGTCAGGCACTGTCCGGCCGTACGCAGACTGCCGTCCGGGCCGGCCTGCCAGGTCTGGCCGGGGCCGGGGCCGGCGGAGCAGGCCTGGACGGTGACGGCGTCGGGGTCGCCGCCGTCGAGGCAGACCCCGGCGAGGCCGGTGACGCGGCCGTCGGGCTGGAGCGTCCAGCGCTGGTTCGGGCCGCCGTGGCAGGAGTACAGGGTGGGCCGGGTGCCGGGGGCGGTCGCGCTGTGAGGGAGGTCCAGACAGCTCCCGGAGGCGGAGTTGACGAGGGTGACGTCGGTGGGCGGCGCAGCCGGGCGGCCGGTGAGGGTGATCTCGGCGGCGCTCGTCCAGGGGCCGCGGCCGCCCGCCTCGGTCAGGGACTTCAGGCGCAGGTAGCGGCCCGTTCTGGGGGCGAGGGCGACGGTCTTGGCCGCCGGGGTGTCGGCGAAGGTGCCGGTGGCGACCGGGGTGCCCCAGTCGGTGGTGGTGTCGGACACGTAGACCTCGTACCCGCCGATCCGGCCGTTGGCTCCGCCGTCCTGCCGGGGCAGGTAGCCGAGGCCGTCGACGGCGTAGCGGGCGCCGAGGTCGATGCGGATCTCGTGCGGGAGGGCCGCCGGGGTGCCGGCGGACCAGGCGGTGTGCCAGAGGGTGGCCGGGTCGCCGTCGAAGGAGTTGCGGGCCGCGCCGTTCTCGGCGGCGGTTTCCTGGCTGTCGGCGGAG
This sequence comes from Streptomyces sp. NPDC002032, assembly GCF_042890765.1. Lineage (NCBI taxonomy): Bacteria > Bacillati > Actinomycetota > Actinomycetes > Kitasatosporales > Streptomycetaceae > Streptomyces > Streptomyces sp. NPDC002032. The sequence continues at coordinate 734,717 of NZ_JBIASM010000001.1, read as the reverse complement.
ACCAGGCTCCAGGCCGTCTGCGGGATCGGCGCCGAGGTGGTGGGGACCGGCTCGGCCGCGGGGACGGAGGTGCCCGTGGCGGTGACGGTGAACGCGCCGGTCCGCGTACCGGTCTTGACCCACAGGACGCCGGAGCGGTCGGCGGGGTCGTGGAACCAGCCGGTGGCGGCGGCGTCGTAGGCGCTCTTCGAGGCGAGGCGGGGCAGCGCGGTCCCGTCCACGGCGAGCGCGGTGGGGGCGGAGGCGACGTGGAGGGTGAACTCGTAGCCCCGGGAGGCCTGTTGTCCGGCGTAGCGGCCGGTGGGGGCGCCGACGGAGACGGAGACCGTGCCGGGGCCGGCGGCCGGGGCGCTGACGTCGACGCGCTGGCGGGCGTAGGCGCCGGACTGGTAGGCGCGGGTGCGGCCGTCGTCCTCGTAGAGGCTGAAGGAGGAGGTTCCGCGCGGGTGGATGTCGTAGGTGAGGGTGGAGAGGGGCTTCTCCCCCGTGTAGTTCATCTGCGGCCACATCGGCACGATCGCCCCGCCCTTGACGAACAGCGGGAGGGTGTCGAGGGGGGCCCGGTAGCCGTTCAGCCAGCCAGGCCCGGCGTACGTCCTGCCGGTCCAGTAGTCCGTCCAGGTCCCGGCGGGCAGGTAGATCCCGTCGCGCACGGAGGTGTCGGAGACGACGGGGGCGACGAGGAAGGAGTCGCCCGCCATGAACTGGCCGCTGGTGAGGTTCCCGCGGGCCACCGGGTCGTCGGGGTATTCCAGGACCATGGCGCGGGTGCTGGGGACGCCGGTCTCGTGGGCCACGCGGCTCATCGTGTAGAGGTAGGGCATCAGCCGCATCTTGAGCTGGAGGTACTTGCGGTTGATCGACTGGTAGGGCTCGGCGAAGCGCCAGGGCTGCTTGTCCTGGTAGCCGGCCGACGGGTTGGTGGCGCCCCAGCCCGACATGGTCATGAAGGCGGGGGTGAAGGCCTTCCACTGGAGGTCGCGGACATACGTCTTGGGGCTGCCGCCGAAGATGCCGTCGACGTCGCCGGAGGCGTAGTTGATGCCGGACAGGCCCGCGCCGGCGAGGGCGGGGACGTGCCAGCGCATGTCGTCCCAGGTGCCGTTGGTGTCGCCGGTCCAGACGACGGCGTTGCGCTGGGTGCCGGCCCAGCCGTCGACGGTCCAGACGTAGCGGCGGGCGTCGGAGTTCTTCTCGATGCCGTCGACGGCCTGCTGGACTCCGTCGAAGGCGTACTTGTAGCCGCCGCCGATCCAGGCGACGTCCGTCTTGACGCCCCGGCTGCCGGCCGTGCCCACCTCGTCGGCGATCGAGCCGAGGCCGGTGGAGGTCCACAGGCCGGTCTGGAAGCCCTTGGCCTTCAGGGCGTCGACGGTGGACTTCAGGGGCGCGGTGTAGCCGCAGCCGTACCCGTCGTTGGGCAGGAACCAGCCGGAGGGCATGTCGGCGGCGCGGGCGTCGGCGGCGTACCCGGCGACGTCGGGGGTGGTCTGGTGGCGCAGCCGGGCGTGGTCGCCCTGGTAGGCGGGGTTCGAGGCGTTGAAGCAGTCGGCGTTGCCCAGTTCGAAGCCCCAGGCCGGGGCCATGAAGGGTTTGCCGCTGACGTCGGTGTACGCGTCGAGGACGGACTTGAGGGAGCCGCCGGTGAAGTACCAGGCGTCGAAGCGGTTCTCGTCGTGGGTCAGGGCGGTGGGCGCGTCGAAGGCGTACGAGCCCGGCGCCCAGGTGTTGCGCATGACGCCGTAGTCGTTGGTGGACATGTAGAAGGGCGCGGGGCTGGCGTTGTCGTTCTCGCGCCACTTGTTGTCGACGGCGACCGGGACGGTCTTGCCGCGCAGGGCCCATTCGCCGAGGCGCAGGCCCGTCCCGTAGAACTGCTCGTCGGCGCCGCGGGCCAGGTACTGGGTGGTGTGGCCGCCGCCCCAGGCGGTGGGCTTCGTCTCCTCCCACAGGAGGGCGGAGTCGTCGGCGCGGTAGGCCGCGAAGCGCAGGGGGGATTTGTAGACCCGGATCGAGACGGAGCCGGTGGTGATCCGGTAGTACGGGCCCGCGTCGGTGGAGGCCGCCGTGACCGGGCCGAAGTCGGTGGTCGGGGCGAGGTCGGAGCCGGCCGGGTCGTCGCGGAAGGAGCCGTCGGGGGACAGCCAGAGCCGGAAGATGTCGGCCCGGGCGACGACCACGCGGGCCTTGGCGCCGCTGGAGGTGCTGACGGTGAAGGTGCCGCCCGCCTGGGAGAGGCCGGTGACCGAACCGGCCGTGGAGGCGGGGGCGGCGGACGCGGCGCGGGCGGTGGCGGGTCCGGCGGCGGCCAGTCCGGCGACCGCGAGGGCGGCGGCGAGCAGGGCCGCGAGCGGGGACCGGCGGGCGCGGCGGCGGCGGGGTGGTGGGTCGATGAAACTCATCGGGCAGCTCCTCGTGCGGTCCGGATCACGGACACACCGCTTTGGCATGCACCCGGCAAGATAGCGGACCCGGGCGGTGCTTTTGAAGGAACCTGCTCGAAGTCGTCTGTCACCACGCAGTTTTGAGCATCCGGCGGACGGAAACAGCCCCGGAAGGGCGCTCCCGTCCGCCGGTCACGTACGCGTACGCGTAGGCGTAGGCGTAGGCGTAGGCGTACGGATGTCAGGCGGCGGTGACCCGGATCTTGGACTGGCCGTGCCCGAGCCGCTCCCAGTCGTCCATGAAGCGGGCCCGGAGTCCGTGCCGGGCGGCCAGGTCGACGAGGGTCTGGGTGCGGTAGTAGAAGTCCTCGCGCAGCACCTGGTGTTCGGCGCCCTCGGTACGGTCGAAGGTGAAGTCGAACCGGCCGCCGGGCGCGAGCACGCGCCCCACGTGGGCCAGGCACTCGTCGATGACCGGCAGCGGCGAGTGGGAGAACACGCTGTGCGCGTGCACCACGTCGAAGTGGCCGTCGGGCAGGAAGTCGAAGGTGAGGTCGTGGGTGAGGGTGAGGTAGGGCAGCTTGTCCTGGAGCCGGCGGTCCGCGAGGGTGTGCTTCGCCGCGATGAGGATGTCGGGCGATATGTCGATCCCGTAGTAGTGGCCCGTCTCCAGGTGGTCGATGAAGCGCCAGCCCGCGCGCAGGTTGCCGCAGCCGATGTCGAGCATCCGCTGCTGCGGGGTGAGGCCGTGGCCCACGAGGTAGTCGAACTGCATCTTGCCGAGGGCCAGCCAGCGCTCGTGGGTCTGGCTGCCGACCGCCGCCTCCGGACTGCGGCCGGCGTCGGAGGCCATGACGGCCCGGTAGTAGTCCACGTGGTCGGGGTGCTTGAGGCGCAGCCAGCTGTCGCGCGCCGCACGCTTGACGTAGGGGGCGATGCGGGTCGGGTTGCTCAGCGCGTAGCGGACCTTGTGGCCGACGCTGGCGCGGTCGGCGGTGAGGTTCTTCTTGGTTGCCATGAGGGGTCCCCCCGGGAATCCGGACGACGGTCGGTGGTGTACGTGCGTACGCAAGTACGTGCGTACGTACGGGGTACTGCGGTGCGGGCCGTCAGGCCGTGCGGCGGCGCAGGACGGCGACGGCGAGGGCGAGCAGCAGGGCGGCGGCGCCGAGGTACAGGGCGGTGTCGATCCACTGGAACGTCCAGAAATCGCTGCTCGGGTAGACCTTGTGGTACCGGGCGACGAAGTCGTGCTCGGCCATGCACCGCCGCAGCTCCTCCCCCGAGGTCTGGCAGACGTTCCAGATGGAGTGCTCGCGGCCGTCGGGCGTGAGGTAGCCGAACTCCCCCGTGGACCAGGCGCTGCCGACGGGCCGTTTGGGCGTCATACCGGGGGTGATGCGGGTCTCGGGGTCGATCCAGCTGCGGCGGAAGAACGTCACGAACGCCATCGCGGTACCGATCGCCACGACGGAGACGGCCATCGCCGGGACCACCTTGCGCACCAGCAGTCCGGCGAGGGTGCCGACGGTCAGGGCGAACAGGGCGCAGGCCACGCTCGCCGGGCCGGTCGCGTTGTAGATGACGGCGTCGTGCCAGTACGGGCCGTCGAGGGTGTTGGCGATCGGCGCCCACCACCAGGCGACGAGGGCCGCGATGACGAGCGAGGCGAGCAGGGTGCAGAGCGCCGCGAGGCCGAAGCGGGCGGCGAACCAGCGGCGCGGGCCGACGCCCTGGGTGAGGGCCAGCCCGAACGTCCCGGTCTCCAGCTCCCGGCCGATCAGCGGAGCGCCCCAGAACACCCCGATGAGGGCGGGGAGTACCAGGCCGAGGGTGCCGAGGATCCGGATGCCGGTGGTGTTGCCGTCCATGATCCGGAAGGTGTCCAGGCCCTCGCAGCCGCCGTTCCAGCCCGGACAGGGCGTCCAGCCGGTGGCATCGATCAGCGACACCATCTCGGAGCGCCGGTACACCACCCAGCCCGCGCAGAGCAGCAGCACGGCGGTGGCGGCGAGGATCAGCAGCCGCTGCTGGCGCCAGGCCAGCCAGATGACGCCCTTCACGCGGCGGCCTCCGGGCTGGTCGGGCCGGCGGTCGGCGCGGTGGGCGCGGTGGGCGCGGTCGCCGTGGCGGGAATGACGGGGGTGGCGGCGGTGCGCAGGTGTGCGAGCAACAGGGTTTCCAGGGAGGGGGTTTCGGCCACCCAGCGGTCGTCGCTTCCGACGGGCCGCGGGGCGCCGGGGGCGGTGCGGACGAGGGCCGTGACCTGACGGCCGGTGACGGCGGCGTGCACGACGGTGCTGCGGTCGAAGGCCCGCGGCAGTCCGTCGCGCTCCATCGGATCGGCGCGGCCGGTGAGCCAGGTGTGCGCGTCGCAGAGGTCCTGGATGTCCCCGGCCAGGCGGACGAAGCCGCCCTGGAGGAGCAGTACGTGGTCGCAGACCTCCTCCAGCTCGGCCAGGACGTGCGAGGACATCACGATGCTGGCGCCGCGTTCGGCGGCCTGGGCCATCAGCAGGGACATCACCTCGTGGCGGGCGAGCGGGTCGAGGTCGGCGAGGGGCTCGTCCAGCAGGAGCAGGTCCGCGCGCTTGCCGAGGACCAGGGCGAGGGCGACGCGGGTGCGGTTGCCGCCGGAGAGCGAGCCGACCCGGGCGTGGAAGGGGATGTCGCCGGAGCGTACGAGGCGTTCGGCGACGGCCTCGTCCCAGTGGCCCGGGTTCAGCATCCGGCCGAGGCGCAGGGTGTCCGCGACGGTGAAGCCGGCGTGCAGCGGCTTCTCCTGGGCGAGGTGAGCCGTACGGCGGCGGGCCTCGGCGGTGCCGGGGGCAGCGCCGAGGACGCGTATCCGCCCGCCGCTGGGGCGTGCCAGGCCGGCGGCGAGCCGGAGCAGGGTGCTCTTGCCCGCGCCGTTGGGGCCGACCAGGGCGGTGACGTGACCGGCGGGCAGTTCGATGTCGCAGGCGTGCAGGGCCGGGCGTCCTGCGTACTCCCGTCCGAGCCGCGTGGCTCGTAGTGCCGGCGCGTGGGTCGGATCGCTCACGCCGTGTCCTTTCTCGACGGTCCGGGCGGGGGCCCGGAGTTGCTGAAGCTTTCGTCCACGGCGGCCGCGATGAGCGCCGTGATGTCCTCCCGGTCCAGGCCCGCCTCGCGGGCCCGGCTCATCCAGGCGGCCAGAGCGGTCCGCAGCGGGGAGTCCGCCGCGGCCTCGGGGTGGGACAGGGACCTCCGTACGAAGGTCCCCGCGCCGGGACGCGGTTCGACGAGCCCTTCGCGCTCCAGCTCCCGGTACGCCTTGAGGACGGTGTTGGGGTTGATCGCGGTGGCCGCGACCACCTCCCGGGCCGTCGGCAGCCGGTCGCCCGGTTCGAGCACGCCCAGGCGCAGGGCCTGCTTGACCTGGGTGACGAGCTGCAGATAGGTGGCGACGCCACTGCGCCGGTCGACTCGGAACTCCATCCTCCACCTCATTCCACTAACACGTTAGTGGAATAGTGCAGAGTCGGAGCGGGCGCGTCAAACCGGGCCCTGAGCAGGCGGAGTATGACCGAACCGTCACAGCTCACGGCGGAGGGAACGCGTGGGGGGTGCCGGACATCTAGGTGATCGGCGGGCCGTACGGCGGTCACGCCGATGGTTGACGATGATGGCGAGAACCGGCGGGACCGGGTGTGAGCAGCAAGGTGGGGCGCGGGATGAAGGCGGAAACGGTGGCGGACGCGGGGGCCGGGGCGGCGGCGCGGTCACGGGCTGAGGGTGACCAGGAGGGGGCGGCGACGCCGGCCGGGCAGACCCAGGAGGCCGAGGGCTCCAGCCCGGCGCCCGACCAGGACCGGGAGCCGGCCCCACCCCCGGCAACCCCGGGCCCGGACGACCCGGCGGAAGCCAAGCCTGCGACGGCGCCCGGCGGCACGGACGCGGCCGACGCCGAACACGAGGGTGACCAGGCCCGGGACGAACCGGGCGACGCCCAGGCGCCGCCCGCCGACGCCGACCCCAAGGCCGCCGCAGCGGAAGCACCCACGGCCAAGACCGAACCGGAACCCGCCGCAGCCCCGGAGGAGACCTCCGAAGCGGAAGCCTCTCCTGCCGACGCCGAACCCGAGCCCGCCCAGACCCGGACGGACCCAGCCGAAGCAGCGGCACCCGCCGCCGACGCCGAACACGGGGCCGGCCAGGCCCCGAAGGAACCCGCCGACGCACAGGCAGCCCCCGCCACGGCCGAACCCGTGCCCGCCCAGGCCCCGGACGAGCCCGGTGACGCCCAAGCCTCCCCTGCCCGGCCCGCCTCGGAGGCCGACCCGGCGGCGGAGGGGCGCGGCGATGCTCGGGGGGCCCGCTCCGACGCCGAACCGGCGCCTGCCCGAACCGCTGAGGAACCCGCCCCGGTCCGCGACGAGTCCACCGACGCCCAGGCGCCGCCCGCCGACGCCGACCCCAAGGCCGCCGCAGCGGAAGCACCCCCGGCCAAGACCGAACCGGAACCCGCCGCAGCCCCGGAGGAGACCTCCGAAGCGGAAGCCTCTCCTGCCGACGCCGAACCCGAGCCCGCCCGGGCCCCGGACGAGCACGGCGACGCCCAGGCGTCCCCCGCCGGGGCCGAGTCGGAGGCTGCCCCGGCACCGGCGAAGGCCGGCGAACCGGAATCCGCCCCGGCCCCGGAGGAGACCGGCGACGGCCGGACGGCGGCAGGCGACGGCGGGTCGGGGGCGTCCGCCCGGGCGGACGCCACGGACGCGGCGCGTCCCGCCCGGACCCCGGCCGGTTCGGGCCCGGTATCCCCTGCCGAGGGGGCCGCAGGCGCGAAGGCCGGTCGGGACGGCAGCGGCGGCGCCGCGGACGGGCCGCGCCGCCCGGCCTGGGCCGCGAAGAACGGCCCTGCCCCGGCGCGGCCCGCCAAGCCCGCCTGGGCCAAGGCCGACGCCGACCCCGACACGGACGCCGACCCCGACCCCGACGCCGACCCCGACGCCGTCGAAACCGACGCCGAGCGGACCAGTCAGTTCGTGGCGCTCAAGCCGCTGGAGGTCAAGCCCGCCCCGGTGGAAGCGCCGGACCGGCCCGCACGGCCCGACCCCGTCGAGGTGACGCGCGAGGCCCCGCTGCCCGCGCTCGATCTGCTGGCCGAGCTGACCAACACCCCGCCCCCGCCGGAGACCCCGCGCCGTACGGCGGCCCGCCGCGTCAAGGTGTGGACGCCGATCGTGCTGCTGCTCGCCGCCACCGTCGCCGGGGTGCAGCTGGTGCGTCCGCTGCCCGCGCCGCAGCTGGTGATCGCCGGGGAGCCCTCGTACACCGTGCCCGGGCAGACCCCCCTTCCGTGGCCAGCCAAGGGCCAGGGCGCGGTCCGCCTCCCCGGCTCCGGCGACGTCGTCGCCTTCGGCGAGCAGAAGCCGGTGCCGACGGCCAGCGTGGCCAAGGTGATGACCGCGTACGTGATCCTCAAGAACCACCCGCTGCGCAAGAACGAGCCGGGCCCCGGTATCGAGGTCGACGCGGTGGCCGTCGCCGAAGGCACCGCCAAGGACGAGTCCCGCATCGAGGGCCTCACCGCCGGGACGAAGTTCAGCGAGCAGGACATGCTGAAGATGCTGATGATCCCGTCGGGCAACAACATCGCCCGGCTGCTGGCCCGTTGGGACACGGGTTCCACCACCCCGGACGCCTTTGTCGCGAAGATGAACGCCGCGGCGAAGGAACTCGGGATGACGGACACCACGTACACGGACCCCAGCGGCCTCGACGCCGGCACCGTCAGCACCGCCGTGGACCAGCTGAAGCTCGCCGAGGCCGTGATGAAGGAGGACGCCTTCCGCGCGGTCGTCTCGCTGGCGAACGCGCCCATCCCGGGACTGGCGGCCCCGCTCATCAACAACAACGACCTGCTCGTCGCCACGGGCCTCAGCATCTCGGGCATCAAGACCGGTTCGAGCAGCGCGGCCGGCGGCACCCTGTCGTGGGCCGCGTACAAGACGGTCGGCGGCGAGACCCCACTGATCCTCGGCACGCTGATGGACCAGCACGTCGACGGCCCCGACCCGGACGGCGCGAACAGCCTGAAGCTGGTGAAGGCGAACGCCCGGAAGGTCATCGAGGCCGTCCGTACCGCGCTCGCCCCGGCCCAGGTCATCCGCAAGGGGCAGACGGTCGGTTACGTGTCCGACGGGCTCGGCGGCCGGACCCCGCTGGTGGCGACGAAGGACCTGACCGTACCCGCCATGCCGGGGCAGCGGCTGCGGCTCGCGCTCGGCAGCACGGGCGGCAAGCCGGTGCCGCACGAGGCGAAGGCGGGGACCGAGGTCGGCACGCTGACGGTCGGCGACGGCAGCGGCGTCAAGAGCGTTCCGGTGGCGGTGGGTTCGGCCCTGTCCGAACCCTCGTTCGGCGCGCGGGTCACCCGGCTGTCCTGAGCCGGACCCGTCGTGGTTCGATGGCCGGATGGACATCCGGCCGCGCGAACCCCATGACCTCGGCGCGTGCGTGCGCGTCCTCGCCGAGGTCCACCACGGCGACGGCTACCCCGCCGACTGGCCGGGTTCCCCCGCGCGGTGGCTGTCGCCGCCCGCGCTCCTCGGCGCGTGGGTGGCCGTGGAGCGGGACGGGCCGCCGGCCGGTCACATCACCCTGTCCCGCAGCGGACCGGGGGACGCAGCGCCGGAGCTGTGGAGCCGCCGGACGGGGGCGCCCGCCGGGGCCGCCGCCGTGATCGGCCGGCTGTTCGTCTCCCCGGCGGCCCGGGGGCGGGGGGCCGGCGCGCTGCTGATGGAGCGGGCCGTGCGCGCGGCCGGAGAGCACGGACTGCACCCGGTGCTCGACGTACTGGACTCCGACACGGCGGCCGCCGCGCTCTACGAGCGCCTCGGCTGGGCCCTGTTGGGGACCGCCGAACAGCGCTGGAGCCCCACCCGTACGGTCACCGTGCGCTGTTACGCCGCACCCGCGGGCCTGCCCACGGACACCCCCGCGGACCACCCCACGGGCAGCCCCGCACCCCGCCCCTCCTAGCCGGCGGGACGGCGCCGCTCACGCGTTCGCGATGACGAGCAGCGTGCGGGCCGCCGCTCCCCCCGCCGGGAGCGAGCACCGGTGCGGGACGTCGCCCCGGTGGTGGGCGCTCTGTCCGGGGCGCAGCCGCAGCGGCTCCTCGCCCTCCACCTCCAGGAGGATCTCGCCCTCCAGCACGTAGAGGAAGTCCTCCCCCGGGTGCGCGAACCAGCCGCGCTCGCCCCGGCCGGGCTCGAAGTGGTGCTCGTAGGCCTCCATCAGGCCGCTGCGCCCGCCGGGGATGAGCACCCGCGCCACCTGTCCGGCGGTTTCGGTCACCCGGATGACCTGCGGGTCGCTCTCGTGGCTGACGAAGCCCGGGCGGTCCGGGGCCCGCAGGAAGGTTCCCGGTGCGACGTCGAGGGCCTCGGCGATGCGGTAGATCGAGCTGAGGCTGGGGGTGGCCAGTCCGCGTTCCAGCTGGCTGAGGAAGGGCTGCGAGAGGCCCGAGCGGGCGGCCAGGACGGCCATGGACACGCGGCGCGCCGTGCGGCACTCGCGGATCGCCCGCCCGACCTCCAGCGCTTCGGGGGTGGGTTCGGGTCGAGACACGCTGGTGAACGTATCCCATCGCCCCGGCGCGCCCGGGCGGGCCCGGAGGGTTTCACATCGCTGCAACACCCCGTTGATAAGCGTGGTCAATTATTGACCTCACTTATCGAATACGAGGAGTCGTTCGGTGCATGCCATTCCATCCCCGGCCGGCCGGGCCATCGGCCGGCTCGCCCCGGCCCTGGGCACGGCCTGCGTGGTGCTCGCGCTGTGGGCCCTGCTCGCCCGGTCCGGCGCCGTGGCCCCGGGGCTGCTGCCCGGCCCCGCCGACACGGCCGCCGCGCTGGTGGCCGGCGCCCGTGACGGCACCCTGGCCACCGACCTCGCCGCCAGTCTGGCCCGGGCGGGCCAGGGCTTCGCGCTGGGGGCGGTGGCCGGCGGCACGCTCGGCTTCGCGACCGGCTACCTGCCCCGGCTGTCCGCCGCCGTCACCCCCCTGGTCTCCTTCCTGCGGCCCATCCCGGCCGTCGCACTGGTGCCGCTGGCCACCGCCTGGTTCGGCATCGGGGAGAGCGCCAAACGGCTGCTGATCGCCTACGCCGTCCTCCTCGCGGTCTGGCTCTACGTGCACGACGGGGTCTCGCGGGTGCCGGACTCGTACCTGCGGGCCGCCCGCTCGCTGGGGGCGCCGCTGCACCGGCGGTTCACCGAGGTCCTGCTGCCCGCCGCCGCGCCCGCACTGCTGGCCGCCCTGCGCTACGGGGCGTCGGTGGCCCTGCTCGCCCTGGTCGCCGCCGAACTGGGCGGCGCGGACAGCGGGCTGGCGTACCGGCTCCAGGTGGACGGCCAGTTCCTGCGGGTGGACCGGATGTTCGCGGGGCTGCTCGTCCTCGGGCTCCTCGGCGTGGCCGCCGACCTGGTCCTGGCCGCCACCGGACGCCGCTTCGCGCACTGGAGCGCGTCATGAGCCTGGACGTACGGCTGGAAGGGCTGTCGGCCGGGTACGGGGACGCGCCGGTGCTGGCGCCGACCGACCTGGAGTTCCCGGCGGGGTCGTTCACGGCGCTGCTGGGGCCGAGCGGCTGCGGCAAGTCGACGGTGCTGAACACGGTGGCCGGCTTCGTCCGGCCCTCGGCGGGCCGGGTCACGGTCGGCGGGGCGGAGGTGAGCGGGCCGGGACCGGAGCGGGGGATCGTCTTCCAGCACTACGCGCTCTTCCCGTGGCGCACGGCCCGGGGCAACGTCGAGTTCGCCCTCAAGCGCTTCGGGCTGCCGCGGGCGGAGCGGCGCGCGCGGGCGCTGGCCGCGCTCGCGGAGGTCGGGCTCGCGGAGGGCGCCGAGAAGTACCCGGCGCAGCTGTCGGGCGGCATGCAGCAGCGGGTGGCCCTGGCGCGGGCGCTGGCCGCGCGGCCGGAAGTGCTGCTGATGGACGAGCCGTTCGGGGCGCTGGACGCGCTGACGCGGACGCGGATGCAGGTGCTGCTGCGGGAGCTGTGGGAACGCAGCGGAACCACGGTGCTGTTCGTGACGCACGACCTCGACGAGGCGCTCGCCCTGGCCGGGCGGGTGGTGGTCCTCGGCGGCTCCCCGTCCCGCGTCCTGGCCGACCACCCGGTGCCCACCGGACCCCGGCCCGCTTCCCTGCGCCCCCGGATCGAAGCCCACCTCTCCACCCCCTGACCCCACCCGCTCCCCCTTAGGGGGACCCCACCAAGGAAGGACCCCTCCCATGCCCAGACCCAGAACCCGGACCGTCCCCGGACTCCTGCTCCTCGTCCTGCTCCCGCTGTTCACCGCCACCGCCACCGCCTGCGGGGCCGGCTCCGGCTCCGGCGCCGGCTCCGGCCATCCGGAGGGCGGCGCCGGGCGGCGGGCCGTGACGGTGGCCGGCAGTGACCAGCTGGCCGCCGCGCCCGTCTCCCTCGCGCAGCAGCGTTCGCTCTGGTCCGCCGAAGGCCTCGACGCCACCGTGACCACCCTCCCCACCGGCCGCGACGCCCTCAACGCCGTCCTCGGCGGCCAGGCCCAGTTCGGCGTCGTGGGCGACCTGCCCGCCGTCACCGCGGCGCTGGGCGGCCGCGACGTACGGATCCTCGCCGACCTCTCCCGCTTCTCGGACTGGCGCCTGCTCACCCGCGCCGACCGCGCGATCACCGGCTTCGGCGCGCTGAAGGGCCGCAAGGTCGGGGTCCCGCAGGGCACGAACGTCGAGTACGCGCTCTCCCGGATGCTCGCCTCCGCACAGCTGACCCCGGCCGACGTGACGGTGGTCAACCTGGCCCCGAACCAGGTCGCTCCGGCCCTCGCCCGCGGCGACGTCGACGCCGGCGTCACCTTCCCCAGCTTCTACGACGCCGCCCGCACCGCCCTCGGCCCCCGCTACGCCGAACTCCCCTTCACCGGCTACACCGCACGCACCCTGCTCGTCGCGGGCCCCGGCGCCGACGACGGGGCGGCCACCGCCGTCCTGCGTACGGTGCTGCGCGCGCAGCGGGCCGCCGAGGCCGACCCCGCCGCCGCGCGGGCGGCCGTGGTGGCCCAGTCCAAGGGCGCCCTCCAGGCCGGGTACGTCGACGCGTTCCACCCCCGCTACGCGTACGGGGCGAGCCTGTCCCCCGAACTCCTCACCGACCTCTCGGACGAGGCCGCCTGGGCCAGGGCCGCGCAGTCCCTGCCGGGCGCCGCCGATCCGGCCGCCCTGCGCACCCGGCTGAACCCGGCCCCGCTGCGCGCGGCCGACCCCGGCGCCGTCACCCTGCGCTGACCCGCACCCAACACCCCCGAGGCCTGCGGCACCCCCGCACCCCGAACCCCGTAATCCCCCAGGAGGACCCCGTGACCATCGACCAGAACACCCTGCGCCGCCGCGGCACCGGCCTGCGCGCCCACGACTCCGAGCGGAGCTTCGGCGGCTACACCCTCTACACGCCCATCGCGGGCGACGGCCGGATCCACCTCGTCGACATCGACGGCCGGCCCGCCCACACCTGGAACTCCCCCCACCCGCCCGGCCGGCAGGCGCAGTTGCTGCCCGGCGGCACCCTCTTCTACGCGGCCAAGGACACCACCGGCCCGAGCCTCTTCCCGATCTGGGACGTCTACCACGGCGGCATCTTCCAGGAACTGGCCCCCGACTCCACCGTGCTGCGCGAGGCCCGCCACCCCTTCCACCACCACGACGCCTCGGTCCTGCGCAACGGCAACCTGCTGATCTGCGCCGTCGAGCCGCTGGCCCCGGCGGACGCGGCCCGGATCCAGGGCGGCATACCCGGCTCGGAGGCGGCGGGCGGGGTGATCTACGGGGACGTGGTCTACGAGATGACCTGGGAGGGCGAGGTCCTCTGGCGCTGGGCGGCGATCGAGCACCTGGATCCGGCGGAGGTCCCGCTGAACCCGCACTTCGCGCGCGAGCACTGGCCGATGGCCAACACCGTCAACGAACTCGCCGACGGGGGCATCGTGGTGGGCTTCCGCAGCGCCTCGACGACGGTGGCCGTGGACCGCGCCGACGGCTCGGTGCGCTGGCGCATCGGCCCGGACGTCCTGGCGCAGCAGCACCACCCGCACGAACTGCCGGGCGGCACGATCCTGGTGTTCGACAACGGGACGTACCGCGACACGACGTCCGTGCCGTACTCGCGGGTGCTGGAGCTCGACCCGGTGAGCGGGGAGCAGGTGTGGTCGTACGAGGACAATCCGCCGCAGAACTTCTACAGCCCGTACATGTCGAGCGCGCAGCGCCTGCCGAACGGGAACACCTTCGTCGCGGAGGGGTCGTTCGGGCGGCTCTTCGAGGTGACGCCCGAGGGGGACGTGGTGTGGGAGTTCGTCGTCCCGGAGTTCGGGGCGTTCAGCCGGGGCACGGGACTGGAGTCCTCGCGCGGGGCGCAGAACGCGGTCTTCCGCGCCTACCGGTACGCGGCGGAGCAGGTCCCCTGGCTCTGATCCGGCCGGACCGGGGCCGGTCCGCCCCCGAGGCTGTGGCGGGGGCGGACCGGGCCTGGCGTCTGCGTCCGGGACGTCAGTTGTTCGAGCCGACGGTGTTGTTGTGGCCCGCGTTGAAGACGTCGTCGGCGGCGAACTGCAGCCAGTCACCGAAGACGAAGGTGTAGGTCGGGCCTTCCGGGATGGTCACGTTCACGTCGGCGCTCGCGGCGCCGGCACCACCGAGCACGATGGCGGCGGTGGCGAGGGCGGCGAATACGGAGCGGACAGATCGCATGAAACACACCTTTCGGGAGGAACAGGAACAGTCCCCGAAGGTAGGACGACGGACCGCCCCTGTCCCGGCGGCATTCCGCGCCGGGCCGAGCCCCATCCGAATGGCCGACACCCCGGATCCCCCGACGGCCCACCGGACGACTCGATTCCGCCACCGCTTTTCGGCCACGCCCGGCCGGGGGCGGGGGCGGGTGGCCGGAAGCCGACGGACCGGGGTGAACGGTGGGCTACGGGCTGGTAACTTGCGCGAGTTGATCAAGGCCGGGGCCCGGTTCGCGGTGCCGCCCGGCCGGAGCCACCCCCATCCAAGGAACCACATTGGCACGCACCGTCCGCACGACGGCCCTCACGTTCGCGCTCTCCCTGGCCCTGCTGCCCGCCGCCCCGGCGTTCGCCGCCGACTCCCCCACCCCGCACCTGGACGCGGTGGAGCAGACCCTGCGCCAGGTCTCCCCCGGCCTGGAGGGTTCCGTCTGGGAGCGCACCGCCGGCAACCGCCTCGGCGCCACCGCCCCCGGCGGCGCCGACTGGCTGCTGCAGAGCCCGGGCTGCTGGGGTGACCCCGCCTGCGCCGAGCGCCCCGGCTCCGCCCGGCTGCTCGACAAGATGCGCCAGGACATCGCCCAGGCCCGGCAGAGCGTGGACATATCCACCCTGGCCCCCTTCCCGAACGGGGGGTTCCAGGACGCGATCGTGGCCGGCCTGAAGGAGGCGGCGCAGAAGGGCAACCGGCTCCAGGTCCGCATCATGGTCGGCGCGGCGCCGGTCTACCACGCCAACGTGATCCCGTCCTCGTACCGCGACGAGATGGTGGCCAAGCTGGGCCCGGCGGCGGCGAACATCACCTTGAACGTGGCCTCGATGACCACCTCGAAGACCGGCTTCTCCTGGAACCACTCCAAGCTGGTGGTGGTGGACGGCAATTCGGTGATCACCGGTGGCATCAACAGCTGGAAGGACGACTACCTCGACACCGCGCACCCGGTCAACGACGTCGACCTGGCGCTGTCCGGCCCGGCGGCGGGCTCGGCCGGCCGCTACCTCGACACCCTGTGGGACTGGACCTGCCGCAACAAGGGCAGCTGGACCAGTGTCTGGTTCGCCTCCTCGAACGGCGCCGGCTGCCTGCCCACCCTGCCCCGGCCGGCCGCCCCGGCGGGCGGCGGCGGCGACGTCCCCGCGGTGGCGGTGGGCGGCCTCGGCGTCGGCATCCGGCAGAGCGACCCGGCCTCGGCCTTCCGGCCCGTGCTGCCGACGGCCTCCGACACCAAGTGCGGCGTCGGCGTGCACGACAACACCAACGCCGACCGGGACTACGACACCGTCAACCCGGAGGAGAGCGCGCTGCGGGCGCTGGTCGCGAGCGCGACCGGGCACATCGAGATCTCCCAGCAGGACCTGCACGCGACCTGCCCGCCGCTGCCCCGCTACGACATCCGGCTCTACGACACCCTCGCCGCGAAGCTGGTGGCAGGGGTGAAGGTCCGCATCGTCGTCAGCGATCCGGCCAACCGGGGCGCGGTCGGCAGCGACGGCTACTCCCAGATCAAGTCGCTCTCCGAGGTCAGCGACGCCCTGAAGGGCCGGCTGACGGCCCTGACCGGCGATGCGGGCAAGGCCAAGGCCGCGATGTGCGACGGTCTCCAGCTGGCGACGTTCCGCGCCTCCGACAGGGCGACGTGGGCGGACGGCAAGCCGTACGCCCTGCACCACAAGCTGGTCTCGGTGGACGACGCGGCCTTCTACACCGGCTCGAAGAACCTCTACCCGTCCTGGCTCCAGGACTTCGGCTACGTCGTCGAGAGCCCGGCCGCCGCCCGCCAGCTGGCGAGCGGTCTGCTGGCCCCGGAATGGCAGTACTCGCAGGCGACCGCCACCTACGACTACGCCCGCGGCATCTGCCAGGGCTGACCGGAACCCCGGGTCAGCGCCTGCGCTGGCCCGGGGTGCCCACCAGGAGCGCCTCGGAGACCAGACGGACGCCCCGGGACAGCCGTCCCAGCTGTTCGAGCTCGATGGCGTACATCCGGATCGTGTTCTCGATCACCGACTCGGCGACGCCCAGCATCGGCAGTTCCGCCCGGCTGGTGTGCAGGGCGACCCGCACCGCGCGCATCTCGTGCTGGAGCTGGAGCTGAGCGTGCCGGGCGAGGAGGGCGTGGTGACGGGTCAGCGTCAGGTAGCCGCCGTAGCGGGCCGGGAGCAGGTCCCGCAGCCAGCGGGTGGCGGTGCGCTCCCAGTCGTGCGAACCGGGGGCCTTCACCTGGAGGGGCCAGTCCGGGCTGCGCGTGAGGGTGGCCGTCTGGGACATTCTCGTCACTTCCGAATGGTGTCGAAGCACTGATCGAGAGGGTGGGGGCGGCCTCGGCCCAGGGGTTGACCGAGGCCGCCGGGAGCGCTCCTCCGGGGATCCGAAAGCCCTGACCTGTCACCCGGTTCCGCCGTGAGGAGGAGCGGCGTACTGGGTGTCCGTTCAAGAGGACGTGGGGACGTCCTCCCTGGCGTCTGCTGGATCCGGAGCGCCGCCGTCAGTAAACATATATACCGTCGAGTACGCAAGCGTATGAAAAATTTCATACATGGCCGGGCTCTGAATATCCCGCTGCGAAAACGGCCTCCGACGGGTGACCGGGCGGTGTCCCCGTGGGGCCCTAGAGAAAGAATCCGTGCTGGTCGGCGGCCTGCTCGTACTGTTCGAGGCGCGCCTGGGTGCGTTCCGGATCGGCGTCCGCCATCGCCTGGAGCAGGGCGGCGGACAGCATGCCGGGGGCCGCGTACGAATCGAAGACCAGCCGGGATCCGGTGCCGGCGGTGAGCGCCACGTCGGCCTCCTCGACCAGCGGGCCCAGGGTGGGGTCGGTGATCAGCACCACGCGCAGCCCGGTGCTGCGGGCCGCGCGCAGGGCCGCCAGGGTCTCGTTGGCGTGCCGGGGCATCGCGAAGGCCAGCACCCAGCTGCCGCCGGCCGCCCGGGACTGGAGCAGGGCGTCGTACGCCACGCTGCCGCCCCGGGTCACCAGGCGGACGTCGGGGTGGATGCGCCGGGCCGCGTAGGCGAAGTACTCGGCGAGGGAGACCGAGATGCGCAGGCCCAGGACGGTCAGCGGGACGGAGCGGGCCAGGTCCCGGCCGATCTCCAGCACCCGGTTGGTGTCGGCGAGGAGCCTGCGGACGTTCTCCAGGTTCTCGATCTCGGCGTCGACGGCGGCCTGGAGCTCGTTGTGGCGGATCTGCTCACGGCTGTCGGGGGTGCGGGCCACCGCGCTCAGCGCGATGGGCTGGAGCACGTCGCGCAGCGCGGGATAGCCGCTGAAGCCGAGCGAGGCCGCGAAGCGGGTGACGGAGGGCTGGCTGACGCCGACCCGTTCGGCGAGCTCGGTGATGGAGAGGAAGGCGGCCTCGGTGAGGTGGTCGATCAGGTACTGGGCGATCCGCCGCTGGCCCGGTGACAGCCGGTGCCCGTCGAAGAGCGCGAGCAGCCGGTCGGCCGCCGGCTTGCCCTGCTCCGGTGCGGCCGTGCCCGGCGTGATCGCGGCCGCCTGTGCGCGTGCCTGCTGCCCCGATGACACCGGAGGGCCTCCTTCTCACGTCACTCTTGTTCCAACATAGCCCACGCTCCGTGGTCGGATGATCATTGTGCCGTGCGGGGCCGCCGCTCCCGTGGACGCGGCGGCCCCCCGGCCGGGCAGGCCCGTCAGGCCTCGGACCGGGGCCGTCCGGGCCGGCCCGGGCCCCGGGTCAGGGTGTACCCGTAGATGCCCGCGAGGGCTCCGAGCACCCCGCCCGCGGCGGTCCACAGCCAGCGGTCGGACCACCAGCCGCCAGACCAGCCGTCCTCGGGCGCGCGGGCCGCGCGCTGCTCCTCCGAGGCCCCCGCGATGCCGGGGACCAGCGGCTCGGCCAGGACGGCGTCGACCGCCCGGGCCCCGCCCGCCTCCTTCACGTCGGCCTCGACCTGCGCCCGTACGGGCAGGCCCAGGTCCTCCTCGGGCAGCCCGACGACGGTGAGGCGGACGTAGTAGCTGCCCGGGAGCGGGTCGTTGGACCAGGCCTCGGCCCCGGAGCTGACCGTGCGCAGGACGCAGGCCAGTTCCACGGTGGACTCCTCCTTGGCGGCCGCCGCGCTCTGGGTTCCGTAGGTGCAGGCCTGGCGGCGGCGCAGCCCGTCGTAGACGTCGAGCCGCCAGGTGGAGGCGCCGTGCCGGGCGGCGGCCTCCGGGAGGGTGACCGCGGCCCGTACGGTGACCCGCTGGCCCGCGTCGACGGGCAGGACCCAGTACAGGTAGTCGCCGCTGGAGGCGGACGCGGTGGCCTTCTGGCCGGGCCGGAACGGGGTCGCGGTGCGGAAGCCCGTGCCCGCCTCGGTCGGGCCGTCCCCCTTGGCGCCGGTGCTCGGCGTCGGGCTCGGGGCCGCGGTGGCGGCGGCCGCGGGGGCCAGGAGCGCGGCCCCCGCCAGCAGGGCGGCCGTCAGGGTGCGTACGGCTTGCATCAGTTGGTCCTCCAGACGGAGATGCGCCAGCGCGAGATCCAGCCCCAGACCAGGCCCGCGAGCAGGCCGGTGAGCACCAGCAGGCCGAGCAGCCACCAGCCCCGGCCGAGGCCGAAGGAGGCCACGTCGGAGGGCTCGTCGGGGCCGTCGACCAGGTCGACGGTCAGCTCTAGCGGCATGCCGGGCGCGGTCTTGACGGCCGGGCCGGCCGAGAAGGAGTTGCTGACCTGGAGGCAGACCGTCTCGGGCGCGTCGGCGGCGTTCCCGTCCAGCGGGGCCTTCGGGTAGCGCAGGCCCGTCGAGACGACGTCGGTACGGCCGTCACCGGCCTCCGAGCCGCGGACGATCTCCCGCCCGTGGACGGTGGAGGCGCGCAGCAGCACCCCGTAGTCGTTGTTCACGGCACGGTCGGCGCCGATGCTGACCGAGGCGCGCAGTTCCTGGCCGGGGCGGACGTCGACGCGGTACCAGCGGTGCTCGCCGAAGGCCTCGCGGTCGCTGTAGAGGCCGGCCTTCAGCTGCGGTGCGCCCTCGCACTGCCGGGCGCCCTCGGTGGCCACCGGGGTGACGACGGGGTCGGCGGCGCGGTCGACGAGCTGTCTGACCCTGCCGGAGAGTTCGGCCGTGTGCGCCACCGAGGTGTACGTGCCGCCGGTGGCCTCCGCGATGCAGGTCAGCTGGGCGCGGGTCTTGGCGTCGGGGACGAGACCGAGGGTGTCGACGACGAGGTGGATGCCCTTGGCCGCGATGTCGCGGGCCACTTCGCAGGGGTCGAGCGGGGCGCAGGTGTCCTCGCCGTCGGTGATGAGCACGATCCGGCGGGTGGCGTTGCCGCCGTCGAGGTCCTGGGCGGCGGCCTGGAGGGCCGGTCCGATGGGCGTCCAGCCGGTGGGCGCGAGGGTGGCGACGGCGGTCTTGGCCTCGGTGCGGTTGACCGTGCCGACGGGGTAGAGCTGCTTGGTGTCCTTGCAGCCGAGCGCCCGGTCGTCGCCGGGGTAGGTGGCGCCCAGGGTCCTTATGCCGAGCCGGACTTCGTCGGGCACGGCGTCCAGGACCTCGTTGAAGGCCTGTTTCGCGGCGGCCATGCGGGACTGGCCGTCGATGTCGGCCGCGCGCATCGAGCCGCTGACATCGAGCACCAGCTCGACCTTGGGCGGCTCTTTCACGGGTCCGTCGGCGGCGACGGCGTTCGAGGGCAGGAGCCCCGCGGTCAAGGCGACGAACAGGCCGCAGGCCCGGACCGCCAGCCGTTTTCTTGTGATCATCGCCGGATCGTATTGAGGATCCGACGGCAAACCAAAACGCGCTCCGGCGGGCGCCGTTCACCCGCCGGGCGGCGCGACGGCGGCCCTGCGGGCGGTGCCGCCGGGGTCCTTACCAGCGCACCGGCAGCCGGCTCACCCCGCGCATCAGGCTGCCCGCCAGCCACTGCGGCGGCCCCGCGGCCGGGTCCGTCTCCAGCCCGGGGAAGCGCTCCAGCAGTCGGCGGAGCGCGATGCGGCCCTCCATCCGGGCCAGCGGGGCGCCGATGCAGAAGTGCAGGCCGTGGCCGAAGGCGAGGTGGCCCTGCGGGGCGCGGCGGATGTCGAAGACGTCCGGGTCGGCGAAGCGGCCGGGGTCCCGGTCGGCGCCGGCGAGCGAGACGAGGACGACGGCTCCGGCGGGGATGAGCGTGCCGCCGATCTCCACGTCCGTGGCGGCGTGCCGGTAGGTGCTGTTCTGTACGGGACCGTCGTAGCGGAGCATCTCCTCCACGGCCCCGTCGAAGAGCCCGTCGGGGTCGGCGCGCAGCGCGGCCAGCTGATCGGGGTGGGCGAGCAGGGCGCGCACGCCGTTGGAGATCAGGTTGACGGTGGTCTCGTGGCCCGCGACCAGCAGCAGGAAGGCCATGCCGATCAGTTCGTCCGGGGAGAGCGAGTCGCCGTCCTCGTCGCGGGTGCGGATGAGCGCGCTGAGCAGGTCCTCGCCGGGCGCCCCGGCCTTCAGCGCGATCAGCTCCGCGAGGTAGCCGCTCAGCTGCTGGTGGGCTTCGTTGCCGACGACGCCCGGCACGGGCGCGACCACGGCGTTGGACCAGCCGCGGAAACGGTGCCGGTCCAGGTCGGGCACGCCGAGCAGCTCGCAGATGACCGTCATCGGGAGCGGGAAGGCGAGCTCCTCGATCAGGTCGGCGGAGCGCTCGGGGCGGGCGGCCATGGCGTCGAGGAGTTCGCCGGTGATCCCCTCCACGCGCGGGCGCAGCCCTTCGACCCGGCGCGCGGTGAACTCGCGGGCCACCAGGCGGCGCAGCCGGGTGTGCTGCGGCGGGTCGGCCTCCAGCATGTTGGAGTTGGCCGCCGTGGCCTCGATCTCGGGAAACAGGCCCGCGCTGCGCCAGTCCTTGCGCAGCGCGGGGTGGCCCAGGGCCTGGCGGGCCTCCTCGTACCCGACGACGAGCCAGCACGGAGCCTCGTCGGGAGAACCCCCGCCGACCCGGTGCACCGGTCCGGCCGCGCGCAGCGCCGCGTAGTAGGAGTAGGGGTCTGCGTCGAAGTTCCGGGCCGCGGAGGTGATGTCGACTACGGGCATGGACCCACCGTACGACGGCGAACGCCCTCCGGAGACGGGCGGATCCGGCCACGTGGCGGCGGCGCGGCCGGACCCTGCCGTCAGCCGGCGAGGCCCTCGGGGAGCGGGCCGGTGTGCAGGACGCCGAGGTGCTGGGTGGCCCGGGTGAGGGCCACATACAGGTCGCTGGGCTGGAACCGCCCGGGTTCGACGACGATGACGGTGTCGAATTCCAGCCCCTTGGCCTGGCGCGGGTCCAGCAGGACGACGGCCCGGGTGAGGTCCGGTTCCTCCCCCGCCGTCACCCCGGGCAGGGCGGCGGCCAGGGCCGGGTGCAGGGGGCGCGGGGCGATCACCGCGAGGCGGCCCTCGGCGGGCGCGCCGGTGCGGACGGCCTCGGCGAGGGCGCCCGGCAGGTCCGCGGCCCGGCGCACCCAGGGCCGTACCCCGGTGGAGCGCACCGAGCGGGGCGGTTCGAAGCCGGGGTCGTGGGCGCGCAGCACCGCTGCCGCGACCTCCATGATCTCCGCCGGTGTGCGGTAGTTGACGCCGAGGCGCACCCGCTCCCAGCGCTCGCCGACGTACGGGTCCAGGATCCGCCGCCACGAGCCGCAGCCCGCCTCGTCGCCGGTCTGGGCCGGGTCGCCGACGAGGGTCATGGACCGGGTCGGGCAGCGGCGCATCAGCAGCCGCCAGGCCATCTCGGACAGTTCCTGCGCCTCGTCGACGATGACGTGCCCGAAGCTCCAGGTCCGGTCGGCGGCGGCGCGTTCGGCGGTCGTGCGGTGGTCGTCCTCCTCGTGCCGCTCCGCCATCCGTTCCGCGTCGATGAGGTCGTGGGCGGCGAGGTACTCGTTCTCCGCGTCCTCGAACTCGTAGGACTCGGAGCCCTGGGAGAGGTCGAGGACGCCCTGGGCGTAGGCGACGCGTTCCAGCCGGTCGCGTTCGGCGGCGGCCCGCTCGGCGCTGTCGTCGACGCCGAGGAGTTCCGCGGCCTCGTCCAGGAGCGGCACGTCGGCCGGGGTCCACGGCCCCGAGGTGCGCCGGATCAGCGCGGCGTCGGCCTCGGGGAGGTGCGAGGGGCCGGCGAGGAAGTCGCCGACGAGCCGCTCGGGGGTGAGGTGCGGCCACAGGGTGTCGATGGCCGCGTGCACCTCGGTGCTGGTGGCGATCTCCTTGCCGAGCTGGGCGACGTCGTCGGGGCCGAGCAGGTTGGGGCCGCCGTAGGGGTCGGCGCCGAGCCGGTCGGCGAGCTGCGCGGTGAGGGCGTCGATGACGGCGAACGCGAAGTAGGGGCGGGCCAGGTTGTGCGGCAGGGCGGTGGCGCGGGCCCGGTCGCGGGCGGCGTGCGCCATGGTCCGGTCGAGCAGCAGGGTCCCGTAGTCGTCGTGGTCGATCTCCAGGGCCGGTTCGGGGACCACGTCGTGCTCCTCGCCGCTGCCGGCGGGCACGCCCTCGGGGAGGGTCTGCCGGTCGGCGACGACCCGCGCGAGGACGTCGGCCATGGTGGCGCGGCCCTTGACGGCCGCGGCGCCGGGGCGGTCGGTGCCGGTGGCGCGGACGCCGGGGAACAGGTCCGCCGGGGAGGCCAGCAGCACCCCGGTCTCGCCGAGGGAGGGCAGCACCTCGCCGATGTAGCCGAGGAAGGCGGGGTTGGGGCCGACGATCAGTACGCCGCGCTTGGCGAGGAGCTCGCGGTGGGCGTAGAGGAGGTAGGCGGCGCGGTGCAGGGCCACGGCCGTCTTCCCCGTGCCGGGGCCGCCCTCCACGACGAGGACGCCCCGGTGCGGCGAGCGGATGACACGGTCCTGCTCGGCCTGGATGGTCCGCACGATGTCGTGCATGCGGCCGGTGCGGGCGGCGTCGAGGGCGGCGAGCAGCACGGCGTCCGCGTCGGCGCCCTCGTGGCCGGTGCGTTCGGTGTCGGAGAGGTCGAGGATCTCGTCGTGCAGGCCGGTGACCTCGCGGCCCCGGGTGGTGATGTGCCGGCGGCGGCGCAGCCCCATCGGCACGTGCCCGGTCGCGAGATAGAACGGGCGGGCCATTTCGGCGCGCCAGTCCAGTACGAGAGGCGTGCGTTCCGCGTCGTCCTGGCGGATTCCGATGCGGCCGATGTGGTGGTCCCGGCCGTCCGAGAACTCCAGCCGGCCGAAACAGAGTCCGTGTTCGGCGGCGTTCAGCGCGGCGGACAGGCCGGACTGCTCGGCGACGAGCACGTCCCGCTCCAGCCGCTCCTGGAACCCGTTCCCACCCTGGCGCAGGGCCGTCCGCACGGCGCGGTCGGCCCGGTCCCGGAGTTCTTCGAGCCGGGCGTACAGCTCCGTGAGGAATTGCTGCTCACTTTGAAATTCGATGTTTGACAATTCCACTCCCGGCGCGATACGATGCCTCTGTAAACCTTGTTCACGCCTGCCCGCAAAGAAGGCGTGAACCATCGAATATACGTGAATGCACGCCCTGGACGTCAATTCGTCCGGGGCGTTTTTCGTATTCCCTGCCCCGCTTCCGCCGCACGGGGAACGATCCTCGCGCCGCACGGGGCGTTCGGGGCGGTTTCTCCTAGTCTCTCCTGGCACGGCCCGTTCCGTCCGCCGCCCCCGAGGAGACGCATGTCCCGAACCCGTCGGTCCGCCGCCCTCGCGGCAGGCACCCTCCTCGCCGCGGGCCTGCTCGTGTCCGCCCCCGCCGCCCCCGCCGCCGCGGCCGGTGCCGCCGGTGTGCAGCGGGTCCGGCCCGGGCACGACGGGGCCCACGGGTCCGGCGACGCCGAGGCCGCCCTGATCGGCGCGGAGCACGCGCGGGCCCACGCGGGACGGCGCGCCGCCGCCCGCAGCGCCGGAAGCTATCCGCAGACCACCCGTACCGCGTCGCTCATCGCGCTGACGGAGTCCCAGGCCCGGGCCAACGCCGGCTTCACCGCGGCCGAGTACGGCCGGTTCGCGGAGTACTTCCCCTCCCCCGACTTCGGCGTCCACCTCGCCCAGCTGCCGACCGGCAAGGTGCTGCTGTTCTCCTTCGAGCGGGTGGAGACCGACCCCACCAAGGAGACCGGCCCCACCGACCGGATCGGGCCGACCAACGCCGGACGCGCCTACCTGTGGGACCCGGCGCGCGGGACGGGCGCCCGGGCCTTCAAGGAGGTCCGGCCGCCGACCGTGCTGATGCCCGACGGGACGCACGTCCCGCGCCCGGCCCCGTTCTTCTGCGCCGGGCACGCCTTCCTGCCCAACGGGATGGTCGCCGTCTTCGGCGGCAACACCGGCGGCAAGGGCGGCAGCGGAGCCCGGCTGTCCTTCGTCTTCGACCCCTGGACGGAGACCTGGTACCGCAACCGGGACATGTCGGTGGGCCGCTGGTACCCCTCGGTGGTCACCGGCGCCGACGGCCGCCAGATCATCATGTCGGGCCAGTCCGAGCGCGGTACGGGCACCCCCACGCCGGTGGTGGAGCGGTTCCCGGCCAAGCGGCTGCCCGTGCCCCGGCGGACGTACGACGTCCCGCTCGACATCGCCTCCGAACGGTTCGGCGCGGACGCCCCCTTCCGCAACGACTACCCGCACCTCTTCTCGCTGCGGGACGGCATGATCTACGGGCTGGGGCGCGACGCCGACCAGCAGTGGCGGTTCGACCCGGCCGCGGAGACACGTACCGACCTGCCCCGGCGGCCCGCCGACTTCCGCGGCTACGGGTCCGCCGTGCCGCTCCCCGCCGGACTGCGCGGCCCGGACTCCGTGCTGGTCCTCGGCGGCGACCCGCACGACCCGAACACGTACGAACTCTCCGGCGCCGGCTGGCGGACCCGCGAACCCCGCGCCTTCGGGCGCACCCAGGACGACACCCTGATCCTGCCGGACGCCACGCTGCTCACCGTCAACGGCGCCCTGAGCACCCGGGACTACGGCAACGGCCCGTTCAACCCGAAGGCCGACCTCAAGTACCGGCAGACCGAACTGCGGGACGCGGCCGGCCACTGGCGGCTGGGCCCGGCGCAGCGGCTGCCGCGCGGCTACCACTCCAACGCCCTGGTGATGCCGGACGGCCGGGTGATGGTGACCGGCGACGAGCTCCAGCAGATCGCCAACGACCCCGACATCCGCGACGCGATGGACGGCAGCATCGAGCTGTACGAGCCGGCCTACCTGCACCGGGGCCCGCGCCCCGCCCTCGACCGGGTCCCCGCCGCCGCACTCGCCCACGACACGGGCTTCGAGGTGCGCAGCTCGACGGCGTCCGCCGTGCGGCGGGCCGTGCTGCTGGCGCCGACGACGGTCACCCACGCCGTGAACACCAGCCAGCGCCACCTCGAACTGCGGATCACGGGCACCCGCGGCGACACGATCGCCCTGCGCACCCCGCCCACCGCCGCCGACGCCCCGCCGGGCTACTACATGCTCTTCCTCCTCGACGCCGACGGCGTCCCCAGCCGGGCCCGCTGGGTGAAGCTCGGCCACTAGGAGTCGCCGGCCGGGAGGGACGCCCGGCCCGGGCCCGTCGCACGGATGGCTGTGGACGACGCTTCCCGGCACGACAGGCCGGCGGCGGACTCGTAGCGTCGGCAGCGCGGGCCCGGACGGCCCGGCGAGGTGAACTCTCCTGATGAGAGGGCGTGCCGATGCGAGACGAAGCCGCGATATCGAGCCTGCTCCGGGTCCACCGGGGAACCGCCGAACCCGAGGAACTGGCCGCGATCACCGTGGTCGTCGCCTGCCTCGCGGGCCGGGTTGCGGCCGGCGCCGCCACCCGGCCCGCGCGGACCGCGCACCACCGCCCGCGGCCGCGGGCCGCCGGCCACGGCTGCTGGGCGGGGTGCTGGGCCTGCGGCTGACGCCGTCAGGGACGGCGCAGCAGCCGCTTCATCGCGTCGAGCAGGACGGCCTCCGGGTCGGCGGCGGCGCCCTCCGAGCGCCAGGCGACGAACCCGTCCGGGCGTACGAGGACCGCTCCGTCGGCCGGCAGCTCGTGCAGCTCCGCCCAGTCGGCGCCCTCCGGCTGGACCAGGTCGGCGCCGGCGCCGGAGCCGATGGCGTACGCGTCCAGGCGGGCGCCCGTCTGCCGCGCCACTGCGGCCGCGGCCGCCTTCCAGGGCGAGCCCTCGCCGCTGAGCAGCACGAACGCCCGCTCGTACAGGTCGATCGTGGAGATCCGCTCACCCGTCCGGGTCAGCCACATGTGCGGGGCGCGGGTACCGACGTCGCCCCTGAGCCGCATCGTCTCGGGGATGACCGGCCGGGACGGGTCGCCGCCGAGGACCGCGCCCTGCCCGTAGGCGTAGCCCATCGCGGTGGTGAGGACCCCGCTGCCCGGACCGCCGCCCATGGTGGGCGGCGGCACGTACCCCGGGTGGCTGTGCTCGGCCGAGCGGGCGGAGGCGCGCTCGCTGGTGGCGCGGGCCACCGGGAGGCGCTCCTGCTCGTAGGTCTCCAGCAGTTCCGGCCCGGCCGCGCCGCTGAGGACGGCCGCCACCTTCCAGGCGAGGTTGTGCGCGTCCTGGATTCCGGTGTTGGAGCCGAAGGCGCCGGTCGGGCACATCTCGTGGGCCGCGTCGCCGACGACGAAGACCCGGCCGACCCGGTACTTCTGCGCCACCCGTTCGGCGGCGTGCCAGGGCGCCTTGCCGCCGATCTCCACGTCCAGGTCGGGCACCCCGATGGCCGCGCGGATCTGCGCCGCGCAGCGCTCGTCGGTGAAGTCCTCCAGGGTCTCGCCCGTCTCGGGGTGCCAGGGGGCGTGGAAGACCCACTGGGTCTCGTTGTCCACCGGCAGCAGCGCTCCGTCGGCGCCCGGCTTCAGCAGGTAGCAGACGATGAAGCGCAGGTCGCCCAGGACGCCGGCGAGCCGCTCGGAGCGGAAGACGATGCTCACGTTGTGGAACAGCTCGCCGTTGCCCGTCTGGCGGATGCGCAGGGCCTCGCGGACGGGGCTCCTCGGGCCGTCGGCGGCGATCAGGTAGTCGGCGCGGACGGTGAGGTGCTCACCGCTCTCGCGGTCCTTGACGACGGCGCTCACGCCCTCCTCGTCCTGGTCGAAACTCATCAGTTCGGTGGAGAAGCGGACGTCGGCGCCCTGTGCGCGGCTCTGTTCGGCCAGCACCGGCTCGATGTTGTTCTGGCTGCACAGGCACCAGCCGGTGGGGCTGAACTTCTTCAGCGCGCCCGACGGGTCGACGGCCTTGATGAGCCACTTGTGCTCCCCGCCGACGAGCGAGGACTCGCTCTGGAGGATGCCCTGGTTGGCCTCCAGGGCGGAGGCCTCCTTGCGGATGGCGGGTTCGACCCCCGCCGTGCGGAACAGTTCCATCGTCCGGGCGTTGATCCCCCGGCCTCGGGGGTGGACGGACGTACCGGCGTGCTTCTCGACCAGCAGGTGCCTGATGCCGTGGCGGCTCAGGAACAGCGAGGTGGACAGGCCCACGAGGGAGCCGCCCACGACGAGGACCGGTACACGAACATCGGCATGCTCTTCCATCAGCTGCGGGCTCCTGTTTCCTGTGGGGGGCAGTGGACGCTTTATGCCCCCGATCGGGGTTCCCGCCCTGGCGAGTCGCGTCTTGTCACCCGCTTGATCCGGAGATGTAGCGATCCGTACCCGGCCGGATGACGATGAGCGACAGCGGCGGCCCCTCGAGCCACACCTCCGCCGTCCCCGACCGCGGAGGCCCGCGGACCCGCAGGCCCACCGGCCTGCGGGCCCCGCACCCCCGGGCAGTCGCCGCCGACTGACGCATGTGAGCGCGTACGTGCCGGTCTCCGTGCACCGACGAAGTGCACTCACGAAGGAGTGAGGAAATGACAACCACCCTGTCAGAGCGGGTGTCGCAGTCCGCCTTCGACGGCTCCATGCTCCGGGTCGTCCTGCTGATGGATCTGCACGAGGGCGCGCAGCAGCGCTTCTTCGACGCCTACGAACAGCTGCGCCACGACATCGCCTCGGTGCCCGGGCACCTCGGCGACCAGCTCTGCCAGTCCTTCTCCAACCCCTCGCAGTGGCTGATCACCAGCGAGTGGGAGAGCGCGCCGCAGTACCTCGCCTGGGTGAACAGCGAGGCGCACGCCGAGCAGGTCCGGCCGCTGGGCGCCTGCGCCCGCTCGATGCGCCCGCTGACCTTCACCGTGCTGCGGGAGACCGGCAAGCGCTACGAGAGCCCGCAGGGGCCGGTGGGAGCCCGGCTCCAGGGGGCGCCCCGGCTCGGCGCGGGCATCGTGCGGCACGCGCTGACGTTCACGGTCAAGCCGGGCAGCGAGGAGCGGGTCGCGCAGATCCTGTCCTCGTACGACTCGCCGCAGGCCCGCGTCGACGACCACACCCGGCTGTGCCGCACCTCGCTGTTCATGCACGGCAACCGGGTGGTGCGGGCGGTCGAGGTCGAAGGAGACCTGACGGCGGCCCTGCGGCACGTGTCGGAGCAGCCCGAGGTGCGTGCCGTGGAGCACGCCATCAACCCGTACCTGGAGCAGGACCGGGACCTGGCCGATCCGGAGTCCGCCCGGATGTTCTTCATGCGCGCGGCGCTGCCGGCCGTCCACCACGTGGCCGCGCAGGGCGCGCAGCCGTCGGAGGTGACGCGGCACGCCCTGTTCTACCCGGCCAAGCCGGGTTGCGGTCCGCTCGTGGCCCGCTTCCTGGCCCGGCAGGACGAGACGGCCGCGAAGCTCCCGACCAGTCCCGTGCTGAGCAGCAGCATCTTCCAGCGCGACGACGTCGTGGTGCGGCTCCTGGACGTCCGCGGGCCGGCCGACGGCCGCTTCGCGGGCGGTTTCGGCATCGAGGGACCCCGCAAGGCGGCGGTGCTGCGGCGCCTGCTCGCCGGGGAGCCCTCCGGTGCGGCCGACGCCCCGCACCCCATGAACCCGATCACCGACCGGCACGCGCCGGAGCGGGACTGATCCGGAACGCACCGCCCCCGCACCACTCCCCGCACCACCCCTCACCCCCACCCGGCAGCCCATGCGCGCACCGCCAGGCTCCCGACCCGCCAGGAGGAAGTCAGCATGACCAGACATCACCCGCGCATCGTCGACCTCAGCGAGACCCAGCCCAACCGCAGGCGCGGAGGCGACCTGCGCGCCGTGCTCACCCCGACGTCGGTGGGCTCGACCAGCGGCTTCATGGGCCTGGCGGTGATGGCCCCGGGCGAGTCGATCGCCGAGCACTACCACCCGTACTCGGAGGAGTTCGTGTACGTGGTGGCCGGCAGCCTGGAGGTCGACCTCGACGGCGAGCCGCACCCGCTGCGCGTCGACCAGGGCCTGCTCGTACCGCTGAACATGCGCCACCGCTTCCGCAACGTCGGTGACACCGAAGCCCGGATGGTCTTCCACCTGGGTCCGCTCGCCCCGCGCCCCGAGCTCGGGCACGTCGACACCGAGGAGGCCCCGAACCCCGAGGCCTCCGGGTGGGCGGAGCGGCCGCCGGAGCGCACGGGAGTGGTCTCGTGACCCGCCGGCGGGTGGCCGTGACGGGGGTGGGCGTCGTCGCCCCCGGGGGCATAGGCGCCCCCGCCTTCTGGGACCTGCTGTCCAACGGCCGTACGGCGACCAGGGGCATCACCCTCTTCGACCCGGCCGGGTTCCGCTCCCGGATAGCCGCGGAGGTGGACTTCGACCCGGCCGAGCACGGCCTGGGCGAGGACGAGGCCGCCCGGGCGGACCGGTACATCCAGTTCGCCCTGGTCGCCGCCCGCGAGGCGGTGGCCGACGCCGGCCTGGAACTGGACGGCGACGGTGCCTGGCGCACCGGCGTCTCCCTGGGCACGGCGGTCGGCGGCACCACCCGGCTGGAGCACGACTACGTCGCGGTGAGCCAGCGGGGCGAGTGGTGGGACGTGGACCACCGGCTGTCCTCGCCCTTCCTGCACCGCGCGTTCACGCCCGCCACGCTCGCTTCGGCGGTGGCGGAGCAGACGGGGGCGCGCGGCCCGGTACAGACCGTCTCCACGGGCTGCACCTCCGGGCTGGACGCCGTCGGGTACGCCGTGCACGCCATCCAGGAGGGCCGGATGGACGTGTGCATCGCGGGGGCGTCGGACTCCCCGGTCTCCCCCATCACCGTGGCCTGCTTCGACGCCATCAAGGCGACCTCGGCCAACAACGACGACCCGGCCCACGCCTCCCGGCCCTTCGACGCCGACCGGGACGGTTTCGTCCTCGGCGAGGGCGGCGCCGTCCTGGTGCTGGAGGAGCTGGAGCACGCCCGGGCCCGCGGGGCCACGGTCTACTGCGAGATAGGCGGGTACGCCACCTTCGGCAACGCCCACCACATGACGGGGCTGACCACCGAGGGCCTGGAGATGGCCCGCGCCATCGAGACGGCGCTGGCCCAGGCCCAAATCGGCTCCGGCGAGATCGACTACGTCAACGCGCACGGCTCCGGCACCAAGCAGAACGACCGCCACGAGACGGCGGCCGTCAAGCGGGTGCTCGGGGATCACGCGTACAAGACGCCGATGACCTCCATCAAATCCATGGTGGGGCACTCCCTCGGTGCCATCGGGGCGATCGAGCTCGCGGCCTGCGTCCTGGCGATGACCCATCACGTGGTGCCGCCGACCGCGAACTACGAGACCCCCGACCCCGAATGCGACCTGGACTACGTGCCGCGCACCGCCCGCAGCCACACCCTGCGCAGCGTGCTGTCCGTCGGCAGCGGATTCGGCGGCTTCCAGTCCGCCGTCGTCCTGACCCAGCCCAAGGAGGTACGCGCGTGAACAGCCGTACTGCCGGCGAGACGGTGGCCGTCACGGGCATCGGGGTCGTCGCGCCCAACGGGATCGGCGCGGACGCCTTCTGGAAGGCGACCCAGTCCGGCGACAGCGTCCTGGACCGGGTGACCCGCCAGGGCTGCGAGCACCTTCCGGTGCGGGTGGCCGGCGAGGTGCGGGACTTCGACCCCGCGGCGCTGGTCGAGGAGCGGTTCCTCGTCCAGACCGACCGGTTCAGCCACTACGCGCTGGCCGCCGCCGACCTGGCGCTGGAACACGCCCGGCTCGGGCGGGCCGACTACGAGGACGACCCGTACGCGGTGGGCGTCGTCACGGCGGCCGGCTCGGGCGGCGGCGAGTTCGGGCAGCGCGAGCTCCAGCGGCTGTGGGGGCAGGGCCCCCGCTACGTCGGCCCGTACCAGTCGATCGCCTGGTTCTACGCGGCCAGCACCGGCCAGATCTCCATCCGGCGCGGGTTCAAGGGCCCGTGCGGGGTCGTGGCGAGCGACGAGGCGGGCGGGCTGGACGCCTTCGCGCACGCCGCCCGGGCGATCCGCCAGGGCAGCCGGGCCATGCTGGTCGGTGCGACGGAGGCCCCGCTCGCCCCGTACTCGGTGGTCTGCCAGCTCGGCTACGAGGGCCTCAGCACCTGGGACGACCCGCAGCGCGCCTACCGGCCCTTCACGGCCAAGGCGTGCGGGTTCGTACCGGCCGAGGGCGGCGCGATGTTCGTCGTCGAGGACGCGGAGGCCGCCCGGCGGCGGGGTGCGACGGTCCGGGCCCTGCTGGCCGGGCACGCCGCCACCTTCACCGGGACGAACCGGCCGGACCCCTCCGGCGAGGGCCTGGCCCATGCCATCCGCGGCGCGCTGCGGGAGGCGGGCTGCGCGCCCGAGGAGGTGGACGTGGTCTTCGCGGACGCCCTGGGCACCCCCGAGGCCGACGCGGCGGAGGCGCGGGCGATCCACGACGCGCTCGGCGGCCACGGCTCCCGGGTGGCGGTCACCGCTCCCAAGACGGGGACCGGGCGGGCGTACTGCGCGGCCGGCACCCTCGACGCGGCGGCGGCCGTCCTGGCCCTGGAACACGGGGTGGTGCCGCCGACCCCGAACGTCTTCGACGTCTGCCACGACCTCGACGTGGTCACCGGCAGCGCCCGGGTCGCCCCCCTGCGGACCGCGCTCGTGCTGAGCCGGGGCCGGATGGGGTCGAACGCGGCGCTCGTCCTGCGCAAAGGGCCCGCATCCCGTGCCTAGGGAGCGGGACCCCGGTTGGTCAGGGCCGCGCAGGGTTCGGCGCGGCCCCCGGAACAAGGAACAGAGAGAAGGCACCATGTCCGACCGACTGACCATCGAAGAGCTGGCGAAGCTCATGAAGACCGCCGGCATCACCGTCGACCCCACCGAGCTCGCGAACCGTCCGGACTCCCAGTTCGACGACTACGGCCTCGACTCGCTGGGCCTGCTCGGCATCGTCGGCGAGCTGGAGAACCGGCGGGGCCGCGCGCTGCCCACGGACGCGGACCGCTGCAAGAGCCCCCGCGAGTTCATCGACCTCGTCAACAACAGCCTCATGACCGGAGCCTGACATGCCTGGACACACCGACAACGAGATCACCGTCAACGCGCCCGTCGACGTCGTCTGGGACGTCACGAACGACCTCCCCAACTGGCCGGAGCTGTTCAGCGAGTACGCGTCGATCGAGATCCTGGAGAAGGCCGGGAACACCACCCGGTTCCGCCTCGCCATGCACCCCGACGAGAACGGGGTGGTGTGGAGCTGGGTCTCGGAGCGGACCCTCGACCGCGACGGCCTCACGGTGAAGGCCCGCCGCGTCGAGACCGGCCCGTTCGCCCACATGGACATCCACTGGGAGTACG
The DNA here is from genome assembly GCF_042890765.1 of Streptomyces sp. NPDC002032. Lineage (NCBI taxonomy): Bacteria > Bacillati > Actinomycetota > Actinomycetes > Kitasatosporales > Streptomycetaceae > Streptomyces > Streptomyces sp. NPDC002032. Next base: position 701,963 of record NZ_JBIASM010000001.1, on the reverse strand, counting down.
GCGAGGCGCCCGGCGGCGGCACCCGGATGCGCTGGGTGCAGGACTTCGCGATGAAGCCGGAGGCGCCCATCGACGACGCGGGGATGACCGAGCGCATCAACCAGAACTCCCGCATCCAGATGGAACTCATCCGGGACAAGATCGAGCGGGGTCACCACGGCAAGCGTCAGCCCGCGACGGCCCGGCGCTGAGGCGACGCCCGTCCCGTCCCGCCCCGTCCGGCCCCGCACTCCCTCCGCTCCTCCGAGCCGAAAGGCAATCCTCCCGATGCACCAAGCCCTCATCGTGGCCCGCATGGCACCCGGTTCGGCGCCCGACATCGCCGGCCTCTTCGCCGCCTCGGACGCCGGTGAACTGCCCCATCTGGTCGGCGTCAGCCGCCGCAGTCTCTTCCAGTTCGGGGACGTGTACCTGCATCTGATCGAGTCCGACAAGGACCCCGGTCCGGCCATCGCGCAGGTCACCGACCACCCGGAGTTCCGCGACCTCAGCGACCGGCTCTCGGCGTTCATCAGCCCGCACGACCCGCAGACCTGGCGGGGGCCGAAGGACGCCATGGCCCAGCGCTTCTACCGCTGGGAGCGCGGCGCCGTCCGCTAGTGCGTACGGGTGCCCTTGCCGCCGCCGCTCCGGCAGGCCGGCCTGGGCACCCACGGCCACCGCTCGTAACGGGGGGAATTCGGCAGGTAGTTTTTACATGAATACCTGACTGAATTGCCGTCAATAAGCACTCCCTCTCTATCTCGATTCGATAACGACATCTCCCGAAAGGCCTGGACCTTTCCGGGTCGACGCGCGTAACTCCCTTGATTTCATTGCGAATTGACAGTTCATCAAATCGCGCCACCAGGTAACGGATAGATTTCTCGGACCCGGCTCCCGTTTGTCCGAATTCTCCGCGGCGTACGTCTGGCAAGCTTCCGCGCACCCACTCTCCTGACCAGGACTTGAGGTGCGCATGACAGCACAACGCACGGCCGGACGACGACGCAGACCGCGTGATCACCGGCGCAAACCCCGGCGCCTGATACTCCTCACCGCCGCCATGGCCACGGCGGCGGTGATCGCGGGCGGGATCGCCTATTCCGGCCTCGGCCCGGACGCCGAGGCGACCACCCCCGCACAGGCCTCGGGGGACGCCGCCCCCGCCGCACCGGCCGCCGCACCGGCCCGCGACGCGGAACCCGCCGCCCTCTCCTCCGCACCGGCGAACGAGAACGCCCGCGGCATGGTCTACGACGGACTGGCGGCCGCCCCCCGGGGCGACCGCTGCGTCGGCGTCTACCGCACCGACGCCGGCCTCTGCACCCACGGGCCCGACGCTCCCCCCGGGGGCGTGGACATCAAGAAGGACGTCCAGCCCGTGGTCCGCACCAAGGCCCCCGCGGCCGACCCCGCGGCCCCCGCCGCCGCCGACCCGGCCGCCACGGAAGGCGGCGGGCGTCCTCAGGACGCGCCCGCCGCCGACGCCCGCGGCGCGGGCGGCGCCGCCGCGGCCCCGGCCCCGCCGGCCTCCGGCAGCCAGGGCATCGCGGCCGGCCCGGCCGGACAGACCGTCCAGTGCGACGGCGACGGCACCTCCGGCAACCGCGTCCAGGTCGTCTACGCGCACGGCCCGGGCCGCGACCGGTACGCCGAGTACCTGGCCTCCTTCCGCAAGTGGGCGGCCGACGCCGACGTCATCTACGCGGCCAGCGCCAAGGAGACCGGCGGGATCCGGCACATCCGCTACGTCACCGCCGCCGACTGCACCCCGTCCGTGATCGGCATCGAGCTCCCCGACTCCGCGCTCGCGGAGTTCAGCGCCACCAACGCCGCGCTCGCCGCCAAGGGCTTCGACCGCCGCGACCGCAAGTACATGATCTTCGCGGACACCCAGATCTACTGCGGCATCGGCACCTTCAACGGCGACGAGCGGCCCGGCCAGAACAACCTGAGCAACTTCGGCCCCTCCTACGGGCGCACCGACTCGGGCTGCTGGGGCGGCCACACCGCCGCGCACGAACTCGGCCACAACCTCGGCGCGGTCAACAACAGCGCCCCCAACACCAGCCGCGGCGCGCACTGCACGGACGAGTACGACGTCATGTGCTACTCGGACACCCCGTACTACCCGCAGATGCGCAACGTGTGCACGAACCAGGCCTCCGAGAACATCCTGGACTGCAACCACGACGACTACTTCCACACCAGCCCGAAGCCGGGCAGCTACCTCGCGACCCACTGGAACATCGCCGACAACCAGTTCCTGATGCGCACCGACGGCGGCGGCACCGGCCCGAACCCGAACCCCGGCCCGACGGCGAAGCCCACTCCCTCCCCCTCGCCCACCAAGAAGCCGGGCGGCGGACCGGCCGTGACGGCCGGCCAGATCCAGTCCGACTCCGTGGTGCTGAGCTGGCCCCGCACCGAGGGCGCCGCCTGGTACCAGGTCCTGCTCGACGGCAAGCACCTGACCTGGGTGCAGTCCACCTCGCTGCGCGTCTACCACCTCAAGCCCGGCACCGCGTACACGGCGTCCGTCTCGGTCCGGGACGCCTCCGGCCGTGACAGCGGCCCCGGCAAGAGCGCGTCCTTCCGTACGACGGCCCCCGGCGGCACCACCACCGCCCCCGGCACCCGCTACGTGCTCGGCAACGGCAGCAGCGGCATGTCCGCCGAGCTGTGGGACGGCCGCACCGCCGACGGGACCGTCCTCGTGGCGGGCCGCACCAACGGCTACGCGCAGCAGCAGTGGTACTTCGACGACGCCGGGAGCGGCCTCGTACGGATCCGCTCCGCCGTGTCCGGCAAGTGCCTCCAGCCCGGCGGCGCCCCGGCCGCCGGCATGTGGGTCGCCCAGCGGCCCTGCGGCGACACGGCCGCCCAGCAGTGGCGGCTGGCCTCCCGCGACGGCGCGGTGACGGTCACCGACCCCGGCGGCGGCTTCGCCCTCACCGTCAGCGGCCGGCCCTACTACGGGAACTGGCTGCTCGACCTCCAGCGCGCGGACGGCCGTCCGGCGCAGGCCTGGACGGTCCGCAAGGCGGGCTGACCCGCCGGTCCGGAGGGCGGTCACCCCCACGGCCGCCCTCCGGCCCCACCCCGCGCCTCCCCACGCGGGCGACTCCCCGTACCGCGCCTCGTCCCCTCGTCCCCTCCCCCCTCCCCCACGCCTCACCCCTACCTCCCTCCTCCCGCCTGGAGCACCATGACCATGCGCCCCCGACCCCTGCGCCCGTCCCTCGCCGCCCCCGTCTTCGCCCTGCTGCTCCTCGCGCAGGCCCTGACGGTGGCACTGGCCGGCACCGCGCACGCCCACGGCGACACCCTGAAGGTGGTGATCACCGGTCAGCGCGACGCCCGCGTCACCGCCGACGTCACCTGGGAGAACGACGGTGATCCCGTCGAGGAGGCCGTGGCCGCCACCGTGAACGCGGTCAGCGCCGACGGCACCCGTACGGCGGGCCCGTGGCGGCTGGTCCGCGACCTCGCGGGCAGCGGGGCCGCCGCGTGGACGACGGCCGAGACGCTGCCGCCCGGCAGCTGGACGGTGACCGTCGACGCGGGCTTCCCCTCGCTGGGCCACGCCGAGCGGGAGATCGCCGTCCCGGTGGTGGACCCGGCCCCGACGGCCGCCCCGCCCGCTCCGGTGACCTCGCCTCCCCCGGGCCCGGTGGCCCCGGCCCCCGTACCGGCCCGGCCCGCCTCCACCGGCAGTGACGCCGGGACGGGCAGCGGCACCGGCCCCGGTACGGGCGGCGCCGCCTGGTGGACGACCGCCGGGGTGGCCGGGATCGCCCTGGCCGGCGCGGCCGCGGGCGTCCTGCTGCGCCGCAGGCGGCTGCGCCACCGCTGACGGAGTGTCGCCCCCGCGTCCCGGGCCCGGGCCCTGCATGGTGGTCCCGGCAGCGGCCGGAACGGTTCGACGGACCTGGCGGGAGAGGCACATGAAGGGCACCGAGGTGATCGCGGACGGCTTCGGACGCGTCCGGGAGGTGGTCCACGCGGCGGTCGAGGGGCTCTCGGCCGACCGGCTCAACGCGCGGATCGACCCGGCGGCGAACTCGGTCGCGTGGCTCGTCTGGCACCTGACCCGGGTGCAGGACGACCACGTGGCCGAAGCCGCCGGGCTCGACCAGGTGTGGACGGCCGGGGGCTGGGAGGAGCGCTTCGCGCTGGGGCTGCCCGCCGGGGCCACCGGGTACGGACAGACCGCGCGGCAGGCCGGGGCCGTGCGCGTGGACTCGTACGAGCTCCTGCTGGGCTATTTCGACGCGGTGCACGAACAGACCCTGGGCTGCGTGCGCGGGCTCGCGGAGACCGCCCTCGACCGCGTCGTCGACGAACGCTGGGACCCGCCGGTCACCCTGGGCACCCGTCTGGTCAGCGTCATCGCCGACGACCTCCAGCACGCGGGCCAGGCCGCCTATGTCCGGGGCGTCATCGAACGCCTGGAGTAGCGGGCTTAGGGTGGTGACCTGTGACGACACCTGTGAACTCCCGGTTCGGCGACCCCTTCCTGTTCGAGGCCGAACGGCACGCCGCGTGGGGCGCGGCGCAGCTGCGGACCCTGATGGCCTTCCTCCCCGAGGGCGACTGGAGCGCCGACCTCGACGCCTGCCTCTACCGGCAGGGCGGCCTGGAGCTGCGCGTGTCCGTACTGGGTACGTACGACGCCGCCGCGGGGTCCTGGATGTGGGGCTGGGCCAACCCGGGCCTCAGCGGCACCCCGGTGGTGGCGCTGGCCGCGCGCGCCGGGGAGTACGGGCGGGCTTACGGCATACCCGAGTTCGCGCACGAGGTGCTCGACCTGTCGGGGTTCGCCGACCCGGGCCGGGCCGCGGAGACGCTGGCCTTCGCCGCGATGGGGGTGCTCGGGGCGCCGGGCTACATCGGCGTGCAGGCCGGTCCGGACACGCGGCTGTACCTGCTGCCCGACGACCCCCGGGTGCCGTACGCCGCCTTCGACCCGGTGTCCCTCCCGAACTCGCTGACCTCGGCGACGGGCCTGATCGGCCATTCGCCGTACGCCCTGGTGGCCGGCTACTTCGAGCGCTTCGGCCTGCCGCAGCGGCAGGAGCCCGGCCGGATCAGCGCCGCGCTGCCCGGCGACGTGACGGCCGTGGTCGAGTTCGACGAGCTGGGCCGCATCGCGAACATCCGGATGACGCTGGGCGGGCACGCCTGATCCGTGCCCGGAGCACGCCCGGCCGCGTCCGGCGTCCGGCGTTCCGCCTCAGTCGGCCGGGGCGTGGTCGGCCGCGCCGGCCCAGCCCGTGTCCGCGGAGATGTCGAGCGTATGGGGGGCCTCGGGGTCGCGGAGGCCGTCCTGTACCTCGCACCGGCCGGTGCCCGCGCGGCTGGTGACGCGGTAGCGGGTGGCCGGGGGGACGGTGAGGTCCAGTCGGCCGGTTCCGGCGCGGGCGGTGACCCGGTCCGGGGGAGTCAGGAAGCGGATGTCCGCCCGGCCGGATCCGGTGCGGACGTCGGCCTGTCGGGAGGCGAGGCCGAAGGCGTGCAGGAGGCCCGTGTCGGCCGTCGCCCGCAGGGGTCCGCGCAGGCCCTCCAGGACCAGGGTGCCGGAGTCGGTGTCCGCGTCGACGGGCCCTTCCAGGCCGCTGACCGTGATGTGTCCCGAGGTGCCGGACACCTTGAGCGGGGTCCCGGTGGGCACGCTCACCGCGAGGCGTACCGAGCAGCCGGGCCCGTCGGCCCGGTCGAGGGTGTCGCCGGGGCAGTGCGGGGTCAGCCGGAGGGTGTCGCCGAGCCAGCTCCGTTCGATCTCGGGCCGCCCGAACGCCCAGCGGACATCGGCGCGGTAGCCGACCTCGCCGTCTCCGCGCGCGGTGACGCGGATGTCGGCGGCGCCCGCCACGATCTCCACGGCGGCCGCCGTCCGGCCGTCGCTGCCGCCGCGCAGGACGCCGCTCTGCCCGCTGCCGTGCGTCCAGACCTGCCAGCCGGCCGGCAGCAGCACCAGGACGCAGCCGAGGGCGGCGGCACCGTGCCAGGCCCCGCGGTGCTTGCGGCGGGCCGCCGGGTCCGGCGCCGGACGGTCCGCCGCCGGCGTCACGGGGTGCCGTCCAGGAAGCGCAGGACGGCGAGGACGCGGCGGTGGGCCTCGGCGGCCGGGGGCAGGTCGAGCTTGGCGAAGATGTTGTTGATGTGTTTGGCCACCGCGCTCTCGCTGACGACGAGTGCGCCGGCGATGGCCGCGTTGGAGCGGCCCTCCGCCATCAGCGCGAGGACTTCGCGCTCGCGCGGGGTCAGCCGCTCCAGCGGGTCCGGGCCGCCGCGCCGCAGCAGGAGCTGGGCGACGACCTGGGGATCGAGGGCGGTGCCGCCCGCGGCGACGCGGCGCAGGGCGTCGATGAACTCCTCGACGTCGGCGACGCGCTGCTTGAGCAGGTAGCCGATGCCGGAGCCGCTCCGGGCGGCCAGCAGGTCGGCGGCGTAGCGCTCTTCGACGTACTGGGACAGCAGCAGCACGGCGGTGCCGGGGTACTGGCCGCGGATCACGAGGGCGGCCCGGACGCCCTCGTCGGTGAAGCCCGGGGGCATCCGGACGTCCACGAGGGCGAGTTGGGGGCGGTGTTCCTCGACGGCGGCGAGCAGCCCCTCGGCGTCGCCGGTCTCGGCGCACACCTCGAATCCGGCCATTTCGAGGACTTTGACAAGACCTATGCGCAGGAGGACGGAGTCCTCGGCGATCACAGCCCGCACGGCAGCTCCACAGTGACGACGGTCGGGCCCCCGACGGGGCTGTTGATCAATATCGTTCCGTCGACCGACCCTACGCGTTTGCGCAGGCCGACCAGTCCGGTGCCGCCCGCCGGGTCCGCACCGCCGACGCCGTCGTCGGTGACGACGACGCGCAGCAGGTCCGCGCGGCCGGCCGGGACGCGGGTGACGCGCACCGAACAGCGGTGTGCGCGGGCGTGTTTGGCGACGTTGGCGAGGGCTTCGGAGACGACGAAGTAGGCGACGGCCTCGATGGTGGGGCCCGGGCGGTCGGTGAGGTCCACGGCGAGGTCGACGGGCAGCGGGGCGCGGGCGGCGATCCCGGAGAGCGCGGCGTCCAGGCCGCGGTCCTCCAGGACGGCCGGATGCAGGCCCCGTACCAGGTCGTTGAGTTCCTCGATGGCTTCCTTGGCCTCGCGGTGGGCCTCGTCGATGACGGCCCGGGCTTCGGGAGGCAGGCCGGGGAGGGTGGCGCGGGCGATGCCGAGGTTCATGGCGAGGGAGACCAGCCGCTGCTGGGCGCCGTCGTGCAGGTCGCGTTCGATGCGGCGGCGTTCGAGGTCGGCGGCGTCCAGGACGCCGGCGCGGCTCTCGGCGAGGTCCTCGACGCGCCGCTCCAGTTCACGGGCTCGGCTGGGGCCGAGGAGGGCGGTCGCGGCGAGGGTGTCGAGCCGGGTCAGGGCCGCCGCGGCCCAGGGTGCGGCGCACAGCAGCAGGGCGCCGAGCACGGTGATCACGTCGTACTCGGCGGCCAGGCCGGGCAGGTGCAGCAGTTGGTCCGGGCGCAAGAGCCAGGACCATCCGTACACGCCGGCCGCGGCGGCGCCGCCCACCCAGGCGAGGACGAGGAGGACGGCGGCGGTGGCCATGAAGGGGCTGACCGCGAGGTGGTAGCCGAGTTGGCGCCAGGTGGACTCGGAGCGCAGCCGCTCGGCGGTCCCGGACGGGGTCCACCAGGGGTGCGCGTGGCGGACGGCCGGGACGTCCAGGTCGAGCAGCGACCAGAAGCGGCTGCGCTGGAGCGCCGTCAGCAGGGGGCTCAGCACGACGGCGGGCAGCAGCGGGCCGGGGCTGTGGCCGGGCCGCGTGGCGACGAGCAGGCAGCCGAGGAGGAGGGGCAGGGCCGGCGGGATGGCGGCGGCGGCGAAGGCCGTGTTGCGCCGGGCCCACGCCGACCAGGGGGTGTGCGCGGCGATCCAGGTGTACGTACGCCTCAACGCGCCGCGAGTTGCCATGCCCGTACGGTAATCGCACTGGTCAGGGCGGTGCCATCACCCTGGTGCCCGGTGGGGGGTGGCGCAGGCACCACCCCCGGTTCGGACGGTGGAGCTACTGATCTTCGCCGCGCGGGGAACCAGAGTGGGGGTGTGCCCGGCGGACGGTCCGGCGGGCCGGAGGGAGCCCCGTCACCATGAGCCTCGTCGCCCCGCGGATCCAGGTCCGGCGCACCGGCCGCCTCTCGACGCTGCTCACCGGCGCCGGGATCGCGCTGGTGCCGTGGATGGCGGTGCTCGCGATGACGATGCCGGCGACGGCGGGGGTGTCCCACTGGTCGGCCGCGTGGATCGGGCTGGACGCGATGCTGGCCGTCGGGCTCGCCGGGACGGGGGCGCTGCTGCGCAAGGGGGACCCCCGGGTCTCGCCGGTGGCGGCGGCCACCGCCGCACTGCTCCTGATGGACGCCTGGTTCGACGTCACCACCTCGGCGGGCACGAGCGGTCAGGGCATGGCGCTCGTGCTGGCGCTCGCGGCGGAGCTGCCGATGGCGGGGCTGTGCGCGGCGGTGGCCGCCCGGCGCGCGGTTACTCGATGACGAGCTCGACCGGGATGTTGCCGCGGGTGGCCTTGGAGTACGGGCACACCTCGTGGGCCTGCTTGACGAGCAGGGCGCCGGTCTCGCCGGCCAGGGACTCGGGGAGCTCGATGCGCAGGGTCACGGCGAGGCCGAAGCCGCCGGCGTCCTGGCCGATGGAGGTCTCGGCGGTGACCGAGATGTCGCCGGTGTCGATCTTCGACTGGCGGCCGACCAGGCCGAGGGCGCTGGCGAAGCAGGCGGCGTAACCGGCGGAGAAGAGCTGCTCGGGGTTGGTGCCCTGGCCGTTGCCGCCCAGCGCCGGAGGCATGGCGAGCGCGAGGTCGATCTGGCCGTCGGAGCTGACGGCGCGGCCCTCACGGCCGTTGGCGGTGGCGACGGCGGTGTACAGCGCGTCCATCGGGAGGTCCTTTCAGAGGGGCGGAGCGGCCGGTGGCCGTTCCTCGCTCACTAATAGACCACACAATTCAGTTGTGCACAACTCAATCGCTTACGGGTGTGCTCCGGTACACTGGCCCCATGACCGAGCAGCCCGTGGACACCCTCCGCGACCAGGACTTCCTCCGCCTCGACGGGCAGATCTGCTTCGCGCTCAACGCCGCGACCCGCGCGTTCGGGGGCCTCTACCGCGTCGTCCTGAAGGACCTCGGGCTGACCTACCCGCAGTACCTGGTGATGCTGGTGCTCTGGGAGCGGGGCACGACGCCGGTCAAGGAGCTGGGCCTGCGCCTGCGCCTGGACTCGGGCACGCTCTCCCCCCTGCTCAAGCGGCTGGAGGCGGCGGGCCTGATCCGGCGCGAGCGCAGCACGCTCGACGAGCGCTCCGTGCGCGCGGTCCTGACCGAGGAGGGCACCGCCCTGCGCGAGCGCGCGGTGGAGGTGCCGCGCCGGATCGCCGCGGCCACCGGCTTCGACCTCGCCGAGATCCGCGACCTCCAGGTACGCCTGGGCCGCCTCACCGCCGCCCTGGACGCCGCCGCCCCGCAGGACTGAGGTCCGGGGGGCTGAGCTTCGGGGGCCGGCCTTCGGGCGGCCGAGCTCCGGGGGGCTCGCTCAGGAGCTGCGCTCCATGGTCGGGCGCAGGCGCTCCAGCAAGGCGTGGAGGGTGGCACTCTCCGCCTGGTCGAGGGTGTCCAGCGCGCCGTGCGTCGCCTGCATCTCCTCACGGACCCGGCGGATGATCTCGCGGCCCTCGTCGGTCGCCACGACGTTCTTGACCCGCCGGTCGGCCGGCGCGGCCTCGCGGCGGACCAGTCCGCGCGCCTCCAGACGGTCCACGATCCCGGTGACGTTCGAGGCGTCGCAGGCCAGGAGGGTGGCGAGGCCGCGCATCGGCACGGGGCCGTCGAGCTGGGCGAGGACCTTGGCCTGGGTCGAGGTGAGCCCGTGCCGGGCGGCCGCGGCGGCGAAGTCCCGCCACTGCGCGGTGCCGATCGCGGCGAGCAGTTCGAGCAGTTCGAGCTTGGTGGGGCCGGCGGGGCCCTGTGGGGCAGTGGCACTCATACCTTCGGAGCGTACTCCAGGATGCTTGACATTATCAACCTTTTACTTGACCACCTTAACTATTGATGGCTACCTTCGACCAAGTACTTGATGACATCAAACATCTGCGTCCTGAAGCAGTAAAGAAGGTCCTGCCAGTCATGAGCTCCGCCGCATCCGCCCCCGCCGAAGCGAGGAACAGGAACGAGACGGTCATCGTCTTCGCCCTGAGCCTCGCCGCCATGGTCGTGTCGATGATGCAGACCCTGCCCGTACCGATCCTGGGCCTGATCCGCAACGACCTCGGCACCTCCACCGCCAACGTCAGCTGGGTGACCACCGCCACCCTGCTGTCCGCCGCCGTCTTCACCCCCCTGCTCGGCCGCTTCGGCGACCAGCACGGCAAGAAGCCCACGCTGGTGGCCGTCCTCGGTGTCATGGTCGCGGGGTCCGTCGTGGCGGCGCTGGCGACCTCGCTGCCGCTGCTGATCCTGGGCCGCGTGCTCCAGGGCGCGGCCACCGCGATCTTCCCGCTGGCCCTGTCCGTGCTGCGCGAGGAGGTCCGGCCGCAGAAGCTGCCCGGTGCCATGGCGCTGGTCAGCGGCACGCTCGCGTTCGGAAGCGGGCTGGCGCTGGTCGCCACCGGTCTGCTCACCTCCGGCGAGGACGCCGACTACCGCAACGCCTTCTGGATGGCCACGGGCTTCGCCACGCTGGCCCTGCTCGCGGTCGTCTTCCTGGTCCCGGCCACCCGCCACAAGACCGGCGGCCGTACCGACTTCCTCGGCGCGCTGACCCTCGGCATCGCCCTGCTGCTGCTCCTGCTGCCCATCTCCCAGGGCCACGAGTGGGGCTGGGCGTCCGCCCGCACCCTCGGCAGCTTCGCGGGCGCGGCCGTCATGACCGCCGTCTGGGTCCTGGTCGAGCGCAAGGTGCGCGAACCCCTCGTCGACATGAAGATGTTCGTCCACCGCCCGGTGCTCATGGCCAACCTGGCCGGCATCCTCGTCGGCTTCGGCATGTTCGCGAACTTCCTCGGCGTCTCCTACCTCGTGCAGATGCCCGAGAAGCTCACCGGCTACGGCTTCGACGCGTCCATCCTGCGCGCCTCCGTACAGTTCCTGCTGCCCGGCGCGATCGTCTCGCTGCTCGCCTCCCCCGTCGGCGGGCAGCTGGTGCGCCACCGCGGTCCGCGGATCGCGCTCGCCCTGGCCGCCGCGCTCGGCGCCGCCGGGTTCGGCTGGCTGGCCCTGGACCACGGCCACACCCTCTCGGTGATCGGCGCCGGTCTCGTCGTCGGCGCGGCCGTCAGCTTCGGCTACGCGGCCATGCCGGCCGTGATCATGTCCAGCGTCCCGCACCACCAGAGCGGCATCGCCAACGGCATCAACTCGATCTCCCGCAGCACGGGCAGCGCGATCGGCAGCGCCATCGTCACCACGATCCTGGCCTCCAAGACGATCGAGCACCTGCCGCCGGGCGTTCCCGCCCTGCCCGCCGAGTCCGGCTTCACCCTCACCTTCGGGATCGGGGCCGCCGCCTTCGCACTGGTCGCCCTGATCAGCTGGCTCGGACTGCGCTCCGGCCACGGCCCGCGCAAGGACGTGACCGCCGGCTCCGTTCCGGCCAAGCCGGCCGCCACGGAGAAGGTCGCGGCGAAGGTCGCGGCGAAGGTCGCGGACACCGCCGACGCCGTCTGATTCCGTACCGCTTCCCCCCGCTGCCCCCCGGTCCCCCGGACCGGGGGGCAGCGGCGCGTCCGGGGCCGAAACCCCTGGAAGGGACGCCCGGCCGCCCTCCGGGCCGCGTTGTCAGTGGGCCTCGCTAGTCTCCCGACATACCGCAGCTCACCGGGCGTTGACGCCCTCCTTCGGGCTGCGCAAGAGCATTTCCGGACGGGCGGGAGGGGCACGGCTGATGGCGTGGCTGGCGTTGGACGAGGGGTACGAGATCTCCCTCGTGGAGGGACGGGTCGCGGTACGGCGGCCCGCGGGGCGGCAGTTGAAGACGGTCCCGAAGGCATTGCGCGACCACCCCGAGGTGGACCGGCTGCGCCGGCTCGCCGAGTGGCTCGACCGGCACGAGGCGGCCTGCGCCGCCCAGGTGGACACCTGGATGGTGTCCTCCCTGCCGGTCCCCACCGTCCTCCTCGCCCGGGTGTGGCCCGACACGGCCTGGCAGGCCGCCCTGCGCGACCTGGCCGTCGTCCCGGACTCCGACCCCGACGAGGTGGGCTTCCTGCGCGACGCCACCGCCGAGGGCGAGTTGAAGGTGGTCAACCTCGACGGTGAGACGGTGCGCCTGCGCCCGCGCACCGTGACCCTGCCGCACCCGGTGCTGCTGCCCGATCTGGAGGACGTACGGGAGTTCGCGGCCGAGCTGGGCATCGTCCAGCGGGTCGAGCAGATCCACCGGGCGACCTGGGCGAAGCCCGCCGACCCGGCACCGGCCGCGACCGAGGTCCAGGACTACGCGGGCGGCGTCTTCCCCACCCGGTTCAGCCTCGCGGCCCGCGCCACGAGCCTCGGCTACCGGGTCTCCGGCGGCTACGCCACCTGCAAGGTGCGTGACACGGGCCGGGCGGTGGAGGCGGCCGTGTGGATCGGCGAGCCGTACTGGGAGGACGACACCCGGACCGGGCCGCTGAACTGGCACGACGGGGAGGGCCGGGCCGTCCGGCTCGGCGAGGTCGGGCCGGTGGCCTGGTCCGAGGGGATGCGGATGGCCGCGGCGCTGTACGCCGGGCGCACGATCGAAGAGGGCGGGGACGCATGAGCACCACCGACACCATGAACACCACTGACACCACCGTCGGGGAGAACGCCGGGCTGCTCGCCGCGGGCGCCGTGCTGCCCGCCGACGCCACCGGTGCCGGGCCGTCCGCGGTGCCGCTCACCGCGCGGACATACCGCCACCCCGCTCTCGGGGACGAGCGGGTCGTCGTACGGCTCGCCGCCGCCGAGCTGGGCGCCGCCGAGGACCTCGCGGCGGGCTTCCTGGGCCTCGTGCCGCAGGGCGAACCGCCCGTCGTCGGTCTCGGCCGGCGCCAGGCGCTCGGCTTCCCCGAGTGGGTGCTCGTGCACCACCCCGAGGACGGCCACCACGCCCTCGCCGTCGTTCCCGAGCTGGACCGGCTCGCCCGGCAGGCCAAGACCAAGCCGAAGGCCGCCCTGGACGCCTGCCACGAGCTCGCCGAGCGGCTCGCCGCCGCCGTCCCGCACTTCCTGCCCGTCTTCCACGAACAGGCCGCCCGGATCTTCCTCGGCGTCGAGAACACCACCTACGCCGCCCAGCTGTTCGGCCGGGCCCGCGCGAGCGAGGCGCGGTACGGGCTGACCGTCGACGAGGACCGCCTCGACGCCGTCTTCCTCGAATTCGCCCTGGCCGGCGCCCTCCCGGTGAAGGTCCTCACCGGATACGGCAAGGAGCTGGCCCTGCGGGTCTCCCCCGCCGAGGCCTTCACCCGCTTCCGCCGCCTGTGCGTACGCCGCACCGCGGGCGGGCTCGCCCCGTCCGCGCAGGCCACCACCGAACTGCGCCGCCTCGCCCGGGCCGCCCGGCTGGACGGCGGCGAGGCCGAACAGGAATACCTGGCCGAACTGCTGCCGCTCCCCGCCACCCTGCGGGCGGCGGCCGGCTGGTGGAAGTCCCACCGCACCGCCCTCGTCGCGCTGGCCCGGCGCGTGCCCTCCGTACGGGGCACCCTGCTCGGGATGACCCCGGGCAGCGGCGGCGAGGCGGGCGAACTGGCCGCGTTCTGGCTGGAGGTGCTGGAGGAGTCCGGCGCCACCGCCGCACTGGCCGACGGCAGCCTCCCCGCCGGGGAACGCTGCGCCGACGGCACCGCCGGCTGGCTGGAGCGCTTCCACACCGCCCGCCACTCCGGCTGGGGCAACCCGCCCGCCCTGCCCGCCCTGCTGGCGCTCGTCACCCGCTGCGCCGAGCAGCTGCGCGCCGAACTCGCCGCCCCGGGCCGCGAGGAGGGCCTGCGCCTGGCCCTCCAGGACGTCAACCTCATCGACCTGCTGCTCTCCCTCGGCCTGCCCGTCGCCGACCCCGGCGCCGACCGGTCCGGGTTCATGGGACTGGACCGGTGGGCGCAGTCGCCCGAGCCCCGCGACCTGCGCGCGCTGTGCGCCGACGAACGGCTGCGGCCCGCGTTCCTGCGCACCCTGAACAGCACCCGCCACCAGCACGGCCCGGCCCACCGCGACACCGTCCGCAAGCTCGCCGCATGCCCCGGCAGCAGCCCGCTGGTCGCCGACTGGGTCCGCCAGGTGGCCGCCGAGTCCACCGCGGCCGCCCTGCCGGATCTGCCGGAGGCGATCCGGCGGCTGACCTGGCTGCCGGCCGAGGCGCTCGCGCTCGCCCCCCGGGAGGTCTCCCGGGCCGCCTCGGCCGACCTGGGCGAGATCCTCGCCCGCACCCTGCGCGGCGGCCTGCTGGAGGAACTGGCCTGGCCCGCCTGGGAAAGCGCCGTCGCCGAGCTGTCCCCCGCGAACGGGCGCCGGCACCTGACGGTGATGGACGCCTGGCCGTACGTCATCGTCGCCAACGCCACCCAGGTCCGCGTCCTCGACGCGGATTCCACCGTACTCACGCACGACCTGCGCATCCCCACGAACACCGGCCACCACCGGCACGGCTTCCACTACGCCGACGGCGACCTGCTGGTGTTCTGGGTCCGCTACGACGGCGCCGTACAGGGCTACTGGCTCAGCGCCCCCGGTGACGTCCTGACCCTGGACTCCCGCGCCACCTACTGGTCGGTGCGCTCCGAGCACGTGACGCTGCCCCTGCCGGGCGGCGGCCGCACCACCGGCGCCGGGGTGCTGCACCGCGGCGACAGTCTGCTGCCCGCCGAGCGGCCGGTCATCGGCGACGGCACCTCGTACTGGACCTGGGAGCCCGGCGGACGGCGGGGCGGGGAGCACGACGAGGCTGGCTGGGCCGAGTACGACCCCGCCACCGGGGTCCACGGCCGGCGCTCCCTGCCCGGCTTCTTCGCCGACGCCCTGCGCGACCACCCCGCGGGCGCCACCCTGGGCGGCGAGCCCGGCCAGAACTGGCTGCGGCCGACGCCCACCGTCGCGGGTTCGGTGCTGGGCGCGCCCGTGAGCGGCGTGCTCGGCTGGCGCACCGTACGCCTGCCGGGACAGGGCTGGCACGGCTGCGACACCGCCGGACGGGCCGTCGCCCTCGGCGAGGGGCACCACCACCCCCGCCACGCGGTGACCCTGCCCGGCGACGACCGGCCCCGCGCCGTCTCCTGCGACTGGCGCACCCTCACCCTGCACGACCCCGAGGGCGTCCCCGTCTCGCGGATCACCGGCGACCACCACACCGAGGCGTACTCCGCGCGGGGCGCCGAACTCCCGCCGCTCCCCTACTGGTACTGCCTGCGCGCCCGTGACCCCGAGGGCTCGGCGGCGCTGCGCGCGGTGGACACGGCCACCGCCACCGCCCTGTGGAAGGCGGCCGACGCGGCCGCGAAGGGCGAGGACGTGGTCCCGCTGGTGCGGGCCGCCCTGCCGGGCGTCACCGCGCCCGCGCTGCTCGCCGGCGTGGTCGCGGCCGTGCACGCCGCCCGCGTCCAGGGCAGGGCGCTGGCCCAGGTCGCCGACTCCCTGACCCGGGGGCCGAAGGGACCGCGCACCGCCCCCGCCGACCGGGGCCCCCGCGACCACCTGCTCGACGGCGCCCTGGACGGCCTGGTGGGCTCCGGCCACTACCGCTACGGCGGGGACAACGACGCCACCTACCGGTTCCTGCGGGAGCTGGCCCGGGCGGCCGCCGACACCGCCGCCCCGGGCGTGCCCGGACGGCTCCACCTGGACGTCCCGAAGGTGGCGTACTCGGCGTTCCCGTGGACCGCTCCGTTCCTGGAGCAGCCCGCGGCGGTCGCGTACCGGATGGCGGTCACCGGCACCACCGAGGAGCAGCGCGCCGCCCTGCGCCGCGTCCTCGGCGAGGTAGACGCGCTGGGCCTGGACGCGGCCGCGGGATCCGCCGCGCGCTGGCGGCGCGTACGGGTCCGGCTGGAGGAAGGCCGGCTCACGGGCGACACCGGGCGCGAGCGCGACCTGCGCCACCGCTGCGTCATGCCGCTCGGCGGGGGCGCCCTGCTCGCCGTCACCGGGCAGGGCGAACAGTTGCCCGGGGGGCTGGAGTTCGAGGCGCTGCTGCACGACCCGGCCGGGGCGTTCACCCTTCCGGCGCCCTACACCGGGGTGGGGCCGGGCGCGACCGTCGGAGACCCGGACCGGGCGGCGGGCTGGCTGGCGGCCTTCCTCACGGAAGCGGACGTACGCGGACCGGCCCCCTGGTTCCCGCAGGCCGCCGAGGAGTTCGGGCGGCTGACCGGGGTGTCGGCCGCCGTGGCGCGGCTGGTGCTCGCGGGTCTGCCGCGCGTGGACTCGTACGAGCAGGGGTTCCTCTCCCCCGAACTGCGCGCCGCCCTCGGGGTGAAGGCCACCGAGGCCGTGCACGCCCGCGACGACCTCAAGGACCTCGGCTTCGACGTGCGCCGCGAACTTGTCGCCGCGCTGCTGCCCGCCGACCCGGCACTGCTGTGGACCGAGGGCCCCGACGCGGCCGCCGCCGCGCGGGTGTGGAACCAGCGCGTGGGCCGCCGTACGCCGGTGCCCGAGTGGCTGCTCGCCGACGCCGCCCGCGAGGTGCGCACCGGCTGGCGGCCCCACCGCGCGCTGCCCGCCCTGCTGGACCCGGCGGCGTCGGCGGTGCTGTCCGCCGACGTCGAGTGGGCCGTCAAGGGGGACCACGCCGAGCCCGTGGCCCCCGTCACCCGGCCCTTCGACGCCTCGGCGCTGACCGGGGCGGCGGCCCTGACCGCCTGGCTCGCGCACCGGCTGCCCGCCGGGCATCCCGTACGGGCCTGCCTGCCGCCCGTGCTGACCGCGGTCCGCCAGCGCCTCGCCGCGCCCGGACTGCTGCTGGCGGCGGGGCACTACACGAGCCTGTCCGGCTTCCGGAAGGCGGCCGGCGCCCCGACCGAGACCGGCCCGGGGTTCGAGCGGTACGGCGCGGTGGTCCTGGCCACCCACGACGACCGGCCCCGGCCGGCGCTACGGACCTCGCTGCTGGACTCCACCGGCTCGGACCCGTACCTGCCCCTGCTGCGCGGCACCGACCAGCAGCCTTCCGCGCCTGAGGCGGCGCTGCGCCTGGCGCACGACCCGGGCTTTGCGGCGCTGCTCGCCGACCCGGGGGCGCCGGTGGCGGGCGCGGTGGACAAGGACGGCACCTGGTGGGCGCAGGATCCGAGCCGCAGCGTGCCGGAGCTGGTGGCGCAGGCGGCCGACGCGTACGGGCTGGGCGCCGACGCGGCCGCCCTGTACCTCGTCCTGCTCGCCATGCCGGACCCCACCGACCGCAACACGGTGCGCTGGACGGGCTGGAAGCCGGCCCGGATGAAGGCCGCCCGGGCCGAACTGGCCGCGACGGAGCTGGTGGTGACGGCCGGCCGCACCCGGGCCGGGCGCACCCTGTTCCTGCCGGGCGGCTGGGCGGAGCCGGCGTCGCCGGTGCTGCCGGTCGAACGGTGGAAGCTGCCGATGTACTCCCTGGCCGCGCCGGGCGGCCACCCGGTGCTCGGGGTGCTCGTCCCCACCGAGCCGGCCGCCGAGCTGTACCGCCGGGCGTGGGCGCGGGTCCGGGAGGGCGACGCGCCGCGCTTCGAGCAGCTGAAGGTGAAGCGCACGGCGGCGCGCCGCCGCTGAGCACACCGGACGGGGGACGGGACGTGCCCGCCCGGGCCCGCCCCCGTCCCGGGAGCCCCAGGTGCGGGGCACCCGATGTCCCGAGCCTTCCAGGCCCTCCAGGTCTTTGAGCCCTTCGCGGCCCTTGAGGCCTTCGCGGCCTTCGCGGCCTTCGCGGCCTTCCAGAACGAGAACCCGAGAACCCGAGGAACCGATGACCCTCACCGAACAGCCCACCGCCGCCCGGCAGGTCGTGCCCGCCGAGGAGCGGTACGCCGCCGAGCTGGCCTTCCTCGCCGCCCAGGACACCGGGCCGCGCCCGCCCGGCTGGGTACTGACCCCGCGCGCGGTCGTGACCTTCGTCTGCGGCAGCGACGGCGTGGAGCTGGCCCTGGCGAAGCGGCCGGCCGGACTGCCGTCGAAGCTGGTGATCGCGCCGAAGTTCGTCGGCGAACGCGCCCTGGTGGAACGGTGCGTGGTGACCCTGGCCGGGGAGCGCGGGCTGCTGCTCACGGGTGAGCCGGGCACCGCCAAGTCGATGCTGTCCGAACTGCTGGCGGTCGCCGTGTGCGGCACCAGCGCCCTGACCGTGCAGGGCACCGCGGGCACCACCGAGGACGCCTTCCGCTACGGCTGGAACTACGCGCTGCTCCTCGCCCAGGGCCCGACGCCGCAGGCGCTGGTGGACTCCCCCGTCCTGTCCGCGATGCGCGGCGGGCGGGTGGCGCGGGTCGAGGAGATCACCCGCTGCCTGCCCGAGGTGCAGGACGCCCTGGTGTCGATCCTGTCCGACCGGCGGGTCAGCGTGCCCGAACTGACCGCCACCGAGGACGCGTCGGTCAGCGCGGCTCCCGGCTTCACGGTCATCGCCACCGCCAATCTGCGCGACCGGGGCGTCTCGGAGATGTCTGCCGCGCTCAAGCGGCGCTTCAACTTCGAGACGGTCGCGCCGATCGCGGACGCCGACGCCGAGGCCACGCTGGTGCGCCGGCAGGCCGTGGCCGCCGTGCAACGGGCCGGGGCGGCCTTCGGGGTGGACGACGCGGTGCTCGACGCGCTCGTCACCGTCTTCCGTGACCTGCGCTCCGGGCGCAGCGCCGAGGGCTGGGACGTGGAGCGGCCCGGCACGGTCATGTCCACCGCCGAGGCCGTGCAGGTGGCGGCCTCGCTGGGGGTCGCGGCCGCGTACCTGCCGGGCGGGGACGTACTGGACCTGCTGCCGGGGCACCTGCTGGGCGTCGTGCGCAAGGACGACCCGGCCGACCACGGCCGGCTGCTGGGGTACTGGGACGGCCCGGTCCGCCGCCGGGCCGAGGACGGCTCGGCGATGTGGCGGCGGCTCTGGGACCTGCGCGGGAGCCTGCGTTGACGGTCACCGATCCGCGGGCGGCGGTGGCGGCGCTGGCCGCCTCGCGCGAGCCGTACCTGCTGGGCGTACGCCACCACAGTCCCGCGCTGGCGGCGGTGGTGCCGGCGCTGCTGGAGGAGTCGGGGGCGGAGGTCGTCTGCGTGGAGCTGCCGGCCGAGTTCCAGCCGTGGCTGGCGCACCTGGCCGACCCGGAGACGCTCGCGCCGGTGGCCCTGGCCGGGCTGGGCCGGGACGGCCGCCTGGCCTTCTACCCGTTCGCGGACTTCTCCCCCGAACTGGCCGCGGTCCGCTGGGCGCGGGGCCGGGGCGTGGAGGTCGTCTGCTGCGACCTGCCGCTCGCCGACCGCGGGTGGTGCGCGGAGCCGGAGGGCCCCGGGGACGCGGGCGGCCCGCAGGAGGGAAGCGGGCGACGGCGCTACGCGGACGGCCTCGTCGCGGCCGCCTCCGGGCGCGCGGGGGACGACCTGTGGGACCGGGCCGTCGAGGTGCCGGCGCCCGGGTGTACCCCCGAGGCGGTGCGTCGGGCGGCGCTGGGCGTCGGCTGGGCGCTGCGCGTCGACGCGGACGCGGTGCCCGGTGTGGATCTGGCCCGTGAGGCCCACATGCGGCGGACCCTCGCCGCCGCGGCGGCGGGCGGCCGCCGCGTCGCGGCCGTGATCGGCGCCTTCCACGCCCCGGCCCTGCTGCCGGGGCACGCCGGCCCGACGGCGAGGGAGGCGGGCCGCGAGCCGGACCCGCGGGCCGCCGGGGCAGCGGGCGGCGCGGCGGACGCGGAGGCCGTCGTGGGGGCGGGGGGCGGCGCGGAGGTGGTGACCTCGTTCGTGCCCTACTCCTTCGACCTGCTCGACTCCCGTTCCGGGTACCCCGCCGGGATCCGCGATCCGCTTTGGCAGCAGGCCGTCCTCGCGGCGGGCGGGGACCCGGAGCGGGTGCGGGAGGCGGCTTCGGTCGCCGTCACCGGCGTGTGCCGGGAGCTGCGCCGCGCCGGGCACACCGCCGGGACCGGGGAGGCCGCCGAGACGCTGCGGCTCGCCTGCGACCTGGCGGTGCTGCGGGGGCTGCCCGCACCCGGCCGGGGCGAACTCGTGGAGGCCGTCCAGACGGTGTTGGGGCACGGTGACCCCCTCGGCCGGGGGCGGGCGCTGGCCCGCGCCCTGGAGGCCGTACTGGTGGGCGCCGGCCGGGGCCGGACCACCCCGCACGCCCCGCGTTCCGGGCTGGGCCCCGCCGTGGAGGCGGAGCTGGCCGGGCTCCGGCTGCCGTCGCCCGAGGACCCGGCCGCCCGGGAGGTCCGCCTCGATCCGTTGCGCTCCGAGCTCGACGGACGCCGCGAAGTGCTGCTCCAGCGGCTGCTGGTGTGCGGGGCGGCCTACGGGGAGCCGGTGGGCGTGGCCGCCGCCGGCGACGGCACCGCGCTGGGGAGCAAGTGGCGGCTGTCCTGGACCCCGTCCGTCCCGGCCCGCCTCGACCTGGCGGGCGTCCGCGGCGTCACCGCCGCCCAGGCGGCCGCCGGGACGCTGCGCGAGGTGGCGCGCCGCGAGGCGGCCGAAGGCGGCCCGACGGCGGCTCAGGTACTGACCGGGCTGGCCGCCGCCGCGCGGTGTGACCTGCCCGAGCTGGTCGACGTACGGCTGGAGGAGGTGGCGGAGGTCCTGCCGGCCACTGCCGGGCTGCCGGAGCTCCTGGCGGCCGTCGACCTGCTGGAGGGGCTGCGGCGCGGCCACCTGCCCGCCGCCCCCGGGGCGCGCGAGCGGGCCGGCGCGCTCGTCGGCGGTCTGCTGGACACCGCCGTACGGGCCCTGCCGGGTCTCGCCGGGAGCGACGACCCCGCCGACGCGGGCGCCTTGGTGGCGCTCGCCGACCGGGCCGCCGCCCGCCGCCTGGGGCTGCGCATGGACGCCGCCCTGGCGGAACTGGGCGCCGAGGGGAGCCCGTTGATGCGGGGCGCAGCCCTCGCCGTGCGGGTGCTGCTGGACCTCGACCCCGCGGCCGGGCTCGGCGCGCGCGCCGCCGCCTGGGTCGACGGCGCGGCCAGCGCCGAGGGGCGGCGCACGCTGGCCCGCCGGCTCACCGGCCTGCTCAGCGCCGCCGGACCGCTGCTCGACGCCTCGGCCGCGGCGCTGACCCCGCTGCTGGACCGGGTGGAGGGCCTCGCCGACGCGGAGTTCCTGGAGCGGCTGCCCGCGCTGCGGGCCGGGTTCGACGTGCTGGCCCCGGCGGCGCGGGAGCGGCTGCTGGCGACGGTGACGGAGCGGCTCGGCGACCGGGTCGACCTGTCGCTGGACGCGCCGCCCGCCCTGCTCGCGCTCTGGTCCGCCGCCGACGCGGCCGGCCAAACCGCCCTCGCCTCCCTCCCGCCGGGACCCGGACCGGCAGGGGCCGTACCGGCAATGCCCGTCCCCGCGGGGTCCGGACGGGCAGGAGCCGTACCGGCGGGGTCCGAACCGGCGGTGGCCGTACCCGCAGGGCGCGCCCCGGCGGCTCCCGTACCGGCGACACCCGCCCCGACGGCGCCCCTACCGGCGGGGCCCACCAAGGCGGTACCCGCCCCGGCAGGGCCTACCCAGCCAGAGCCCACCCAGGCGCCGCTCGTACCCGCAGGGGCCGTCCCGGGGGTGGCTGTACCCGCAGGCGCCGTCCCGGTAGTGGTCGTACCGGCGACGCCCACCCCGGCAGGACCCACCCCTGCGGGAACCACCCAGGCGGCGCCCGAACTCGCGGGGGCCGCCCCGGCGGCGGTCGTACCGGCGGGGGGTGGGCGGCGGCTTGGGGGCGGCGAGCGGTGGCGGTTGCTGCTCGGGCGGGAGCGCGACCGGCTTCCGGCCGGTGCGCACCGCTACGCCCGGGCGCTCGACGAGCTGTACGGCGAGGGCCGCGGGGACGAGCCCTCGTTCCCGACCGCGCGGGAGTGGTCCGCGGAACTGGAGTCGCTGTTCGGGGCGGACGTACGGGAGGAGGTGCTGGCCGACGCGGCCGGGGCGGGCCGTACCGACGTGCTGGCGCAGCTCGATCCGGCCTCGGTACGCCCCTCCGTGGAGCTGCTGACCTCGGTGCTCTCGCTGGCGGGCGGCATGCCGGAACAGCAACTGGCTCGGCTGCGGCCCCTGGTGCGCCGGCTCGTCGACGAGCTGGCCAAGGAGCTGGCCACCCGGCTGCGGCCGGCCCTCACCGGGGTCGCCACCCCGCGCCCGACGCGCCGTCCGGGCGGCCGGCTCGACCTGGCGCGCACCCTGCGGGCCAACCTCGCGCACACCCGGCGCACGGCCGACGGCCGGGTCGTGGTGGTCCCGGAGCGCCCGGTGTTCCGCACGCGCGCCTCCCGCGAGGCGGACTGGCGGCTGATCCTGGTGGTCGACGTCTCCGGGTCCATGGAGGCCTCGGTGATCTGGTCGGCGCTGACGGCGGCGGTGCTGGGCGGGGTGCCGACGCTGTCCACGCACTTCCTGGCCTTCTCCACCGAGGTGGCCGACCTCACCGACCGCGTCGACGATCCGCTGTCGCTGCTGCTCGGCGTCCGGGTGGGCGGTGGCACGCACATCGCGGCGGGCCTCGCACACGCGCGGACGCTGGTCACGGTGCCGAGCCGCACCCTGGTGGTCGTGGTCAGCGACTTCGAGGAGGGCGCCCCGCTCGCGGGCCTGCTCGGGGAGGTACGGGCGCTGGCCGCCTCGGGGGCCCATCTGCTGGGCTGCGCCGCCCTCGACGACGCGGGTGCGCCCCGCTACTCGGTGCCGGTGGCGCGGCAACTCGTGGCGGCCGGCATGCCGGTGGCCGCCCTCAGCCCCCTCGCCCTCGCCCGCTGGGTGGGCGACCGACTCCGTGGAGAGCCCCGATGAGCCGTGCCCTGCTTCCCCCCGTCGCGCCCGAGGTACTGGCGGAGGCGGTGGAGGGCCTGACCGCCCGGCTGCGCAGACGGCTCGACGCGGCCATCGCGGAGTGCGGGGCGGGGGCCGTCACCGCGACGGAGGGAAGCGTCAGCCTCCGCTTCGGTGAGGACGCGGTGGTGACGCTCCGCCCGGGCCCTGCGGGCACCATCACCGAACCCGGCCAGGCGTCGTGCAGCTGCCTCCTGGCCCCGCGCTGCCTGCACCGCACAGCGGCCCTGGGGGCGGCCCCCTTGGCGGACGCCGCCGCGGACCCCGCCGCGGAGCCGGTCGCGGACCCCGCCGCGGAGCCGGTCGCCGGAAGCCCGGAGCCGGCCCCGGAGCCGGTCGCGGCCGGGCTGACGGGCGCGCAGGTCGCGGCCGGGGCCGGGCTGTGGGCGGCCGCCGCCGAGGCGCTGGCCGCCGGGGTCACTGCCGCCGGCGCGGTGACCCAGGCCGAGCTGCTGCGCGCCGCGCACACCGCACGCCTCGCCGGGCTGCCGCAGGCGGAGGCCGCCGCCCTGCGGGTCGTACGCGGTCTGCGCGGCTCCCGGGAGCGCGAGGCCGCCCAGCGGCTCGGCGACCTCACCACCGCGTTCCGCGAACTGCTGCACACCGCCGCGCTGCTGGCGTCCGGCACGGCCGGTCCCGGGCCGTCCGGGGGCCGCCGGCCCTACGTTGCCGGGGGCAGTCTGCGGGTGTACGGCCTGTGCCGGGAGCCGGTGCTCACCGCGACGGGCTACGGAGGCGTGGTCACCCACCTGCTCGGCGCCGACGGCCGCGGCTACTCCCTGTCGGACGTCCGGCCCGGCGGCCTCGCCCGTGCCCGCGGGGCGGGGGCCGCCTCCGTGGCCCTGGGCGGCGGCGCCCTGGACCACGCCGGCCTGGCCCGGGCGGGCCTGCGCGTGGTCGGGGCAACGGTGTCCGCCGACGGGCGGCTCGGTGCCGGGCGCGGCGTACGCGCCACGCCCGCGCCCGGGGCTTCGTGGGCCGAGGATCCGCTGGCCGCCCTGTTCGCCCGGCCGGCGGCCGAGGCCGTGGCCGGGCTGTGGGACGAACCGGGGCTGCTGGGCTGCGACGTCGAGGTCGTCGGCGCGGCGGGCGACGACCTCCTGGTGCGGGAGTCGCGCGCGGACGCCCCGCTGCTGCGGCTGCGCCCCGCCCATCCGCATCCGGAGCTGGGGCACGGCGTCAACCTGCGCCGCCTGGCCGGGTATCCGGGGCTGGCGGTGCGCGTGCTGGGGCGCCCCGATCCGGACCGGGCCGCGACCCTGAGCCCGCTCGCCGTGGGACCGGTGCCCGGCGCGGCGTACACGCTGCGGCTGCCCGAGGAGTGGCGCGGGCGCGCCGACCTCGGCTATGACCGCCTCCAGGGCGCCCACTTCCCGGCCGC
The DNA here is from genome assembly GCF_042890765.1 of Streptomyces sp. NPDC002032. Lineage (NCBI taxonomy): Bacteria > Bacillati > Actinomycetota > Actinomycetes > Kitasatosporales > Streptomycetaceae > Streptomyces > Streptomyces sp. NPDC002032. The sequence goes on along the minus strand of NZ_JBIASM010000001.1, from coordinate 677,602 downwards.
CGCCGCCCCCGCCGCCGCCCCCCTCGCCGCCGTCCCCGGGCCGGACCCGCTGGCCGACGCGCCGCTTTGGCGGGTCCGGCGGCTGCTGGAGACGGGCGTTGCGGGCGGCCGCCGGGCGGTGGCCGAGGCCGCTCGGGGCCCGGAGCCGCTGACGGCGTACGGCCCGCTGCGCCGGGCCGGCTTCACCACGGCGGCGGAGCTCGCGGCCACCCTCGTCGGCGAGGCGGACCGCCGGCCCCGGGACGTCTTCGGCCGTCTCGGCGATCCCTCGGCCGATGCCTACGCCCGGGCCTGGCTGGCGGCCTCCGTCCACCTGACGGCAGCCCGGCGCACCCTGGTCACCGCCTCCTGGACCTGATGCCGGAGGCGACGCCGTCACCCCGCGCGCGGTGTCTCCCCCGCCGGGGTCCGGCGGCCGGGGGCGGCGGCTCCGGCGTGGAGCGGGGAAGGGTGCGCGCCGGTGGATTTCGGCCAACTCGGCGGTGCGGTCGATCCCTGCGGCGGCTTTCGGAGGGACCGGACGGGAGCCTGCGCGGGGCCGTGGGCGCGGCCGGATCGCGCCCCCCGGCCCGGTCTCCGTCGCGAATCCGGCCCCTCTCGCTCGCGGCGTGGCCACACTCTTCCCCGAAGGGCCCCGCACCGCGGCCGGCCCCTGAGCCGAGGGGGTCCGATGCCACGGGAGGTTCGTCACCGCGCAGCGGCCGGCCGGCGCCGGAGCCGCCGCCGGAGCCGCCCTCCGCGCGTGCGCCCCTGGGGGCCCGGGCAGTTCGCCGCCCTGGCGGTGCTCCTGGTCGCCGGGGCCGTCCTGGCCACGGGGGCGGGCCGGCCGGTGGTGCTGGCCGTCGCGCTCGCGGCGGCCGCCGCCGTGTGCCGGCACGCCCTGCACGCGGCGGCCCGCCGGCCCGTCGGCGCCCCGGCCCGTACGGCCGCCGCCCGGCGCTGACGCCGCTGACGGCGGCGCCGGGCCGAACGGCGTGCGTGCCCGCCCGGGTTGCCGGGCGGCCGATCGCGTACGCGGACACTCCGTCCGGCCGGATGCCGGGTTGGATGTCCGGTTATGGGTAGGCTCCCCGGGTCGGTGGAGTCTGCGCGGGGTGGGGTCATGGGTCGTCAGTCAGGTGTACGCGGTGCGGCGCTGGCCGTGGTGCTGCTGCTCGGAGCGAGCGGCTGCGGGGGTCAGCAGCCCTCCGGGCCGGACGGGAAGACCGGCAAGAGCGGCGCCCCGCCCGCCGCGAGCGCCCCGGCGCCCTCCGGCGCGGCCGGCCAGCCGGCCCCCGGTGACGTGCTGCCGGGGATGGTCACCGTCGCCGTGGCCCGGACCCAGCTGGCGGCGCTGACGGTCGGCAAGCCCGGCACGATGGCCGGCTACAGCCGCGACAAGTTCACGCACTGGGCCGAGCAGGGCAACAAGTGCGACACCCGTGAGGTGGTCCTCAAGCGGGACGGCGCCGACGTCACCCAGGACTCCGAGTGCCGTGCCCTGACCGGCCGCTGGAAGAGCCTCTACGACGGGGCGACGGTCACCGAGGCGTCGAAGCTGGACATCGACCACATGGTGCCGCTCGCCGAGGCCTGGCGTTCCGGAGCCGCCGGATGGGACGCGGCCCGGCGCAAGGCCTTCGCCAACGATCTGACGCGGCCGCAGCTGCTGGCGGTCTCGGCGGCCTCGAACCGTTCCAAGGGCGACCAGAGCCCCGACCTGTGGCAGCCCACGGACAAGGCGGCCTGGTGCCAGTACGGGCGCGCCTGGACCACCGTCAAATCCCATTACGGTCTGACCGTGACCGATGCCGAGAAGGCGAAGCTCACCTCCATGCTCGACACCTGCGCCTCATGAGCGGGCCCCGGCAGTGGCAGGACGAGGTCCCGGCGGGTCCGGGCGGGGCGATGACCGACGAGGTCGGCGTGATCACCGGCCCGCTCACGCTGCGCACGACCGCGGGCCCCGACGGCAAGGTCGGTTTCGAGGTGCAGTACACGGACGCCGACGAGTGGTACACGCTGACCGGCAGCCCGGTGGCGCACGGCGACCCGCAGGCCCTGCACCGGGCCGCGCTGGCCGCGATCCGGGCCGGCGGCGGGGCGCAGGCCCCGGCCCCGCCCGCCTGACGGCCGCCCGGACCGATCCCGATGGCCTCCGGGGAGCGCGGCTGACAGACTGGGCTGACTTGATCACTCCAGGAGGCACACATGGCTGACGCATCAGACACCCCGCAGGCCGACGCGGCGCAGGCGGACGTTCCGCAGGACGAGTCCCCGGCCGACGCCGCGAAGCGCAAGTTCCGCGAGGCGCTGGAGCGCAACGCCGCGAACGCGCACGCCCAGCAGGGGCACCAGAACCGCTCGAAGGTCCAGGGCTCCAGCAGCGGGGCCGGCGGCAAGAACAAGAAGGTCCGCCGCAAGACCGGCTGAGGTGGCGGGTCCGCCGCCCGGGATCGCCGGGGGCCGCCGGGAACTCCGGCGGCCCCCGGCGTTCGCCGGGACGGCGCGGGTCGCGGGAGCCGTACGGAAGGGATCGTTGGGCCGCATGGGTGATGGGCGATAACCCCTGGCGCCGGGGGCAGTTGATCAGGACGTCCCGCCGGGGACAGCTCATGCGACAGAAGGATCTCCACGATGCTCAAGAAGTTCATGGCCACCGCCGCGGTCACCGCCACCGTACTGGGTACGGGCGCCCTCGTGGCCTCCCCGGCGATGGCGATCGGCAACGACAACGGCGTCAACACCGTCAACGGCAACGGTGCCGCGCAGATCTACGGCAACCAGGAGACCTCGGGCGACCAGAGCCCCCAGCTCAGCGCCATCCAGGGTTCGCTGAACAAGCTCTGCGTCGGCCTGCCCGCGAAGGTCAACGCCCAGTCGATCCTCGCCGCCATCAACGTCGGCGTCCAGGACATCAACGTCCTGTCGAACCCGCAGAACCAGCAGTGCACCGAGAACTCCACCCAGGCCAAGGGCGACGAGTCCCTGTCCCACATCGTGGACAACATCCCGGTCCTGTCGGGGAACCTGTCCGCCGGCAGCTGATCCGGGCGGCAGCGGCATCCGGAACGGCGTGACGACCCCGGTCGTCACGCCGTTCCGGCGTTCACGGGGTGCGGGGGGCGCACGGTGGGGCCGAACCGGAAACATTTGGTCTAGACCTTGACAGGTCCAGACCACTTCGCTTCAGTGGCGGTAGTCGTCGCGCCCCCCACCTCCCGCGACATGTCCCCCCACTCCAGGAGCAGTTACGTGATACGCACCCTCCGCCGCCGCACCCTGTCCTTCGCCGCGGCCGCCGCCGTGACCCTCGGCCTCGCGGTCGCCCTGCCCGCCTCCCCCGCCGCCGCGGCCCCCGCCTGCGCCGGGGCCTGGGCCTCCTCCGCCGTCTACACGGGCGGCACGAACGCCTCGTACAACGGCCACAACTGGCAGGCGAAGTGGTGGACGCAGGGCGAGACGCCCGGCACCACCGGCCAGTGGGGCGTCTGGTCCGACCAGGGCGCCTGCGGCGGTGGCGGCGGCACCGACCCCGGCACCGGCAACCCGTCCGGATTCGTGGTCAGCGAGGCCCAGTTCAACCAGATGTTCCCGAACCGGAACTCCTTCTACACCTACAACGGCCTGGTCGCGGCGCTGTCCGCGTACCCCGGCTTCGCCAACACCGGCGACGACACCGTCAAGCGGCGCGAGGCGGCGGCCTTCCTCGCGAACGTCTCGCACGAGACGGGCGGGCTGGTGTACGTGGTGGAGCAGAACACCGCGAACTACCCGCACTACTGTGACGCGAGCCAGCCCTACGGCTGTCCCGCCGGACAGGCCGCCTACTACGGCCGCGGCCCGATCCAGCTCAGCTGGAACTTCAACTACAAGGCGGCGGGCGACGCCCTGGGCATCAACCTCCTCGCCAACCCCTACCTCGTCGAGCAGGACCCGGCGGTCGCCATGAAGACGGCCCTCTGGTACTGGAACACCCAGAACGGCCCCGGCACGATGACCGCCCACGCCGCCATGGTCAACGGCGCGGGCTTCGGCGAGACGATCCGCTCCATCAACGGGTCGCTGGAGTGCAACGGCGGCAACCCGGCCCAGGTGCAGAGCCGGGTCAGCAAGTACCAGAGCTTCACCCAGCTGCTGGGCGTCACCCCGGGCAACAACCTCAGCTGCTGACCGGCCGCCCCGGGCCCGGCCGGCCCCCCGCTCAGCCCCCGCGCAGCGCGGTGGCCAGCTGGGCCCGGGAGCGGACGTCGAGCTTCTGGTAGATCCGGGTGAGCCGGGCCTCCACCGTCTTCACGCTGAGGAAGAGCTTCGCGGCGGCCTCCTGGTTGCTGGCCCCGCCGCCGACGAGGAGCGCCAGCCGGGCCTCCGCCTCGGTCAGCGCCGCCGCCCCCGGGTGCGGGGCGACGCCGTCCCCCGGAGTCTCCCGGGCCAGCTCCAGCCAGGGTTTCGCCCCCGCCCGCCCGAAGACCTCGGCGGCCGCCGCCAGGGCGGTCCGGGCGGGGGCCCGGCGGCGGCGCCGGCGTTCCACCCGGGCCAGCGCCAGCAGCGTACGGCCCTGTTCCAGGGGCAGCCCGAGGGCTTCGAAGCGCTGGGCGGTGCGCGCGAGGAGGGCCACGGCCGGTTCGGGCTCGCCCTGGGCGGAACGGCACAGGGCCCGGGCCCGGTCCAGGGACGCGACGACGGCGGTCCGGCCGAGGGAGCGGGCCACCGGCGTGACCCGGTCGAGGAGTTCCGCGGCCCCCAGCGGGTCGTCCGCGGCGATCAGGGCCTCGGCCAGTTCCCCGTGCCAGCGCAGCACCGAGGGGTCCACCACCTGCTGCGCCTCCTCCAGCTCGGCGACCCGGCGCAGGGTGGCGACGGCCTTGGCGGCGTCGCCGGTGGCCAGTTCGACGGTGCCGAGGGCGTACAGGCCCCGGGACAGGAAGACCTGGTCCTGTTCCTCCTCGGAGGCCCGGATGCCGCGGCGGGCGTATCCGGCGGCGCGGGCGAAGCTGCCGCCCGCGGCCTCGGCCGTGGCGGCGACGTACCAGGCGGGGCCGGGCGAGAGGCCCGCCTCGATGGTGAGCTCCAGGGCGCGGCGGGCGTGCGCGGCGCCGGAGGCGCAGCGGCCGCGCCGCAGTTCCACCTCGGTGAGGCTGCGCAGCACTTCGAAGACGTCCTCGGCGGAGCCGGTGCGCTGGACGGCGGGCAGCAGGACGAGGAGCTGGCGGCGGGCGTCGGTGAGCCGGTCGTCGAAGAGGGCGTGGCGGACGGCGAGGTACTGGGGGGCGTTGCGCATGCCGAGGGGGACCTCGGGGGCGGGCAGGGCGAGGGCCTCGGCCAGGATGTCCTCCGCGTCGGGGTCGCCGAGGATGCGGCCCATGCGGGCCCGTACGGTCAGCGCCATGGCCTCGGCGACCTGGTCGCCGCCCGCCTTGGCGAGGGCGCCGGCTTCGGCGGCGGCGTCGCGGGAGCGGACCGGGTCGCCGTCGCCGATGTTGTGCTTCCAGGCGATGCGCAGCTGGACGGCGGCCCGCAGGGAGGGGTCCCCGGCGGCGTCGGCGAGGGCGTGGGCGATGGTCTCGTCGAGGTCGGCGAGGGCCTGTCCGGCGGCGTCGATCACGGCCAGCCGGGCGCGCACCCGCTGGGCGGGCGAGGCGTCGCGGGCGAGGACGGCCCGGGTGGCGCGGCGGGCGAGGTCGGCGCGGCCGGCCCAGCCGGCGTCCTCGGCGGCCGCGACGAGCCGGGCGAGTTCCTCGCGGTGCTGGAAGGCCGGGGTGCGTTCGGCGGCGAGGAGTCCGAGTTCGGCGGCGAGGGCGCGCTGGCCGCGGCGGCGGCAGGCGGCGGCCGCGTCGGTGATCTCGGCGGCGAGCCGCGCGTCGGGGGTGTCGACGGCGAGCGCGCGGTGGCGAACGGCCTGGACGGGGTCGTCCACGGCGGCGGCGAGCGCGGCGTGTCCGGCGGCGCGTTCGGGCCAGCCGGCGTCGGCGGCCAGGGCCGTCGGCAGGGCGCCGGCGGTGAACGTCACGGCGCCGTCCTCTCCTACGGTGACCAGCGCGGCCCGCTCGGCCTCCGCGAGTTCCTCTTCGGCGTCGGGGCGTCCGGCCCGGCGCAGCAGGGCCGTGGTGGGGCGGGCGGCGAGGGCGGCGAGCAGCAGGGTCCGGCGGGCCCGGGCCGGGGCCCCGGCCAGCAGGCGGCGGGCGACGTCGCGGGCCTGCCCGGAGACGGGCAGGGTGTCGGCGTGGTGGGCGCCGCCGCCCGGGCCTGCGCAGGCTTCGGCGAGGGAGTGGCCGAGGGCGAGGGCGAGCCTGGGGTTTCCGCCGCTGGCCTGGTGGATGCGGCCGGCGAGGCGGGCGGGCAGGCCGTGGCGGAGCAGGAGTTCGGCGACCTCGTCGGCGCCGAGCGCGGGGACGCGGACGGCGGGGGTGCCGGGTCCGCAGAGGGGTTCGGCGACGGGGGCGCCGCCCTGGACGCGTTCGGCGACGAGGACCCGTACGCGCGGCGGGGTCAGGCGCAGGACGAACCGGAGCAGGTCGGTGCTCTCGGCGTCGAGCCACTGGGCGTTGTCCAGGACGAGGAGGACGGGGCCGGGGGCGGACAGGGTGCGCAGCACCTCGACGACGGCCAGCCGCAGGGCGACGTGGTCGCGGCCCGCGCCGGGGGCGTCGGCCTCACGGCGGAGCAGGGCGATGGCGGTGCGCTGGGGTCCGGCGAGCCGTTCGAGGGCGGTGCGGGGGACGGAGGCGAGCAGGGCGGCCGCCGAGGCCTCGGGTATCCACTGGTCGGCGGCTTCCGGGGCGAGCCGCAGCACGGTCTCGCCCCGGCCCCGGGCGGCGGCCGCGACGGCGCCCGCCACCTCGGTCTTGCCCGCTCCGGCGGGTCCGGTGAGGACGGCCCGTCCGTGCGTGGTCAGCGCACGGTGGACCGCCTCGATGAGTTCCCGGTGTCCCACGTTGGTGTGTCCGACGTTGGTGTGTCCGAAATCGGTGTCAGCGTGCCCCGTCGCCGCCACGCACAGCCACCAGCCTTTCGCGCCCCAGTTCTGTGCCCTTCCTGTGAAACGCGACAATACGAGGTCGGCCGCCGGACGGACCCGGATTGTGACGCAGAATTCAGTCGCCGGACCGGAAAGCACGACGGACCTGTCGGTACGGGAGGTACCGGCAGGTCCGCGCGCTGGGGGATGGTCCGTACTATCGGCCCGTCAGAAGGGAGTTGGGGGGCTCCGCAGAGGGGCCGGGACCGGTCAGAAGCCGAGGCTCCAGGAGTCGATCTTGCCGGTGTCGCCGCCCGCGTTGTCGTTCACGCGGAGCTTCCAGGTGCCGTTGGCCACCTCGGAGGAGGCGTCGACGGTGTAGGTCTGGTTGATGTTGGCGGTGCTGCCGCCGGCCCGGTTGTGCAGGGTGTAGACGGTGCCGTCGGGGGCGACCAGGTCGACCTTCAGGTCACCGATGTAGGTGTGGACGATGTTCACGCCGACCTTGAGGGTGGCCGGGGCGTTGCCGGTCACGCCGGAGACGGTGATCGGGCTCTCCACGGTGGTGTTGTCACCGATCGCGAAGTCCGTGGTGTTCTGGAACGACGGGGTGGTGGGCGTGGAGGTCACGGCGTTCACGGCCGCGGCCGCGTCGGCGAGACCGGCGCCGCAGCCGCCGGTGCAGGTGCCGGCGAGGGGCCGGGCGCTGGCCTTGATGGCGGACTTGACGTCGGCCGGGGTCAGCGAGGGCTTGGCGGCGACCAGCAGCGCGGCGAGGCCGGCGACGTGCGGGGAGGCCATGCTGGTGCCCTGGTACGGCTTGTAGATCTCGGCGCCGGGGGTGGTGGTGCCCGCGTTCAGGCTGGAGAGGATGCCGTTCTCGGGGGTGGTGACGGTGCCGGGCGTGTCGGTGGCGCGGCGGGTCTCACCGCCCGGGGCGGTGACGTCGATGCGGGTGCCGAAGTTCGAGTAGAACGAGCGGTCGCCGGTGCGGTTGCTGGCGGCCACGGTGATCACGTTGTTGCAGCTGGCGGGCGTGAAGTTCGCCGCGTCCGCGTTGCTGTTGCCGGCGGCGACCACGACGGTGGTGCCGCGGCCGACCGCCGCGTTGATGGCGTTCTGGTAGCTGCTGGAGCAGGTGCCGGATCCGCCGAGGCTCATGTTGATGACCTTGGCGGGGGTGGCGTTCGCCGGGACGCCGGGGACGGAGCCGCCGGACGCCCAGGTGATGGCGTCGACGATGTCCGAGGTGGCGCCGCCGCACTTGCCGAGCACGCGGACGGGCTGGATCTTCGCGTTGTACGCGATGCCCGCGACGCCCTTGCCGTTGTTGGTGGCCGCGGCGATGGTGCCCGCGACGTGGGTGCCGTGCCAGGAGGAGTCGCTGGCCTTGGAGCCGGTGCCGCACTCGCCGGCCGCGCTCCAGTCGCCCTGGTCGGCGGCGTTGTTGTCGCGGCCGTTGCCGTCGCGGGCGGCGGTGGAGTCCGAGATGAAGTCGTAGCCGGCGACGATGTTGGGGGCCACGTCGGAGTGGGTGACGTAGCCGGTGTCGATCACGGCGACGGTGACACCGGAGCCGGTGGTCTTGTCCCAGGCGGCGGGGACGTTCATGCCGGCGGTGGGCTCGAAGAGGTCCCACTGCTTGGCGTACTCGGTGTCGTCGGGGGTGCTCATCGCGTAGGCCCGGGAGTCGGGCTCGACGTAGGCGACGTCGGGGTCGGCGCGGAACTGGGCCATGACACCGGCCGCGTCCGAGGGGGCGACGGCTCCGCCGAGGCTGACGAGGGCGGCGCCGGTGCCGAGACGGCGGTCGAACTTCGCCTTCTTGCCCGCCTTCTTGCCCTTGGCGGCTGCGTCGTCGGCGGCCGCGGCGTTGGAACTCGCCTCGGAGGCCGAGGACTTGTAGCCGACGATGAGGTTCTCGACCGGGGCCGCGGCGGGCGAGGCGGGGGCCGCGGCGGCCGGGAGGGTGGCGGCCGGGTCGTTCCCCGCCGTCACGGCCACGGAGGCGGTGGCGGAGCCCGCGAGGAGGGTGACGGACATGGCCACCACGGATATCAGCCGACGTCTTGATGCGTGCACGTGTTCCCCTTTGGAGGCCGTCCCCGGGCAGGCCGGAGCGGCCGGTCGGTGCAGTGTGGGAGGTGGGTCGGCGGCCGCGGGACCGGGGGGTGGGCTGGTCAGGCCCGCTCCGGCCGCCGCCGCGCGCCTCGTTGCCCGGCCACGACGGCGGGGCCTCGGCAACGGTGGTGCCGGCGGTCCGCGCGTCCTCGTACGGCTTCACACCATGTGGGGTTGGTGCGGGGCCGTTCGCGGGCCGGAAGATCGCCGGTGGGCAGACAGTAGGCAACGCGGGGGTGAACCCGATACGGGGAAAACCCTTGTCCGGACCCTGCCGGACCCCGCCCCGCTCCCCCGGCCGGCCCTCCCCCCTGCCCCACGCCCCCCTGCCCCACGCCCCTCCTGCCCCTCCCCTACCTCGGGTGGAGCTTGCGGAAGTAGGTCCAGCTGGTCTCGTTCGGCTCGTTCCACTTCTCCGGGGCGTGGGCGAACTCGGGGTGGTGCGCCGCGATGTGGGCCCGGGTGCGCTCGGGGACCTCGGCGTAGGTGCCGAGCTTCACGCCCCGGCAGTGGAAGGTGAGGCCGCCGGGCCGCTGCCCCTGCTCCATCCAGGGCAGCCACGGCGAGCGGCGGGTCCAGGACATCGTGGCGGGCACGCTCGGGGCGTCACCGGCGAGGGCCGCGGCGGGGACGAAGAACTGGAACAGCTCCAGGGCCCGGTAGGTGTCGTCGGCGGAGTTCAGCGGGTAGTCGGCGACGGGCAGCGGGGAGGGGTAGGCGAGGGGGATCTCCAGGCTGAAGCAGACCTGGTCGCCGAGCACGGTCCGCGGGACCGGGAAGGGGCGCCACTTCTGGTTCGCCGGGTCGTTCCAGACGTGCACCACGGGCTTGCCCTCCCACGTATCGAGGATCTCGCGGGTGCCGGGGTCGAGGTAGAAGGCGGCCTCGCGCGAGAGCATGCGGTAGCCGCCGCTCCCGCCGTCCTGCGGATCCGCTCCGGCCTCGATCCGGGCGACGTTGAGGCCCTCGAAGCCGAAGAGGCGGCGGTACGGCTCGTCGGGGGCCGAGGAGTACACGTCGCCGGACCACCAGAAGGTCACCTCTTCCCCGTCGAGGGAGGCGCGGGTGCGGGCGAAGTCGTGCAGCAGTTCTTCCGGTGTCATACGGACCACTCTGCGTGGTCACCGCCGGGCCGGACAAGCACCGGACGGGCCAACCCCGGTCCGGTACGGCACTCGGAGCCCCGCGGGTATGGACACCGGGTTGACGGCCGTGCCGGGCACCGGCGACCGTGACCGCCATGGGGAACGAACACCGACTTCTGGCACTGCTCGTCTGCCTGGTGCTGGGCACCGGGCTGGCGGCCGCCGTGCTGGGCGCCTCCCGCGCCGCGGACTCCCGTCGCGCGGCCGTGGCGGGCTCCTCCGTGGACATACGCCGGGTCCCGCCCGATCCGCGGACCCCGCCCCCGGCGGGCTCCGGGGCCTCCGCCGGCTCGGTGCGCGTGGAATGCGGGCGCAACGAGGAGGGCCACTGGAACGAGGACAACCTGGTGGTCTCGCCGGGTCTGCGGGCGGGCGCCCACCACACCCACGCCTACGTGGGGAACCTGTCCACCGACGCCATGTCGACGGACGCCTCGCTGGCCGCGGCCGCCACCAGCTGCGCCGGGGGCGACCGCTCCGCCTACTACTGGCCCGTGCTGCGCCGGGTGGACCGCCCGGGCGGCGGTGCGCACGAGCACACGGCGGGGAACGGCAACACCGGCGAGATCCTGCCGGAGGCCTCGGTGGAGGTGGAGTTCCGGGGCAGCCCGGTCAGCAAGGTCGTGCCGATGCCCCGCTTCCTGCGGGCGATGACCGGCGACGCGGTCGCGTACACGGCGGGGGCGGCCGCCGACGTCCGGGCCCGCTGGGGCTGTACGGGCTTCCCCGGGCGGGCCACCACCGACTACCCGCGCTGTCCTGCCGGTTCGCTGATCACCCGTACGCTCGTCTTCCCCAGCTGCTGGAACGGGCTGGACACCCAGGCCCGCGACCACCGTTCGCACCTGCTGTTCCCCTCCCCGCAGGGCGTGTGCCCCCAGGGCACCTTCCCGGTGCCCGAGCTGCGGATCTCCCTGTCGTACGCGGTGGCGCCGGGGGTGCCGGTCGCGCTGGACTCCTTCCCCGAGCAGCGGCACAGCCCGCGCACGGACCACGCGATGTTCGTGGACGTGATGACCGACGGGCAGATGGACGCGCTCGTCGCCTGCCTCAACGAGGGACGCGCCTGCCGCACCTGACCGGAAAACGCGCGGCGCACGCGGGCGACGGACGCGAGTGACGGACGCCAGTGACGCACGTCACGTGAACCGGACGTGTACCCACGGCGTGTTCCGACCGCACCAGGTAACACCAGGCGGACGGAGAGGGTGAGATGGCCGGACCACTGTGGCCCCGCACTCGGCGGGGCTCGACCGACGAGGCACTGATCAGGGCTGTCTACGAGGAGCACGGCAACGCCCTGCTCGCGTACGCCACCCGGCTGACCGGGGACCGGGCCGCCGCCGAGGACGTCGTCCAGGAGACGCTGATCCGCGCATGGCGGCATTCCGAGGTCCTGGTCAACGGGAAGGGGTCGGTGCGCGGCTGGCTGCTCACCGTGGCCCGCAACATCATCGCGGACCGCTACCGCGCGAAGGCCGCCCGGCCGCCGGAGGTCTCGGGCGCGGCGGCCTCGCCGCCCGTCGAGGGGGACCACGCGGATTCCGTCGTGGACACGATGACGGTGCTCGGGGCCCTGGACCGGCTGTCGCCGGAACACCGGGACGTGCTGACGGAGTTGTACTACCGCCAGCGCAGTGTCGCGGAGGCGGCCGACCGGCTCGGGATACCCGCCGGCACGGTCAAATCGCGCTCGCACTACGCGCTGAAGGCCCTGCGCGAGGTCTTCGCGGACGGCGCCGGGGACGGCACCGGGAACAGACGATCAGGCCGGCCGCCCCAGCAGCCCGGCGGACTGCGGGAGGTGGTGGCATGAACCGGCAGCGGCACGAGGAGGAACTGCTCGGACCGTACGTGCTCGGTGTCCTGGACGAGGAGGACGTACGGCGCGTCGAGGAGCACATCGGCGACTGTGTGCGGTGCCGTGAGGAGGTGGCCGCGTTGCGCGAGATGGAGAGCGTGCTGGGCGAAGTACCGGAGGAGGCGTTCCTCGACGGGCCCCCGCAGGGCGGCGACCTGCTGCTCCAGCGGACCCTGCGGCAGGTGCGCGGGGAGCGGGTGGCGTCCGCGCGGCGCCGGGTGGGGCTGGCCGGACTGGCCGTGGCGGCCTCGCTGGCGGCCGTGTTCTGGGCCGGGGCGCACATGGGCGCCGACCGGGAGCAGGCCGGCGCGCTGCCCGGGCCGCCGACGCCGAGCGCTTCCGCGGCGCCTTCGCCCGTACCGGGGACCAAGGTGGCCTCCGCGACGGACCGGGGCACGGGCGCGCGGATGAACGTACAGGTGACGCCCGCGGCGAAGTGGGTACGGGTGCACGCGGCGGTGACCGGGATCCCGGCGGGCGAGCGCTGCCGGCTGGTGGTGGTAGCCCGGGACGGTACGCGGTCCACGGCGGGCGGCTGGGTCGTGGGTACGGCCGAGCACGGCGAGGGCAAGGGGGCGTCCCTGGACGGGTCGGCGGCGGTGGATCCCGCGAACGTCAAGGAGGTCCTGGTGGAGAACGAGTCGGGCCGGACCTTCGTGTCCGTACCGGTGTAGCCGCGGACGTGACGGAGCCCGGGAGCATGTCCGGCTCCCGGGCTCCTGTGTGCCACCCATTGCGCACACCGGCCGCGCTCAAGAGCGCGGTCCACCACCCGGTCACAGGTCGCCCGGGCCCGGCACAGGGCCGGCTGATCCCTCACCTATGCGGCGGGGTTCGTGGGCAGGAGCCGGGCGAGCCAGTCGGTGCGGGTCCGGCGGGCTGTGGCCGAGATGTGTGCCTGCGGGTACAGGGCGTCGAATCCGTGGAAGCCGCCTGCCCAGACGTGGAGTTCGGCCTGGCCGCCGGCCGCCCAGATGCGGGTGGCGTACTCGGTGTCCTCGTCGCGGAAGACTTCGGCGGAGCCGGTGTCGATGTAGGTGGTCGGCAGGCCCGCGAGGTCGTCGGCCAGGGCGGGTGAGACGTATGCGGGTACCTCGTCGTCGGTGAGGTCGCCGAGGAGGCAGTGCCATCCGAATCCGTTCATCTCGCGGGTCCAGACGCCGGGCCCGTTCGAGTACTGGAGGCTGGAGGTGGTGGTGTTGCGGTGGTCGAGCATGGGGCCGATCAGGACTTGGGCCGCGATCGTGGGGGTGCCGAGGTCGCGGGCGAGCAGGGTGACGCCGGCGGCGAGGCCGCCGCCCGCGCTGGCGCCTGCGACGATGATCCGGGCGGGGTCGATGCCCAGTTCGGCGGCGTGGTCGGCGATCCAGAGCAGTCCCCGGTAGCAGTCGTCGACCGGGATGGTGCCGGTGGACTCGGGCGCGAGCCGGTACTCGACGCAGACCACGACGGCGCCGAACTCGTCGAGCCACTCCAGCGGGATGTCGATCTGTGAGAAGCGGTCGCCCATGACCATCCCGCCGCCGTGCATCCAGTAGACGCAGGGTGCGGCAGCGGTGCGATCGCTGTTCGCGGGGCTGAAGACGGACAAGGGGATCGGGGTGCCGTCCGGACTCGCAACGGTGACCTCGCGCCGGTCGACAGCGCGGCCTTCGAGGAGGGGTTCGACGGGCACCGAGGAGAGGGGGCGTACCTGCGCCAGCACTTCCGGGCTGAGCTCGGACATCAGCGGCATGTCGGCCAGGAGTTCATGCAGTTCGGGGTCGAGGGAGGGGCGTGCTGTGGTCATGGTCGTTGCCTCTCGTGGGTGGGGGCGGGACGATCGGGCGAGGACGGGGGCCGCCTCGGCGGGCACCGAGGCGGCAGGGGCTGAGGTGTGGGGTGTGGGGCGCCGGCGGTTTGGCGGGTCAGAGGGCGGATTTGCCGCGGACCGGAACGTAGTCGGTGTACTCGGAGTCCTTGGCGAGCAGCGGGTCGATCTGCGCCACGATGGCCTGGGCGGTCTTGCCGGCGAAGACGCGGTGGTGGTCCTCCTCGCTGGTCCAGCCTTCGGCGACGTGGACGACGTCGGGGTCGGACGCGGAGCGGGAGACGAGGTAGACGAGGCAGTATTCGCTCGCGCCGGGGCTGCCCTCGTTCAGTCCGGTCAGCAGCAGGTCGACGAGCTGGTCACCCATACCGGGCCTGGCGGTCAGGGTGGCGCCGAAGCCGTAGTCGACGATCATGGATTCCTTCTCTTCCTCTTCGGTGATGGAGTGCGGTGATTCCATTCAAGCGGGCTGACCTGCGGGAACGTTAGACCGTTACTCGTTCGCGCTTGCACGATCCTCGCGACTTTGGGAACCGCGGCGCGGAATGGTGCTGCAATGGACGTATGTACCTCGAAGAACTCCGCACCCTGCTGGCCCGCCATGCGCGGCCCGACTGGACCACCGCCGTCGACGGCGTCCTCATCTCGAAGGTCGACCGCCCCGATCCGCCGGCGCCTTCGATGTCAGGCACGCTCCTGGCGGTCATCGCGCAGGGCGCCAAACGCCTCGCCCTGGGTGAGAGGGTGTTCGAGTACGGGCCCGGGCAGTACCTGGTCGCATCCGTCGATCTGCCTGTCACAGGGCAGTTCACCCGGGCCGACCCCAAGCAGCCGGCGCTGGGGTTCGGTCTCGTCCTGGAACCGTCCGCCGTTGCCGAGCTGCTGCTCGACGCCGGGCCCGCAGGCGCCCCCCGGAGCAGCGGGGGCGCGCCGTCGGGGATCGCCGTCAGTGACGCTCCGGCCGCGCTCCTGGACGCGGTGGTCCGGCTGTTGCGCCTGCTCGACGAGCCCCGCGACCGGGCCGTACTGGCCCCGCTGGTCAAGCGCGAGATCCTGTGGCGTCTGATCACCGGCGAGCAGGGTGCGACGGTTCGCCAGCTCGGCCTGGCCGACAGCAGCCTCAGCCACATCTCGCGGGCCGTGCGCTGGATCCGCGAGCACTACGCGCAGCCCTTCCGGGTCGAGGACGTGGCGCGGCAGTCCGGCATGGGCGTCTCCGCCTTCTACCGCAACTTCCAAGCGGTGACCGCGATGAGCCCCATCCAGTTCCAGAAGCAGATCCGGCTCCAGGAGGCCCGGCTGCTGCTCGCCACCCACCCCGGAGACGTCACCGGAGTCGGCCACCGCGTCGGCTACGACAACCCGTCGCAGTTCAGCCGGGAGTACCGCCGCCAGTTCGGCGCGCCCCCCAGCCAGGACGCCGCCCGCCTGCGCCAGGCCGTGCGTGCGCCGGCAGGAGTCCTGCCCTGAGCGGATGGGCCTTACTGGAGGATCGTGCAAGGAGGAGCGAGAATAGTTCTATTATCTCCGCAGGTCAGAGCGATTCAATGGGATCACCGGTTCTCCCGTGGAGCAGGAAAATGCCTGCCCACCCGTAGGGATCCCATCACATCGCAAAGGGGCACAGCATGAAGACGGTTCTGATCACTGGTACCTCATCCGGGTACGGGCGGGAGACCGCCCTCTACTTCCACTCGCAGGGGTGGAACGTCATCGCCACGATGCGGACGCCGCGTCGAGGCGTCCTTCCTGAGTCGGACCGGCTCCGCGTCATCGAGCTCGACGTGACCAGGCCCGAGAGCGTCACCGCCGCGTTCCAGGCAGCCGGGCCCGTCGACGTCCTGGTCAACAACGCGGGCGTCCCATCGATCGGCGTGTTCGAGGGCACCCCCATGGCCCGGGTGCGGGAGGTCTTCGAGACCAACACGTTCGGCGTGATGGCGGTGACACAAGCGGTGCTCCCCCAGTTCCGTGAGCGCGGCTCCGGGGTGGTGGTCAACGTGACCTCGAGCGTGGTGCTGGGGCACATGCCGCTCACAGCCGTCTACAAGGCGAGCAAGATGGCCGTCGAAGGGTTCACCGCATCCCTCGCGCTCGAACTCGCGCCCTTTGGCGTCCAGGCGAAGACGGTCGAGCCGGGCGCCTGCCTGACGACGAACTTCGCAGCCAACGCGGCCAAGGCGGCGGACGGGGCACCGCTGGACGAGCTGATCCCGGCGCCCTACGCGTCATGGGCGGAGAGGGCCATGGGCGACTTCACGGCGCAGGATCTGTTCACCAAGGAGAGCGACGTCGCCGAGACGGTGTGGCGAGCCGTGCACGACACGACCGGCCAGCTGCGCTTCCCCGCCGGCCCCGACGCGGTCTCGCTCTCCCAGGCGAAGTGATCAGCCGGCGGGCAAGGTCCCGCCGCACCGGGCCCAGGAGCCGACCCCGCGCCCGCGCACCGGGTCGGCTCGCCGTCGGGCACTCACCCCGATGAGGACGGTGCCCGCGCCGGCAGAACTGACGGTGACCGGGGCCGATGCGTGAGCTGCGCCCCCCCGGCGGCCGGGTCAGAGTTTCGGGTCTGGGGTGACGGTCCGCTCATCCAGTGCGAGGTCTTCCGGCTCCTGCATTTCCTCGGGCTCCTTTCCGGACGAACTGGCAGAGTAGACATGCTGTGTCCGCCAGGAGGCGTTGCTGTAGAGGGTCCTGGAGGTTTGGGCCAGCTCCTTCTCGCCGCCGTAGTCGGGACCCTCCTGCAGGTACCTGTTCGCGTGGCTCACGAAGCGGAGCGTGTCGCCCGCCCGGAGCACCCGATTTCCTCCGGCTTTGATATTGCCTGCGGCGGTGACCTCTCCGGTGGTCGTGATGCTGTTGTTGAAGGTGCTCGCCCCGGTGACGTTCAGGGCCGCGTCGACCTTCAGGCCCGCGGGCTGGCTGACCCGCAGCGGGTTGCTGCCCGCGCCCCGGAGTGAGCCGGTGACGGTCACCGTCGTCGTTTCCGTCCCAGTGACCGCGACGTTGTTGGCGAACGTGCTCGAACCGATGACGTTCAGGGCCGCGTCGACCTTCAGGCCCGCGGGCTGGCTGACCCGCAGCGGGTTGCTGCCCGCACCGCGCACCGATCCGGCGACCGTCAGGTCCTTGGCGGTGTTGCTGAGGCTGACGCTGTCGGCGAACGTGGCCGGACCCTGGACGGTGAGGTTCCTGACGACGAGGTCGGGAATGCGTACGGTGACCGCCGTGGTCAGGGTGTGGTTGAGGGTGACGCCACCGGCCGTGACTTCGGCGCGGAGCATGAAGCCGGTGACGGTGGTCAGGCCGCGCGGGGTGGACCAGACACGTTCCTTGTCGAGGGAGACTCCGGCGGGGGTGTCGCCCCAGTGCATCGTGTACTTCGCGTCCGAGCCCTCCCAGCGGAGCACGGCGACCTCACCGTTCTCCACCATGATCTTCTCGGGCGCGAAATTCCGGAACACGAACCCGGCCGGGAACTTGTCCACCTCGACCGAAGCGTCCTTGTTGGTGAAGCTCCCGTTCGTCCTTGACGAACTCTCCACGATCGCGATGGAGACCTGACCCGCCGTGCGGTTGACCGCGATGTTGGACAGGGTGAGGGTGATGATCTGCCCGGTGAACTGCACCGCGCGGGCCGGGGTGAAGGTGATGACCGCGAAGCCGCCGGAGACGGCGGGGGCGGACGGCGTCCAGCCGGTGCTGGCACCGGTCTTGATGTCGGCGCCTTCGGTGGTGAGGTGCTCGGCCCCCGCGCCGACCGGCACCCGGACGGTGATTTTGTTGCACCAGGCCGACGTGGTGATCCCGCCGCCGACATTGATGTTGACGGAGCCGTATTCGGTTTCCTCGGCGGAGCTCACCCGCAGCGGCTTCGGGTCGGTCGACGGTTCGTACGGCAGCAGGTTGGTGGCGTTCACCATCACAACGCTCATGCAACAGCCTCTCTGTAAGCGGAAGTTCGGAGGTTCAGGAAGTTTCGGTCGCGTCGAGCAGCAGGTGTCCGTACCGGGCCTCCGCCTGCGGATCCCCGAAGTGCGCCGCGGAATCAGCCGGAACGATCGGCAGCTCCACCCACTCGGTCTCCGAGCCGCGCGGCTCGGCCCAACTCCACGCTCCGTGCCACGACGCGGGCTGCGGCAGCACCACACCTGCCTCCGTCGGTTCCTCCCCCGCCCGTGCCCGCCGGGCTTCCTCGGCCTTGTCGACCCGCTCGGCCGCGAGCAGGGGGCCGAGCCGGAAGGACGCCCGGATCCGCCGCATCGCCTCGGACACCAGGTCGTCGGGCAGCTGGACCTTGGTCACCGGGAGGATGTCCGTGGTGGCATGCACCGCCGCGTAGGGATCCATCAGCAGTGTCAGGTGGTGCGTCACCGGCTGGTCCGGGGTGCGCGCGGGCACGGCCAGGCCGTGGCCTTTGTCGATCGGGGTCAGATAGCCCCCGCCGCCCTGCGGCATGACCGCGTGGAAGAGCTCGTACGAAGTCTCCTGGTCGGGTCCGGTCGCCCCGGCGAAGTATCCGATGAGGCCGTCGCCGAGCCGCTTCTCGTTGCCGAGGCGGACCGGCCAGCGGTAGCCGTCGTACTCCTCCTCCGACTCCCCGAGGACCTGGTCCCAGCTCGGGTTGCTCAGCAGCGGCCCTTCGAGCTCGACGCCCAGATCGGCGCGCACCAGTGCGAGCGGGCGGCCGATGAGCCGCAGTGGAGAGCCGTCCTCCTGGGCCGCGTCGTCGAGGATGGTGTCGAGGGTCTGGTCGATGGTGTCGAGCAGACCGGTGAGTGCGGCGGCGGGTTTGTCCTTCAGGGTGCGGACGAACCGGGCCAGGTGCGGCATGGCGTCCTCGAACTCCTGGGCGTCGACGTCGGGATGGGGCGAGCCGGGGAGCGGTAGCCACACGCTGTCGTCCGCGCCGTCGATGTCCTTGACGACGCGGAGTTCGCCGAGACAGACGCCGTCGGGTCCGTGGACGACGAGGGTCTGGTCGAGATGGTTGAGCAGCAGCCAGCCGGCCAGGGGGTTTTCCGTCGTGGCCGCGCGGGCCATCGGCGAGAGCCGCTGCCCGTCCACGGCGCGTACGGTCTCCAGCCGCAGTCGGGCGCCCTGGAGGAGACGCGGGCCGAGCTGTACGAAGCGGGCCGTGCCGATGAGGTCCTCGTGCAGGACGCTGTCGGGGGCAACGCTCTCCGCGAGGGTGAGGGAGACCTGCTCGTAGTTGCCGCTGTTGACGATGTCGTAGGTGCGGCCGAAGCGGTCGACGATGCGCAGGTCGTGAAAGGTGAACTGCCCGGCGCGCACGGGCTGGAACGGTGTTCCGGGGTCGTCGGCGGGCGGTTCGAGCGGGCCGCCGTCCGGGACGCTCTGGATGTCGCCGACGAGCCTGGCCGTGGCCTCGGGGACGTGCACGGTGGTCCTGGCGGTGCCGTCCTGCTGGAGGAGCCAGTCGTGGAAGCCGTCGAGGCGCTGGGAAAGCATTCCGGGGTCGCCGAGTTCCTCGCGCAGGGCGAGCAGGCCTTCGGTGGGAGCGCCGGAGTAGGTGTCGAGGTAGCGGTCGATCTGCTTTTGCAGGACGAACGGCGCGCTTGGGGTGAGGAACGCCCGGTTCTTGAAGGTCAGCCACCGCAGGTCGGCTTCGCCACCGCCGGTCTGGGCTCCTCGGCCGGACCATTCGTAGCGGCTGCCGTTGAAGGTCCAGTAGGTGGTGTCGCCGGCTTGGAAGGGCGTCGGGCAGTACTTCAGTTCGTATTCGAGGTGCATGGGCAGCCAGGGCTGCTGCCACGGCGCGGTGTGCTCGGGGACGGGCCCGGTGACGGCGGCGGGATCCTTGAGAGCCGCGTCGAGAGCGCCGGGGACCCGGGCCACCTGGTCCAGGAGGGCGAACTCGGCGAGCAGCGGGGTGCAGGCGCCGGGGAGACCGGCCAGTCCGGGGCTGGGCGGGGTGGTGGGCCGGTCGTAGGTCGTGCCGCCGACGGTGATCCGGGTGATCAGGGCCTCGGGAAGGCGGCAGGGCAGCGGGGTGTCCCGGGTGAGGGGTTCCTTGGCGCCGGTGTCCTTGATGAGCACGACCGGGTCGGCGGGGCGGTAGTAGGACTCGCGGGCGGTGCGCTCCAGCTGGTAGCGCGGGTCGAGTCCGCGTTCGGTCGCGTACCTCTCGATGTCGGCCGCGAGTTCCTCCGGGGTGCCTCCCGTGGGCAGTTGCCTCGACAGCACGAACTGCTCGTCGAGCAAAGCCTTGGTCCGCCCGGCCAGACTCGTCGCATCGCTCTCGTTGAGCTGGACGTCAGCCGCGGCGTCGAACCCCGCGGGGTGCTCGGGGGTGAACGGGGGAACCGGCTTGTTGCGCAGCCACCAGATGTTCCACAGGCGCTGCTGGGAGCGGCGCAGCCTGGGTGTGAGTTCGTCGTACTGCCTTTGGACATCGTTGAGTTCGGTCAGCCATCCGGGTTCCGGCGGCGGGGGCGGCAGCTCGTTGTCGCCTTCGACGGGGCGCGCGGTCACCTTCCAGACATGGCCACCGTCGGAGCCGGAGAACCAGGAGTGATGGGTGAGGGTGTCGAGGTCTTCTTCGCCGTCGGCGGTGTCGAGTGTTTCGAGGGTGCCGTGGAAGAGGGAGCGTACGAGGTCCCCGGTGCGCGCGGACCGGGTCTGGCGGGCGGCCAGCCGGCCGAGGGCTTCGGCGCTGCTGCTGCCCAGCGTGAGGATCTTGCTGAGTTCGATGTTGCTCGGTTTGTCGGACTCGTGGGTGGCGCCTTCACGCTGCCAGTCGACTCCCAGCGCCGAGCCGCTGTAGAGGGTGCGGTCCAGGGCGTCGGCGGCGGTGCCTTCGGGGATGTTCCAGCCGAGGGCTTCGAGGAGGCCGGCCGTCCCGTCCGCGTCCGGCGGGAGCAGGCCGGGCACGGACGCGGCGCGGTTGAGGTAGTCGAGTGCGTCGTCGCTGTACCAGCCGACGACGAAGTAGCTCAGCGTCGCGTCGGGCGGGTAGTTGTCCAGGTCGCCTTTGAGGTCCTCAAGGGTGTCGTGGATGGAGAACACGTCTTTGTTGTACGGCTGGTAGGCCGCGAAGCCGGGCAGTCCGGGCCCGGCCGCGGTCAGGTGCGGCTTCTGGGCGGGTGGTTCGGTCCACGGCGCCTGGGTGAGGTCGTGGCGGCGGCCGAGGAAGGTCAGCTCCAGCGGAGCGCCTTCCGGCGAATCGGGGTTCGGGTGCTTGTTGGTGCCGTAGATGTCGTTGCCGTCGGCGTCCTGGACCGGGCGGCTCTCCAGGTAGTCGCTCTGCACGATCCACCCGATGGCCTTGCGGTCCGCCGCCGCCGCTGTGGTGCTGTAGCGCACGACCAGCCAGCGGTTGGGGACGAAGGGGAAGGTCGTCTCCCCCGTCGTCTGGTCGTAGTGCCCGTTGGCCAGCGCCTCGGGCAGCTGCCAGTGGACGTAGACGCCTTCGCTGTCCGGGCCCATGGTCTCGGTGCCGACGCCGGGGGGCGGTTCCGCGCTCGCGCCCTCCTCGATCATGGCGTCGAAGTTCGGTGTCCACCGGTTGAACGTCTCGGCGGTGCGGGTCAGCCGGTTGACGACGAGGGCGTTCACCTTGACGGGGACGATCAGATCCGTGGCGCTCATCACGCGGTCTCCGTCCGGGCAGCGGTGCCGGTGGGGCTGAGGATTTCCTGTTCCAGCGGGGCGTTGACGAGTTCCAGGGCCAGTTGTCCGGGGTCCAGGTCGGTGAGACCGAACTCCCGGGCCAGGGCGGGCACCAGGCCGCCGGTGCCGAACATCTGGAGCACCGCGGGTCCGGTGTCCGGGTCGGAGCGCAGGTGGAGGTCGAAGAGGCTGCCGGTGGCGGGGTAGTAGGTCTCCAGCGGGGTGCCGATCGGCGGGTCGGTGGTCAGGCTGCGCAGGCCGAGGCGGTTCCCGGCGTCGATGCCGTAGTGGATTCCCTGACCCGGTTCGCGGATGACGACCTTGTCGGGAACGCCGTCCCAGAGGACGAGCAGGATCCTCTTGTCCGGTTGGCCGCGGCGCAGTTCGGTGAGGACGGTGCCGTCCTTGAGGTAGGCGTTGACCTTGATGTCCGGCCAGGCGGGGATGAGTTCGGAGTGGATGAGCAGCCCGCCGGCGGCCCGCTTCGTGTGGCCCGACCGGGCGGTGGCCCGGTTGAGTTCGGGGGCGAGGCGGCTGTCGACGGAGGTGTGCACGCCGACATCGGCGGCGCCGGCGACGAGCGCGTCCAGCCAGCCCTGGTCGAGGCGGAACATCCGCAGGGATTCCAGGGGCAGCATGCGCGGGTCGGGCACGAGGTGGTGGAACGGCACGCCCTGGAGCAGGCCGAGGCGGGCCTGCCAGGCGGCGATGGCCCCGGCGTTGCGTTCCGCGGTGGTCCGCAGCAGGGAGACGGCGCGTTCTTCCGCGAGCACGGACCTTGACTGTGCACGTGTCACTCGCGGCTGCGGTGTCCTGCGTCCGGCGTCGTCCGGGAGCTGGGGGCTCGTGAGCCCGGTGCTGAGCCGCTCGCGGAAGCGTGCGGAGGCGAGTTCGCGCAGCGCGCCGAGGGCGGGCGGGGCATCCGGGTCGACCGAGGCGCGCGCCGGATCTCCGGCCAGGGCCATCAGCGTCGTCGCCCGGTTGGCGAGTTCGCGGCGGGCCCGGCCGACGGCGGTGGTGTATTCGGGGTCGGCCAGGCCGATGGTGCGACCGAGAGTCCAGGCGACGGCATAGCTGACGTCGAAGATCCCGTGCTCGGGCTCGTAGATGAGCGCGTGGTCGGAGGTGGTGTGCGGGCCGGGGCTGTGCTCGGTGGGCACGTCAAAGGCGGTGACCGGGGTGGCAGGGCCGCGGTACCAGGCGAAGGTGCGTTCGCCGGAGAGGGTCAGCTGCGGGACGGCGGTGTAGCCGCGTTCGAGGCGGTCGCGGACGTATTCGTCCTCGGGGTCGTCGGTGACCGGTGTCGTCACCGGCAGGCGCAGGGCGAGCTCTTCGGGGTCCTCGGCGCCGGGGGCGACGAGGTTCTCCAGCAGCGCTCCGGGGTCGGCGGCGGGCCCTTCGCTGCTGGTGAAGCTCCAGCTGTGCAGCGAGCACAGGCGGACGGCCGTGGTGCCGCCGGGCAGGGTGCCGGACAGGCGGCCCTCGAAGCCTTCGAGGGAGACGAGGTGGACGGCGTAGTTGCCGGGGTTGTGGGGGAAGCGGTTGGCGTTGACGACCGCGTACTCCCCTTCTTCGAGGACTTCGCCGTCGGCCCGGGTCTTGTTCGCGTCGACGACCTTGCGGACGTGGGCGAGGTAGTACATCTCGTCGTCGCGCGGGGCGACCGCGTTGAAGAGGTCCGCCGGGACGTCGATGGTCTGGCACTTGCTCCGGGCCTCGGCCTCGTCGACGCCGCCGGACGGCAGGTTCGGGCCCTTGACCCCCGCCTCGGCAGGGTTGCGGAGCTCCTCGACGGTGCGCAGCACGGTGTCCCCGGACGCGGCTGGGTCGTCGGGCAGTTCGTTCTCGCCGAAGACGAGCAGAGCGAGCCAGGGCGGGCGGGCCGGGGGCTGCTCGGCGCGGGTTCCGGCGAGATTGCGTTCCCAGGGCAGGATCGACCGGCTGAGGGTGATGTGGGGCAGGGTCCTGGTGTAGGCGCCGGTGCTCTCGCGCGGCGGGTAGTAGGCGTGGACGGACGCTTCGCTGAGCACGAAGCGGGCGGCCTTGATCTCGAAGGTCTCCTCGGACGGGAGCAGCTTGTCCTGGGCGTCCAGTTCGCCGCCGGGGTCGCTGAGGGTGTTCTTGACCACGACCCGGTAGTCGCCGGGGGTGGCGCGCGGGATCAGGTGGTCGAGGAAGTGGATGCGCAGATCCGGTTCAGCGGGCACGGCCGGTCACCTCGTCGCGGTGGTGGTCAGGGGCGGGGTGGTCAGGCTGCGGCCGGCGAGTCCGGCGTAGCCGGTGAGCGGACTGTCGGTGTCGGCGCCGGGTCCCGCGCCGAACCGGGCGAGGGTGCTGAGCACGGCGGTGCGGCGGTCCTTGACGGTGGGGGCGGCGACGGTGTTGACGATGGTCCGGATGCTCTGGCGGTCGGCCCGCGGCTCGGGCCCGGCGGGGTCGGGCACGCGCAGGGGCATGCGGCCGTCCGGGAGTCCTTCGTACGAGAGCGCCTGTGAGGTGACGGGCCCGGTGTCGGTGCCGTAGTCCGGCTCGGGGAGGGTGATCCTCAGCCCGGTGAGGCGGTTTTCGAGCAGCTGGTCGCCGTCGAGCGCGTCACCGGGTTTGGCCAGGGGCTTGCCCCACAGGCCGGGGGCGACCGTGCCGGTGACCGGTTTGACCACCCAGTGATGGTCGGTGGGGTGGAAGGTCGTGCCGTCCTTGGTGATGGTGACCCGGTGGGCGGAGGTGACACCGGTCTTCCGCATGGGGCGGATGTCGATGGTCCCCTCGTCGGACTGCTTGATCAGCCGGTCGTTGATGTAGAGGTGCGAGGCGGGGATGCCGGCTTCGGTGGTGAAGGTGAATCCGGCCGAGGAGACGAGGGTCGGTTCCTTGGCGGCCGCGCGCCGGGCGATCTCGCCCTGGTCGGCGTCGGCGAGCAGGCCCTCGTTGGGGATGACCCGGGCGGGCGCGGGGATCTGGGTGCGGAACTCGGGCCAGTCCACGGTGGGGGTGCTGTCGCGGGAGGAGCCGAAGCCGAAGCTGAAGGAGATGAACCAGAGTTTGACGGTGGCCCGGCCCCCGAAGGGTGGCAGCCACAGGTGGAGGTCGATGCCGACCTCCACGGAGATGCGGACCCGGACGAACCAGACCTTGATGGTGGCCGCAACACCGATGCTGATGCCGAGCCGGACGTCGAGGTAGAAGGGTTTCCACTGGACCAGCACGTCGAGGTGTGCGGTGAACCACGCGGAGAAGACGCCCTTGTCGTAGACGGCGGCCAGGCGACCGCCGAACATGAACGCGGCGGGGGTGATCGCGGCGTAGGCCTCGGCCCGCACGGTGATGTCGCCGGCCGGGGACCACACGAACCCGAGTCGCTTGGGCCGGGGGTAGTGGGCGGGGACGTTGTAGGCGGGGTGGTAGCCGCCGAGGCTGATGGCGAAGTCCCCGGCGCGGCCTGCGCCAGTCCAGACGTAGACGGCGATGCCACCGGTGAGTTCGATCGACGGATCGAGCACATAGCTGCCGGGCAGCAGAGCCACGTCCATGGACAGGCAGTGCTCGGCGGAGCTGAAGCCGAGGCTCAGGCCGATGTTCACCCTGGCGATGGCCCGGGCGTTCGGGTTGAGGGTGCGCGGCAGGCTGACGGAGGTGCGGCCGAGCAGCATGGCCTTGACGGAGTCGCCGAGTTCGATGACGGCGAGGGCTTTGGTCTCGATGAAGCCGAAGCTGGTGAACTTCACTCCGGCGGCGATCCAGTACTGGCCCTCGGTGGGGCGGATCCAGCCGGTGGGTCCGGTGAGGGCCTTGAGCGCGTCCTCGGGGGTGTACGGCGTCGGGGCGGGCATGCCGGGCAGGGCTTGGGCCGCATCCAGCCGTGCCACCAGGGGGAATTCGGCGATCTCGGCGCCGGTGGGGACCTTCTTGAAGGAGCTGTTGATCCCGAATCCGGCGGAGAAACCGGTGACGGTGAAGGGCGGCGGGCCGAAGACCGAGGCGCCGCCGAGGAGGGAGATCTCGCCGTAGATGAAGACCGAGTGCCAGCCTTCGACGCTGCGTGCCCATACGGCCTGGGCGCCGAGTTCGACCGCCATCGCCTGGACTAGGATCAGTCCGGCGAGTTCGAAGTCGAGGGTGGGGTCGTCGGGTGTCTTGTTGAGCAGGCCGCCCTTGAGGCCGATGAGTCCGTCGGCGGCGGTGGCTTCGATGTTCATGCCGTGCAGGAAGGGCAGCAGCGGGAAGCCGCCGCTCATGCCGACGTAGAAGCCGAGGCCGGCGACCTGCCAGGTGAGAGAACCGATCGTGACCTGACCCTGGAGCTCGATCAGCAGGCCCTTTTTGCGGTCGTAGCGGAATACGATCGACGAGAGGTAGACCGGCCCGAACTGCTTGCCGATCACGAACTCGTATTCGAGCTTCGGCTTGTCCGGGCTCTCCGGAGCCGGTCCGAACTTCGGCGGGACGGTGATCACCAGCGCTGGGGTCGGATGGCCCATGACCGCGAGGTAGACCGCCGCACTCACGTTCTTGCCCAGCGGGACCCCTGCCGCCGCGTTCACCACCGGCAACTGCTGGAGCGGGCCGAGGTCGTACTCCGTGACGACCCGGTTGATCTTGGTGACGTCTTCGGCGCTGAGGTTCTCGGAGACGTACATGATCTGGAGCGCGGGCAGGGACAGCAGCCCGTTGCCGATCATGGGCCCGACCACCGGCAGCCCGGAACCGTCCCAGTCCGTGCGGGCCCGGACCATGGCGACGGTGGTGGCCTTGGGTTTGCCGTCCTGGCCGGTGCGGCCGAGCACCGTGGTCCGCAGCACCAGCAGTTCCACGGGGTTCGCCCCGGTGCCGTGGTCCACCGGCGCTTCGGCGGTGACCATCAGGTTGTCCATCTTGCCCATCGGGTGCTGGTGCAGCTGGACCCGCTCCAGCCAGTCGACCAGCGGTCCGGGCAGTTCCACGCCGTACTCGCCGAGGGCTTCGAGCAGCGGGGTGATCAGCAGCGGCGGTCCGTCGAGGGGCTGGGCCGGGCCGATGGACTCCTTGCGCAGTTCGGCGCGGAACTCCAGCGGGTCGGCGACCGCCCCGCCGAGCTGGAAGCCCACCCAGGGCCCGGTGCCGGGGCACCGTCCTGCCGCGGCCGCGGCCTGTCCGGCGGCCAGCAGGACCCGCAGTGACCGGCCGCCGGACAGTCCGGACAAGTCGACGCGGGCGACGGCGGTCTGGAGCAGCCAGGTCGCCGGACTCGCCTCGAAGAGCAGCGCGTCGACCGCCGTGCCGGTGGCGAAGAACCGGGCGCTGGCCGGCATCTCCTCACCGGCCAAAGTGACTTTGCCGGTCACTGTCAGAGCGGCGTTGTCGGCAGTCGCCTCAGTGAGGGTCAGAATGCCGCCGGGTAGGTGCTCCAGGGACTCGGACTCGCCGCTCAGCCCGAGCCTCCCGGTGTCGAGCTCGAACGTACCGGCACCCCCCGCCGGGAACAGTGCAACCAGTTCGTCGACCGTCAGCGCCATGGGTGACCCCCGCCTGTGGACACGGTTAGGTGAGGCGCCCGCAGAACTGCGGGGCCCCTGTTCCGGTATATGCCGCTACGGAAAATAAAATAGGCGAGGGTCACGGAAACAGCAATACGGAGCGGGTGCATGGCACAGCCATCCGGCCATTACGTCTGGAAAAAACCGGCCAGGGACCTGGAAATGGACACCCTTTTCCCGCCAAACACGCTTTCACGTGAGGAGGTTTAGCATATTTCACGGACCACCGGAAGCGGACAGCCGGCCGAAGGGCCATTCGGAGAATCGATTCGGCCAGCGCATTTTCAGACGACCGAATCCGCTCCCCGCCGCCTCCCCACTTCACGATCCGCTGTCCAGAATGGATGGCCGAATTACAGGATTCAGCCATGCACCCCCAGGACGGCACCAAAGTCAGTTGATCAGGTAGCGGGGCGGTCCAGACCGACGAGCGGATAATCCGACCGTGGGAACGCGACGGTGCCGCGCTGGTGCGGGGGGCGACGTTCTGGAACGGTCACATTTCCGCGGTTCGTGGAAGGCGGCGAATACTGAGACTGGAGCGATGGTCCGAATGCGAAAGGGGCCGTCTCTGCCCGCTTGGGCCACCCCGGCGCGTGTGCCGGGGGAAGGATTCGAACCCCCAATCGACACCCCCGCTTTCAGCTGCGATATCAGTTTCCGTTTGCGTTCTCGGGGCTACCCGAACAGGTAGCCGAACACCGCGTCGCCGACGCGCTGGTCGGTGACGTCGGTGCCGGTGGTGGCCTCGGCCTTGACGTGGTGGCGCGGGACCTTCTTGGTGCGGATCGTGCGCACGGCCTCCGTCCGCCAGGAGTCCGTGGACGGGGCCGGGTTCCAGGACTCCGAGGCGTCGAGGACATGACCATCGGATTTACGAAGGGTCGTGGAAGCGGGCCTCGGGGACGTCGGCGGACGGACCGTTCAGCACGGGCCGGTCCTGTCCCTTGAGGTGCCGGTCGAGGAAGGCGGTCACGTAGCGCCGGGTCAGTTCGACGGCGCGGGCTCCGGGCAGCGGCGCCTCGGGGTGCGGCAGGCCCAGCTGGTCGCGCTGGACGGGAAAGTCGGTGAACCCGAAGTGGTCGCTGCCGTCCAGGGTGATCCAGCGCTTCCAGCCGTCGAAGTGCCGCCAGGGACCGGCCCAGTTGCCCGGGGTGTCCCCCGGCACGCTGGCGGCCGAGCCCAGCAGCAGGAAGGGGCGCCCGCCGATGCCCGCCGCCGGGTAGGGCTCGGGCAGGGTGCCGTCCATGTTGATGCCCGCGCGGATCCGCTGGTCGGCGGCCATCGCCGGGAGGGCGGAGGCCCCGCCGATGGAGTGGCCGGCCATGGCGATGCGCGTGGGGTCGATCAGGCCCGCCCGCTGCCAGGCCGGGTGGCGGCCGGTCAGCCGGTCCAGCAGGAAGGAGGTGTCACGGGCGCGGACCTCGGTGACCGCCTCGCGGCCACCCGGGCCCTCGGCCTGCTCGCAGGCCAGGCAGGTCAGGACGCGGCCGCCCGGGAAGGCGGTGGCGACGCTCTCGTACGCGTGGTCGACGGCGGCCACCACGTAGCCCCGGGAGGCGATTTCCTCGGCGAGCGAGCTGAGGGTGGCGCGCGGGACGGTGAAGCCGGGCGAGAGGACCACCAGCGGGTAGCGGCCCTGGACGGGCCGGGCGGCGGTGCGGGCGTGGCCCCGGGTGGCCGCGTACGCGGCGGGGTCGACAGCGCCGTCCAGGCCGTGGTCGGCGAGGATCAGCCGGGCTTCCTCCGTGCTCATGTACGGCGCGGGGGCGCCTCCGGTCCCGCGTTCGGCCGGATACCGCAGGGTGACCATCAGCTCGCGGGGACCGGAGTGCGCCCAGGGGTCGGTCCGGCTGCGGTCGACGAGGTGGAGGTCCTCCTGGCCGACGGCGAACCGGCCGGTGGGGCGCGGGAGTTCGGGGCCGCTCACGCGGGTGTCCGGGGCCGCCGCGGGGGCCGCCAGCGCGGCGGGAGCCCCGGCGAGCGGGAGGGGGAGCGAGAGGGCCAGCAGGGCCACGGCGGCCGCGGTGCGGTGTCTGATCTGCATGACACCGAACCTATGCGGGCCGCCGTGACCGTACGTCAGCTCCGGGTCTGACCCGGGGTCAGCCTGCGGTCGTAGTGAGCGTCACCGGCAGGTCGAACAGGTCGTTCTGGGTGAGGATCGGCTTGTTGCGCAGTTCCTTCGGCGCGACGGCCAGGGCCAGGTCCGGGAAGCGGGCGTAGAGCGCCGGGAGGGCGACCAGGGCCTCCAGCCGGGACAGGGCCGCGCCGGGGCAGACGTGGGGGCCGTGGCCGAAGGAGATGTGCCGGTTGGGGGTGCGGGTGACGTCGAAGGCGCCCGCGGTCTCGCCGTGCTGGGCCTCGTCGCGGCCCAGGGCGCCGAAGGAGACGATCAGACCCTCGCCGCGCGGCAGGATCCGGTCGCCCACCTCTATGTCCTCGGTGGCGAAGCGGATGAGGACGTGCGAGGTGGGGGTGGACCAGCGCAGGGTCTCCTCGATGACGTTCTCCCACGGCACCTCGCCCGCCAGCACCAGGGTGCGCTGCTCGGGGTGCGTCTCCAGGGCGACGACCGCGTTGACGATCAGGCTGATGGTGGTCTCGTGGCCGGCCGCGACCATCAGCTGGAGGGTGTTGGTGATCTCCTCGGTGCTGAGGTGGTCGCCGTCCTCGGAGGCCGCGATGAGCGCGCTGGTGAGGTCGTCGCCCGGGTTCTCGCGCTTGGACTCCACGATGCGGGAGAAGAGCGCGCCGAGGTCCGCCATCATCTGCGGGACTTCCTCGGGGCGGGTCTGGGTGGAGAAGAACTTCTCGAAGAGCGCCTTCAGGCGGGGGTGCTCGGCGGCGTCCACGCCCATCAGCCGGCTGATCACGTTCATGGGCAGCGGGTAGGCGAACCCGGCCTTCAGGTCGACGCTCTCCCCGGCCGGGAGGGCCGCGAGCCGGTCGAGCATCTCGGTGGTGAGCTCCTCGATGCCCGCGCGCAGCTTCTCGACCCGGCGCACCGTGAGGGCCTGGGCGACGAGGGTGCGCAGCCGGCGGTGCTCGTCGCCGTCGACGGTGAGCATGGAGCGGCCGGGGTTGGCGAGGCCGATCAGCGGCCAGTCCAGGGGGATCTCGCCGCGCTGCCAGGCGCCCCAGGCGTTGATGTCCTTGACCACTCTGGGGTCGGTGAGCAGTCTTCGCGCCTCGGCGTGGTGCGTGACCGCGTACACGCCGACGCCGCCGGGCAGCACGACGGGGACCAGCGGGCCGGCGGCGCGCAGCGCGGCGCTCTCGGCGTCGAGGTCGGTGACGAAGGGGTCGAGGACCAGCGGGGCGGGGCCGGTGTGGTCGATCGGGCAGGTCATCGGGCGGCTCCAAGCGCGGGGGTGGGAGTGTAGGTCACGGGAAGGGCGCTGAGCCCGCGCAGCCAGGGCGAGGGGCGCCGGGTGAGCTCCTGCGCGGGGACCGCGAGGTCGACGTCGGGGAGCCGGTCGAGGAGCACCTCGATGCCGGTCCGCGCGATGACCTCGGCGACCTCCTGGGCCGGGAAGGGGCAGCGGTGTTCACCGTGGCCGAAGGAGAAGAAGGCGTTGTTCCCGCCGGTGAGGGCGCCCGCGTCGGTCCGGACGTGGGGGTCGCCGTTGGCGGCGGCCAGGCCCAGCAGGACCAGGTCGCCGCGGCCGATGCGCTGTCCACCGAGCTTGGTGTCGCGGGTGGTCCAGCGGCCGGCCACGTTCTGGGTGGGGGTGTCCTCCCAGAGCACCTCGTTCATGGCCTCGCCGACGCTGTGCCGACCGCCGGCCAGGGAGGCGGCGAAACGGTCGTCGGTGAGCATCAGGCGCAGCGAGTTGCCGATCCAGTCGGCGGTGGGCTGGTGGCCGGCCGCCATCATCACCATGAGGTCCTGGGCGATCTCGTCGACGGTGAAGCCCGCGGTGTTGGCGAGCATCCGGGAGGCGACGTCGGGTCCGGGCTCGGCGGACTTGGCGGCGAGCAGCGCGTACATCGACTCGCCGAGGTGGCGCTGGCCCTCCAGGGCGCCCTCCCGGCCGTTGATCATGTCGTTCATGGCGGTGACGAGGCCGGGGCCCTGTGCGTCGGAGAAGCCGTAGAGGCGGGCCAGGACGCGCAGCGGCAGGAGCATCGCGTACTGGCCGACGATGTCGCACTCGCCCTTGCCGCACAGCTGGTCGATGAGCTCGTCGGCGAAGCGCTCCGCGTGGCCCTTGAGTTCGAAGGGGTCCACGGCCTCCAGCGCGCCGGAGATCACGGCGGCGCGCTCGCGGTGGCGTTCGCCGACGGTGTAGAGGATGGACGGCTGCTTGCGGCCGATCATCGGGAGCAGCGGCCAGTCCGCGGGGATGCGGTCCCACTGGTTCCACAGGTCGGAGTCCCGGGAGAAGAGCTGCGGGTCGCTGGTGACCTGGTGGAGTTCGCGGTAGCCGAGGACCAGCCAGGCCGGGACGTCGCCGTCGAGGACGACCGGGGCGACGGCGCCGTGGTCGCGGCGCATCTCCCGGTACAGCTCGGCGGGGTCGGTCTGGAAGCGGGGGCCGCCGAGGTAGACGGGCTGGGGCTCGGGGGTGGTCACGGGGTGGGCTCCGGGATCGGGGACGTGAGGGCCGTCTGGGGGTGGTGTTCGCCCTGGAGGCGCTGGAGGTGTTGGACGAGGGAGATCAGCACCTCCTTGCTGGACTCGCGGGAGCGCGCGTCGCAGAACAGCAGCGGGACCTCGGACGGCAGGTCGAGGGCGGCGCGGATCTGTTCCGGGGTGTGGCCGGGGCCGCCGAAGTCGTTGCAGGCCACGACGAAGGGCGTGCCGTGGTGTTCGAGGCGGTCGATGGCGTACCAGGAGTCGGCGAGCCGGCGGGTGTCGACGAGGACGACGGCGCCGAGGGTGCCGGAGAAGAGGCGGTCCCACAGGAACCAGAACCGCTCCTGGCCGGGGGCGCCGAAGAGGTACAGGACGTTGTGGGCGTCGAGGGTGATGCGGCCGAAGTCGAAGGCGACCGTGGTGGCGGTCTTGGCGCCCACGCCCTCGGTGTCGTCGACGGCCTCACCGGCCTTCGTCATGGTCTCTTCGGTGTTCAGCGGGCGGATCTCGCTGACGGAGCGGACCATGGTGGTCTTGCCGACGCCGAAACCGCCCACGATCACGATCTTGAGACCGTTGTCGGCGGTGCTGCTGAGGGTCTGCCGGGGCTCGCCCCGGTCAGAGGTTGCGGAGTCCAACGAGCACCTGCTCCAGGATGTCGAGGTCGGGAAGGCGGTACGCCGTGGCGCGCGGGTGCCGGGCACTGATGCGGCCGGTGCCGAGCAGGTCGGCGAGCAGGATCCGTACGATCGACACCGGCAGGCCCAGTTCCGCCGCGATCTCCACGACGGCCGTAGGGAAGGCCGACATCCGCAGGATCGCCGCGTGTTCGGACTGCATGCCGGGTACCGGGTCGCATTCGGCGACGATCAGCGTCACCAGGTCGAAGGCGTCGGAACCGGAGCTGCTGCGGCCGCCGGTGAGGGTGTAGAGCCGGTCCGGGGAGTCGTCCCGGCCCGGCCTGCCGCGGCTCATCCCCGGGGCCTGGCGATCAGATGCTCGCTCAGCTGCTCGACCAGTTCGGACATGTTGTGCCCGACGAGGCCCGCGTCGGCGTCCTCGGTGGCGACGAGGGCGAGGTGGGCGCCCTCGCCGGCCTCGACGATGAAGAGGAGTCCGCCGTAGAACTCGGCCATGGCGGAGCGGACCCCGCCGGTGCCGTCGCCGAACTCGATCGACGCTCCGTGGGACAGGCTCTGGATGCCGGCGGCGATGGCGGCGAGCTGGTCGGCCTGGTCGACGGAGAGCTCGGGCGTGCGGCACAGCTTGAGGCCGTCGCGGGACAGCACGAGGGCGTGCCGGGCGCCGGGGGTGCGCTCCAGGAGGCCTTCCAGGAGCCAGCTGAGCGTCTCGTCGGTGGTGGAGCCGGTCATTGCGTGATGCCTTCCGGGTACGAGGGGGTCGTGGGGGCGTTCGGGGCGGCCGGGCGGGGGCCCGGCCGGGCCGGCGGGGCACCCCTAAGGCTGCTGCTCCGAGGTGCCGCGCACGGCCTGGCGGAAGCTGCCGAAGCGGGCGGCGGACCGGGAGGCGGCCGCGGGGGCGGCCGGGGTGCGGGCCGCCGTGTCGGCGTCGGGCCCCTCGGGATGGGCGGCGGCCAGGGTCCGGCCGCGCCGCCGCTGGGGCAGTCCGCTCTCGCCGAGCACCGGGGTCTCGCCGGTGGATTCGCAGTCGTAAGCGGGATCGTCGCCGGGGGCGCCGGGGGTGCCGGCGGCGTCGTGGACGGGCTCGGCCTCGACGGGCCCGGGCGCGGCGGGGAGGGCCCGGGTGCGGGGCGCGGGGGGCTCCGGGGCGGCCGGGAGCGCGGGGGCGGCCACGAGCTCGGCGGGGCTGCGGCTGATCAGCTCCTGCGGGAGCATCATCAGGGCGCCGGTGCCGCCGCGCGCGGAGGGCCGGAAGGAGACCGTCAGCCCGTGCTTGCGGGCGAGGCGGCCGACGACGGCGAGGCCGAGGCGGGTGCCGGAGAGCCCTGCCAGGTCCAGGGACTCGGCGCTGACGGCCTGTTCGGCGCGGCGCAGCTGGACCTCGCTCATGACGAGTCCGCTGTCCTCGACGGTGATGATGATCCCGGCGGGCACCTCTTCCACGTACACGTGGACCTCGGCGGTGGGCGGCGAGAAGTTCGCGGCGTTGTCGAGGAGTTCCGCGAGGGCGTGCATGACGCCTTCGGCGGCGTGTCCGGCGACGGCGGCGTCGCTGGTGGAGTGCAGCCGGACCCGCTGGTAGCCGCCGATGCGGCCCATCGCGCCGCGCAGGATGGACTCCATGACGATGGGCTTCGCCCAGCGGCGGCCGGAGCGGGCGCCGGTGAGGACGGCGATGGAGTCGGCGAGGCGGCCCGCCTGGGCGGTGCGGTGGTCGAGGTACAGCAGGTCGCCGAGGACCGCCTCGTCGGCGTGCTTGTGCTCCATCTCCCGCAGGTCGGCCAGCATTCCGGTGGCGAGCGCCTGCATCCGGCCGGCCGCGTTGGCGGCCGCGGCCATGGCGGCGGCCCGTCCGGACTGGGCGCGCCGCAGTTCCCCGGCGAGCCGTTCGCGGGTGGCGAGCTGGGCCGCGGTCATGCTGTCGAGCTCGGCGGCGTGGTGGGCCGTCAGCTGCTCGACCTCGGCGGCGCGGCCGGCGGTCAGCTGCTCGACCTCGGCCGCGTGCGCGGCGAGGAGCCGGGCGCGTTCGGAGGTGTGCGCCGCCGCGTCGCGGGCCGCGTCGGCGGTGAGCCGGGCGATGTACGCGTCCCGGGCGGCCATCTCGCCCGCGAGGGCGGTGAGCCGGCCGCGCAGCAGGCGGGCGCTGCGCGACCACCAGGTGACGGCGCAGGCGGACACGGCGAGCAGGAACGACCCGCAGGCGGAGAACCACCCGAGGGGCGTCTGGACCGAGGCCGGGGCCGCGGACACGGCCGCCGCGGAAAGGGCGCCCGACGCGGCCGCGGTGACGAGCAGCGCGAGTGCGGAGGGGCGGAAGGGGGAGGGCGACGCCGTCATGTAGTCAAAGCCTCAAACCGGGCGTAAATGGAAGAGAGGGTTCCTGTGGCAACGAGGCACAACTATAAGAGGATTGCTGATCGTTTAGGAAAGGTCTTGACGATTATCACGCTGAGTAGCGCCCACTTAGGCTGCTTCTGGCGCGGTTTCGGGGCTATGCCATGGCATCCTGTGACGTCACAGCTCGCCGGACGGAATCGGCGGAGGGGCGTCCGGGGAATATGGGGAAGGTCATGAGGCTCTGCTTCCTGGTGGAGGAGCACTACCGTCGTGACGGCATGCCGAACGAGGTGATCCGGCAACTGACCGCGTGGGGGCACCAGGTGGACGTGGTGCGGCCGGGCGGCTCGCTGCTGTGCATGGGCGACGTCGTACGGTCGGGCGCGCACGACGCCTGGGTGCTCAAGACGGTCTCCGGCGGCCCCGGGCTGACCCTGCTCGAAGCGGCCGCCGCCGCGGGCCTGACCACGGTCAACGACGCCCGCTCGATCCGCGGCGTACGGGACAAGGCGCTGGCCGCCGCCATCGGCGCCGCCCGGGGCCTGCCCCAGCCGCAGACCTACGCCGTCGCCCGCCCCGAACTGCTCGCGGAGCTCCCCGACTCCGCGTACCCGCTGGTCGTCAAGCCCGCGGACGGCAGCTCCGGCCGGGCCGTGCACCTGGTGCCCTCGCCGGACCGGCTCGCCGCGCTGCTGCCCGAGCTCGCGGGCGAGGGCATGCTCATCGCCCAGCCGTACGTACCGAACCGGGGCACCGACATCAAGGTGTACTGCGTAGACGGGGAGCTCTTCGCGACCGAGCGCCGCTCCCCCCTGCACCCGGACGCCGGGGCCCTCGAACGCCGGATACCGCTGCCCGCCGAGGTGGCGCGGATCGCCGCCCGCGTGGGCGAGGTCTACGGACTGGACCTGTACGGGGTGGACGTGCTGCTGGGCCCCGACGGGCCGGTGGTGGTCGACGTGAACGACTTCCCGAGCTTCCGGCAGGTCCCCGACGCGGCCGCCCGGGTGGCCCGCGCCGTCCTGACCCTCGCCCGCACCGGCAGCGGCCTCGACTGCCCGCCCGCCCCGGCGTTCGCCCTGCCCGTGTCGATCCCGCTCCAGGTGGCGGCGGGGGCGGGGGACGGCGCGTGAGGGCCGGCCTGATCACCCCCGACGCCGGCCATCCGCTGCTGGCGGCCACCGCCCGGCTGCTCACCGCCGCCGGGCACGCGGTGGAGGTGCTGGACCCGGCGGCCGGGGCCGCGGCGGCGACCGGCCGGCCGGCGGACGTCTACCTGCTGAAGTCACGTACGCCGGCCGCGCTGGACCTGGCGCGGGAGCTGGAGCGGCGCGGCGCGCCCGTGCTCAACTCGGCGGCCGCCACCGCGGCCTGCCAGGACCGGACCGGCATGGCGGCCCTGGCGCTGCGCGCCGGACTGCCCTTCTCCCCCACCCGTACCTTCGGTTCGGTGGCGGAACTGGCGGAACTGGCGGAGCGGACGGAACCGGCGGAGCCGGGGGGCCTGGGGGCGCCGGCCCCCGAGCTGCCGTGGCCGATGGTGGTCAAGAGCCGGGCCAGCCGCAAGCACGACCTCGTCACCCGCGTCGACGGCCCGCAGGGGCTTCGGGCGCTGGTGGCCGCATGGGGCCGGGAGCCGGTCGTCGTCCAGCCGTTCGCGCCCAACAGCGGCTGGGACCACAAGCTGTGGGTGGTCGGGGACCGGGTCTTCGCGGGCCTGCGCCGCTCCGAACTCGCCACCGGGCCCGGGGAACCGGCGCGCAGCGCG
Organism: Streptomyces sp. NPDC002032; assembly: GCF_042890765.1. Taxonomy (NCBI): domain Bacteria; kingdom Bacillati; phylum Actinomycetota; class Actinomycetes; order Kitasatosporales; family Streptomycetaceae; genus Streptomyces; species Streptomyces sp. NPDC002032. Next base: position 641,255 of record NZ_JBIASM010000001.1, on the reverse strand, counting down.
GACCGTCAGGCCGACGGCCGGGCCGAACTGGCCCTGCGGGTCGGCGCGGTGTTCGCCCTGGACGTCTACGGGGTGGACGTGATCGACACCGGCGACGGCACCCCGCTCATCGTGGACGTCAACGCCTTCCCCGGCATCCGCGGCCAGGCCGGAGCTCCCGAGGCCCTCACCGCACTGGCCCTGCGGCGGGCCGGGGCCGCACGCTGACCGGCTTCCGGCGGGCCGCCGCCGAGGCCGGGGCGGGCCTGTAGCGTGCGGGGAAGTCGACGGGAGGCGGTCCGATGCGCGCGGTGGTGTTCGAACGGTTCGGGGAACCGGCGGAGGTACGGGACGTGCCCGACCCGGCGCCGTCGCCCGGCGGAGCCGTCGTCCGCGTCGAGGCGACGGGCCTGTGCCGCAGCGACTGGCACGGCTGGCAGGGCCACGACCCCGACATCACGCTCCCGCACGTCCCCGGGCACGAACTGGCCGGGGTGATCGAGGCGGTGGGCCCCGGGGTGACCCGCGTGCGCCCCGGGGACCGGGTGACCGTCCCGTTCGTCTGCGCCTGCGGCGGCTGCGCCGACTGCGCGGCGGGCGAGCACCAGGTGTGCGCGCACCAGACGCAGCCCGGATTCACGCACTGGGGCTCCTTCGCCGAGTACGTGGCCCTGGAGCACGCCGACGTGAACCTGGTGGCCCTGCCCGAGGAGCTCTCGTACGCCACCGCCGCCGCCCTGGGCTGCCGGTTCGCGACGGCCTTCCGGGCGGTGGTCGTGCGGGGCCGGGTCGCGGCGGGCGAGTGGGTCGCCGTCCACGGCTGCGGCGGGGTCGGCCTGTCCGCGGTGATGATCGCGGTCGCCGCGGGCGCCCGGGTGGTCGCCGTCGACACCGCCCCGGCCGCGCGGGAGCTGGCCCGCGCCTTCGGGGCCGCGCACGCCGTGGACCCCCGCGGCACCGGGCCCGGGGGCACCGCCGGGGCGGTCCGGGACCTCACCGGCGGCGGCGCCCACCTCTCGCTGGACGCCCTGGGCTCCCCCGCGACGGCCGCCGCGTCGGTGGCGGGACTGCGCCGGCGCGGGCGGCACGTCCAGGTCGGGCTGCTCCCGGCGGAGTCCGGCCCGGCGCCGCTCCCGATGGACCGGGTCATCGGCTGGGAGCTGGAGGTGCTCGGCAGCCACGGCATGGCCGCCCACGCCTACCCGCCGATGCTGGAACTGGTCCGCTCGGGAGCCCTGCGGGCGGACCTGCTGGTCACCCGTACCCTCCCGTTGGCCGCCGCCCCGGCCGCCCTCGCCGCGATGGGCTCGGCGCCGGAGCCCGGAGTGACGGTGATCCTGCCCGCCGGCTGACCGGCCCCGGGGCCAGGGCCCGGCTCCGGCTCAGGGGGCCACGTAGGCCGCGAGGTGCTCTCCGGTGAGGGTGGAGCGGGCGGCGACGAGGTCGGCGGGCGTGCCCTCGAAGACGATCCGGCCTCCGTCGTGGCCCGCGCCCGGGCCGAGGTCGATGATCCAGTCCGCGTGCGCCATGACCGCCTGGTGGTGCTCGACGACGATGACGGACTTGCCGGAGTCGACGAGCCGGTCGAGCAGCCCGAGCAACTGCTCGACATCGGCGAGGTGGAGGCCGGTGGTCGGCTCGTCCAGGACGTAGATCCCGCCCTTCTCCGCCATGTGCGTCGCCAGCTTGAGCCGCTGCCGCTCGCCGCCCGACAGCGTGGTGAGCGGCTGTCCGAGGGTCAGGTAGCCCAGCCCGACGTCGGCGAGGCGGCCCAGGATCCGGTGGGCGGCCGGGGTGTGCGCCTCGCCCGCGCCGAAGAACTCCTGCGCTTCGGTGACCGGCATGGCGAGCACCTCGCTGATGTCACGGCCGCCGAGGTGGTAGTCGAGCACCGACGCGTCGAACCGCTTCCCCCCGCAGTCCTCGCAGGTGGAGGCGACCCCGGCCATCATCGCCAGGTCGGTGTAGATGACACCGGCGCCGTTGCAGGCCGGGCACGCGCCCTCGGAATTGGCGCTGAACAGGGCCGGCTTGACGCCGTTCGCCTTGGCGAAGGCCTTGCGGACCGGGTCGAGCAGTCCGGTGTACGTGGCCGGGTTGCTGCGGCGCGAGCCGCGGATCGGGCTCTGGTCCACGAAGACCACCTCCGCGCCCGCCGGGATCGAGCCGTGCACGAGCGAGCTCTTGCCGGAGCCGGCGACGCCCGTGACGACGGTCAGCACCCCGAGCGGGACGTCCACGTCCACGTCGCGCAGGTTGTGCCGGCTCGCGCCGCGGATCTCCAGCGCGCCGGTCGCCTCGCGCACCGTCTCCTTGACCCGGGCCCGGTCGTCGAAGTGGCGGCCGGTGATGGTCCCGCCGGCCCGCAGCCCCTCGACGGTGCCCTCGAAGCAGACCGTGCCGCCCGCCGTGCCCGCGCCCGGGCCGAGGTCGACGACGTGGTCGGCGATGGCGATCGTCTCCGGCTTGTGCTCCACGACCAGCACCGTGTTGCCCTTGTCCCGCAGCCGCAGCAGCAGGCCGTTCATCCGCTGGATGTCGTGGGGGTGCAGGCCGGTGGTGGGCTCGTCGAAGACGTACGTGGTGTCGGTGAGCGAGGATCCGAGGTGGCGGATCATCTTGACGCGCTGCGCCTCGCCGCCCGACAGGGTCCCCGAGGACCGGTCGAGGGAGAGGTAGCCCAGGCCGATCTCCACGAACGAGTCGAGGGTGTGCCGCAGCGTCCTGAGCAGCGGCGCGACCGAGGGCTCGTCGAGGTCCGCGACCCAGGCGGCCAGGTCGCTGATCTGCAGGGCGCAGGCGTCGGCGATGCTGAGCGCGCCGATCCGCGAGGACCGCGCCCCCTCGGTGAGGCGGGTGCCCTCGCACTCGGGGCAGGTGGTGAAGGTGACCGCCCGCTCCACGAACGCCCGGACGTGCGGTTGCAGCGCCTCCTTGTCCTTGGACAGGAAGGACTTCTGGATCTTGGGGATGAGTCCCTCGTAGGTGAGGTTCACGCCCTCGACCTTCACCTTGGTCGGCTCGCGGTGGAGGAAGTCCCGCATCTCCTTTTCGGTGAAGTCCCGGATCGGCTTGTGGGGGTCCAGGAGCCCCGATTCGGCGTAGACCCGTACCGTCCAGAAGCTGTCGGACTTCCAGCCGGGGATCGTGAAGGCGCCCTCGGCGATCGACTTGGAGTCGTCGTAGAGCTGGGTGAGGTCGATGTCGGAGACGGAGCCCCGGCCCTCGCAGCGCGGACACATGCCGCCGGTGCGGTGGAAGGTGGCCTTGACCGTCTTCTTCGTCCCGCGTTCGACGGTGATCGCCCCGCTCGCCCGGACGGAGGGGACGTTGAAGGCGTAGGCGCCGGGCGGGCCGATGTGCGGCTGCCCGAGCCGGCTGAAGAGGATGCGCAGCATCGCGTTGGCGTCGGTGGCGGTGCCGACCGTGGAGCGGGGATCGCCGCCCATCCGCTGCTGGTCGACGACGATCGCGGTCGTCAGCCCTTCGAGCACGTCGACCTCGGGGCGGGCCAGCGTCGGCATGAAGCCCTGGACGAAGGCGCTGTACGTCTCGTTGATCAGCCGCTGCGACTCGGCGGCGATCGTGTCGAACACCAGGGAGCTCTTGCCCGAGCCGGAGACTCCGGTGAACACGGTCAGGCGGCGCTTGGGGATCTCGATGCTGACGTCCTTGAGGTTGTTCACGCGCGCGCCGTGGACGCGGATCAGCGCGTGGCGGTCGGCGGCGTGCCGCGCCGGGGCGTCCGCGTCCGTGGCCGCGTCCGTGGGGGTGTCCGTGGCCGTGGCCGTGTCCGTCCTCGGGGCCTTGCTCATGGTGTCTCCATCTGTCGGACGGGGCCGGCCTGGGGCGCCGCCGGTCGTCGTGCGTCGTGCGTCGTGCGTCGTGCGTCGTGCGGTTCTACGGCGTCGGGGGCGGCCGCGGCGACGGCCGCGGCCGCCCCGGGCTCAGCGGTCCTGGATCAGCCCGAGGACGTTCCCGTCGGGGTCGGTCACGGTGGCGGTCAGCCGGCCGCCGCCGACGTCCTGGGCGGGCTGGAGCACGGTGGCCCCCGCGGCGGTCACCTCGGCGATCTTCGCCTCGATGTCCGGGACGTGCCAGTACGCCACGGGCGAGGCCGGGCTCTGCGGACCGCCGGCGGGCACCAGGCCGATCTGCTGGCCCGCCGCCTCGAAGCCGACGTAGTAGGGGCTCTCGGTCGTCGGCCGCACGCCGAGCAGGGCGGCGTACACCTCCGTGGCCTTGGCCAGGTCGGAGACGGGGTGCAGGACGGTCTTGATGCCCTGGGTGGAAGAGCCGTTCATGGTCGCTCCTGAGGTCGTGTGTCGTCCTCCGTCACGCTAGTCGCGCCCCCGTGGGCACGCTTCTTCATTCCTGACCGCTTCCGGCGCGCCCGTCGGACGGCCGGGGGCACCGATGGTTTCCGGCCATCTGCCTGCCACCTCGTGGCCATCCGGGACTGCCAGCATGCCGACCGGAAGCAAAGTTGTACATACAACTTCACCGGCCGGCCGCCCCCCCTGCCCCGACCCCGACGGGAGTCCCGATGTCCTCGACCGCGATCACCGACTCGCCCGCGCCCTGGCTGCGCGACAACTGCCCCTGCGGCGCCTGCCGCGATCCGCGCAACGGACAGAAGCTGTTCCAGATCACCGACCTGCCCGCCGGCCTCTCCGTCGGCTCCGTACGCGAGGTGAGCGGGGCGGCCGGCCCGGACGGCGCGGGATGGGAGGTGGTGTGGGAGCCGGACGGGCACCGCTCGTTCTACCCGGCCGACTGGCTCGACGCCCACGCCCCCGGGGGCCCGCGCGGTACCGGCGGCGACGGCCGCACCGAGGCCGACAAGGAGCTGTGGGCCGCCGCCGACCTCGCGGGACGGCTGCCCGGCGCCTCGTGGGAGGCCTACATCGGCGACCGCTCGGTACGGATCCGGGCGCTGGAGAGCGTGCGGCGCCTCGGCTTCGTCCTGCTGCGGGACGTGCCGCGCCGGGACCGGATGGTGCTCGACGTGGCGGCGACCTTCGGCTTCGTGCGCCGGACGAACTACGGGGAGCTCTTCGAGGTCCGGGTCGAGCCCGACCCGAACAACCTGGCCTTCACCAGCGCCCTCATCACCCCGCACACCGACAACCCGTACCGGGACCCCGTCCCCACCGTGCAGCTGCTGCACTGCCTGCGCAACGAGGCGCGGGGCGGGGACTCCGGGCTGGTGGACGGCTTCCACGCGGCCGCGCTGCTGCGCCGCGAGGACCCGCGGGCCTTCGACGTGCTGGCCCGCGTGCCGGTGGAGTTCACCTTCACCGACACCCGTACCGAACTGCGCGCCCAGCGGCCCCTGATCGACGTCGACCCGCTCGGCCGGATCCGCGAGATCCGCTTCAACAACCGCTCCATCGGGACCCTCCACGAGAGCGCCCCGGTCCTGGCGGAGTTCTACGCCGCCTACCGCCGCTTCGGCGAGCTGCTGCTGCGCCCGGAGCTGCGCCTCGACTTCCGGCTCGCCCCCGGAGACTGCCTGATCTTCGACAACACCCGTCTGCTGCACGCCCGTACGGCCTTCGCCGAGACCGGCGCCCGCCACCTCCAGGGGGCGTACGCCGATCTCGACGGGCTGGGCTCCGCCCTGGCCGTCCTGCGCCGCGACGGGGCCGCCGCGTGAGCGCCGCGACCGGCGGACCCGGCCCCCTCGACCTGCTCGCCGGACTCTTCGAGGGCGAGGGCAGCGCCGAGTACTTCGGCGAGGAGGTGACCCAGGCCGAGCACATGCTCCAGGCGGGCGCCCTCGCTGAGGCGGCCGGGGCCCCCGACCACCTGGTGGCCGCCGCGCTGCTGCACGACATCGGCCACTTCCACGGGACGGTCACCGGCCGCGACCTGATGGAGGACGGCCTGGACAACCGGCACAGCCACACCGGCGCCGACTGGCTGGCCCGCTGGTTCGGCCCGGAGGTGACCGAACCGGTACGGCTGCACGTCGCCGCCAAGCGGTACCTGTGCACGGCCGAGCCGGGCTACTTCGGCCTCCTCTCGGAGGCCTCGGTGCACACCCTGCGCGTCCAGGGCGGGCCGATGGACCCGGAGCAGGTACGGGCCTTCGAGGCCCTGCCGGGAGCGGCCGACGCGGTTGCCGTGCGGCGCTGGGACGAGCGGGCCAAGGACCCGCTGATGGACCCCCCGGACTTCGCGCACTTCCGGCCGCTGCTGGAACGGCTGCTCCGTGCACACGGCTGAGCCCACCGGTCCGGCGGACGCGCGCGCCGGGCGGCGCGGCCCGCGCCGCCCGCGCGGCCGCGCCCGTCAGGGCCGCAGTCGGCGGCCCAGCGCGCTGGCCGCCGTCGAGTGCGCCGTGAAGGCCACCGTCCCCGGCAGGTAGCGGTCCTGCGACCACTCCACCGGCGTGCCCGCCGGGTCGGTGGCGCGCCGGCGCTCGCGCAGCAGCGCCTCGCCCACCCGGCAGCCCAGCAGCCGCGCGTCCTCCGCGTCAGCGGGCGCGATGTCGATGGTGTGGTGGGCGTCGGTGAACAGCACGCCGTGCCGGGCCAGCCGTTCCGAGTACGAGACGGTGTCCGCCGGCATCGCCGCCACCAGGACGCCGACCGCCTCCGGGTACGTGGTGCGCTCCACCATCACCGGCGCACCGGACAGGGTCCGCAGCCGCCGCACCCGGTACACGGCCGCCCCGGCGGGGATCCGCAGCTGCTCCGCCTCCTCGGCGTCCGCCGCGCCCCGGTCCACCGCGACGGTCCGCCCGCCCGGCTCCTCCCCCAGGGAACGCGCCCAGCGGGTGAAGCTGCGCAGTTCGCAGGCCGCGTTCTCCTCCGCCGGGCCGCCGAGCACCACCCGGCGGGTGCCCCGGCGGGAGGTGATCAGCCCATCGGTGCGCAGCGCCGCCAGGGCCTGGCGGACGGTGCCCCGGGAGACGGCGTGGCGGCGGGCGAGTTCGTCCTCGGCGGGCAGCCGGGCGCCCGATCCGTACTCCCCTGCGGTGATGGCCGCGCGCAGCTCCTCGGCGAGCTTCAGGTAGAGCGGCGTCCGGCCGGGGGCCCGGCGGGGTGCGGGAGCCTCCTGCGGCGGGCGCGGTTCCCGGGGGGCGGGTGCGGGTGCTGCTGCCTGCGGTGCCTCGTTCACGGGGTCCAGCCTGCCACGGCGGCCGGGGCGGCGGGCGCCCCGTTCGACCCGGTCCCCGCCCGCCTCCCATACTGGGGCCGCATGAAAGGAGCCACATGAGAGGGAAGGACATGCCGCGCAGCAGCCCGCTGGTGCCGGACGGCGTGCGGGCCGAGCTGGCGCGGCACGACTGGGCGGCCGTCACCTGCGGTTGCGGCCGTCCGGCGGCGCACCTGGAGGACACGTTGTGGGACGCGGCGGAGGGGCATCCGGCGGCGTTCCACGCCCTGCAGGGGCACGTGTTCACCGGGACCCGGCTGTGGCCCCCGGCACCGGCCGCCTGCGCGGTGCTGATGGCGGTCTGGGCCGCCGGGCCGCCCCGGCAGTCGGGCCGCGAGGCGCTGCTGTGGACGCTGCTGTCCCTGCTGAGCGCCGAGGACGACGGGGACACCCACGGGGCGGGCCTCTACGGGCAGGTCGCCGCGCACGTCCGGACCGGCCTGCCGCTGCTGGTCGGCGTGCTGGAGACCGGCCCGGGGTCCGTCTGCGGGGCCTACGCGGAGGGCATCCTGGAGCTGCTCGTCCTGTCCGCCTGAGCGCCGGCCCCGGGACCGGCGCCGGTGACGCAGCCGCGCAGGACCTCCGGGGTGACGTCCTCCAGGGACCGCGCGAAGGTGCGGGCCGCCGAGGCGGGCACCTCCAGCAGCGAGGGCACCACCAGGACGGGGCAGCCGGCGGCCTCGGCGGAGGCGGCGCCGTCCGGGGAGTCCTCCACGGCGACGCACCGCGCCGGCGGGCGGCCCAGGCGCGCGGCGGCCGCCCGGTAGGGGTCGGGATGCGGCTTGGTCCGTACCGTGTCGTCGGCGGAGACGGTGAAGGCGAAGGGGACGTGCGCCAGAGCGCCCCCGACCACCTGGTCGACGACCACCCGCGGTGAGGCGCTGACCAGCGCGAAGGGGATGCCCTCGGCTTCCAGGGCGGTGAGCAACCGCTGGACCCCGGGGCGTACGGGCGCCCCGGCCGCGACCCGGCGGAAGAAGCCCTCCGTCAGCTCGGCGGCGACCTCCCCGGCCTCCCCGCGTCCGGCCACCCGTACGAGGTGGGCGGCGGTGTCGGGGACGGCGCGGCCGACGACCTCGGGGGCGTCGGCCGGCCCCAGGCGGTGTCCGAGCCGCTCGGCGGTCCGCGCGGTGGTCTCCCACCACAGCACCTCGGTGTCGACGAGGGTGCCGTCCATGTCGAAGAGCACGGCGGCGAGTGCGTTCACGCGGTCCTCGCCACGACGAGCACGGGCCGCTCGGCCGGTCCCACGGCGGCCCGCGCGCCCGGGGCCAGGCCGGCGGCGTCGCGCGAGGGCAGGTCGGCCTTGACGCGGGTGCCGTCGGCGAGGTCGAGGTGGAGGCGGGTGACGGCGCCGAAGAAGGAGGCGGCCGTGACGGTGGCGTTGCCCTCGGGATCGGCGGTGACCGTGAGGTTCTCGGGGCGGACCAGCACCTCCACGTCCGGGGTGGCCGGGACGGGGCCGTCGACGGGCAGCCGGGTGCCGGAGACCTCCACGAGGCCGGAGTCCGTGAGGCGTCCGGGGAGCCGGTTCATGGTGCCGACGAACTCGGCGACGAAGGGCGTCGCGGGGCGTTCGTAGAGTTCGGCGGGGGCGGCGCACTGCTCCAGCTTCCCGGCGTTCAGCACGGCGACCCGGTCGGCCATGGACAGGGCCTCCTCCTGGTCGTGGGTGACGAACACGGTGGTGATGCCGAGGTCGAGCTGGAGGCGCCGGATCTCCTCGCGCAGGTTGGCCCGTACCTTGGCGTCCAGCGCGGAGAGCGGTTCGTCGAGCAGGAGCACGCGCGGGCGCAGGGCCAGGGCGCGGGCGAGCGCGACGCGCTGCTGCTGGCCGCCGGACATCTGGTGCGGGTAGCGCTCACCGTGGTCGGGCAGGCCCACCAGGTCGAGGAGTTCCGCGGCGCGCTCCCGGCGCCGGGCAGCGGGGACCTTGCGCACGCGCAGGCCGAAGGCGACGTTGTCGCGGGCGCTGAGGTTCGGGAAGAGGCTGTACGACTGGAAGACCATCCCGGCGTCGCGGCGGTTGGCCGGCACCCGGGTGATGTCCTCGCCGTCGACCAGGACCTCGCCGGAGTCGGGCGTCTCGAAGCCGGCGAGGACGCGCAGGGCGGTGGTCTTGCCGCAGCCCGAGGGGCCGAGCAGGGCGAGGAGTTCGCCGGGCTCGACGCTCAGGTCGAGACCGTCGAGGGCGATGGTGGAGCCGAACGCCCGGCGCAGGGACCGGAATTCGACGCGCGCGCCCGCGGGGGCGGCGGGGTCGGCCGGCTTCCGCGGCGCGAGGAGGGTCGTGGACATGTGGGTCAGGACTCCTTGCGGGAGGTGGCGGGGGCGGAGGAGACCGTGGCGGGGGCGGTTCCGGCCCGCGAGAGGACGAGCAGCAGCAGCCAGGTGATGAGGAGGCTGAGGATGGAGACGGCCACCGACATCCGGGCCTGGGCGCCGGAGATGGAGACGATCCACACGGCGAAGGGCTGGAAGCCCAGCAGCGAGGCGATGGTGAACTCGCCAAGCACCAGGGCCAGGGTGAGGAAGGCCGCTCCGGCGAGCGAGGCCCGCAGGTTGGGCAGCAGGACGCGCAGGACCACGTGGGGCCAGCTCGCGCCGCAGCTGCGGGCGGCTTCCACGAGGGTGGGGACGTCGACGGCGCGCAGGCCCGCGTCGAGCGAGCGGTAGACGAAGGGCAGCGCCAGCACCGTGTACGCGAGGACCAGGACGAGGGGGAAGTCCTCGTCCTGGACGGCGATGAAGGTCTGGTAGAGCGGGGTCCGCGAGAGGTGGTCGGGCCCCCAGCGCAGCACGGTGGTGATGCCGGTGACCAGGGCGATGGGCGGTACGACCAGCGGCAGCATGCACATCACCTCCACGACGGGCCGCAGCCTCGGCGAGCCGATCCGTACGGCGACCAGCGCGGGCACGGCCAGCAGCAGGGACAGCGCGATGGTGGCGGCGGCGAGGCCGAGGGAGAGCAGCAGGCTCCGGGTGAAGCCCTCGGCGCCGAGCAGCTCGGTGTACGCCTCGAAGGTGAGGCCCTGGCCGGGCACGTGCACGGTGAAGACGAAGGAGGCGAGAAGCGGGAGCAGGAAGTACGCGCCCGCGAGGGCGAGGACGGCTCCGCGCCAGACCCGGGGCCGGGGGCGGCGGCCCCGCGCGGGGGCGGCCGGTGCGGCCGGTGCCGGGGCGGCCGGTGCGCTCGCTTCGGTGCTGTCCGCCCGGGGGGCGGTCGGGGTCATCGCAGCCATCGGGCGCTCCGTCGCTGGAGGGGCAGGTAGACCGCCATGACCAGGCCGGCGATCAGGATCATGTCGAGGCCGAGGGCGAGCGCCACGTTCTCCTGGCCGGTGAGGACGTTGCCGGAGAGGGCGTCCGCGATCTTCAGCGTGACCAGCGGTACGGAGCCGCCGACGAGGGCCGCGGCCGTGGCGTGCGCGGCGAAGGCCGTACCGAAGAGGAGGACGAACCCGCCGAGCAGGGAGGGCGCGAGCACCGGCAGGCCGACGTGTCGCCAGAACTGCGCTCCGGTGGCCCCGTTGTTCTGGGCGGCCTCCCGCCACTGCGGGCGCAGTCCGTCCAGCGCGGGGACGATCACCAGGACCATCAGGGGGATCAGGAAGTACAGGTAGACCACGGTGAGGCCGGTGAAGGAGTACAGGTCCCAGCCCAGGTCCGTGAGGTTCGCGAGCTGGGTGACGACCCCGGAGATGCCCGCGGTGGCGATGAACGCGAACGCGAGCGGTACCCCGCCGAAGTTGGCGAGGACGCCGGAGGCGGTCAGCGCCGCGGAGCGCAGGGCGGTGGAGCGGGAGCTGACCAGGGCCTGGGCGATCAGCACGCCGAGGACTCCGCCGAGGAGTGCGGTCAGGGCGGCGAGCTGGACGCTGCCGGCCAGCGAGTCGAGGTAGGGGCCCTGGAGGGAGCGCGCGAGGTGCTCTCCGGTGAGGCTGGTGGCGCCGGTGGCCGGGTCGGTGCGGGTGACCGCGCCGAAGGCGATGGCGCCGAGCGGGACGCCGAAGCAGAGCCCGGTGAAGACGAGGAGCGGGAGGGCGGCGAGCCAGGTGCGCGGGCCGCGCCGCCGGCGGCGCGGGGTGGTGCCGCCGGCGGTCCCCTGCTGGGGGGTGATGGGTGCGGACATCAGCTGAGGGCCTTGTCCCACTTCTCGGCGAGGGTGGCCTTGGCCTTGTCGAGCTCGGCGGAGGCCGGGACGGCCGGGGTGCCCTGGACCTGCGGGAGCTTGGTGACGGCGTCCTTGTCGGCGGTGCCGTCGGCGGCCATCACGGGGAGCAGTACGGGGCGGGCGTGGCCCTGGAGCCAGATGTTCTGGCCCTCGGCGCTGTAGAGGAACTCCATCCACAGGCGGGCGGCCGCCGGGTTGGGGGCGTCCTTGTTGATGGCCTGGGAGTAGTACTGGGCGTAGACGCCGTCGGAGGGGACGGAGACCTTCCAGTCGACGCCCTTGCCCTTGAACTGCTCGGCGTAGCCGGCGTTCAGGTAGTCCCAGTCGATCGAGATGGGGGTCTCGCCCTTTTCGACGGTGGCCGGGGTGGACTCGACGGGGATGAAGTTGCCGCTCTTCTTCAGCTGGCCGAAGAAGTCGATGCCGGGCTGGATGTCGGCGAAGGAGCCCTTGTTGGCGAGGGCGGCCGCGTAGACGCCGCCGAAGGCCGAGCCGGACTTGGTCGGGTTGCCGTTGAGGGCGACCTTGCCCTTGTACTCGGGCTTGAGGAGATCGGCGAAGCTCTGCGGGCAGTTGGGGACGCGCGCGGCGTCGCAGCCGATGGAGACGTAACCGCCGTAGTCGTTGTACCAGCGGGCGTCGGCGTCCTTCTGGCCGGCCGGGATCTTGTCCCAGGCGGCGACCTTGTAGGAGGCGAAGAGGTTCTCGCCGGCGCCGCTGCGGGCGAAGGCGATGCCGAGGTCCAGGACGTCGGGGGCGCGCTTTTGGCCCTTGCGGGACTTGACGGCGGCGATCTCGTCGGCGCTGGCGGCGTCCGGGTTCTCGCTGCTGATCTTGACCTTGGGGTACTTCGCCTGGAAGGCCTTCATCATCTGGCCGTAGTTCGCCCAGTCCGGCGGCAGCGCGATGACGTTGAGCTGGCCCTCCTTCTCGGCGGCGGCGACGAGGGCCGCCATGCCTCCGAGGTCGGCCGCCGAGGCCGCGGTGCCCGGCTGGGCGTTGCCCTTGGCGTCGCCCGGGGCGGTGGCGCCGGGCTTCGGGTCGGGCGCTGCGCCGCACGCGCTGAGCGTGGTCAGGACGGCGGCGCCGAGCAGTACGGCCGCGCCGCGGCGGGCGGAGGAACTGAGCACGGTCTCTCCCGGAGACGAAGGGGGCTGCGCTTGTCAGATTCACTTGTCTGAACAAGTTGGCTCCAGTTCGCCCGGGCCGGCTGTACGGACGGTGAACGGCGGCTGGACCCGGGAGCACGGCTCAAGGAAGAGAAGAGGAAGACAAGAGAATGACCGAAAGGCGTCGTGACAGAACGGGTCCGGGCGATCCTCGATGATGATCAAGACCTTCGGGCTCCCGGAGGCCGGCCGCGGTACGTCGCAGCGAGGGGGAACGGCATGGGAACGGTGCGGTATCTGGAGATCGCGGAGGAACTGCGCCGGGCGATCCTGTCCGGCGCCTACCCCGTGGGCGGTCGGCTGCCTTCCGAGAGCGATCTCGCCGCCCGCTGGTCGGCCTCGCGCGGCACGGTGCGCCAAGCCGTCGCCACGCTCGCCGCCGAGGGGCTGATCGGTTCCAGCCAGGGTGCGCGCAGGATCGTCCTGCGCCACGAACGCCGCCACAGCTTCGGCGAGTTGAACAGTTTCGCGCAGTGGGCCGACGGGGTGGGCCACGAGGTGCGCAGCCGGTTCCTGACGCGCACCCGGCGGCCCGCCACCGCCGAGGAGGCCGAGCGGCTCGCACTGCCGCCGGGCACGGAGGTGCTCGCCGTGCTGCGGCTGCGGCTGCTCGACGGGGAGCCGACGATGGTGGAGCGCACCGCCTACGCCGACTGGGTCGCGGCGGCCGTGGAGGCACTGCCCGAGGACTGCCGCTCCGTGATGGACAGCCTGGCCGCGGACTCCGGGATCGTGGCGCACTACGGGGAGCACCTGATCGACGCGCTCGCCGCGGGCAGCGAGGACGCCCGGCTGCTGGAGATACGGCGGGGCAGCCCGGTTTTGCGCCAACGCCATGTCTCCGCGACGCGCACGGGCCGCCCGATCGAGTGGTCCGACGACCGCTACCGGGCCGGCAGCGTCACCTTCAGTGTGAGCAACTCGGCGGTAGCCGCTCCCCTGGAGCGCCATCCGGGGGGCGGCGAGCGCTGAGACGGGGGCCGGGGTGGGGGCTGAGGCGGGGGCCGGGGTGGTGGCTTCGTCAGCGGGGCGGCGCGGTCTCGTCGATCGCCCCCGGCAGCCAGTCGTCGGTGTGGCCGAAGGGGAAACCGAGGCGGGTGGCGCGGCCGTTGTCGAGGGCGTAGGCCCGGTCGAAGGAGAACGGCGAGGCCTGGCCCCCGTCCGCCACGATCCGGTGGCGCGGCCCGCGTCCGAGCCGCTCGCCGACCGCCCCGGTGAGGCCGGTCACGGTGAGCGGGCCGTGGGAGGCGGCGTTGACCGGCCCGGTGAAGGTCCCCTCGGCGGCCCAGGCGAGGAACCGCGCGATCTCCAGGTGGTGGATGAAGGAGGTGGCGTACGGAGCCTCGTGCACGTCGACCGGAAGGCCGGCGCCGATCCGCTCCACGTAGTGCGCGAGGCGGCCGGTGAAGTCCTGGGCGCCGCCCCCGAGGACGTGCCCGGAGCGGACGCTCACGTACGGGAAGGCGGGCTCGCGCAGGAACACCGCCTCCGCCCGCCGCTTGTCCCCGGCGTAACGGGCGGCGGCGGCCCCGGCCGCGCGCGGAAGGCCGCGCAGCGGGTCCAGCGAGCTCTCGGTCATCCCGCCGGCCGGGGCCTGGGCCCGCGGGCCGGCGAAGGTGGCGGGGTCGTACACCTCCATGGTGGAGGTCATCACGTACCGTCCGGCCCGGCCCCCGGCGAAGACCCGGCGGGCGACGGCGGCTTGGTGCGGGGTGTAGCAGACCTGGTCGATGACGGCGTCGAAGCTCCGGGCGCCGAGGGCTGCGCGCAGGGCGGGTTCGTCGTCGCGGTCGGCGGCCAGGTGGGCCACGCCGGGCGGCGGCGCCGAGGAGCCGCGGTTGAGGACGGTGACCGCGTGGCCCGCGTCGCGCAGCAGGGTGACCAGGTGCCTGCCGAAGTACCGGCTCCCGCCGATGACCAGGAATTCGCTCATGCCGTCGATCCTGCCGCCCTAGGATCACCAGCAGAACCGATCGGATACTGAACACGTATGAAGGAAAACTATTGATCGACGTGCACCGGCTGCGCATCCTGCGGGCCGTGGCCGAACACGGCAGCTTCAACCGCGCGGCGGCCGCCCTGCGGCTGACCCCCTCGGCCGTCTCCCAGCACATCGCCGTCCTGGAGCGGAGCCTCGGCCACCCCGTGGCCGAACGCAGCACGCGCGGGGTCACCCTCACCGGGGCCGGGCGGCTGCTGGTGGAGGCCGCGGACACGATCACCGCCGAGATCGACCTGGTCCGCGCCCGGGTCGACCGGCTGGCGGCCGGCCGGCCCCGGCTGACGGTCGCCACCTTCACCAGCGGCGGCAGGCACCTGCTGCCGCGCGCGCTCGGCGCGTTCGTGGCCGCGCGGCCGGAGGTGGAGCTGACGGTCGTGGAGGCCGAGCCCGAGGTGTCGCTGCCGATGGTGCGCGGCGGCGCGGCTGACCTCGCGCTGGCCTACCACTTCGACGGACCGCTGCCGTCCGGCGCGGCGGGGCGCACGGGCCCGGACTGGCTGCCGCTGATAGAGGACCCCCTGTACGCGGTCCTGCCGCCGGGGCACCGGCTTGCCGGGCGGCAGGTGCTGGAGCCGGCGGAACTGGCGGCGGACCGCTGGGTGCTGGGCTGCCTCAAAACGGAGGCCTTCCTGCGGCGGTACGCGGACCGGGCCGGGTTCGAGCTGCGGACCGCCGCCTCGACCACCGACTACTTCTTCGCGCAGACCCTGGTCGGGGCGGGCGTCGGGGTCGCGCTGATCCCGCGCATCGCCCTGGCCGCGGCGGCCGGGTCGGCGGTGGTCCCCCTCGCGGCCCCCGGTCCCGCCCGGCACATCGGCGTGGCCACCGCCCCCCACACCCCCGCCGGCTCCCCCGCCGCCGCCCTGGCGGCCGCCCTCCGGGAGACGGTTTAGGGGTGCTCGGCCCCGGTGGCGGCGCGGCGGGCTTCCCGGGCCGTACGGGTGGCCTCGCGCAGGCGGGTCTCGGCCTCGTTCACCGCCGCGTGGGCGAGGTCCCGCTCGGCGCGGGCCCGTTCGGCGGCCGCCTCCAGGCGGGTGAGTTCGGCGTCGGCCTCGGCCGCCCGGTCCACCGCCCGTCGCCGGGCCCCGTCGGCCGCTTCCGCTTCCGCCTCCCGCGCGGCCGCCTCCCGGCCTGCCTCGCGCGCCGCCTCGCGCGCCGCCTCGCTACGGGCGTGGGCGCTCCGGGAGCCCGTGGCCGCGTCCGTGTCCTCCACCGCGCCTGCCCCGGCCGGTCCGGGCGGCGGGCGGTGGTCCCGGACGGCGGACGGGTCGGCCTGCGGGAAGGACGCGGCCTCGGCGGGGGCCCGGGTGAGCCGGGCGGAGGCCCACGCGGTGGCCGCGTCCGGGTCGGCGAGGGCGGTGTAGAGGATGCGCTCCACCTCCCGCACCACCGGTTCCGACACCGCCGTGCCCGCCTCCCCGGCCAGCCGCTGAGCCTCCCGGGCCAGGGCCCCGACCACGACGTGCTGCTGGTGCGAGAGCTCCCGCAGCTGCTCGCCGTCGAGCGACCGGTGGGCCTCGCGCAGTGCCTGGCCGAGCTGGAGGAACAGCTCGACCTCTTCGGGCTGGGCCCGGACCAGGGTGTTCGAGACCCAGGCCGCCAGCGTGGGCCGCCGCAGCCCCGCGACGCGCTTGGCCGTCGCCGTGTCGCCGTCCGCCTTCGCGCGCGCCACCGCGGCGTCGCGCGCGGCCGTGAACCCGTCCGGGGGGTCCGCGTACAGCGCGTCGACGACCTCGTCCGGAGTTCCGTCCGCGTCCACGCACCCACTCTCGGGCATCGGCGGCGGCCCGACACCCGGGAACGCACCGGGGGCCCGGGCGGGTGAGGAAGATCGCCGGAACGGGTCAGCGGGCAGCCCCGCGCGGGTGACCTGCGGTGCCGCGCCCGTTCCCGTCCGCCTCCGGGACCGTTGGAGGGGGCATGAAGGCTCCCATAAAGGCGATAAACGCCCCGCTACTGCCCGCGGCCGCGCATCCCGACGCCCTCACCGCACCGACCTCACCGGCCCCCGCCCCGCCCGACCCGGTGCCCCGCATACGGTCCACGCTCCGCGACGGCGTCCTCGCCGTCAGCCTGGCCGGGGAGTTCGACCTCCACACCTGCCGCCCCCTGCGCGGCCTCCTCGACGAAGCCGCCGCCCGCGGCGCCCGCCGCCTCCTCCTCGACGCGGCCCTCGTCACCTTCTGCGACTCGTCCCTCCTCGACGTGCTCGACGCATGGGCCCGCGCCGGACGCTCCTGGGAGACGGCCGCCACCTCGCCGGCCCTGCGCCTGCTGCTCCGCCTCGCCTCGCGCGTGCGGCCGCCGCGGTCCGGATGGAAGCGGGTGGAGGCGTGACGTTCACGGCGCTCACCCTGGTCCCGCTGCTGCTGGCCGTCCTCCTGGCCCGGCGGCTCCCCCCGCCACCCCGGCCGCACCATTCGCCCCGGCCGCACCATCCGCCCCGCCCGGCGCCGCTCAGCCGGCCGCCGGGGCGATCCGGCCGTCGCGCAACTCCACGACCCGGTCGGCGAGTTCCATCAGTTCCGGATCGTGGGTGGCCACCAGGGCGGTGACCCCCTCGCTGCGCACCACCGCGCGCAGCAGCCGCATGATCGAGCGGCCGGTCTCGGAGTCCAGCTGGCCGGTGGGTTCGTCGGCGATGATCAGGTCGGGCTCGTTGGCCAGCGCGCGGGCCACCGCGACGCGCTGCTGCTGACCGCCGGACAGCTCCCCGGGGCGCTGTCCGGCGTGGTCGGCCAGTCCGACCAGGGCCAGCAGGGTGCGGACGCGTTCCTCGCGCCGCTTCGCGGGCACCCCGCGCATCCGCATCGGGACCCCGACGTTCTCGGCGGCGGTGAGCATGGGGATCAGACCGAACGACTGGAACACGAAGCCGATCCGGTCACGGCGCAGGGCGAGGCGGCCGCTCTCGTCCAGCGCGGTCAGGTCGGTGCCGTCGAGTTCGACGGTGCCGCCGGTGGGCAGGTCGAGTCCGCCGACCAGGTTCATCAGGGTGGTCTTCCCGGATCCGGACCGTCCCTTGAGCGCGGTGAGTTCGCCCCGCCGCGCCTCGAACGAGACGCCGCGCAGGGCGTGTACGGCCCGCTCCCCGGTTCCGAAGCTGCGCCGGAGGTCCCGTACGACCACCATGGGCGGGGCGGTGGCCGCGGTCCCGGGGCCGGTGGTGCCGGCCTGCTGCTGCGTCATGGTGCTCCCCCTCGACTCGGTTGACGGCAGAGCCGCCGCCGCGAGAGCGCATCCGGTGTTCTCCTGCCCTCGCGTCCGATTCTGCTCATCTGTCACATCCCTATCGCAAGTCCCTTCCGATACCTGATCGAATCTGACAGCATCGTCCGCTATCCGGGGCCTCTGGTCCGGATGGGGGAGGAACAGGCACATGCTGGGATTCGTCATGCGCCGGCTGCGCGGGCGATTGCCCCTCGCGGCCGCTGTGCTGCTGACCGTGCTCATCACCACCACCGCGCTGACCGCCCTGCTGGCGTTCACCCGCGGCGTGGGCGACGCGGGCATGCGCCGCGCCCTGACCGGACCCGACCGGGCGCGCACGGCCGTCGTCCTGAGCGGTGAGCACGGGCTCGCCGCCCGCGCCGCGGACGACGCGGCCGTACGGACCTTTGCGGAGCAGGTGTTCGGCGCGCTGCCGGCCGGCGTGGAGAGCGTGGCGCGCAGCCGCTCGTACGGGCTGCCGGGCGACCGCTCCCCCGGCGGGCAGGCCGACCTCACCCTGCTCGCCAGCCTCGGCCGGGACCGCGTACGCCTGCTCGCGGGCCGGTGGCCCGAGGCCGTCGGCCCGAACCCGGGCAAGGTGGCCGTCGCGGTGCCCGAGGCGGCCCTGACCCGGCTCGGGCTGAGCGCGGCGGCGCTGCCCGCCGGGGTCCGCCTGGAGGACCGGCTCGGCGGCCCGGCGCTGGAGGTGCTCGTCACCGGCGTCTACCGGGCCGCCGATCCGGAGGCCCCGTACTGGCGCCTCGACCCGCTCGCCGGGCGGGAGTTGCAGGTCGGCAGCTTCACCACCTACGGCCCGTTGCTCGTCGACGACTCCGCCTTCACGGTGGGCGGTCTGCCGCAGGGCAGCCGGGCCTCGCTGCTGACCCCGGACTTCGCGGGCGCCTCGCGCACCGAGGTCGAGGGCGTGCGCGGCCGGGCCGCGCAGCTGGCCGCGACGCACCCCTCCAGGCTCGTGGTCACCACCGAACTCCCCTCCTTCATCACGGACTTGCAGTCGGGCCTGCGGGTCTCGCGGTCCACCCTGCTGGTCGGCGCGCTCCAGCTCGCCGTCCTGGCCTCGGCCGCCCTGCTGCTGGTGGCCTCCCTGCTGCGGGAGCGACAGGAACCGGAACGCGTCCTGCTGACCGCGCGCGGGGCCTCCCGGCGGCGGCTCGGCCTGCTCTCCACGGCCGAGTCCCTGCTGCTCGCCGTGCCCGCCGCCGTGCTCGCCCCGCTGCTCGCCCCGCCGCTGCTGCGGCTGCTGGGCCGGTACGGCCCGCTGGCGCGGGTCCCGTTCGACACGGGCGGCTCCTGGCTGCTGTGGCCCGTCGCGGCGCTCTGCGCGCTGCTGTGCGTGCTGCTGACCGCGCTGCCCGCCGTCCTGCGCGGGGTCACGGCCGCGGCCCTGGGGCGCGGCGGACGCCGCCGGGCCGTGGTCTCCGGCTTCGCCCGCTCCGGCGCCGACCTGGCCCTGGTCGCGCTCGCCTTCCTCGCCTACCGCCAGCTCTCCCGGTACAGCGGCGGCGAGGGGGCCGGTCCGGGGGCCGGCGGCCCGCTCGGGGTGGACCCCGTCCTGGTGGCGGCGCCGACGCTGGCGCTGTGCGCGGGCACCCTGCTGGTGCTCCGGATACTGCCCTTCGCGGCGCGGCTCGGCGGACGGGTCGCCGCCCGGGGGCGCGGGCTCGGTCCGGCGCTGGTCGGCTGGCAGCTGGCCCGCCGTCCGCAGCGGGCCACCGGGCCCGTGCTGCTGCTGGTCCTCGCCGTGTCCAGCGGGGTGCTCGCCCTCGGTCAGCACTCCGCCTGGTCCGCCTCCCAGCGCGACCAGGCCGACTTCGCCACCGCCGGGGGCCTGCGGATCACCGGCGGGGACCTGACCCCGATGGGCCGGGCGGGCCGGTACGCGGCCCTGCCCGGCGGCGACCGGATCCTCCCGGTGATCCACACCGACCTGGACCTGCCGGACGGGAAACCCGGCCGTCTGCTCGCCTTCGACACCCACGCCGCCGACCGGCTCCCGCTCCGGGCCGACCTGCGCGACGGCCGCCCGATGCGCGAACTGTTCGCCCCGCTGGGCACGGGCGCCGGCGCCGACGCCGGCCGGGCCGGAGCCGACGGGATCGCCCTGCCGGGGACGCCCCGGCGCATCGACCTCGACGTGTCCGTGCGGGCCGGCGCCGGGGCGAGCGGCCGGCCCTCCCTCGCCCTGCTGCTGCGCGACCGGTACGGGCTCACCTACCGCACCCCCGCCTCGGTGCTACCCGAGAGCGGCGACGGCACCGTCTCGATGCGCCTCGACCCGCTGACCGGGGCGCCCGTGGGGTCCGCCGCCGGGCCGCTGCGCATCGTCGGCCTGCTGATGTCGTACGGGACCGCGCCCTCGTACTTCAGTCCGGGCGAGGGCCTGGCCCCGGTGAGCGGGGAACTGGCCCTGCGCCGCGTCGCGGTGAGCGGGGCCGCGGACGGGCCGGGCGTCCCCGTGGCGGCCCCCGCACCCGACTGGAAGCTCCGCGCCCCCGTCGCGGACGGCGTCTCCGAGAGCCTGCTGACCCCGGCCCTGCGCCCGGCCGGCCCCGACCTGCTGCGGCTGGGCTACCGGGGACCGCCCGGGACCCCCCTGCAACTCTCGCTGAGCGCGGGCGGCCCGCCCGCCGAGCTCCTCGGGGTCGCCACGCGCGGGTACCTGAGCTCCGTGGGGGCCGCCGTGGGCGACAAGGTGCCCGTCCGGATCGGCGTCAGCACCGTACGGGTACGGATCACCGGCGCCGTCGGGTCGCTGCCGGTGGCCGGGGACACCGCCCTGGCCGTGGACCTGGGCGCGGCCGGGAGGCTGCTCGGCGCGGAAGGCGCGCAGGAGCTGCCCGCCGCCGACGAGTGGTGGCTGCCCGCCGCCGCCCCGGGCGACCCCGGTTCGGAGCGGGCCGCCACCGAGCTGCGCGCGGGGGCGGCTTCGCCGAAGGTGCTGGTGCGCGAGGAGGTGGCCGCCGCGCTGCTGGGCGACCCGCTGAGCGCGGGCCCGCAGGCGGCGCTGGCCGCGCTGGCCGTGGCCTGCGCGGTGCTCGCCGCGATCGGCTTCGCCGCCTCGGCGGCGGCGTCGGGGCGCGAACGGGCCCGGGAGCACGCGATCCTGACCGCCCTCGGCGCCTCCCGGCGGCGGCTCGCCGGGACGGCCGCCGCCGAGGGCTGCCTGCTGGTGGGGCTCGGCACGGCCGTCGGCGTGGGCCTGGGCGCGGCCATCGTCCATCTGGTAGTGCCGCTGATGGTCCTGACGCCCGCCGCACGGCGCCCGGTGCCGGGGGTCCTGGTGGACCTGCCGGGCGGCCAGACGCTGCTGCTGGCCACCGCGGTCGCGGTGCTGCCCCTGCTGTCGGCGGTGCTCGGCGGCCGGGCCGACCGCACCAACCGAGGCCCGGCCGCCCGGCTGCGGCACGTGGAGGACATGTGACCACCCCACCCCCCACCCCCGAACCGACCCCGGGCCCGGACGCCGGATCCCAGCCGCCCCCAGGGGCGGGCCCCGTGCCGACCCCGGACGCCAGGTCGCGGCCGGCCCCGGGGGCGGGCTCCGGGCCCGCCACGAACGCCGGGTCCGGAGCGGGGGCGGGGTTCAAGAGGGGGGCCGGCGGGGTGGGGTGGGTGGGGACGCGGCTGCGTGCGATGCCGATGGCGGCGGTGCTCGCCGCGGCCCTGGCCTTCGTCGCCGTGCTGCTGGCGGCCGCCCTGCCGCGGGCCCTGGACCGGGGCGCCGACGACGCCCTGCGCGCCTTCCTGCGCCAGCAGGGGCCCGCCCCGACCAGCCTGTACGCCAGCGCCCGCCCCGTCCCCGGCCAGCGGACCCCGCAGGCGCTGGACTCCGTACTGGAGGCACTGCGCGCCCGCACCGGCCCGGGCACCGGCATCGACCTGGCGGCGACCGGCCCTGTCCACGGCACGGTCACGCTGACCCCGCGGGGGCTGACCAACCCCGAGCTGAAGCAGATGCCGGGCGATCCGCCCCCGCCCACCCTGCTGAACCTGCTCCACCTGCCCCGCATGACCTCCCACGCCCGCATCGTCGAGGGCCACTGGCCCGGCGGCGCGGCCGAGGGCGCACCCCTGCCCGTCGCCCTCGCCAAGAGCGCGGCCGACACCCTGGGCGCCAAGGTCGGTACGGTGCTGCGCACCTCCCCCGGCGTCGGGACCCCCTTCCTCGCCGAGATCGTCGGGCTCTACGCCGCCGACGATCCCGCCGACCCCTACTGGACCGGCCTGCCCTGTCCCACCGCGGCCTGCCTGTCGCCCACCTGGCGGGTCACCGCCGTGGTCGGGGCCGACGGGCTGGAGCGGTTCGGCTCCTGGGGCGGCTCCGTACAGGACTTCTGGCGGCTGCCGCTGGACACCGGGACGCTGCGCGCCGACCGGCTGCCCGCCGTGTCCGCCGCCGTGGCCTCGTACGTGGCCGGGCCCACCGCCACCGAACTCCGGCGGACCACCGACCGCCTGGAACTGCAGATCACCTCCGACCTGCCGCGGCTGTTCACCCAGGCGCAGGCCCGCCAGCAGGCCGCCGCACCGCTCGCCGCGCTCGGCCCGGCCGGACTGGCCGGGGAGGCCCTGGTGGTGCTGTGCCTGGCGGCGGGGCTCGGCGCGGACCGCCGGGCGGCCGAACTGCTGCTGCTGCGCGCCCGGGGCGCCTCGCGGTGGGGCGTGCTGCGCAGGCTCCTCGCCGAAGGGGCCGTCACCGTCCTGCCCGCCGCCGCGCTCGCCACGGCCCTGGCGGTCGTGCTGCTGCCGGTGCCGCGCCTGGCGCCGGCCCTGGTGGCGGCCGGCGCCGTCACCCTGCTGATCCTGCTGGCCTTCCCCGTACGGGTCCTCGTCCTGCTGTCCGGGCCGGGTGCGGCGGCCCCGCGCCGCCGGCTGGTGGCCGAACTGCTGGTGCTCGCCGCCACGGTCGCGGCCCTCGTCCAGACCAGCCGGCGCGGGGTCGCCCCCGCCGGGGCGGGCCCGGACCCGCTGCTGGTGGCCGCCCCGCTGCTGCTGGCCCTGTGCGGGGGGCTGCTGCTGGCCCGGCTGCTGCCCCCGCTCGTACGGGCGCTCTCGCGGGCGGCCGGACGCGGGCGAGGGGTGGTCGGCTTCGTCGGCCTGGCCCGCGCGGCGCGCGGCGGCGGGGGCGCTTACCACCCGTCCCTCCTGCCGTTGACGGCGCTGCTGCTGGCCGTGACCACCGGCGGCTTCGGGGCCACGGTCCTGGAGTCCGTGGACACCGCCCGCCACCAGGTCGCACGGGCCGGTGTCGGCGGCGACGCCCAGGTGGCCGCGCCGCCGACGGCCACCCTGCCGCCGGAGTTCGCCCGGGCCGCCACCGCACTGCCGGGCGTACGGGCCTCCGTCCCGGTGTGGATCGACACCTGGGGCATCGTCCTCGGCACCTCCCAGCAGGGCACCCAGGTCACGGTGATCGTGGCCGACCCGCAGACGTACGCCGAGCTTTCCGGGGCCGTGGGACGCGGCCGGTTCGACCCCGGCGTGCTGGCCGGCGGGGCGGGCGGCGCCGACGCCCCGCTGCCCGCGCTGTTCGGCAAGGCACTGGCGGCGCAGATCACCGGCGGGGACGTGCACGAACTGCGCTTCGGCGACGGCGCGACGCTGCCGGTGCGGGCCGCCGCGGTGATCGACGGCACTCCGGCCCTGCCCGGCGGCGGCACGCTCACGGTGGTCCTGCCCGCCGGCCCGACGACGGCCCGGCTGCCCCGGGCGGGGCTCCCCACGCACTGGTTCGGCCTCGGCGCCGTCGAGGAGGGCCCGCTGCGCGGCCTGCTGGCGGCGTCCGTCCCGAAGGGCGACGCCGGCGGGTACCTGGTGCGCACCAGCGCGGGAGCGGCCGACCGGCTGGCCCACGACCCGCTCCAGGCCTCGGCGGCCCGGCTGTTCTGGGGTTCCCTCGCCGGCGCGGCCGCCTTCGCCCTGCTCGCCGTACTGCTGAACCTGCTGCGGACGGCGCCCGAACGGGCGGCCCTGCTGGCCCGGTTGCGGACCATGGGGCTGCGGCCCCGTCAGGGACTGGCGCTGATCCTGGCGGAATCGCTGCCGCAGGCCCTGGCAGCGGCCCTGGGCGGCGGTCTGGTCGCGGCGGCTGCGGTCGCCCTGCTGGGCCCCTCCGTGGACCTGTCGACGCTGGTCGGCTCCGCCGTGCCCACCGGCGTCCGGCTCACGCCGCGGCCCGTGCTCACCCTGGCACTGGGCCTGGCCGCACTGCTGGCGTTGGCGGTGTTCGCCGAGGCGGCGGTCTCGGGGCGGCGCCAGATCACCACCGAGTTGAGAGCGGGAGACCCACGTTGAACACCGAAGCACCCACGTACGAGGAGCTGCGGCGCGAGGCCCTGGCCGCCGCCGCGCCCCGGGCGAGCGCGGCGGGCACCGCCATCGCCTGCGACCGGCTGGTGCGGATCTTCACCTCGGCCGGGGTCGAGGTGCAGGCGCTCCAGGGGCTGGAACTGACGGTGGCCCAGGGCGACCTGGTGGCCCTGGTCGGCGCCTCCGGCAGCGGCAAATCCACCCTGCTGAACATCCTGGCGGGCCTGGACGTGCCGACGGCGGGAACGGCTTCGGTGGGCGGCTTCGACCTGCTGGAGATGTCCTCCCGGGACCGGCTTCGCTACCGCCGCGAGACGGTGGGCTTCGTGTGGCAGCAGACGGCCAGGAACCTGATGCCGTTCCTGACGGTCGCCCAGAACATCGCGCTGCCCATGCAGTTGAAGGGCGGACGGCGCCCCGGCGCGGCCGCGCGCCGGGCGAAGCGGGTCGAACGGCTGATGGAGGCGCTGGAGATCGGCCCGCTCGCGGGGCGGCGTCCGCAGGAGCTCTCGGGCGGCCAGCAGCAGCGGGTGGCCATCGCGGTGGGCATGGCCAACGAGCCCGCGGTGCTGCTCGCGGACGAGCCGACGGGCGAGCTGGACTCGGAGACCGCGGCCGCCGTCTTCGAGGCGTTCCGCACCGTGAACCGCGAGCTGGGCGCCACGGTGGTGATCGTCACCCACGACCCCCTGGTGGCGGGCGAGGTGCGCCGGACGGTGGCCATCCGCGACGGCCGCACGAGCAGCGAGGTGCTGCGCCGCACGGTCACCGACGAGCACGGCACGGAGTCGGTGAGCGAACGCGAGTACGTGATGCTGGACCGGACCGGCCGGGTCCAGCTGCCGCAGAAGTTCCTGGAGGCGCTGGGCATGGAGCACCGGGTCGCGGTCGACCGGGCCCTTGACCACATCGAGATCCGCCGCGACGACGCGGAGGACCCCGCGGAGACTCCGTAGCCCCCTCCCCTCCCTCCCACACCCGTGTCCGTACCCGTCACCGGGGCACGGGCGTCACTTCCGCGCCCCGGGTGTCGTTAGGCGCTCGGGGTTGACTCGGGGGCGAAGGGATGACGGAATGCGGCAGTTTCCTCTGGACATGCGCCACGTGGCGCCCGGGCGCGTGGTCGAGTGGCGGTTGCGGTCCACGGCCGAGCCGCTGGGCACGGACCGGGCTGACGCGGCGGGCAGATGGGCCTCCTTCAACCAGGACAAGCACTTCACCGTCGCCGAGGAGAGCCGCGGCGCCGACGACCCGGTCGCCTCGTGGCTGGCCGTCACCTTCGAGGTGGAGGGCGCCCTCGACGAAGAGGCCCTGGCCCGGTCGCTGCTCAGCTTCGTCCAGCGGCACGAGGTACTGCGCTGCGCGTTCCGGCGGCTGGCGGGCGAGGTGGCGTGCGAGCCGCTGGCGGCCGACGAACTCACGCTGGAGTCTAAGGAGTTGGCCTTCTTCGACTCCTCCGACCGGCTGCGCGAGTTCCTCGTCGAGCGCTTCAAGCGCTGCATCGACACCCTGTCCTGGCCGCTGTTCACGATGGGGGCGGTGCTGCGCCCGGACTCCGCGACCGTCTACCTCGCCTTCGACCACATCGTCTGCGACGGCATGTCGATGCCGATCGTCGTCCGCGAGGTGATGACCGCGTACGAGACCCTGTGCGACGGCGGTGAACCGGCGCCGGAACCGGCACCGAGCTACCTCGACTTCGCCGAGGAGCAGCGCGGCCGCTACCTGTCCATCGACGCCGACGACGCGCGCCTGGACTACTGGAAGTCGTTCATCGCCCGCAACGGGGAGTTCTTCCCGCGGTTCCCGCTGGACCTGGGCGTGGAGCCCGGCCGGATGTACCCGATCGTCAACGAGGCCTCGGAGCTGCTGGACGCCGCCGAGGCCGAGGTGTTCGAGAAGGCCTGCCGGGAGGCGGACGCGAAGCCGTTCATGGGGCTGCTCGGCTCGGTCGCCGTCTGCCTGCGCGAGGCCGGGGGCCCGGGGGTCTACCGCGGGTTCATGCCGGTCAGCGAGCGCGGGCGCGGCTCCTGGAACGATGCGGTGGGCTGGTTCGTCAACACCATGCCGATCGAGTTCGACGCCTCTCCCGGCCAGGACTTCACGCAGGTGATGGCGGCGGTCCGGGCGGGGTTCGGCGAGATGATCGGCCACATCGACGTGCCGTTCGTACGGGCCTGGGAGCTGCTGGCACCCGAGGAGTTCGCGGCCCGCTCCTGGCCGTACCCGGTGAACTTCTTCTCGTACATCGACATGCGCAAGTGCCGGGGCGCCGAACGGCACCCCGAGTGGCGGCCCGCCACGCACGTGTGGTCGGCGCGCGCGAACGGGGCCTGCTCCTGGTTCCAGCGGGACGCGGAGGGGCTCCACATGAACTCCCTCTACGTAGACACGCCGGCGGCCCGCCGGACGATGGGCGACTTCCAGGAGGCGCTGCGCCGCACGGTGCGCAGCGTCGCCCGCTCGGGCGGTTTCGGCCGGCCCGTCGCGCTCGGGCCGCCGCGGCGCTCCGCGGAGATGCCGGCGCGGGTCAGGGGCTGACGGGCGGGAGGGCGGCGGCGCGGGCCAGCAGCAGGTCCCGTTCGCGGGCGTTGCGGGTGAGCGCGGCCGCCCTCTCGAACTCGGCGCGGGCTTCAGGTCCGCGTCCGAGCCGCTCCAGCAGGTCTCCCCGTACGCTCGGCAGCAGGTGGTAGGAGCGCAGGGCGTCCTCCCGGCCGAGGGCGTCGACCAGGGGCAGGGCGGCGGCGGGGCCCTGGGCCATGGAGACGGCGACCGCCCGGTTCAGTTCGACCACGGGTGAGGGGACCAGCCGTACGAGCCGCCCGTAGAGGGTGGCGATGGCCGTCCAGTCGGTGTCCTCGTAGCGGAGGGCCGCGGCGTGGCAGCCGGCGATGGCGGCCTGGAGCGCGTAGGGGCCGGTGCCCGCGCGGTGCAGGGCGTCGACGCCGCGCCGGATCAGGAGCCGGTTCCACCGGGAGCGGTTCTGGTCGGCGAGGAGGACGGGTTCCCCGTCGGGGCCGGTGCGGGTGGCGGTGCGGGAGGCCTGGAACTCCAGCAGCGCGCAGAGGCCGTGCACCTCCGGTTCCGCGGGCATCAGCCCGGCCAGTACCCGGGAGAGGCGCAGGGCGTCCTCGCACAGGGCGGGCCGGACGAGGTCGTCGCCCGCGGTGGCCGAGTACCCCTCGTTGAAGACGAGGTAGATGACCTCCAGGACGGAGGCGAGCCGCTGTTCGCGGTCGGCGCCGTAGGGGACCTCGAAGGGCACCCCGGCCTTGGCCAGGGCCCGTTTGGCGCGGACGATGCGCTGGGCGACGGTGGGCTCGGACGTCAGGAAGGCGCGGGCGATCTCCTGGGTGGTGAGGCCGCCCACCAGGCGCAGGGTGAGCGCGATCCGGGCCTCGGTGCCGAGGACGGGGTGGCAGGCGGTGAAGACCAGGCGCAGCAGGTCGTCGTCGATGTCGTCCGGGTCCGCGGGCTCGGCGGGCGGGGGGACGTCCTCCAGGGTGCGGCCGACCTCGGCGAGTTTGCGCGCGTAGGTCTCGCGGCGCCGGACGAGGTCGACGGCCCGGTGCTTGGCGGTGGTCATCAGCCAGGCGCCGGGCCGGTCGGGGACTCCGGTGCGGGGCCATTGTTCGAGGGCGGCGACCAAGGCGTCCTGGGCGAGTTCCTCGGCGATGCCGACGTCCCGCACGATGCGGGTGACGCCGGCGATGATCCGGGCCGATTCGATCCTGAAGACCGCCTCGACCGTCCGCTCCGTGCTGTGTTCCGTCACGGCCACCCATCAGAGCAGCCGTGACGGAGCAGGGCAAACCCGGCGCAGGTCAGCCGGGCCGGGGGTCACATCTCCTGGATCTCGCGGAGCTCGGCGCCGACGTCCCAGCTGTCGGGGTGGATCGACAGGAACCGCTTGGTCCACTCCAGGGCTTCGGCCTTGTCCTTGCACTGGAGCAGGGCGTAGCCGCCGACGACCTCCTTGGTCTCGGTGAAGGGGCCGTCGGTGAAGCTGAGCTTGCCCCCGGACCAGTTGACGCGGGTGGCCTCGGAGGTGGGGAGCAGTCCGGCGGTGTCGAGCATGACCCCGGCCTTGGTGATCTCCTCCATGAGGGCGCCCATCCGCTGCTCGAAGTCGGCGGGGAAGCTCTCGGGGGGCAGGTTCTGCTCGTCGATGCGGATCAGGCTCAGGAAGCGCGGCATGGTGACTCCTCGGTCGGAAGGGCGGGGTCTCTCCCCGCCTCTCACCCCTGCGTCGAACGGGAGGCGCCCGGATCGACAGCTCCGATGGAAATTCTTCGGAGACTTCTCCACCCCGTCCACCGCACCGACCCGGCCCGCAGGCCGGTCCAGGGCCTCGGCTCGGGAGCTACTCGCGGGTAGGATCGCGGGGCCCGGGCTTCGACCCCGGCTTCCGGCTCCACGCCCCCGCGAGAGGATCCGCATCCTGATGCCCCGCACCCCCTCCTCCCCCCTGCTGCTCGCCGGACTGCTGGCCGGGGCGGCGCTCGCCCACGCGGCCCTGCCGCAGCAGTTCGACGCGCTCGTCCCCCGCTCCCTGCCCGGCACCCCGCGCCGGTGGACGTACGCGAGCGGTGCGGCCGAGCTGGCCCTGGCGGCCGGGGTGGCCCACCCGCGCACCCGCCGGGTGGCGGCGCTGGCCGCGGCGGGGTTCTTCGTCGGCGTCTTCCCGGCGAACGTGAAGATGGCCGTCGACGCGCGCCGGCGCTCCCCCGCCTTCCGGGCGGCGGCGATCGGGCGGCTGCCGCTCCAGGTGCCGCTGGTGCTGTGGGCCCGCAGCGTGAGCCGCTCGGCGGCGCCCTGCCGGACCCCGGGCCGCTGAGCCGTTCGGGGGATTCCGTCCCGTCGGCGCATCCACCCCCGGTGCGGCTGCGGAAGAGCGCACTGAGTCCCCGGTCGCACGTCGGCGGACCGGGGGCTCACCCACGCCCCGGGACGGCCCGTCCCCGGGCCGTCCCTTCCGCTCCTGCCGGACCCGCGTCGCCCGGCACGATCCGAGAGGGCCCCTAACGGCTGTCCCCCGCCCAGTCCCAGCGGTCCGGATCGGCCGGCCTGCGGCGGTAGTGGGCGCGCCCGCCCGGGCCGTAGCGTCCTATCTCCGTGGGGAGCCGGGCCTCCTCCGTCAGCTGCCGCGCGCTCCAGCCGGTGACGTCGAGGAGCAGGCCGTCGAGGGGGCCGCCCACGAGTTCGCCGTAGGCGTGACCCAGGCGCGGGCCCGGATCGGGGTCGTCGTGGTCGGCGCCGTAGACCCGGCGCCGCAGCATCCTGTCGTCCATGGGCCCAAGCTTCACAGCCGGCACTGACAACGGCGCCCGGCCCGGGGCCCGTCACCCCTCCGGCAGGGCCTGCCCCACCCACTCCCCCGGCGCGGCGCCACGGACAGGGCAGACGCCTCGGACCCGGAGGTGGGCGTCGGCGGCGTTGCCGGGGACCCGCACGAGCCGCCGCATCGGTGGCGGCCACCGGGCCGGCGGTGCCGTCGACGGGTGCCGTCCGCAACCGGGCCGGTCGAGCCGCCTACGCTGGCGGTCACGACGGATGCGAAAACGAGGAGCACCACCCATGACCAGTCGGGCACACCGGCCGCTGGAGGACCAGGAATTCGAGTTCATCGCCGGTATGGCGCCGGGGCCGGTCCTCGCCTACTTCACCGGCACCTGGCCGAAGGCCGCCGCGGCGTGCGCGGCGATGGACGCCGTCGTCGCGGAGCTGCTGACGGAGTACGGGAGCCGGCTGACCGCCGTCCGCACGGACATCACCCGCTGCCCGGGCACGACCCGCCGCTACGAGGTGACCGGCGCCCCCACCGTGGTGCTGATCCGGTCCGGCGAGGCGGTGGCGACGCACGCCGGTCCGCTGACGGGGGAGGAATTCCGGACGTTCCTCGACGGCCACCTCTGACTCCGCTCGCCTGCGGGGCCCGGGAACGCGCGCCCGGGTGAACCTGGGCAGACTGGCCGAAACTGGCATGGATGAGATAGGTGCCTGAGGCATGTAATGGAGTCCGGCGTGAACGGAACCATCGCTTGCGAGGTGTTGCTCTCCATGACCGAGGCCATGTCCGATGCCGTATCCGGTGCCCTGCCCGGCGCCCTGCCTGGCGCCCTGCCCGGTGCCGTCGCCTTCCCCCAGGACCGCACCTGCCCCTACCACCCCCCGGCGGCGTACCAGCCACTGCGGGAGAGCCGGCCCCTCTCACGGGTCACCCTCTACGACGGCCGCTCCGTCTGGGTGGTCACCGGCCACGCCGAGGCGCGCGCCCTGCTCGCCGACGCGCGGCTGTCGAGCGACCGCACCAATGCCGCCTTCCCCATGGCCACCCGTCGCTTCAAGGGCGCGACGGGCCGTCGTACCGCCCTGCTCGGCGTGGACGATCCCGAGCACAACCGGCAGCGCCGGATGCTGATCCCGAGCTTCTCGGTCAAGCGGATGGCGGCCCTGCGTCCGCAGATCCAGCAGACCGTGGACCGGCTGATCGACGAGATGGTGGCGCGGGGCCCGCGGGCCGAACTCGTCGGCTCCTTCGCCCTGCCGGTCCCGTCGATGGTGATCTGCGCCCTGCTGGGCGTGCCCTACGAGGACCACGAGTTCTTCGAGGAGCAGTCGCGGCGGCTGCTGCGCGGCCCCGAGCCCGCCGATGTCGAGGAGGCCCGTACCCGACTGGACACCTACCTGGAGGCCTTGATCCGGCGCAAGCGCACCGCTCCGGGCGAGGGGCTGCTGGACGAACTGATCGCCACCCGCCTGGAATCCGGCGAGACCGACGTGGAGGAACTGGTCGCCCTGGCCTTGATCCTGCTGATCGCGGGCCACGAGACCACGGCGAACATGATCTCCCTCGGCACCTTCACCCTGCTGCGCCACCCCGAGCAGCTGGCCGAGCTGCGCGCCGACCCCTCCCTGATGTCGGAGGCGGTGGAGGAGCTGATGCGCTTCCTGTCGATCGCCGACGGCATGCTGCGGCTGGCCACCGAGGAGATCGGGATCGGCGGCGCGACGATCCGCCCGGGCGACGGGGTGGTCTTCTCCACCTCCGTCATCAACCGCGACGAGGCGGTCTTCGCAGAGCCGGACTCGCTCGACTGGAACCGGCCCACCCGCCACCACCTGGCCTTCGGCTTCGGCATCCACCAGTGCCTGGGCCAGAACCTGGCCCGCGCCGAGATGGAGATCGCCCTGGGCACCCTCTTCCGGCGGCTGCCCGGCCTGCGGCTGGCGGCCGATCCGGACGAGATCCCCTTCAAGCCCGGGGACACCATCCAGGGCATGCTCGAACTCCCCGTGGCCTGGTGAGCGGCGTGCGGATCTCGGTCGACCGCGACGTCTGCATCGGCGCCGGTCAGTGCGCGCTGACCGCGCCCCAGCTGTTCACCCAGGACGACGACGGGCTCAGCGAGGTGCTCCCGGGCCGTGAGGACGGCCACGGCAGCCCCCTGGTACGGGAGGCCGCCCGGGCCTGCCCGGTCTCGGCGATCACCGTGCAAGAGGGCTGACCCCCGGCACCCCCCGACGCCCCCGGCATCCACCGGCGGGCGGGATCCGAGTTCCTGTACAGTTGTCCAGGAAATCGGATCCCGCCCGGATCCCGTCATGGAGAGGGGGGTGGCCGTGGACACGGTCGCTCGGATACTCATCGGCCTCGTCGCCGCGCTCCACGTGTACTTCCTGGTGCTGGAGATGTTCCTGTGGCAGCGGCCGCCGGGACGGGCCCTGTCCGGGTTCGACGCGGACACGGCCCGCCTGACGGCGCCGCTCGCCGCCAACCAGGGGCTCTACAACGGCTTCCTGGCCGCCGGCCTGGTGTGGGGCGTGGTCAGCGGCGCCCTCGCCACCCAGGTCTTCTTCCTGGCCTGCGTGATCGTCGCGGGGGTGTACGGCGCCGCCACCGCCAACCGCCGGATCCTGGTCGCCCAGGCCCTGCCCGGCGCGCTCGCCCTGGGCGCAGCGCTCCTCGCCGCGTGAACACCGCCGGCACTCCCGCCGACACTCCCCCCGGCGCACCTCCCCCCGCCCCGCCCCGCGCAGGAGACCCGCGTACCACCCGTACCAAGGCGCGGCTGCGCGCGGCCCTGCTCGCCGAGTGCGCGGCGGGAGACGGGCTCGCCGGGGTCAGCGTCTCGGCGGTGGCGCGGCGGGCGGGCGTCGGCCGGGCCACCTTCTACCTGCATTACGAGGACCTCCCCGCACTGGCCGTCGACGCCTGCGCGGACGTCGTGCACGCGGCGGTCGACGCCCTGCACGCCTGGCAGACCGGCCCGGCGGCGCTTCCCCCGGTCCGCCCCCCGGCCGCCCTCGCCGCCTTCCTCGCCGGCGCCGCGGACCACGGCGCCCTGTACCGGACCCTGCTGCTGCCGGGCGGCGGCGGCCCCCTGGGCGAGCGTCTGCACCGGGAGCTGCGGGCCCGGGCCCGCGCCGAGCGGCTGGCGGTCGGCGCCCCGAACGCGGACCTGGTGGCCTCGGCGGTGGCGGCGACCTTCACCGGTGTGCTCGCGGACTGGCTGCACGGCCTGATCCCGGCCGGATCTCCACCCGGCCCCGATGAGACGGACACCCCCGCATCCCCCGCGTCCCCCTCCTCCCCCGAGGAGCTCGCGGGGCGGATCTGGCCCCTGCTGCTGTCCCTCCACCGCGCGGGAGCCCCCGCCGGGTGACCGGCGGGGGCTCCCTCACGGGCCTGGCTCGTGAAGCGGCGCTAGATCGGAACCACCTGCTCCGCCTGGGGCCCCTTGGGCCCCTGGGTGACGTCGTACTCGACCTTCGCGCCCTCCGCCAGCTCCTTGAAGCCGGTCGTCTGGATCGCGGAGAAGTGCACGAACACGTCGGGGCCGCCGTCGTCCTGCTGGATGAAGCCGAAGCCCTTCTCCGAGTTGAACCACTTCACGGTGCCTGTTGCCATCTGGCTGATCCTTCTCAACGTTCCACTCGGGCCGCACGTGCGGCCGTTTCCGATCCTGCCCAACCGTCCCGCCCGCCACACTCCGAGCGCGGCCAACCGGGGCGGCGGGGCTCAGGCGCCGCCGTCGGGGGCGGGCAGCGAGGCGGCGGCCCGGGAAGCCGGGGCCACGGCAGCGGCCGCGGCGGCGGCCCGGCGCGGGCCGCCGGCCCGGCAGCCCAGGCAGTCCGGGTGCCCCGTACGGGCGCCCGCGTCCCGGACCCGCCAGTCCCACTCGGCCTCCGGGCGGGGCCCCGTCGGCTTCCCCCAGCCGGCGAGGTGGAGCAGCCAGGTGACCACCCCCGCCACCAGGACCAGCCCGAGGCCGAGCCAGATGCCCGGGGTCCAGGCCGCACACACGGCCGCGCCGGCTCCGGCGCAACCCAGCAGGGCGAGGGTGGTGCCGGTCCAGCCGGCGACGGTGTGGCCGAGGTCGACGTGACCGTGCGCACTCATGGTTCTCCCTGGAGGGGTGGTCGGCAGTACGCTCGGAGCAGGATCTTTTATCTCACGAGCTAAGTAACTTAGATGCTAAGGAGTATTCGCGTGCAGGGCAAGCCCCGCCCCCCGGCCACGGCCGCGGAGGCGATCTCGCGCATGGACCAGTACGTGGCCCTCGGCCTGATCGGACAGCAGGAAGTGGCGCAGCTGCTCGGGCTGAACGTCACCGATCTGACCTGCCTGGGCCACATCCTGGGCGCCGGGGACACCCCGCTCGCGGCCGGCGACCTCGCCGCACTGACCAACCTCACCACCGGCGCCGTCACCGGTGTGCTCAACCG
Organism: Streptomyces sp. NPDC002032; assembly: GCF_042890765.1. Taxonomy (NCBI): domain Bacteria; kingdom Bacillati; phylum Actinomycetota; class Actinomycetes; order Kitasatosporales; family Streptomycetaceae; genus Streptomyces; species Streptomyces sp. NPDC002032. The sequence continues at coordinate 607,495 of NZ_JBIASM010000001.1, read as the reverse complement.
CCTCGAACGCGCCGGGTACGCGCACCGGCAGCCGGATCCGGCCGACCGGCGCCGGGTCCGCGTGGTGGCCGACCCGGCCGCCGCCGCCCGCGTCTTCGCCGTCTACGAGCCCTTCTACGACCGGCTCGGCGCCCTCTTCGCCGCGTACTCCCCCGACGAGATCGCCGTCATCGCCGACTGGTTCGGCCGGGCGACGGCCGAGATGCGCGCCCACCTGGCCCGGGTACGGTCCGGCGAGCTGGGGGCCGTCGCCCCGTAGGGCCTGCCGCCGACTGGTAAAATGGGCGGGAAACTTGAAGCGCGGGGCGCATTCGCCCGGTGCGGACACGTACGACGAGCCGGGGCCGTACCGAGGGGTACGGGCCCCGGCTCGTCGCCGTTCACCACCCCTGTCCGCATTCCGCGTGCGCACTCCTCACGGAAGGTTCTGCATGAAGAACCCGTCACCTCACGGGCGTTTCGGCATCAAGGCCGGAGCGAAGGCAGGCTCCAAGCCGGGGGCCAAGGGCTCCGGCAAGACGCCCCGGACCCTCGGACCGCAGGGCGAGTTCGCCATGCCCGCGACGACCACCCCGGCGCTGCCGCCGGTCGCGGCCTTCGAGGAGCTGGACCTGCCCCCAGAGCTGGTGACGACCCTGGCCGAGCAGGAGGTGCGGGCGCCCTTCCCCATCCAGGCGGCGACCCTGCCCAACTCCCTGGCGGGCCGCGACATCCTCGGCCGGGGCCGCACCGGCTCCGGCAAGACGCTCGCCTTCGGCCTGGCCCTGCTCGCCCGCACGGCGGGGCAGCAGGCCGATCCGAAGCGGCCGCTGGCGCTGGTCCTCGTCCCCACGCGCGAGCTGGCGCAGCAGGTGACCGAGGCGCTGGACCCGTACGCGCGGGCGCTGAAGCTGCGCATGGCCACCGTCGTCGGCGGGCTGTCGATCGGCCGCCAGACGGGCGCGCTGCGCACCGGCGTGGAGGTGGTCGTCGCCACCCCGGGCCGGCTGAGCGACCTGGTCGGGCGGCGTGACGTGCACCTGGAGCGGGTGAAGATCACGGTGCTGGACGAGGCGGACCAGATGTGCGACCTGGGGTTCATGCCGCAGGTCACCGAGATCCTGGACCAGGTGCACCACGCCGGGCAGCGGATGCTGTTCTCGGCCACCCTGGACCGCAACGTGGACCAGCTCGTGCGCCGCTACCTGAAGGACCCGGTGTCGCACTCCGTGGACCCGCAGTCGGCCTCGGTCGGCACGATGGACCACCACGTCCTGCACATCCACGCGGCGGACAAGATCTCGGCGGCGACCGAGATCGCCGCGCGCGAGGGCCGGGTGCTGATGTTCCTGGACACCAAGCACGGCGTGGACCAGTTCGTGAAGCACCTGCGGGCGATGGGCGTACGGGCGGAGGGCCTGCACAGCGGCAAGTCGCAGCCGCAGCGCACCCGGACCCTCGGGCAGTTCAAGGACGGCCTGGTCACCGTCCTGGTCGCGACGAACGTGGCGGCCCGCGGCATCCACATCGACGACCTCGATCTCGTCGTCAACGTGGACCCGCCCGCCGACAGCAAGGACTACCTGCACCGCGGCGGCCGCACCGCGCGGGCCGGGGAGTCCGGCAAGGTCGTCACGCTGATCACGCCCAACCAGCGGCGCGACATCACGCGTCTGATGGCCGACGCGAAGATCCGGCCCACCATCACCCAGGTGCGCTCGGGCGAGGCGGCGCTGAGCCGGATCACCGGCGCGAAGGCGCCCTCGGGCGTCCCGCTGGCCGGGGCCGCGCCGACCGACGCGAAGGGCCGGCCGAGCGGCACGGACCTCGGGTTCCGCGGCATCGGCACCCGTCCGGGGCGGCCCGGCAAGGGCAAGGAGTCCCGCAAGACCATCGAGGCGCGCCAGGCGGCCGAGGCCCGTCGTGCGGCCCGGGTCCGCAAGGGTCTGACCCCCTGACACCCTGACACCGCGCTCGGGGGCGGTGACGCACCACGCGTACGGCGCCGGTCCCCGGGAAGGGGGCCGGCGCCGTACGCGTCGTGGGCGGCGCCGCTCAGGCCCGGCGGCGGCGCCGGGTCACGATCGCCCGGGTGACCAGCGGCGGCAGCAGGTCCTTGGCCAGCCGGCGCCAGCGGACCGGCTTCGGGGCCGGCGGCTTCGGGGCGGCCGACGGGGCCGCGACGGGCTCGGCGGGCGGGCGCAGCAGCCGCGGCGCGGCCGGGGCCCTCACCCCCTCGTCCCCGATGCGCACCAGCGGGCTCCCGGCCACCACGTCCACGCCGTGCCACAGGTCGGTCCGGCCCTCCAGCCAGCCGAGCAGGGCCGCCTGGTGCGGCGCCGGGTCGCCCCAGGTCGCGTACAGCTTCGAGGCGGACACGGCGATCACGCGCAGTCCGCCGGTCGCCACCGCCGCCCAGACGGCGGCGGCGACGCCGGGGCAGTGGGCGGAGCGGTAGTCGTCGAAGACCACGACGGCGTCGGGGGCGGCGACGATGCGCGAGGAGGCGATGTCCTGCACCACGTGCTCGTGGAGGTGGGACGCGTCGACGTGGACGAAGCGGCAGCTGCCGGGGCGCACCCGGTCCGCCACCACCGAGGTCGGAGCCTGGATGACGGTCGGCAGGGCCGGGTGGAAGGCCAGGTAGTTCGTCTCGAACCCGCGCCGGGTGAGGGTGGGGTAGGAGTCCTTCATCTCCGCCAGGTTGAAGTCGTCGGGCGCGGGCGAGTCGAAGAGGTCGCAGACCGTGAACTCCTCGCCCTCCTTCAGGTATTGGGCCAGGAAGATCGCGCTCTTGCCCATGAACGCGCCCAGTTCGAGGATGTCGCCCGACGCTTCCGGGGTGGCGTTCTGACGGCTCAGGAACCAGTCGAAGAGGACCTGGTCGTACGCCGAGAACCAGCCCTTGACCTCGCTGAACGCGCGAGGCTCGGGCGGCGCGGGCTCCGCGTCGGGGGTGGTGGCGGGAGCCTGTGAAACATGCTGCACGGAGAGTCATCCTCCAGCGGAATGGCATCGGTTCAACGCTGATACCCGGCCAGGTAGGGAGAAGATAATCTGCCCGGCGGCGTATGGCGAGCCCCTCGGTACTACGCCCTCCGGTTCCCCCGCCCCGGTCCGCCCGGCGCCGGCCGGTCCCACAGGCGCCCGGGGGTGGGTGTGTGGCCGGGTTCGGGGCGGGGCGAGACCCCGTACGGCTCTTACGCGGCCCGTCTGCGCAGGCGCTGGGCAGCCGTGTTGCGCACGCGCCGGGTGCGTGCGGAAGCGGCGAGCAGGACCAGTGCCTCCGGGGCGTCGAGGGAGCTCGCGGCGGTGTGCTGGCACCAGTCGGAGGCGGCGGCGAGTTCCGCCGGGGACCAGGGCGCGCCCGCCGCGACGGCCTTGAGCAGGGTCCACTCGCGCAGCCGGCGGGCCGGGAAGGCGTGGCCCGCGAGGACGGGGTGCAGGACGCGGGCCCAGTCGGGGAACTCGGTCCCGGGCCGCAGGCCGGCGGCGCGCCGGTCGAGGTGGGTGACCACCGCGCTCTCGGCCATCACCGGGTCCGGATCGCGCAGGACGGCGGCCACCGCCTCGGCCTCCCCCGCCCGCCCGGCCGGCCCGGCCGTGGCGGCGGTGGCGGCCAGCCGGTCGAGATGCCGGGCGTAGCGCCACCGCCCGGGAACCCCGGTTTCGGCCGGCGCCGCCGGTACGGGCACCGGCGCCGGCACGGGTCGGCGGGAGGCCGGCTCGCGGCCCGCGCGCGCTGCCGCCGGGTACGCCGGACCGCTCCCCGGCGTCCGGCCCGTCTGGTGATCGCGTCTCCCCATGGGTCCCATTCCACACGATCCGCGTGAACGGGGGGCGCCCCGGGGTGCCCGGACCGGCGGACGGTGCCGGCAGGCGGTGCCGGCAGGCGGTGTCGCGGGCGGTGCCGGTCAGACCTGCTCGAAGTGGAACGACTTGATGAAGCAGTCACGGGGCTGGCCGATGGCGAAGAACACGCAGTCCACCAGCGACTGGGCGGTGAGCGGGTCCTTCGCGGTGCGCGGGGCGCCCTCCCACTGCGGCGACAGCGGGTCGTGGTTGTCGAAGTCCGGCGGGTAGAGGGAGATCACGCGGACGCCCTCGCCGCGGAGCCGGCGGGAGAGGACCTCGGTGAATCCCGCCTGGGCGCTCTTGGCCGCGTAGAAGGAGTCGTGCGCGTCCGAGCGCTGGTTCCCCTTCTCCCCGCAGCCGGAGACCATGGTCACGATGTCGGGCTTGGCGGAGTTCAGGAGGAGCGGGAGGAAGGCCTTGGTCGCCAGGACGGTGCCGGTCGCACCGGCGGCGAGGGTCTCCACGACGTCCTCGTCGGAGGCGGACAGCAGGTCCGTCCCGTGCTGGTAGCGGGCCCCGTTGTTGACCAGCACGTCGACGTGCCCGGCGCGGGCGCCGACCGAGGCGGCGAAGTCCCGGACGGACGCCGGGTCCGTCAGGTCGCAGGCGTAGGCGTGAACGCGGGAGGCGTCGTGGCCCTGCGCGGCTATTTCGCCGCGTACGCGTTCGGCGGCTTCGAGACTGCGGGCGGAGAGGTGGACCTCGGCACCCCGCGCGGCGAAGCTCACGGCTAGGGTCCGGCCGAAGTCCCGCCCTGCGGCGGTGATGACGACGCGGTGGTGTTCGAAGGTCATGTCAGCGCTTCCGTTCGACGTCCGGCATTCATGATCACATCCACCGCGCGTCCCCGGCCGGGGCCCTCGCCGGCCGCGCGGGACCTCAGCTCCGGTGCGCCTCGTAGCCGCCGGAGCCCTGGTGGGGCTCGTGTCCCGGGTCCGGCAGCGGGGCGCCGGTCTCCAGGAGGGTCTTGAGGCTGGAGGCGAGCATCGGCCAGGCCCTGGCACACATCCCGATGAGGGTGCCGCCCGGCAGGAACCCCTCGTGCCGGATGGTCAGCCGGGCGAGGGTGTCGCCGACCGGCTCGATCTCGTACGTCACCTTCGTGCGCGGCTCGGCCGCCAGCTCGGCCCGCAGCTCCTGCGTGACGCCCGCGGCCTCGGCCCACTGGGGGGTGAAGGTGTGCCAGGTGTAGGAGAGCATGCGGTCCGGGACGCAGCCCAGGACCACCTGGGCGGGGTCGCTGGTGCGGGCGCCGCGCTCGACCCAGTCCATCCGCGAGCCCACCGCCCAGTCCGTCTCGAAGCCGAGGCCCCAGTAGCGGCGGGTGAGGGCCGGCTCGGTCAGGGCCTGCCAGACCCGGGCGGGATCGGCCTGGATGTAGAGGGTGTAGTCGATCACGGTGTCGGTCATGCCCCCCATGCTGCGGGACCGGCCGCCGCGGACCCGGTATTGCGGCGGGGCGTCGGCGGGGGGCGGTGGCCGGGGGCGGGGTGGCCAGGGGCGGGGTGGCCGGGGGCGAGGGCGGGGCGCGGGGGCGTCACCAGCGGAGTCCCTGTTCGGGGAGTTCCGTGGGCGGGGTCCGGGGCGGGGCCGGCAGGCAGAGCTGGGCGCGGGCCGCGTGCACCGCGGCGAGCTCCTCCCGCCCGGCCGGGCCCCAGTCGCTGAGCTCGCGGACCTGTTCCGGGGTGGCGAGCAGGCGGGCGTACGCCGGGTCCGCGGCCGGAGCCACCGCCGTGAGCCGGGCCACGGTGCGGGCCGCCGCGCCCCCGTCGGCGTACCGGTACCCGAGCGGGACGGCCCCCGTGGCGGGCTGCGCGGCGGGGGCGGGCAGGTGCGCGGCGCCGGTGGCGCGGGCGACGAGCAGCAGGACCCGGCCGTCGGGGGCGAACAGCCAGCCGGAGCGTTCGCGTACGGGCAGGTGCGCGGGGACGGGGCCGGGCCGCCAGGGGCCGTGCTGCGGGGTGCGGCGGGTGCGCAGGACGCCGAGCCGGTCCAGGGCGGTGGGGTTGGTGGGGCGGCCGTCCTCCAGGAGGGCGGGGCCGGAGCCGTTGATGCGGGCCCGCAGGGCGGCCAGGGCGCGGCGGGCGTCGCCCGGGTCCATCAGGGCGGGCAGGTCGGCGGGCTCGGCGAAGTCGATGCCTGTGATCTCCTGCGCGGGCAGCCGGACGGAGCCGATCCGCTCCGCGGTCCAGGTGCCGCCGTCGTAGACGTGCAGGATCTCGCCGGGGAAGCGCATCTCGGGAGGGAAGCCGGGGGCGTCGGCGGGGATCCAGTCGACGGCGAGTCCGCGCGGGTAGTAGCCGTCGATGCCGAGCTCCTCGCGCACCTCGCGGGCGGCGGCCGCGGCGGGCGCCTCCCCGGCGTCCACGGCGCCGCCGGGCAGCAGCCGGTCGGCGCGGTAGTCGACGCTCTGAACGAGGACGCGGCCGTCGGGGTCGGTGACGAGGACGACCGCGGCGGTCCAGACGGCGGCGCGGGAGGCCCCGTACTCCTCCGGGGTCATCCAGGTGCCGGCGCGCTCGGGGTCATCGGTCAGCTGGGGCATGGGACTCCGTTCACCGTGGGTGGACCCGCCGGCTGTGCAACAGCGGGCGCCCGCCCCGGGTTACGGCGACGGCCCCACCGTCGACCGGATTCGCTTTGCCGACCCTATACCTCCTTATTACCCGGTTATGCCGATCTTGCTACTGTGCGCGGTGCGGACTGGCGGCGTGAAAACCGCCGGTCCGACCACGTAAGCGGCGCGGGCCGCCCACCGCCGGGGCGGCGGGGCGAGGGAGCCCCGTCCCGCGCGGGCGCGGCCAGCCGCTCCCCCACGGCAGACCGCCCCGGCGCCGACCCCGCCGCCTCCCCCTCGGACGAGGCAACGGACCCGGGGGCGGGGCACGACCCCGGCCCGGGGTGCGGACTGAACCGCGAGGCCGGGCCGCGGCATTCGGCCCGGCGGCCCGCGAGGCCTGGCCTGCGACCACCACCCCTCCGCCGCCAGGCGGACCGGGCGGCACCGGCGGCCGAGCGCGGCCTTGGCCCGATGCGGCGGAGGGTGGCCGTACTCGCACCAGTACGCCTGCCGCGGCGGCCCCCACCTTGTCGGCGGTCCTGCTGCCCTTGTCCGCGGGCGGCGCTTCGGAGCGGGACGGCGCCGCACGGCCGTGCCGCCGCCTCCCCCTGATCCGGACCGAGGCAGACCGGGCGGCGGGGCCGGGCGGCAGGGGCCGTTGAGCCCGCGTCCGGAGCGGGGCGGCCGGCCGCGGGGGCGGGGGCGGCTTCGGCCGCGGGGATCGGGGATGTCGGCTGGGCGGGGTGGCTCACTCTTCCGGGTGAGGGGTGCGGGAGGTGGCGTGGGGGTGGGGCAGGGTGGGCGCATGCCGTTCAACCGGGCCCTGCCGCCTTCCCGTTACGTGTCGTTGGCACTCGCGCTGCTGGTGCTCACCACCGGGTGCGTGACCGTGCGGGCGGCGCCCGCCCGGGTGCCCGCGTCCGCTCCGGCCCGGCCGGTGGTGCGGGAGCTGCCGCTCGGGCCGCTGCCTGCGTCCGCGCCGCAGACCCCGGCCCCGGACCCGGACCCGGCCCCGGTCGCCTCGGCCGCGCCCGCCGCCGCGCCGGAGCGGGGCGACGCGCCCCGTACACACGCCCCCGCCCGCAGGGCCGCCGCCCCCGCACCCGCACCCGCGCCCGCCGCGAAGCCGCGTACGCGGCAGCCCGCGCGGCGCCCGGGCCCCCGTCCCGCGCCCGCGCCCGGCCCGCGGCGTACGTTCGACATGGCCCCCCTGTGCGAGGCGGCGCGCGGCACGGTCTCGCCGTCCATCGTCGCCCTGTGCCACTGACCGGCCGGGCGGCGGCGGCTAATCGGGTGGATCCGGGGAGTCCGGATACCTAGAGTGACGGGCACCCCGTCACGAGCTGGAGCCCGAACATGCGTACGCACTACCCCCGTACGGCGCACCTGCCGTGGTCCCCCGGTGCCACGCCGGACGACGTGCGCGTCAGCGGGCCGTCGGCGCTGGCCGGGCGCGAGGTGGTGGTCACCGAGAAGCTCGACGGCGAGAACACCACGCTCTACGCGGACGGCCTGCACGCCCGCTCCCTCGACTCGGGCCACCATCCCTCGCGCGCCTGGGTCAAGGGCCTCCAGGGCCGGATCGGCGCCGGCATACCGGCGGGCGTGCGCGTGTGCGGGGAGAACCTCTACGCCCGCCACTCACTCGGCTACGAGGAACTCGACAGCTGGTTCTACGGGTTCTCCGTGTGGGAGGGCGACCACTGCCTGGACTGGGACCGGACGGTGCGCTTCCTCGGACGGCTCGGAATCCCCGCCCCGCGCGTCCTGTGGCGCGGGGTCTACGACGAACGCGCGCTGCGCCGGCTGCGCGTCGACACCTCCCGCCAGGAGGGTTACGTCGTCCGGACGGTGGCGGGCTTCCGGCGCGAGGACTTCGGCCGGTACGTGGCCAAGTGGGTGCGCGGCGGCCACGTCCGGACCGACACCCACTGGATGTACGCCCCCGTCGTCCCCAACGGGCTCGGCCCGAACGCCCCGCTGTGGGACGTCCGTTCGGGCGCGGAACCGGACGTGGCCGGACTGCTGCGCGCGGTCGGTCCCGAAGGGGCCGGGGTCGCGGCCGCCACCGCGCGCGCCGTCGCCGACGTCACCGCCCTCCTCGACGGCGCCGGCCGTACCGGGGACGCCCGGCTGGCCGGGGTGCTGGCCGCCCTGCTGCACCGCGAGCCGCGAGCCGCGCTCGCCGCCCGGCTGGCGGCGGGACCGCTCGGAATGCGGACCGCCCGCCGGGTCGCGGACCTGGTCGGCCTGTACCCGGCCCTGCGCAGGCCGTTCCCGGACGACGAACGCCGGGCCGGACTCGTACGGATGGCGGCGGCGGCCGACCTCGGGGTGCTGCACGCGCTGGCGGCGGCCCTGCCGCTCCCGGACGGCGCCGACGGGGCCGCGGCGCGGGAGTGCGTGGAGTGGTCGGCGCTGTCCGCCGAGGACGCGGGGCTGCTCGCCCCCGATCCCCTGGGCGGTCTGCGGACCGGCCTGCGGGAGGCCCTCGCCGGGCTGGACGCAGACGCCGCCGACCGGTGCTGGGCGCAGGCCCGCGAGGCCTTCGGGCAGGGCACCCTGTCGACCGTCCAGGAGGCCCTCGCGGCGACCTGGCGCTGGCGCGACCCGGCCTCCTTCCCCCGGCTGGTGCAGCTGTGCGGCCCCTCGGGGAGCGGGAAGAGCACGTACGCGCGGAGCCTGGAGGGCGTCGACGCGTACGTGAGCCTGGACGAGCTGCGCTCCGCACGGGGATCGCGCGCCGACCAGCGGGCCAACCCCCAGGTGCTGCGCGAGGGGCTGGAGCGGCTGGACCGGGCGCTCGCCGCGGGCGGCACGGTGGTGTGGGACGCCACCTCGCTGACGGACCGGCAACGCGGCCTGGCCGGTGCGGTCGCCCGGCGCCGGAACGCGCTGGTCACCCAGGTGGTGGTGCTGGTCGGGGAAGCGGAGCTGGCGCGGCGCAACGCCGTGCGCCCGCACCCCGTACCGGAGGCCGTGCTGGCGGCGCAGCTGCGCCGGTTCGCCCCGCCGTACCCGGGGCAGGCGCACCGCACCCGTTACGTGGGCGCGGGCGGCGCCGTCGAGGACACCGCGGGCGGCCTGGGGCCGGCGCGCGGCGAGGGGGAGGACCTCTGATGCGTACCAGTGAGCAGCTCTACCACCAGGTCCGCTGGGACCCCCGCTTCGATGCCGCGCGGTTCACGCTGGGGCTGCTCCAGCGCGGAGCCGGGCCCGCGCGGGTGCCCCTGCCGTCCTTCGTGCCGGGCGGGGACATCCCCTGGCACCGGGTGCTGTTCGTCGAGGCGGACGGTGAACTCGTCTGGGACCGGGCCTCCGGAGTCGACCTGATCGACACGACGCGCGCCGGGCGGGTACGGGAGACCCGGCTGCTGGCGCCGCCCTTCTTCAGCGCCCGGACCCCGCACGCGTGGGACCCGTCGGACGGCGGCGGCTGGCGGCCGGACCGGGCCGGACCCGGGGCGGCCCCGCCGGAGGTCGTCCGGATGCTGACCTGGAACACGCTGTGGGACCGCTACGACGCCCCGCTCATCGCCACCGCCCGGCGCAGGCCGCTGCTGCTGGCCGCCCTGGCGGCGGCCGACGCCGACGTGATCGCGCTCCAGGAGGTGGAACCGGCCCTGCTCGCCATGCTGTTGGCCGCTCCGTGGGTACGGGCCGGGTACACGCTGGGCACCGATCCGGCCGGCCCGGACGTGGCCGGGCACGGGCTGGTGATCCTGAGCCGGCTGCCGGTGCGCGAGGCGGGCGTGCACGCGCTGCGCGCGCACAAGGCGGTCACCGCCGTCACCGTGGACACGGCGGGCGGGTCGCTGGTCGTGGCGGCGACGCACCTGACCAGTGACCACACGGCGGACGGCGGCGCCCGCCGGGAGGCCGAACTGGCCCTGATCGGCGAGGGACTGGGCGGCGTCGAGGCGGAGGTCGCGCTGCTCGGCGACTTCAACGACGGCCGCTCCGGGGCCGAGGGACCGGCCGCCGTGCTCGGCATGCGGGACGCCTGGAACGAGGTGCACGGCCCGGCGGACGACAGCCCGACCTTCGACCCCGGGGTGAACCCGCTGGCCGCCGTCGGTTCGCTGTCGGGGCGGGCGGCCCGGCTGGACCGGATCCTGGTGCGGCCGTCGGGTGGCGCCCGGGTGCGGCGGGCCGCGCTGCTGGGCGAACGACCGGACGCGCAGGGGCTGTTCGCCTCCGACCACTTCGGGGTGGAGGCGAGCGTCGGCTACGGGGCCCGGGCCGGGGGCGACGCGCGCGGCGCCGACGGGCCCGCGCGGCTCGGCGTACCGGCGACGGCACGGACGGCCGTGGCCTGGCTGCCGCCCGAGGACCCGGCGGTCGGGGAACTGCGCCGGGCGTACGACCCCCGGGCGGACCGCTGGCCCGCCCACGTGAACCTGCTGTTCGGCTTCGTGCCGGAGTCCGACTTCGAGCGGGCGCTGCCGCTGCTGGCCGAAGGCGCCGCAGGGGTGGCGCCGTTCACCGCCCGGCTGGAGGGGGTGCACTCCTTCGGACAGCGCGAGGAGGCGACGCTGTGGCTGGACCCGGCGGCGGGCGAGGGCGGCGAAGCGCCGTGGCGGCGGCTGCGACAGGCCCTGGCCGACCGGTTCCCGGGCTGCCGGGGCCGGGCGGGCGACTGGACCCCGCACCTGACGCTGGGCCGGAGCGCCGACCCGCAGCGGGACCTGCGCGCCTGCGCGGCCCGGCTCGGCGGCGGGCGACGCGTTCCGGTGGGCTCGCTGGCCGTGCTGTCGCGGCGCGGGGACGGCCCGATGCGGGTCCGGGCGACGGTGGCCCTGGGCACGGGCGAGATCCGCTGGACGCCGCCCGAGGCACCGTCCGCCACTCCGCCCGGGGCGGCGTCGGAGGCTCCGCCGGAGGGCAGCGCGACCCCGTCGGAGGCCGGCGCGGCGGCGCTCGCCGCCCGGGTCGAGGCGCGGATCGCGGCCGCCCTGCCCGGGGCCCTCGTACGGGTGGCCGGGTCGCGCCGGATGGGCTGCGCGCTGCCGGACTCCGACCTCGACCTGGTGGCCGTGCTGCCCGGCGCCCCGGACGGCGGCGCGGTGCGGGCCCGGCTCGCGGCGGCCCTGCCCGGGGCGGAGCGGCTGCGGGAGGTGACGGGGGCACGGGTGCCGGGGGTGCGGCTGCGCACCTCGGGGCTGGACGTGGACCTGGTGCTGGTCGGCGCGGCCGCGCGGGCTGAGCCGGACGAAGCGACGGCGGTGGCGCTCAGCGCGCTGGGCGACGCGGACGCCGTACGGGCAGCGGTGGGGGCGGACCACGCCGCCTTCGCCCGGCTGGCGCGGGAGGTGAAGGCCTGGGCGCGGGCGCGCGGCCTGGACTGCGCGCCCTTCGGCGGGCTTCCGGGGCTGGCCTGGGCGGTGCTGGCGGCGCGGACCGTCCGCGAGGCCGGGGACCGGTCCCCGCGGGCGCTGCTGCGGGAGTTCTTCGGTACGTGGGCGGCCTGGGACTGGACCCGGCCGGTGGCCCTGGACGCGCGTTTGGCCGCAGTGACCGGCTCCGCCGTCCTCCCCGGCCCCGCGTCCCCGTCCCCGTCCCCGGCCGCGCCGGATCCCGTCACCGTCCTCACGCCCTCCGCGCCGGTCCGCAGTTGTACGGGGCAGGTGGGCGAGGGCATGCGGGACCTGCTGGTCCTGGAGCTGTACCGGGCCTGGGAGGCGCTGGAGGCGGATCCGGAGGGCTTCGGCCGGCTCGTGTCGGCGCCGCCGCTGCACCGCCGGCACGCGGCGTGGGCGGTGGTGGACGTACGGGCGCACGCGCCACGGGAGTTCGAGGAGCGGCTGGGCCGGGCCCGGGGGCGTCTGCGGGCCCTGCTCGGCGCCCTCGCGGACGCGGGCTGCCGGGACGCGCACGCCTGGCCCCGCCCGTTCGAGCGCTCCGTGACGACGGCCCGGTACGCGATCGGCCTGGGCCCCACCCCGCCGGACGCCGCCGCCCTCGCGGTCCTCGCGGGCCCCTGGTCGGCGGGGCTGCCGGGCGTGACGGTGAGCTGGACCCCGGGCGGCGAGGTCCCGGACCTCCCGTAGCGCGGGCCGGCCCGGCTCGGGCGACCGCGGCCGGGCCGCTGCCGACGACAACCGACGAACGGCAGCGGCTGCCGACAACCAACGAAGGCGCCACCGCCCTCGGGGCCCCCGGAACGGTCATTTCCCGAAGGCGGTGGCGAGCTCCGCCACGCCGCAGCGGGCACGGCGGGACGGAGCCGTCCTGGGCGTCAGTACAGCCTCACGGGGAATTTTCGTCAACACTTTTCACAAGGATTGAAGAAACCCCGAGTTCACAGCACCGAAAGGCAGTTGACACCCCGTCTGACCTTCGGTTCATGAACGCTCAACCCCTTGACGCCCTCGGCCACGGGCAGTTCACTCACGCTTCGATCCCCCCGGATCCTCACGTCAGGAGTGACCCCGCATGCCCCTCCTCTCCGATCGTCCGCCGCGGCTCACCGCCGCGGCGCTCGCCGCCGTGCTGGTCGCGGCCCTCCTCGCCCTGCTCCCCGCCACCGCCGCCACCGCGGCGCCCGCGCTGCTCTCCCAGGGCAAGCCGGTCACCGCCTCCAGCGTGGAGGGCGCCGGCACCCCGGCCGGCGCCGCCGTGGACGGCGACAACGGCACCCGCTGGTCCAGCCAGTTCGCCGATCCGCAGTGGATACAGGTCGACCTCGGCGCGCCGGCCCAGCTGAGCCAGGTGGTCCTGCGCTGGGAGACCGCGGCCGCCAAGGCGTACCGGGTCGAACTGTCCACCGACGGCAGCGCCTGGACCACCGCGTACTCGACCGCCAACGCCACCGGCGGGACCGTGACGCACGACATCACGGGCACGGCCCGCTACGTACGCGTGTACGGCACCCAGCGCACCACCGGCTACGGCTACTCCCTCTGGGAGTTCCAGGTCTACGGGACCGCCGGCGGCACCGGCCCGCAACTGCCGGGCGGCGGCGACCTGGGCCCGAACGTGATCGTCTTCGACCCCTCGACGCCCAACATCCAGGCCAAGCTCGACGAGGTCTTCCACCAGCAGGAATCGGCCCAGTTCGGCACCGGCCGCTACCAGTTCCTCTTCAAGCCCGGCACCTACAACGGGCTGAACGCCCAGATCGGCTTCTACACCTCCGTCTCCGGCCTCGGTCTGAGCCCGGACGACACCACCATCAACGGTGACGTGACCGTCGACGCCGGCTGGTTCAACGGCAACGCCACCCAGAACTTCTGGCGTTCGGCCGAGAACCTGGCGCTCAACCCGGTCAACGGCACCGACCGCTGGGCCGTCTCCCAGGCCGCCCCCTTCCGCCGCATGCACGTCAAGGGCGGCCTCAACCTGGCCCCCGACGGCTACGGCTGGGCCTCGGGCGGGTACATCGCCGACTCGAAGGTCGACGGCCAGATCGGCAACTACTCGCAGCAGCAGTGGTACACCCGGGACAGCTCCATCGGCGGCTGGTCCAACGGGGTCTGGAACCAGGTCTTCTCCGGCGTCCAGGGCGCACCCGCGCAGACCTTCCCGAACCCGCCGTACACCACCCTCGACACCACCCCCGTCTCCCGGGAGAAGCCCTTCCTCTACCTGGACGGCGCCGAGTACAAGGTGTTCGTCCCGGCCAAGCGCACGGGCGCCCGCGGCACCTCCTGGGGCAACGGCGCGCCGCAGGGGACCTCGATCCCGCTGAACCGCTTCTACGTGGTCAAGCCGGGCGCGAGCGCCGCCACCATCAACCAGGCGCTGGCCCAGGGCCTGCACCTGCTGTTCACGCCCGGCGTCTACCACCTGAACCAGACCATCCAGGTCAACCGCGCCGACACGGTGGTGCTGGGCCTGGGCCTGGCCACCCTGATCCCGGACAACGGCGTCACGGCCATGAAGGTCGCCGACGTGGACGGGGTCAGACTGGCCGGTTTCCTGATCGACGCGGGACCGGTCAACTCGCCGAGCCTGCTGGAGGTCGGCCCGGCCGGCACCACCACGGACCACGCCGCCAACCCGACCACCGTGCAGGACGTGTTCATCCGCGTCGGCGGGGCCGGCCCCGGCAAGGCCACGGTGGGCATGGTGATCAACAACCACGACACGATCGTCGACCACACCTGGATCTGGCGGGCCGACCACGGTGACGGCGTCGGCTGGGAGACCAACCGCGCCGACTACGGTTTCCGCGTCAACGGCGACGACGTCCTGGCCACCGGCCTGTTCGTGGAGCACTTCAACAAGTACGACGTGGAGTGGAACGGCGAGCGCGGCCGGACGGTGTTCTTCCAGAACGAGAAGGCCTACGACGCCCCCAACCAGGCCGCCGTGCAGAACGGTTCGGTCAAGGGCTACGCCGCGTACAAGGTCGCCGACGCGGTGAACACCCACGAGGGCTGGGGCCTGGGCAGCTACTGCTACTACAACGTCGACCCGACGATCCGCCAGGACCACGGCTTCGAGGTCCCGGTGAAGCCGGGCGTGAAGTTCCACGACCTGCTCGTGGTCTCGCTGGGCGGCAACGGCCAGTACGAACACGTGGTCAACAGCACCGGGGCCCCCACCTCGGGCACCTCCACCACCCCCTCCACGGTGGTCTCCTTCCCCTGATCCCCCCGCACACCGACCCCCGGAGCACGCGGGGCGGCGCCGCCGCCCCGCGTTTTCCGGACCGAACGAGAGAGCGCTCTCCCAAGGAGGAGCAACAGTGAAACTCCGTTCACGCACCCTGTCCGCCCTGCTGGTGTCCACGGCCTTCGCCGTGACCGTCGCCGGCCTCGGCGGCCTCACCCTGACCGCCCAGGCCACCCCCGACACCGGCGCCGCGGCGCCCCACGCGGCCCACGCCGCCGCCGCGCCGCTGGCCACCGGCGACGACCCCGACGGCGACGGCTACATCCCCGCGGTCCCGCAGGTCACCGGCGTCAGCCCGTCCTGGAACAACCCGCCGGACCGCTACTTCCACGAGTTCCAGGCCAACTGCGCGGTCTCCCGGACCGCACCGGACGACCCGATCGTCTTCGCCGGCCGGCCGGGCGCCTCGCACGACCACACCTTCATGGGCAACACCACCACCGACGCCTTCAGCACCACCGCCTCGCTGAGCGCCGGCGGTACCGCCTGCAACGCGCCCGGCGACCTGTCCGGGTACTGGATGCCGTCCCTGTTCAACGGCAGCACCAAGGTCCTGCCGACCGGCCCGCAAGTCATCTACTACAAGGCGGGCGTCACCGACTACACGAGCGTGCGCCCCTTCCCCAAGGGCCTTCGCTTCGTCGTCGGCAGCCCGACCCAGACGGCGGCGGAGTTCCGCGGCCACCGGGGCTGGGTCGAGGGCTGGGAGTGCGGGGACAGCTTCAAGAACGTCGAGTTCCCGGCCAGTTGTCCGGCCGGCACCCAGCTCAACATCCGCATGCAGTCCCCCAGCTGCTGGGACGGCAAGTACCTCGACACCCCGGACCACAAGGCACACATGGCCTATCCGGTGGTCAAGCCCGGCACCAACGACAACGTCTGCCCGAACGACCACCCCGTCGCCCTGCCGATGGTGGAGTTCAAGATGGCCTTCCCGGTCAGCGGGGACATGTCTCAGGTCAGGCTCGCCAGCGGCAGCGGCCACTCCTTCCACTACGACTTCTTCAACGCCTGGGACGACCGGACGCTGAACGCGCTGGTGGAGCACTGCATCAAGGGCGGCCTCCAGTGCAACGCCCGCGGCTACGACGAGACCCACCCGGCGGCGGGCGCCGTCCTGGGCCCGGACTACCGGCTCCCGTAACGGCCCCGTCCCCGTCCCTCCCCCCACCCCCTCCAAGGAGGCCCTGCATGCACTCCCGCATGCGTTCCCTCGTCACGGCCGCGCTCCTGGCGGGCGCCGTGACCGCACTTCCCGCCGCTCCGGCGCAGGCCGCCGGCAGCGTGGTCAAGGTGACCGGCGGCCAGGGCAACTGGCAGCTCTCCGTGGACGGTTCCCCGTACACGGTCAAGGGCGTCACCTGGGGCCCGTCCCCGGCGGACGCGGCCCGGCTGCTGCCGGACGTGAAGTCCCTCGGCGCCAACACGATCCGTACCTGGGGGACCGACGGCACCAGCCGCCAGCTCTTCGACGCGGCCGCCGCCAACGGCGTCAAGGTCGTGGCCGGCTTCTGGCTCCAGCCGGGCGGCGGCCCGGGCAGCGGAGGCTGCACCAACTACGTGACCGACACGACCTACAAGAACAACATGCTCGCCGAGTTCACCAAGTGGGTGCAGACCTACCGCGACCACCCGGGCGTGCTGATGTGGAACGTGGGCAACGAATCGGTCCTCGGCCTGCAGAACTGCTACTCCGGGACCGAGTTGGAGAACCAGCGCAACGCCTACACCACCTTCGTCAACGACGTGGCCAAGGCCATCCACGCCATCGACGCCAACCACCCCGTCACCTCCACCGACGCCTGGGTGGGGGCCTGGACGTACTACAAGCGCAACTCCCCCGCCCTGGACCTGTACTCCGTCAACTCCTACAAGGAGGTCTGCGGGATCAAGGCCGCCTGGGAGCAAGGCGGTTACACCAAGCCCTACCTCGTCACCGAGACCGGGCCGGCCGGTGAGTGGGAGGTGCCGAACGACGCCAACGGCGTCCCGCTGGAGCCCGGCGACCAGGCCAAGGCCGATGGCTACACCAACGCCTGGAACTGCGTGAGCGGCCACCGCGGCGTGGCCCTGGGCGCGACGCTCTTCCACTACGGCACCGAGTACGACTTCGGCGGCCACTGGTTCAACCTGACCCCGGCCGGCGAGCGCCGCAAGTCCTACTACGCGGTCAAGCGGGCCTACGGCGGGAACACCGCCGGGGACAACCTGCCGCCCACCGTGCAGGTCCCGGCCGTGGCCGACGCCTCCGCCGTCCCCGCGGGCAAGGAGATCACCGTCCAGGCTCCGGCGACGGACCCGGAGAACGACCAGCTGTCCTACGAGGTCCTGTGGGGCAGCAAGTACGTGGACGGCGGCAGCGGTCTGGTCTCCGTCCCCTCGGTCCACCTCGGCGGCGGCACGCTGAAGGTCACGGCGCCCGCGAAGACCGGGGTGTGGAAGCTGTACGTCAAGGTGAAGGACGGGCGGGGCAACGTGGGCGTCGAGCAGCGGTCGGTACGGGTGGTCCCGCCTCCGGTGGCGGGTACCGACGTGGCCCTGAACCGGCCCACCACGGCGTCCACGTACCAGAACGACGGGTACGGGGGCTGCCCCTGCGGCCCCCAGCTCGCCACGGACGGGCGCGCCGACACCCGCTGGGCGAGCACCTGGGCCGATCCGCAGTGGCTCCAGGTGGACCTGGGCGCGGTGAAGCAGCTCAAGCACGCCCAGCTGGTGTGGGAGACGGCGTACGGGAAGGCCTACACGATCCGGGTGTCGGACGACGGCCAGACCTGGCGGACGGCGTACGCGACCTCGGCCGGTGACGGCGGGATCGACGACTTCGACCTCTCCGCCTCGGGCCGCTACGTCCGGCTGGAGCTGACGCAGCGCGGGACCGGCTACGGCTACTCCCTGTTCCAGTTCGGCGTCTACGCCTGACCGTCAGGTCGGGCCCACCACTCCGCGCGCCGCCCCCGTACCCCGCCGGGCGGCGCGCGGTCGTGCGTCCGGGCCCCGGCCGGGGCTCACACCTCGATGACGATCTTGCCCGCGGTGTGGCCGGCCTGGCTGAGGGCGAAGGCGGCCGCGAGGTCGGCGAGCGGGAAGGTCTCGGCGACCGTGACGGTCAGCTGCCCGGCGTCGGCGAGGGCTCCCAGGGCCCTGAGGTCGACGCCCGCGGGGCGGACCCACATCCACTGCCCGCCCGCGCCGAGGACGGCGTGGTCGGTGATGGAGGCGTGCCGGCCGCCTTCGGCGAGGACGGCCAGGGTGACGTCGAGGACCCCGCCGACGAAGTCGGCGACGACGGAGACGCCGTCGGGGGCGAGGGCCCGGACGCGTTCGGTGAGGCCGTCCCCGTAGGCGACGGGTTCGCAGCCCAGTGCGCGCAGCCGGTCGTGGTTGCGCGGGGAGGCGGTGCCGATGACGCGGGCGCCGAGGGCACGGGCGATCTGCACGCCGAGGGAGCCGACGCCGCCGGCCGCTCCGTGGATCAGGACGGTGTCGCCCTCGCCGGCGCCGAGACGGGTGAGGAGCTGGTAGGCGGTGAGCCCGGCCAGGGGCAGGCCGGCCGCCTGCTTCCAGCTGAGCGAGAGCGGCTTGGGCGCGAGGGCCCGGACGGGGACGGTGACGTACTCGGCGAAGGTGCCCCCGTGCACGTAGTCCTTGCGGGCGTAGGCGATGACCTCGTCGCCGGCCGTGAACTCGGGGGTGTCGATGCCGACGCGCTCGACGGTGCCGGCCACGTCCCAGCCCGGGACGACCGGGTAGACGACGTCCATCAGGGCGTCGAGGCCACCCGCCATGATCTTCCAGTCGACGGGGTTGACGGAGGCGTAGCGCACGCGGACGAGGACCTCGCCCGGGCCGACCTTGGGGACGGGCTGCCTGGTTTCGGAGAGCACCTCCGTCCCGCCGTAGGTCTCGTACGTCATCGCCCGCATGGTGGCCGCGGTGTCCTCCGGCATGTGCGCGCCCTCTCCTCTGGCCGTGTGGAAGAACCCCTTCCCCATCCCATCACGAAACGCCGTGCCCGCCCCGGGAGGCGGGGCGGGCACGGCGCGGCGGGTGCGGTGCGTGGGGTGTGGTGCGGGGGGTGCGGTGCGGGGGCCCGGCGGCGGCCGGGCCGGGGGCTCACAGGGCCCGGTGGGCGGCGATCACCTCCGCGTAGTGGCGGCCGCTGGACTTCACGGTGCGGCGCTGGGTGGCGTAGTCGACGTGGACGAGGCCGAAGCGCTTGTCGTAGCCGTAGGCCCATTCGAAGTTGTCGAGCAGCGACCAGGCGTAGTAGCCGGCCAGCGGGGCGCCGCGGCGGGCCGCGCGCGCGCAGGCGGCCAGGTGTGCGGTCAGGTACGCGGCCCGGTCCGGGTCGTGGACGCTGCCGTCCGGGGCGACGGTGTCCGGGTAGGAGGAGCCGTTCTCGGTGACGTGGATGCGGCGGGCTCCGTACTCCTCGGTGAGGCGCATGAGCAGGGTCTCGATGCCGCTCGCGTCGACCTCCCAGTCCATGCCGGTGCGCGGGACGCCGGGGCGTTCGATCTGCCGGGCGTGGGGGGCGGGGCCGGCCGGGTCGGCGGTGACGACCTGGGGGAAGTAGTAGTTCAGTCCGGTCCAGTCGAGGGGGGCGGCGATGGCGGTGAGGTCGCCGGGGCGTTCGGGGAGGTCGACGCCGTAGACCTCGCGCATGTCGGCGGGGAAGCCGCGGCCGTGGACGGGGTCGAGCCACCAGCGGTTGACGTGACCGTCCATGCGCCGGGCGGCCGCGCGGTCGGCGTCGGAGGCGGTGGCGGGTTCTACGGTGGAGAGGTTGTTGACGATGCCGATCCGGGCGCCGGGGGCGGCGGCCCGGACGGCCTGGACAGCGAGGCCGTGGCCGAGCAGCAGGTGGTAGGAGGCCCGGACGGCGGCGGTCAGGTCGCGCAGGCCGGGCGCCATCTTCCCCTCCAGGTGGCCGATCCAGGCGGAGCAGAGGGGTTCGTTGAGGGTGGCCCATTGGGTGACCCGGTCGCCGAGCCGGGCGGCCACCGTCCCCGCGTACGCGGCGAAGTGCTCGGCGGTGGCCCGCTCGGGCCAGCCGCCGCGGTCCTGGAGGGACTGGGGCAGGTCCCAGTGGTAGAGGGTGACGGAGGGGGCGATGCCGGCGGCGAGGAGGCCGTCGACGAGCCGGTCGTAGAAGTCGAGGCCCCTGGCGTTGACGGGACCGTCGCCGCCGGGCACGACGCGGGGCCAGGCGACGGAGAGCCGGTAGGCGTTGGTGCCGAGCCCGCGCATCAGGGCGATGTCGTCCTGCCAGCGGTGGTAGTGGTCGCAGGCGGTGTCACCGGTGTGGCCGCCGTGGACGGCGCCGGGGGTGCGGCAGAAGGTGTCCCAGATGGAGGGGGCGCGGCCGTCCTCGGCGACGGCGCCCTCGATCTGGTAGGCGGAGGTGGCGGTGCCCCAGGCGAAGTCGCGGGGCAGGGCGGCGAGGTCGATGCCGCTCGCGTGCTCGGCCGGGGCGGTGGGGCCTGCGGTCGTGGGGCGCGCGGCGGCGGGGCGCGCGGCGGTGGGGAGGCTTTCGGAGAGGGTCACTTGACGGCTCCTGCCGTGAGTCCGGCCACCAGGTAGCGCTGCAGCAGCAGGAATCCGGCGACGACGGGGATGCTGACGACGAGCGAGGCGGCCATGATCTGGTTCCAGTACACGTCGTTCTGCGTGGAGTAGCCCTGCAGTCCGACGGCGAGGGTGCGGGTGGTGTCGTTGGTCATGACGGAGGCGAAGAGCACTTCGCCCCAGGCGGTCATGAAGGCGTAGACGGCGACGGCGACGATCCCGGGGACGGCGGCCGGCACCACGACGCGGAAGAGGGCGCCGAGGGGGCCGCAGCCGTCCACGGTGGCGGCTTCGTCCAGGTCCCGGGGGACGGAGTCGAAGTAGCCGATGAGCATCCAGATGGAGAAGGGCAGCGAGAAGGTCAGGTAGGTGAGGATCAGGCCGCCCCGGGAGCCGTAGAGCGCGACGCCGGTGGTGTTCCCGATGTTCACGAAGATCAGGAACAGCGGGAGCAGGAAGAGGATGCCCGGGAACATCTGGGTGGAGAGCACCGTGACCGTGAAGAGGCGTTTGCCGCGGAAGCGGTAGCGGCTGACGGCGTAGGCCGCGAAGACGGCGACGACGACGGAGCAGACGGTGGCGGCGCCCGCGACGATCAGCGAGTTCACGAAGTACTTCGCGAGCGGGATGGTGTGCCAGATGTCCACGTAGGGGCGGACGGTGAGTCCGCTGGGGATCCACCGGAAGCGTCCGGCGACGTCCTCCAGCGGCTTGAGGGAGCTGGTGACCATCACGTAGACGGGCAGCAGCACGAATCCGGCCAGCAGGGTCAGGAAGACCGCCCGCAGGGCCCGGAAGGACGCGGGCGGGCGGAGCGGGTCGCGTTCAGCGGCCGGCATCGTTGTGCCTCCTTCCTCGGGTGGTGACGAACAGGTAGACGGCGGTGACCAGCAGCAGGAAGAGCAGCAGCAGGACGGACATGGCCGAGCCCGTGCCGAAGTTCCAGGTGACGAAGCTGGACTGGTAGATGTGCAGGGAGATCAGGTCGGCGGCCTCCGGGGCGGACTTGCCGAACAGCACGAAGGGCGTGTTGAAGTCGTTGAACGTCCACAGGAACAGCACCAGGACCAGGACCTGGTTGACCGGGCCGACGGACGGCAGGGTGATCCGGCGGATCTGCTGCCAGGTGTTCGCCCCGTCCAGCGCGGCGGCCTCGTACAGCTCCCGGGGGATGTTCTGGAGTGCGGCCGTCACGATGAGGAAGGCGAACGGCCAGCCCTTCCAGACGGAGACGGTCAGCAGGGCCCAGAAGCTGTTGTCGCCGAGCAGCCAGAAGGTGTGCTCGGCGCCGCCGATGCCCAGCTGGTCGTGGATGACGTGGTTCACCAGGCCGTTGTCGCGCTGGAACATGAACGACCAGGTGATGACCGCCGCGTACACGGGCAGCGCGTACGGGACCAGGAACAGGGCGCGCAGGATCCCGCGGCCGCGGAAGGTCTCCTGCATGAACACGGCGGCGGCCGTGCCGATCAGCCAGCACAGCGCCACGGAGAGCAGGGTGAACAGGCAGGTGGTGAGGAAGGAGCGGAGCAGGGCCTCGCCGACGGGCCGGTTGACGTCGACGGCGAGCCGGTAGTTGTCGAAGCCCGCCCAGGGCGCGCCGGTCCAGTCCCGGATGTGGAACTGGGTGAGCTCGCGGAAGCTCGCGACGATGCCCATGACCATCGGGACCAGGTGGATGAGCAGTTCGAGCACGAGCGCGGGCAGGAGCAGCAGGTAGGGCAGGGCGGTGCGGCGGGCCCTGCCGGGATGGCGCGGGCCGCCCCGGCGGCGCGGGCGGCCGGGGAGGGGTGCGCCGCGGCGCTTCGACGGGGGCGTGGTGCCGGGGGCGAGGGTGGTGGGCGCGGAGGTCATCGCGGGGGCCGGGTTCAGTTCGACATCTGCTGCTGGGCCTTGGTGAGCTTCGCCTTGACCGATTCGGTGGTCACGGGGCGGCCGGCCGCGGCGTCGGCGAAGAGTTCCTTGACGGCGGTGCCGACCGCGGTCTCGAACTGGGATTCCTGCGGCACCTGCGGGAGGGGCGCGGCGCTGGTGGCGAGGGTCTGGCGGAGCACGGTGAGGTCGGCGGCGGCGAAGGCGGGGTCGTTCTGGGCGGCCTTGACGGGCGGGACGGAGCCGTAGGTCTTGTTGAGGAGCTTCTGCTCCTCGTCGCCGGTCATGAACTTCACGAACTTCAGGGCGCCGTCGAGGTTGTCGGTGTTCTTGAAGACGGCCATGTTGATGCCGGCGACCATGGAGTTGGTGTTCGTGCCGGAGCCGGGCGCGCCGCCGGCCGGGACGGGCACGGGGGCGACCCCCCAGTCGCCGTCCTTCATGCCGTTGGCCTTGAAGCTGGTGGCGGCGCTCTGCCACAGGACCATGGCGGTCTTGCCGTTGGCGAAGTCCTGGAGCGACTGGTTCTTGTCGTACTCCGCGTTGCCCGGAGCGATGATCTTGTCCTTGGCCATGAGGTCGACGTACTGCTTGACGGCGTCGACGTTCGCCGGGCTGTCGAAGACGGGCTTGCCCGCGGCGTCGAAGAAGGCGGCCCCGTGCTGCTGGGAGAAGACGAAGGCCTGGTGGATGTTGTTGGAGAGGTTGGAACCCTCGGCGCCCAGGGCCCACTTGCCGTCCTTGGAGAGCTTGCGGCCGGTGCTGACCATCTCGTCCCAGGTGGCCGGGGGCTTGTCGATGCCCGCTTCCTGGAACATCTTCTTGTTGTAGTAGAGGGCGTACGCCATGGAGTAGAGGGGGACGGCGGCGGGGTCCTGGCCGGCGGCGCCGGCGGATGCGATGGCGGAGCCGACGAAGCGGTCCTTGCCGCCGATGGCGTCGAAGTTCTTCGCGTCCCAGGGCAGCAGGGCGCCGGTGGCCTGGAGGGAGGAGGACCAGGTGTTGCCGATGTTGAGGACGTCCGGTCCCTGGCCGGAGGCGGTCGCGGCGAGGATCCTGTTGAGCAGGTCCGACCAGGGGACGACCTCCAGCTTCACCTTGATGCCGGTCTGCTGCTCGAACTTCTTCAGCTCGGGGGTGAGGACCGCCTGGTCCGTCGCGATGTCGGGGCCCTGGTTGGAGGCCCAGTAGGTGAGCTCCTTGGGGGCGGTGTTGGATCCGCCCCCGCTGTCGGCGGTGCCGCCGCCGCACGCGGTGGCGGTGGCGGCGAGGAGGGTGGCTGTCACGGCGGCGGCGGCTGCGGCTCGGGTTCTGCGCATGGCGGATCGGCCCCTTTCGGCAGGGTCGTGGGAAGGCCGGCGGGCGGGCGCCGGGGTGTCGGCCCCGGACCCCGGTGGCACCCGTTCGCGTCCAGGCCTTAATTTAGGACGTGAGTTAAGCCTCGGGAAAGGGTCGCGTCAAGGGGTCCCGCAGGGGTATGTTGCGAGCGAAGTCACGGGCGGAAGGGGCCAGATGACCACATTGCGGGGCGGACGGACGGTACGGGACCTGCGGCGCGGCAACCGCAGCGCGGTGCTCCGGCAGCTGTACTTCGGCGGGCCGATGAGCCGTCAGGAACTGGGGCCGGCGACCGGACTGAGCTCCGGGTCCGTCAGCAACGTGGTCGGGGAACTGATCGCGGACGGACTCCTGGAGGAGGCCGGCATCGTCGACTCGGACGGCGGCCGCCCCCGTACGCTGCTGCGGGTCTCCCCCGACAGCGCGCACATGATCGGCGTGGACGTCGGGGAAACCCGGGTCCGGGTCGAGCTGTTCGACCTCACGCTGACCGAACTGGCCCGCACGGAGCTGCCGTTGTCGCCGCGCGGCTGCTACGACGTCGGGCCGATCGTGGACCACGTCCGCACCGGCATCGCCACCGTCCTCGCGGAGGCCGGCGTGAGCACCGACCGGCTGCTCGGCGTCGGGGTGGGCGTGCCGGGCATCGTCGACCGCGACGCCCCGGGCGGGACCGTCGTGCACGGGCAGACCATCGGCTGGGACGCGGTGCCGCTGGAGGCGCTGCTGCGCGCCACTAAGGCGCTCCCGGACGAGGTCCCGTACCTCATCGACAACGGTGCCCGCACCCTGGGCCAGGCCGAGATGTGGTTCGGGGCCGGCCGGGGCGCGCGGGAGGCCGTGGTGGTCCTGTTCGGCTCGGGCGTCGGCGCCAGCCTGATCACCGATGGCTCGGGCACCGCCCTGGAATGGGGCCACCTGACGGTGTCGGTGCGCGGCCGGCGCTGCCGCTGCGGGGCGCTGGGCTGCCTGGAGGCCTACACGGGAGCGGAGTCGGTGCTCGCCCGCTGGGCGGAACGCGGCGGCGGCGCGGCGGGAGCGGCCGGCGCGGCCGGCGCGGCCGGCGCGGCCGGCGGGGCGGTGGACGCGGAGGAGGCGGACGAGGAGGAGGCGCTGGCCGCACTGCTCGCGGCGGCGGGGGCGGGGGACGCGCTCGCGCGGGAGGTGCTGGAGGAGACGGCGGAGTACCTGGGCGCGGGGCTGTCCGACCTGATCAACCTGTTCAAGCCGGAGCGGATCCTGATCGGCGGCTGGGCGGGGCTGATGCTGGGCCCGCACGTCCTGCCCGCGGTCCGCGAGCACGCCACCCGCTACGCGCTGCCGTACCCGGCCGCACGGGTGTCGATCGACCTGAGCGCGCTGGGCCCGGACGCCGTCACGGTGGGAGCGGCGACCCTCCCCCTGTCGGCGTTCTTCACGGCGGGCGGGCGCCGCCCGCTCCCCGTGCCGCCGGCGGAACAGCCGGGCTGGCAGACGTCCCTGAAGGTCCGCAGCGGGGGGCCGGCGGCGGGGTAGGGGGCGGGCGGGGGCGGCAGCCGGGTCGTCGGGCGGCAGGTCGGCGCGGCAGCCGGGCCGTCGGGCGGCGGGTCGGCGCGGCGGCCGGGCCGTCGGGGGGGCCGCGGGTCGGCGCGGCGGCCGGGCCGGGGGGCGGCGGGTCAGGCCGAGTCTCGGACGATCAGGGCCGGGGCGAACAGGACCTCCGCCGGGGGTGCGGCGGGGGACGCGAGGCGGTCCAGGAGCAGGCGGACCATCTCCGTCGCCATCGCCTCCACCGGCTGGCGGACCGTCGTCAGCCTCGGCCGGCCGGCCGTGGCCGCGCTGGAATCGTCGAAGCCGACCACGGCCACGTCGTCCGGGACCCGCCGCCCGTGCTCCCCCAGCACCAGGCAGGCCCCCTGGGCCATCAGGTCGTTGGCGGCGAACACGCCGTCCAGGTCCGGCCGTTCGGCCAGCAGCCGGCGCATCGCCCGCTCGCCGCCCTCCACCGTGAAGTCCCCCTCCACGACGGGTGTCGCCGCCCCGGCCCCGTCCAGGAACCCCGCCACGCGCTCCCGGCTCGCCGCCAGCCGCCCCGGGCCCGCGATCACCGCGAGCCGTCGCCGGCCCCGCCCCGCCAGGTGCCCGGCGGCGAGGGCCCCGCCCTCGCGGTGGCGCAGGTCCACCCAGTCCAGCGGTGGCGCGCCGGGCTCCGGGCGGCTGAACCGCACCGCCGCCAGGCCGGCCCCGGCGAGCATCCCGGGCAACGGGTCGTCGGCGTGCGTGGTGACGAGCAGCGCCCCGTCGGCGCCGCCCTGCCCCAGGTACGCCAGCACCTGCGCCCGGTCCTGCGCGGAGTCGGCGAACATCAGCACCGGGTGCACCCCGCGCGGCCGCAGGGCCTGCACGACCGCCCCGGCGACCCGTCCGAAGAAGGGGTCCTGGAAGACGCGCGCGGCGGCGTCGTCATCGTCCCGGTCCGCTCCGGCCCCCGTTCCGGCGCCGACCCCGGCCCCGGCCCCGGCGCCGGCCCCGGCGCCCGTACCGGAGACGACCAGGGCCACCGCCCCCGAGCGCCGGGTCACGAGCGAGCGGGCCGCGCGGTTGGGCACGTACCCCGTCGCGGTGACGGCCTGCCGGACCGCTTCGCGGATCGCCGGGTCGACGTTGCGGACCCCGTTGACCACGCGGGACACCGTCGCCCGCGACACTCCGGCCGCCCGGGCCACGTCCTCCAGGGTCGGCGCCGATCCCGTCGCCGCGCCCGTGCCCCTACGCCCCCGCCGCGTGTCCATGGCGGCACTGTAGCGCCGCCCGTCCGTCCCGGTGTCATGACCCGTGCGGCGCCCCCGCGTCGAGGACGGAGCGCAGCGGGAGGTCGCCCGCGGTGCGGCCGGCCAGCAGCGTGAACCGGCCCGGCTCCAGCTCCCAGCCGCGCGTGCGCGCCGACCAGTGCTCCAGCGCCCGCAGGGGTATCCGTACGCGGGCGGTGACCGCCGCTCCCGGGTCCGCTTCCACGGCCGCCCAGCCGGCGAGCCAGCGCGCGGGGCGCTCGACCGCCGAGCCGGGGCGGGCCAGGTGGACCTGGACGACCTCCCGGCCGCGCCGGCCCCCCGTGTTGCGCAGCCGCACGGGGACCTCGTAGCCGCCGGGCACCGGCTCGGGGCGGCCGATCCCCTCGAACTCCCAGGTGGTGTAGCCCAGTCCGTGTCCGAGCCAGTAGGCGGGTGCCGCGCCGGAGCGCAGCCAGCCGCGGTACCCGACGTGGAGGCCCTCCTCGTACGGGAGGACGCCGCGACGCGGCCGGGTGGTGCGGACGGGGGCGTCGGCGAGGGCGGCGGGCCAGGTGGTGGGGAGCCGGCCGCCCGGTTCGGCGCGGCCGAGGAGCACGTCGGCGAGGGCGGCGCCGCCCTCCTGGCCGGGGAACCAGGTGAGGAGCACGGCGCCGGGGTCCGCGCGCCACGGCAGTTCGACCGGCCCGCCGCAGTTGACGACGACGACCGTACGGGGGTTCGCGCGGGCGATCTCGCCGATGAACCGCCCGTACCCGGGATCCAGGCGGAGCGTGTCACGGTCGCGCCCCTCCGACTCCCCGCCCTCGTCGGTGCCGACGACCACCACGACGGCGTCGGCCCCGCGGGCGGCCTCCAGCGCGGCGGCCGACGCCAGGGTGGGACCGGCGGCGGGCGGGGCGGCGGCGAGGACGGTGGCACGGCCGGTGCCGGGGGCCAGCCCGCGGCGGGCGACGACGCGGACGGGCCGGCCGGCGGTGAGGTGGACGCGGGCGGTGTGCAGGGGCGGCCTGACGTGGATGACGGCGGGGTCGTCCGTGCCGGGCGGGAACTCGCCCTCCAGGACGGGCGCCGCGTCCACGGTGAGGCGGAGCGGGCCGAAGCCGCCGAGGCCGAGGGTCCAGGGTCCGGTGGCGTCGGGATGGAGCAGGGTGGTCAGCTCGACGGTGGCGGCGCCCGGGGGCAGTTCGGGCTCCAGGACGCGTCCGGAGGGCTGCGCGCGGGTGGCGAGCTCGGCCCCGTCGGCGTCGAGCACCCGCAGCCGTACCCCGGGCGCGCCGGTCACGGGGTCCCGGGCGTGCCGCGGGCCGACCGGCTCGGGGTCGGCGGCGGGCTGCGGCCCGGGCTCGTACGCGATCCGGACCCGGCCGGGCAGCGCGGCCCGGAGCCCGGCGAGGGGGGTGACCGTCCGGTGCGGGAACACCTCGGAGCTCCCGCCGCCCTGCACGCGCGGCGCGACGGCGTGCCGGCCGATCACGGCGACCCGCCGCAGCGACCCGGGGTCGAGCGGCAGCACCCCCCGGTTCTCCAGCAACACGAAGGACGCGGCGGCCCCCTCACGCAACACGCGGCACACGCCTGCCCCTTCGTCCCCGGCTGCCGTGCCCGTCGCCTCCCCGGAGACGCCGCGCCCCGAGGCCCCACCCCCCGGAGCCCCCGCTCCACCGCCTGCCGGAGCCCCACCCCCCGGCCCGCCGCCTGCCGAGGCCACCCCCGCCGGGTCGCGGGCCGACAGGTTCATGCCCACCGGGGCGCCGTCTTCCAAGGCGGCCTCCGCCGGAGAGGCGGGTGCCGGGCCCGCGACCGCCGGGCCGCCGCCCGCCGGAGCGAGACCCGCCAAGGCCGCCCCCGCCGAGATGCCGGACGGCAGGCCCACGGCCACCGGGTCACCGGGTACCAGAGCCACGCCCGCCGCAGCCGAACCCGCGCGGGGCACGCCCCCCGTGGCGCCGCCCACCGGGGCGCCGTCTTCCAAGGCGGCCTCCGCCGGAGCGGCAGGTGCCGGGCCCACGCCCGCCGGGCCGCCGCCCGCCGGAGCGAGACCTGCCGCGGCCGCCCCCGCCAGGTCGCCGTACGGCAGGGGCAACGCCGTTGGGGCCACAGCCTGCGGGGCACAGGCTGCCGGAGCGGCGGCTGCCGCGCCCGCCTCCGCTGCGGCGCCGGACGGCAGGGCCGCGCCCGCCCGGGCACCGGGTGCCGGGGCCACTGCCTCCGGCCGGGCGGGGGCCGGGAGGGCGTGGACGCGGGTGGCCAGGCGCAGCAGGCGGCGGAGCTTCTCCGTCACCGCCCCGGCGGGGACCTCGCCGCGTTCGACCGCCTCCGCCAGGGCCTCGCCCCAGGGCCCCCCGGGCCCCGGCATGGCCAGGTCCTGCGCGGAGAGCGCCGCCGCGGCGGTGGAGCGCACGGCCCCCCAGTCCGAGACGACCACCCCGTCGAAGCCCCACTCCCCCTTCAGGGGTTCCGCGAGCAGGGAACTCTCGCTCATGGTCGTGCCGTTGACCTTGTTGTACGCCGACATCACCACCCACACCCCGGCCCGCACCGCCGCCTCGAACGGCGCGAGGTACACCTCGCGCAGCACCCGCTCGTCGACCCGTACGTCGAGCGTGAGCCGCTGCGTCTCGGAGTCGTTGGCGACGTAGTGCTTGGCCGTCGCGGCCACGCCCCTCGACTGAATGCCGCGGATCAGCGCCGCCCCGGTGCGGGCCGCCAGCAGCGGGTCCTCGGAGAAGCACTCGAAGTGGCGGCCCGCGAGCGGGCTGCGGTGCAGGTTCAGGGTGGGGGCGAGCAGGACGTGGACACCCTTGCGGCGGGCCTCGTCGCCGAGGAGCTCACCGAGCCGGCGTACGCGGTCCTCGTCCCAGAGGGCGCCGAGCGCGCTCGGACAGGGCAGCAGGGCGGAGGTGTCACACGCGTCCCAGCCGGGCCCGCGCACCCCGGCCGGGCCGTCGGAGAACACCAGCGGGGCGAGCCCGAGGGCGGGTTCGGGATGCGTGTGCCAGGTGTCGGCGCCGGTGAGCGGCCTGACCCGGCGCCGCAGGTCCAGCTCGCCGATGGCCCGTTCCACTGCACAGCCGTCGCCGCCGTCGCGCATGTACGGGCCCCTTGTTCCGGTCGTCACGGGTGATGGGAGAGCGCTCTCCCAGATGATCCCGACGCACCGGCGCCCCTGTCAACGCCCGTGCGCGAAGCGCCCGTTCGGGCGCCCACATCGGCCGGTGCCCCCGGACGGGACCCGGGGCCCGCTCACTCGTACTCCGTGCCGCCCTTGCGGGTGAGGTAGGCCGGACTGACCGCCTTCGCGAGGGCGCGGCCCCCCGTGACGGGGCTGTGGCGTTCCGTCGCCGCGCGGATGACGACGCCCTCGCGCAGGTGCAGCCCGCGCCCCGAGACGGTCTCCCGCCCGTTCGCCAGCTCCAGCACCCCCTCCAGGACGTACGGGCCCTCGAAGAGCCTCGGCACCAGCGGGAGTTCGCCGTCGGCCAGCACCAGCGCCGGGTCCAGCCACCGGACGTGTCCGTCGATCTCGGCGGCCACGTCGAAGACGGCGTAGCCGGGCGGCTCGTCGGCCGCGCCGCCGCGGGCGCCGTAGCCCAGGTCCTGCACCCCGGATCCGTACACCTCGGCGAAGATCCCGACCCGGGTCGCGCCCAGCCGGGCCGCCAGCCGGGCGGCGGCCCCCGGTACGCCGTGGCCGCGTACGGCGCGCCAGTAGAGGTTGCGGTCGTCCTCCTTGAGGCCGAGGCCCTTGGCGCCGAAGCCCTTGGAGGAGACCAGGACGCGCTCGCCCTCCGCGACGTACGTCAGCAGGCAGGCCGTGCCGTGCAGCTTCTCGGTCAGGACGACGGGTTCGCCCTCCGCGAAGACGTGCGGGTAGCGCCGCAGGTTCTCGATGTCCGTCCACGGCAGCAGCTCGGGGGCCGGCTCGACGTCCCCGTTCATCGTCGTGGGCACGGGTGGCGACCATTTGACTATGCCGAGCGCCTCGGCGAAGTCGGTGCCCTCCCTCGCCGCGAGCTCCAGGTCCACGGCGGCCAGCGCACGCGGCCGGCACACCAGGCCCTGCGAGAGCTCGCCGCGCAGCCGGACCGCCCGGACCCGGTCATGGGCGCCGCCGGCGAGCCGCCCCGTCAGTCCGAGCTCCTCGATCAACGCGGCGGGGAGGACGGCCTGTTCGGGGATGTAGAGCGCGAAGTCCCCGGTGCGAAAGGCACCCTTGGCGACGACGGCCCGGTAGAGGCCGACCTGGGCGAGCTCCAGGGCGTCGGCGTTCGGGTGGCCGAGGACGGTGAGCCGTTCGACGGTGACGCGCAGCGTGGACATGGCGGGGCTCCTCGTGGGCGGGGGCGTGGTGGGTGTGTCGCACCACTGTCCGGCGGCCCTTTACGCTGGTCCAGCGAATATCGCGGTGTTAGCCTGCGGCGCGCGAAGGGCCGGCTGGCTCGCGTACCAGTCCTCAGGAGGCACTCATGTCACCTCGTCCGATCACGGTCGTCACCGGCGGCAGCCGCGGCATCGGCGCGGCGACCAGCGTGCGGCTCGCCGCCGACGGCCATGACCTGGTGCTCGGCTACGCGCAGGACCGCGCGGCGGCCGAGGCCGTCGCCGAGCGGGTACGGGCGGCCGGCGCCCGGTGCGTGACCGTACGCGGCGACACCTCCGAGGAGTGCGCGGTGGAGCGGCTCTTCGACATCGCCGGGGCCGAACTCGGCGCGGTCACGGGCCTGGTCAACAACGCCGGGGTGACCGGGCCGCTGGGCCGACTCGCCGACGCCCGCGTCGAGGACCTGCGCCGGGTGGTGGAGGTGAACCTGCTCGGCTACCTGCTGTGCTGCCGGCGGGCCGCGCGGGACATGGCGGAAGGCGGCGGCGGGGCCATCGTCAACGTGTCCTCCGCCGCCGCGACCCTCGGCAGTCCGGGTGACTACGTGCACTACGCGGCCACGAAGGCGGCCGTCGACGCGCTCACGGTGGGGCTGTCCAAGGAGCTGGGACCGGACGGCATCCGGGTCAACGCGGTGGCTCCCGGCATGATCGAAACCGGGATGCACGCGGCGATGGGCGACCCCGGCCGCCCCGCCCGGGCGGCGGCGGGGATCCCGCTGGGGCGGCCCGGGCAGCCGGAGGAGATCGCGGGGGCCATCGCCTGGCTGCTATCGCCGGACGCCTCGTACACGACGGGGACGGTCCTGCGCGTCTCGGGCGGCCGCTGAGCGGAGCCGAGGGACGGGGCGGGCGGCTGACGGCGGGCGGGGGACGGGGGACGGCTGACGGCTGACGGCTGACGGCTGGTTACGCTCAGCGCCATGATCATCTGGTTGAACGGTACGTTCGGCGCCGGCAAGACGACCACGTCGCGAGAGCTCGTCACCCTGCTCCCGCAGTCCCGGGTCTTCGACTCCGAGCAGGTCGGCTTCATGCTGCGGCACGTCCTGCGGTCCGTACCCGTCGAGGACTTCCAGGACTGGCGCCCCTGGAGGTCGCTGGTCGTGGAGAGCGCCGTTCAGGTGCTCGACTACGTCGGCGGGATCCTGGTCATCCCCCAGTCGGTGCTGGTGGAGCGGTACTGGACGGAGATCCGCACGGGTCTGGAAAAGGCCGGCGTCCCCGTCCGCCAGTTCGTACTGGACGCGGACCGGGACACCCTGATCCGGCGGATCGAGTCGGACACGGTGGAGGCGGGCGCCCGGCAGTGGCGCCTGGACCACCTCGACGCCTACGAGGCGGCCCGCCCCTGGCTGAGCCGGGAGGCCGAGGTGATCCGCACGACGGGCACCGCGCCGGAGCGGGTGGCGCGGCTCATCGCCGCCCGCGTGGTGTGACGGGGACAGGACGGGACCGGACCGCAGCCCCCTGCCCCGGGCCTCCGCCCGCGCCCGCGCCCGCGCCCGCTCAGCCGAAGGCCGCGCGGGTGGCCGGACCGTAGGTCCCGCTCGGGTCGCCCTTGATGTCGCGGTCCCGCTGGAGCTGCGCGACGCCGCGCCGCGTCTGCTCGTCGTAGACCCCGTTCGAGGAGACGTACGTGAACCCCTGCCCGTAGAGCCGCTCCTGGAGGGCGCGCACCTCGGGCCCGCGGTCACCCGGGCGCAGGGTCCCCGAGGGCTCGGCCGGCGGCTTCGCGACGGGGGCGCTCGACGACCCCGGGCCGGGCGGACGGCTCCGGGGGTCGCCCGACGCCCGGCCCCCGGCGGACGGGGAAGCCGCCGCCCCGGAGCCGGACGCCACGCGCGAGGGCGCACGGCTGCTCGGGGCGGCGCCGGGCTCGGCGGAGTCCTCGGCTCCCGGGCTGCGAGCGGGCAGCGCGGGCAGCGCCAGCCCGGGGTGCGGGGCATCGGGCGCGGGCTCCGGTGCGGGGTCGCGCAGCAGGAACAGCAGCCCGGCCGCCGAAGCCAGCGCGAGCAGCGCGAGGGCGGCCACCGGCAGCCGGTTGCCACGCCGCGCGGGCCGTTCGAGGCCCGCTCCGCCGAGCGGCCCGGACCCCGACGGGGCGGTCGCGGGGGCCACGGCCGGATCCAGCGGCCACGCTGACGCCACGGCCCCGGGCGCGGGCGGCCCCGCCGTGAGGACGGTTCCGGGAAACGGCCGGGCTGCGGCGGCGCGCCCGAGGGCGTGCCCGGCGGGCCACCCGCCGGCCGGCTCGGGAGCGTGCCCGGAAGACGGCTCGGAAACGTGCGCGAAAGCCGGCCCGGGGGGCGCGTAGGGGCGTACGAGTTGGCGGTCGGCGGACTCGGGGGCGCTCTCGTCGGGGTGTGGGGACACGATCGTCTCCCGGCACGGTCGGGGCCGGCGCGGCGGTGCGGAACCGGCCCCGTCCCGCCGGTCAGGCCCCGCGCCGCCGGGCGGCGGGGGCCGTGCCCGGACCCGCGGCCGGCGCGGTGGCGCCGCCGAACGGGACCGGGACCGTCATGGCCGCCCAAGGCCCGCCGGCCCGGGCGGGCGAAGCGCCGATGGCGGCCGGACCGGGGGCCGGGCGGACGGTTGTCGACATGCCAGTTGTCTCCGAAGTGCAGCGCATACGGTGCCCCTTGACGGGGCTTCCTGAACGGACTCTTTCCGCCCGGAGCCACCCAGGTCAAGCCGGATGTCCGGTCCGCCCCATCTTTCCCTTCGGTACGGTACGGCCCCGGCTGCCCGGCACCGTCGCCCCACCGTCCGGTTCCCCGCGCCGGGGGCGGCTCCGGCGCAGCGCGGTCCCGACCGTGGCCGCCGCGAGCACCATCAGCGCGGCCCCCGTCAACGGCGCGGCCGGGAGCATCCAGCGCTGGAGGCTGACCGAGACCCCTCCGTACGCCAGCCCCCACACCAGCAGCAGCCCCGTCCCCGGGGCGGCGCCCGGCACGAGGGCGATCGCCGCCGGCACCACCCCCAGGACGACGCTGACGGCGAGCAGCGTCCGACGGGAATCGCGCGGCCCGGCCAGGAAGTTCCCGGCGACTCCGGCGAGCCCGTAGCCGAGGAGCAGGGTGCTGACGTACGAGGCGTCGATCCCGGAGACGTCCCGCAGGACGGGCCGTACGAAGGTGTAGGCGGCGAACTGGCCGGTCACCACCAGGAAGGTGACGGCGACCCCGGTCCGGACCCGGCGGTTGCGCCGCAGCACGTCGGGCAGTTCGCGGGCGGTCACGCGGCGGGCCGGGGGCAGTGGGGGCAGCAGCAGGAGCAGCGCGGCCAGGGTGACGGCGCCGAGTGCGCCGACCGCGGCGAAGGCGCTCCGCCAGCCGCCGAGTTCGCCGAGCAGGGTGCCCGCCGGGACGCCGAGCACCTAGGCCGTGGGGACGCCGCCGAAGATCAGTGCCGTGGCCCGGCCGATGTGCCGCCGCGGTACGAGGCGGGCGGCGAGACCGCCCGCGACGGCCCAGAACCCGCCGACGCTGACGCCGACGAGCGGCCAGCACCACCGGGAAGGCCGGGGCGAGCGCGGCGGCGAAGTTGGCGGCGGCCAACAGGGCGATCAGCACGCACAGGACGTGGCGCCGGTCGAGGCCGGCGGTCCTCTCGGAGACACCGAGCGCGTCGCCGACGGAGGTGAGCAGGCCGACGGGCAGCAGCTCCGAGGTGATCAGGCAGAAGATCCCGAGCGAAACGGCCCCCACCGCCGCCCACCCCTTCCTGCCCGCCTCGGCGGCTCGCGCGGGCGGCGGCGCGGGGACGGCGGGATCGGGGGCGAGGGCGTCCGGCGCGGTGGGGTCGGGCATGTGCGGGTCTCCCTCGGGTGGCGGATGGCGGGCAGCGGTCGGCGGGACCGGGGGTAGCGCCTCCCCCGGCCCGCGCCGTCGCCGGCCGCGCCCATGGTGCGACCGGGCGCGCCCCGGCGGACCACCGCGTGCGGAATCGCTTTCCGAAGCCCTCCGAAAGCCCTCCCGGATGCCCCGTTATGTTTTTCGCGGTCCTGCAAGAGGGCCGCTGGCCTCCGGGCCCGGCATGACTGTTGCCCCCTGTCGATCGGATGACCTGGGGGGTGATGTCACCGGGCCCGAGGGGTTGCCGTCGGAGACGCTGTTGAGAGGTCCGACCACCGCCTGACCAGGCGCAATGCCCGGTCGTATCCGGGCGGCAGGTCTGCATAACGTGGATGCGCGAGAACGGCCCCGACGCCAGGCCAGCACCGGTATCGAGCGAGTGGGGGCACGATGATCGACACCGAAGGCGTGGGCGTCTTCCTCGGCCTGGACGTCGGCAAGAGCACACACCATGGCCACGGGCTGACCCCTGCTGGCAAGAAGGTTTTCTACAAACCGCTGCCCAACAGCGAACCCAAGCTGCGGGCCGTCTTCGACAAGCTGCGGGACAAATTCGGCACCGTCCTGGTGGTCGTGGACCAGCCCGCCTCCATCGGCGCCCTGCCGCTGACCGTCGCCCGCGACGCAGGCTGCCAGGTCGCCTACCTGCCGAGCCTTGCCATGCGGCGGATCGCCGACCTCTACCCCGGTGAGGCGAAGACCGACGCGAAGGACGCGGCGGTGATCGCGGATGCCGCCCGCACCATGCCCCACACCCCGCGCACGCTGGAGTTGACCGACGAGATCACCGCCGAGCTCACAGTCCTGGTGGGCTTCGACCAGGACCTCG
The DNA here is from genome assembly GCF_042890765.1 of Streptomyces sp. NPDC002032. Classification (NCBI taxonomy): domain Bacteria; kingdom Bacillati; phylum Actinomycetota; class Actinomycetes; order Kitasatosporales; family Streptomycetaceae; genus Streptomyces; species Streptomyces sp. NPDC002032. Next base: position 571,864 of record NZ_JBIASM010000001.1, on the reverse strand, counting down.
CCGCCGAGGCCACCCGCACCTCCAACCGGATACGCGGCCTGCTCACCCAGTTCCACCCCAGCCTGGAGCGCGTGCTCGGGCCACGTCTGGACCACCAGGCCATCACATGGCTGCTGGAACGCTACGGCTCCCCGGCCGCACTGCGGAAAGCCGGCCGACGCAGACTCGTCGAGGTGATCCGGCCCAAGGCCCCGCGCATGGCCACCCGGCTCATCGACGACGTCTTCGACGCCCTCGACGAACAGACCGTCGTGGTCCCCGGCACCAGCACCCTCGACATCCTTGTCCCGTCCCTGGCCCGCTCGCCAGCGGCCGTCCACGAACAACGCCGGGCCCTGGAAGCCCAGATCAACGAACTGCTGGAGGCCCACCCTCTTTCCCAGGTCCTGACGTCGCTGCTCGGCGTCGGCGTCAGGACCGCCGCAGTCCTGCTGGTCACCGTCGGCGACGGCACCGGCTTCCCCACCGCCGCCCACCTCGAGCCACGGCGAACACGCGCCCCGAGGCGGAAACCGGCAGCTCAAACGGGCTATGTTCCTCTCCGCGTTCGCCGCCTTGCACGACCCCGCCTCCCGCACCTACTACGACCGATGCCGGGCCCGCGGCAAGACCCACACCCAAGCCCTCCTCCGCCTCGCCCGCCAACGCATCAGCGTCCTGTTCGCCATGCTCCGCGACGGCGCCTTCTACGAACCCCGCGTCCCTGAGGCGACGGCTGCATGAACCAGCCCACAGACAGATCTATGCAGATCAACACCTTGTGCCGTCCGCCCATGCCGAGATGTCCGCGGCCCCCTGACGGACAGCTTCTTCCAGGTCCCGGGCGAGCTTCCCGCAGGCCGCTGCAACGTCCGGCACACCGCCCGGTCCCACGAGCGCGTCATGCACCCCGATCTGCAGCCAGTCAGCCTGGTGGTCGTCAGCCTCGGCAACCGCGAGAGCGATGAGCCTTATGGCGGCCACCGTCCCCACCCGGGCCAGGGCCTCTGCCGTCTGCCGGGTCACCGCCGTGTCATCGACGTCCAGCAGCAGTCCCACCAGCGTTTCCGCAGCCTCAGGGACATCAGCGAAGGCAGCGAGATCAAGCCCGGCACGAACACGTTGCGTCCACGAAGGAGACGACGCCTCAGCCAAGGCCGTCTCCAACCCACTCGTCATCTCTGGCACGACCAGACAGTCTCATGCCCACGGAGAAGATCGAACCCCGGGCAGGAGCTGCCCACACGCTTGACGAAAAACATAGAGGCCCCCCCGCAAGCCCTCCGGACTGCCGCCGGAACCCCTCCGTGACCCCCGTGATCCCCACACGACCCCTCCGCGCCCCCCAGCGCTCCCGCCGGTCCGCCCCCGTTTCACCCGGACGCGTGAGGAGCGCCGCCCAGCCGCCCCGTACTACGGCATGGTGGTCGGATGCAGCTACGCCGGGCCGCCCTGCCCCTCTCCCTCCTGGCGCTCCTCGCGAGCGCCGGCTGCGTCAGCGTCGGTCCCGAGTCCGGCGGCCCCGGCCCGGCGCGCGGCTCCGTACCGCCCCTCGACGCTCCGGACGCGTCCGATGCCCCCGACGCGCCCCCCGGACAGCGCGCCGCGGCGCCGCCCGCCCCGCTGCCGCTGGGCGAGCTCCCGGACCCGGAGCCGCCGTCCGGTGCGCCGGACCCGGATCCGGATCCGGCGGCCGTCCGCAAGGCCCGTCCGCCGGGGGAACGGGCGGGCAAGCCCGCCGTGCCCCGACGGGCCCGGCCGCTGGGCCCCGTGCCGCCGCACATCCCCCACGCGCCCCGGCCGGCGGGTCCGCGCCAGCTGCGCGGGGAGGAGCTGTGCGCGGCGGCCGAGGGGGCGGTCCCGCCGTCCGTCGTCGATCTCTGCGTGCGCCAGTACGGCCGCTGACCTGCGGGCCTTCTCGGTGTTCCGGGCAGACTTGACCCTCACACCGTGTCAGGCCGTCCACTGGAAGGCGTCATGTTCACCATCGGAGACTTCGCCAAGCACGGCCGGGTATCGGTCCGCATGCTGCGTCACTACGACGCGCTCGGACTGCTGCGCCCGGCACGTGTCGACCCCCTGACGGGCTACCGGTTCTACGCGGCCGGCCAGCTCACCCGCCTCAACCGCGTCATCGCGCTCAAGGAGCTCGGCTTCAGCCTGGAACAGGTGGGGGCGCTCCTCGACGAACGGGTGAGCGCGCAGGAGCTGCGCGGCATGCTGCGGCTGCGCCGGGCGGAGCTGGAATCCGCCGCGGCCGAGGCCGCCGCCCGCCTGGCGCGGGTCGAGACGAGGCTCCGGACCATCGAGAACGAGGGAACCATGCCCACCGAAGAAGTCGTCGTGAAGAGCCTGCCGCCCGTCCGCCTGGCGGAACTGACCGGGGTGGCCGCCGGGTACGCCCCGCAGGACATCGGGCCGGTCATCGGTCCCTTGTACGAGGAGCTGTGCGGCCGCCTGGAGGGCGCCGGGGTCGTCCCGACCGGTCCGGGCCTCGCCCACTACGAGCCCGCTCCCGGCGGTGAGCCCGGCTCCGTGCTGGTGCACGCCGGGCTCCCCGTCGCCGAGGCCGTCCGTGCCGAGGACCTCGGGGGCGGGGTGCGGATCGTCGTGCTGCCCGGGGTCGAGCGGGCGGCGACGGTGGTCCACCGGGGGTCGATGGACGGGGTGCTGCCGTCGGCGCAGGCCCTGGCCCGGTGGATCGACGAGAACGGACACCGCGGCACCGGGTACGCGCGGGAGCTCGCCCTGGCCTGCCCCGAGGACCGGGACCAGTGGGTCACCGAGCTCCAGGAGCCGCTGACGGCCTGAGCCGGGCCGCGCGGGACACGGTCCGGCGGGTCCGCAGGGCCGTGTCCCGCCGGACCGTGCGCAGCCGGCGCGCCGTCAGGTGGCCCCGGCGGCTCCATTCGGCGCGCGGCAGCCCGGCGCGCTGCCCGCCGCCGGTGATGAGGGCGTTGACCGGGGCGTGCGGGTCGGCGGCCAGCCCCTTGGCCAGGAGCACGCCGGCCACCAGCGGCACGAGGGCCACGGCGAGCGCCGACCCGGCGGCGCTCACGGTGCGGAGGCGGGGGCGGGTGCCGGGCCCGGCGCCGGGGGCGGTCTCGGTGGTCATGGCGTCATTCCAGCAGCGGCGGCGTGCGCGGGAATCGGCGCGCATACTCAGGCCGTTGCGTACGGGGTACTCAGATGAGGGGCGGGTGGTGGCGGTGGCGGAGTCCGCGGAGCGGGCGTTCGAGCCCGCGAGCGGCGACGGCCCGGAGCCGGCGGAAGACGGCGCGCGGGCGGCCGAGCTGCGCACCGCGTACGAGGGGCTCGTGCAGATCCGGCGCCTGCTGGGCGGCGGCCCGGACGTTCCCGCCCCGTGGGAGCTGCGGCTGATGCCGCGCGCGGTGGCCCTCGTACTGGAGGCGGCCGGGTTCCCGCCGTCGGCGGTGGACGCGCGGGGGCTGCGGTGCCGGACGGGCTACCGGGTGACGGCCGGGGCGCCCGGGGCCGGCCGGGTGGAGGTGAGCTGGCAGGGGCCGCCGGGGAGCGGGGCGGCGCGGGAGGAGCGGGAGCGGCTGACGGCCTGCGCGGCGGAGCTGGAGCGGCACGGCTGGGAGTGCCTCTTGTACCGGGGCCCGCGCGGCCGCCGCTTCCTGGAGGTGGAAGCGCCCCGCTGACCGCGTCCGCCACCGCGTCCGCCCCGCCGCCCGCCACGGCCCCGCGCGTGAAGCGGGGCCGTGGCGGGCGCGTTCGGCCCAAGCGGTGGGCGCCGTCGGCCCAACGGCCGGGCGCCGCCGGGCTACGGGGCGCCGAAGGTCAGCGTCAGCCGCGGTGTGCCCTCGTTCGCCGCGGCCTCCGAGGACCACAGCCACAGCGCGTCCGTCCCCGCGCCGGTGAGCGCCAGGCCGTACGAACCGCCGAGGGCTCCGGCGAGGGGCGCCGTGTCGAGGCCCGCGGTGTGGACCGCCGAGCCGTCCGGGATGCCGGGGAAGGTGCCGAGCGGCGGAGCGCCCAGGGCCGGCCGGTTGTTGTAGGTGGTGCCGGCCTGCGACCAGGCTCCGGTGACCGGGACGACGGAGACGGTGTCCGTGGTGCCGGCGCCGGTCATGGTGCTGGTCTTCACGCTCAGCGAGGCCGATTTGAGGACGGTGCCGGCGGGGGCGGCCGGCAGGTCGAAGCGCAGGTAGCTCGCGTACAGCGGGGTGCCGCGCACCGCCAGGGAACCGGAGCCGCCGAAGTTGCCGTCGGGAGCGCCCGCGTTGGCGTACGTGTCCTCGGCCGCGGTGAGCTGGACGACCGAGTCGGCCGGGGCCGAGGCGAGGGCGTGGTGCTGCTGGACCTGGGCCGCGCTCAGGACGGCCGGGTAGACGGCGGTCTCGTCGATCAGGCCCGCGAAGTGGTCGCTCGTCGGACGGTCCGGCCAGCCGTTGAGGTTGTCGTAGCCGACCCGCCAGTAGCCCGAGTAGTTCTCGTGCGCGGTGACGGCGAGCGTGCCCTTCGGGGCGCCGTCCACGAAGAGGGTCATCCCTCCGGGACCCTGGGTGGCGACGACGTGGTGCCACTGGTCGTCGTTGTAGGCGGCCGCGGTGGTGATGGTGCGGGTGGCGCCGGTGTAGACGCCGTAGACGAGGCGGCCGTCGTCGGTCATGTAGACGTGCTTGTCGTACTGGCCGCTGCCGTTGGTCTGCTGGTTGCCGAAGCCGACCAGCTTGCCGCCCTGGGTGGTGCCCGTCTTGAACCAGGTCTCGATGCTGTAGGTGCTGCCCACCGTCTGCCGGCGGTCGCCGTAGACGTGGCTGGTCGTGCCGTTGAAGCCGATCGCCGTACTGGCCCCGCCGACCGCGCCGGGCGACTGGCGCAGCGCCGGGGCGTTGTGGTGCACGCCCGCCTGGTTGCCGTCCGAGGAGTCCGCCACGTACGGCAGGGCGGTGTCGTCGTAGCGCCAGTACAGCTGGGCACCGTCCGCGCGGACCCGGCTCGGGTACGCGTCCGCCGAGACCGGGACGCTCACGCCGACGGTTCCCGAGGGGGCGCTGACGTTGCCGGCCGCGTCGGTGGCCGTGACCCGGTAGGTGTAGGACTGGCCCGCCTGGGCGGTGGTGTCGGTCCAGGAGGCCTGCGGACGCCGGAAGAACAGCGAGTCGGCGGTGACCGTGCCGATCGGGGTGGCCGCGCCGTTGCGGTAGACGCGGTAGGTGAGCGCGCTGTCGTCCAGGTCGAGGCTGGTGCGCCAGCGCACCTGGACCTCGCCGGGCCGGAAGGCGGCCGCGCTCGCCACGGGGGTGGTGGGCGCGCCCGTGTCGCCGGTGGAGGAGAAGCGGGTGAGGCTCTGCTGCGCCGCCCCGTTGACGGCGGTGAACTCGCCGCCCACCCACAGGTACGGGGTGCCGTCCGCGGAGGCGACCGTCATCACGCGCGGGCCGATGCCCTCGCCGATGCCGTCGTTGGTGTCGGGCGCCCAGCCCAGCTTGCCGACGCTGGTGGTCGGCTGGGCGAGGAGGTGGTGGCGCTGGCCGTCGGGGTACTCGCCGACGCTGGAGCAGTCGTGCGCGTGGGAGGCGCTGTAGAGCACGTTCCGGTAGGGCAGGACGGCCTGGGTGGCGCCCAGGCAGGTGTCGCGCCAGCGCTGGCCGAAGCCGGCGAGGTCCAGGGCGATGCGGCCGTCGAAGACACCGCCGCCGGTGCCCTCGTTGGCGGTGTAGAAGCCGGTCGCGTCGGTGGCGATGTCCTTGACGACGGAGTTGGTCTCGATGAAGCCCGGATAGGCCTTGGTGAGGGTTCCGCTGGTGGCGTCGACGACGGCCAGCGCGTGGGTGTCCGTCCCGTTGAGGGTGAAGAAGTCCCCGCCGAGCAGCACGTTCTCGCCGTCCGGGGTGACCTCCACGGCGCGGCCCGGCTCGTCGGCGTCGGCCCGGAAGGGGCGCAGCGCGCCGTCGGCCGCGTCGACGGCGGCGAACCTCTGGCGCGGCTGGCCCGCGACGGTGAGGAAGTCGCCGCCGGCGTAGACGGTGTCGCCGGTGACGGCGATGGCCCGGACGGTGGCCGCGAACGCCGGGCGGAAGGAGGGCTTCACGGTGCAGGTCGCCACATCGATGGCGGCGATGCTGGAGACGGGCGTGCCGTTGACGGCGCCGAAGTAGCCGCCCGCGTAGAGGGTCTTCTTGTCCGGCGAGAGGGTGAGCGCGCGGACGGTGGCGGTGCCGCTGCCGATGGTGAAGGACAGCCGGCAGGAGGTGGGGGCCCCGGTCGCGGCGTCGAGGGCGGCGAAGTTCACCGCCGGCCGCTCGCTGCCCGAGCCACCCGCGGGCGGGCGGACCGCGGAGAAGGTGCCGCCGGCGAAGACCGTGCCGCCCGTCTCGGCGAGGGCCCAGACGACGCCGTTGGGCTGCCAGGTGGGCAGCGCGTCGGCGGTGAAGGCGACGGGCGGGGTGATGGCCGCCGCCGGCGGGACGAGGCCGGCCGCGACGAGCGCTGCGGATCCGGCCAGGGACAGGGCGAGAGCGGCCGCCAGCCCTCTGGACCTACGCATGGGTCTACGCATGAACCCCCCAGTTCGGTGTGCGTGGTGCCGGGCGCGGGGTGCGCGGCGGCACGGCCCTACATACGCGCGCACCCTAGGGCGAATCGACGGCCCGGACATCGCACTTGACGCATCTCATGCCGAACGCGGCGGGGCGCGGCCACTCGAGGTGCTGGGGCCCGGCTGCGGGGATAGGGTGAAAAAGGATGTCCAGGCCCCGGGGTCGCCGTACGCGGACCGGCTCCGGCGAGGGCCCGGTACGGCTCCGCGCCGATGGCGCGCGCCACCGCGATGTCCGCACCTCCCACCCGATGCTTTCCCCGCGAGGAGGGAACGCATGAATCGGCACGCTCGTTTCGCACTGCTCACCCCGCTCCTGGTGTCCGCGGTCGCCATGCCCGCCACGATGGCGCACGCGGCGGCCCCGGCCGCCCCGGCCGCGGCCCCCGCCGCCGCCTGCGCTCTGGTGGCCGCGCCCAACACCAACCCCCAGGAATTCGACCTCACCCTGACCGGCTTCAAGCCCAACCAGAACGTCGCGGTCACGGGTCCGGAGAAGTTCACCGTCACAACCGACGGGCAGGGCAAGTCCACCACCGAGGACGTCAAGAAGGGCAACTACACCGCGAAGGCCCGCGGCGGACAGGGGCAGGACCACGGCAACCAGAACAGGTCGGTCGGCTGTACGAAACCGGCCAGGGTGCCCGCGACCACCGTCAAGATCACGGACGTGGACATCTCGGGTGCGGCGACCACCCCCGCGGAGGTCAACTGCGCGGTGCCGCAGAACGTCGTGTTCACCGGCAAGCTGACCGGGACCGGCACCGGAGACGTCGAGGCGACCTGGAGGAGCGGCGCCAAGACGAGCGTCCCGACGGTGAAGTTCACCGCCCCGGACACCGCGACGTCCTTCACGGCGAAGTTCCCCGGGCGCCCTGCGCCCAACGCCGCCATGCCGCAGGTCGCGGCCTCGCTCACCGTGGGCAACGCGTCGGACAGCTTCACCTTCACGCTCAAGTGCGCGCCCAACACCTGACGCGCCGCTCCCCCGCCGACTCCCCCGTCCGCCTCCCGGCCCGCCGCGCGCGGGCCGGGAGGCGGGCCACGGCCCTGGAGGGCAGGCCGCCGGGTGGCCTAATCTGCACTCCATGATCATGGAGACCGAACCCGTCCAGCTGGTGATCTTCGACTGCGACGGAGTGCTCGTCGACAGCGAGCGCATCGCCGCCCGCGTCCAGGTGGAGCTGGGAGCGCGGCTGGGCTGGCCGCTCACCGAGGACGAGGTGGTGAGCCGCTTCATCGGACGCTCCAGCGCCTCCGTGCGCGAGCAGGTGGCCGCCCGGCTCGGGGACGAGACGGCCCGCGCATGGGAGGAGTCCTTCGCGCTGCTGCACGCGCGGGCCGTCGACGCGGGGCTCGACCCGGTCGACGGGCTGCCCGAGGCCCTCGACCGGATCACCCTGGCGACCTGCGTCGCCTCCAGCGGCTCCCACGAGAAGATGCGCCACACCCTCGGCCGCACCGGCCTCTACGAGCGCTTCGCGGGCCGTATCCACAGCGCCACCGAGGTCCCGCGCGGCAAGCCGGCCCCCGACCTGTTCCTGTACGCCGCCGCCCGCATGGGGGTCGACCCGGCGGCGTGCGTGGTCGTCGAGGACAGCCGGCCGGGCGTCGAGGCGGCCCGCGCGGCGGGCATGCGCGCGCTGGGCTACGCGGGCGGCCTGACCCCGGCCTCCGCGCTGGCGGGCCCCGGCACGACCGTCTTCACCGACATGCGCGAACTGCCCGCCCTGCTGGGGCTGGACACGGTACGACCGGCCGGGGACGCGGGGATCCCGGCCGGGCGCCCGGTCTGACGGTGCGCCCCGGCGGGCTCAGCCGGCCGGGAGGGGGCGGCACAGCAGGGCGGCCGGTCCCGGGCGGGCGGCGACCCGGGTGGTGAAGGCGATGCCCGCCGCGTACTCGGAGGCCGCGCACTGGCCCTTGTAGCTTCCGGTGGCGAAGTCACCTCCTCCGGCGGCCGCCGGGCGGTTGTCGCCCCGGTCGAACCAGACCGTACGGCCGCCGCCCGCGGGCAGCGCGGCGCGGGCCGGGGCGCACAGGGCCGCCGAGACGCGTTCGCCGCGCAGGCTGTAGCCGATGAGGAACTGCCCGTCCGGGCACTGGAGTTTGGTGTAGCCGCCGGCCCAGTCGCCGCCCGGCGGGACGTACGTCTCGTCGCGGACCACCGTCTGGCCCGGGGCGGCGGACCGCAGGTCCGAGGTGGAGCACAGTCCCCGGCCACCGGTGTGGCCGAGCCCCGCCAGGCGGGCGCCGTCCGGGCAGACCGCCTTGCGGGCACCGGTGTCCCAGTCCCCGGCGGCGCGGGTGCGCAGCGAGGCGTTGTGGTCGCGGTGGTCGGTGCTCAGCTGGTACCAGGCGGCCGTGGCGGGGACGGGCCCGGTGCGGCCGGGGGCGGTGGCGAGGGCCGTCCAGGGGGCGGTGCGCCAGTCGGCGGGGTCGAGGAGTCCGCTGCGGCGGCCGGTGGCGTCGTAGCGGAGCACGGCCCAGCTGTCGCCGCCCGGGGCGCCCTGTGCGGTGGTGCTCCAGCCGACGAGCGGCCAGTAGGCGAAGTCGGCGTCGGAGGCGGCGAGGTCGGCGGTGAAGTTCTGGAACCAGGCGCGCGGGGCGGTGGCGGTCTCGTCGGCGCCGATGCCGAACTCGCTGATCCAGACGGGGGCGGTGAAATGGGTGCCGGTTTCGGCGGAGACGAAGAAGGCCTGGTCGTAGAGGGTCTGGCGGAGTTCGGCCGGGGTCATGTCCTGGTAGCGGGCGTCGTGGGTCTCGCCGAGGCCGGTCGCGCCGCTGTGGTGGGGGCCGGTGTACCCGTAGAAGTGGGCGGAGTAGACGAGCTTGCCGGACACGACGAGGGTGTGGGAGAGGGCGCGGACGGGGGTGAGGGCGGGCCGGCCGTGGGCGAGGCCGTCGAGGGGGATGCCGGTCCAGTTGATGCCCTCGATGACGATGAGCAGGCCGGGGTTGGCCTCGGTGAGGATCCGGTCCGCGGCCTCCTGGGAGGCGGCCTGCCAGTCGTGGGCGTCGCCCAGGCCCCAGTTGGGGTCGTCCCAGGTGTCGCGGCGGACCTCGTTGTAGAGGTCGGCGCCGACCACGCGCGGGTTGTCGCGGTAGCGGCGGGCGAGGAAGACCCAGTCGTCGGCCCACTGGGCGGTCGACCGGCCGCTGTTCCAGCGTTCGTTGCCGTCGAGGCCGCAGCACCAGCGGGTGCTGCCGGTGTGGTTGTTCAGGATGACGGCGAACCCGGCGTCGGTCAGGGCCCGTACGACGGCGTCGTAGACCTGGAGGGGGGTGCGGCCGCGCAGGGCCGGGTTGGCGGCGACGGCGGCGTCCGGGACGGGGGCGGCCGTGTGGAGCATCTCGTTGGAGAAGGGCAGCCGGACGCTGTTGAGGCCGAGGGCGCGGAAGTCGGCGAGCAGGGCGGGCAGGGCGGTCCGGTCCAGGCCCAGGGGTATGCCGTGGGAGTCCTGGCCCGCGTGGTGGTTCGCGGGGTCGCTCTGGTCTCCGGAGCCGTTCCAGGAGCCCTGGGCGCCGTCCCAGTTGCCGGAGCGCAGGCGGAAGCGGTTGCCCTGGGCGTCGACGATGTAGCGGCCCCGGGTCGACAGCGGCGGCGTCCAGGGCGCGTCCACCGGGGCGGAGCCCGGCGCCGGATCCGCGGCCGGGGCCGGATGGCCAACGGCGGAGGCGGAGGGGGCGGGGGCATCGGCCGCGGCACTGCCCGTGGCGGCGGGCAACGCTTCGCCCGCCAGGAGCAGCGCGCTCAGTACCACCCGTACGAGGCTCTTCATGTCGGCTCCCGCCGGCTCCGGCCGCCCCGGTCCCGGGCGGCTGCGGCCGACAAGTTACCGTCCGGTCGCCGACGGGGGAAGGCACGGGACGGCGGCGCGGGGACCCGGCGGGATCCGGCGGGATCCGGCGGGACCCGGCGGGACCCGGCGGGATCCGGCCGCCGCGCCGGGGCCCGCGCGCGCCGGCCCCGTCAACCCGGGCGGGCCCGCGCCACCCCCGCGCACGGCGGCGGCCGCCGAAACGGCCCCGCGCTCGGCCCGGTCCGCCTACGGTGCCCCAAGGGCTCGGCACGGGCGTCGGAGGGTGGGGCTGATGGACGAGGAAGAAGACATGCGGCTGGCGGGGATGACCCCGGAGATCTCCCGGCGCACGCTCGCGATGCTGCGCGGGCTGGCCGGGCTGGAGCCGCCGGAGCAGGTGCCGGAGGAGGCCATGCTCGTCGCCGACGCGATCCTCGCCGAGCACGGCACGGACGGCTTACGGGTTTTGGTGATGACCCTGGCCGCCTGGGCGACGGCGCAGATCGAGAACGTCGCGGAGCTCAGCCGGCGCAGCCACGAGGCGGTGCTCGACGCGATGGAGCTGGCCTGCCTGGAGGCCAACGCCGAGGAGTAGCTCCCGAACCCGGCCGGAATGGTTTGCTCCGGCGGGTTGCGGGTGACCCTCCGGAGCGGGAGCCGCCGCCCCCGACCGGCGGCGGGCGGCCGGCCGCACCGGCCCGCCCCGATCCGGGCCGCGGCATGCCGTCATCCCGGACCGGGTTCGGCGACACTGGGGGGACCAGCAGGTTCGGGGGGCGTGATCGGAGGCTGTCGTGAGCACACCTTCCCCCATCCGGATCTCCGCCGTCCTGTCCACCGAACACCGCGGGCGGCTGATGTCCCAGGCCCGCGAGGTCAATTTCCCTGAGGGCGCACGGCTCTTCGACGAGGGCGCCCCGGCGGATTCCTTCTGGATCGTGCGCTCCGGCACGGTGACGCTGGAGATTCCGGTGCCCGGCCGCCGGGCCGCCCCGGTCGAGAGCCTGGGACCCGGCGAGCTCGTGGGCTGGTCCTGGCTGTTCCCGCCGTACGTGTGGCAGCTGAGCGCCGAGGCGATGACCCCGGTGCGGGCCTACGCCTTCGACGGCGCGACCGTGCGGCTGCTCATGGACGCCGATCCCGCCTTCGGTTCGGCCGTCGGCCACTGGGTGGGGCGGGTCCTCGCGGTACGGCTCCAGCAGACCCGGACCAGGCTCCTGGACCTCTACGCCCCCCGCTCCGGGGCGACCCGCTGACCGCCTCCTGACGCCTCCCGCAGCGGGCCAACCCCTTTCCGGGGGGCGTGTTCAGCCGTTTCGGCGCATCGTTCCCCCACAGGTCACGGCGGGGTGCGCCGCTGCGGACTGCACTCACGCACTCACGATCAGTGACGGAAAACAGCGGTACGAACGAGCGTTCACGCTCCGGATCGGCAAGACTCCCGTCCGTTATCCGAAACACCGACCCGAGGAGTGTTCGAAATGCGGTCCATCACCAGGAATCTGGGACTGGCCACCGGAGCCATGGCGCTCACCGCCCTCACCGCGCTGGCCGGCACCGGCGCCGCCGACGCGGCTCCGACCGGTACGCAGACCCTGTACGCACCGTCCGCGCTCGTGGTCAGCGTGACGGCCGGACCGGACGCCGCGCACGGTACGGTGCTGCGCGCGGCGACGCTGGTGTGCGCGCCCCGCCCCGGCGGCACGCACCCCGACCCCGCGGCCGCCTGCGCCGAGTTGAAGGCGAACGGCCCCGCCCTGGACCCCCTCACCGCGCCCCGCCCGAACATCCGCTGCACCAGGGAGTGGAACCCGGTCACCGTCACCGCCGACGGCGTGTGGCAGGGGCGCCGGCTGAGCTACACCTACACGTTCGCCAACCCGTGCGGCCTGCACGCCAGCACCGGGATGCTGTTCGGCGTCTGAGGACGCCCGAAGACGCCCGAGGGCGCCCCAGGGCTCCCGGCCCTCGGCCGAGCCCGGCCGTCAGCCGAGTTCGAGGCTGGTGACCCCGTACAGTCCGGCGGTGTCCACCTCGGGCGCCGGGCCGGTGTACATGCGGGCCGTCTCGAAGGACGGCACGAGCCCGAGCCCGGCCAGCAGGGCGGCCGCGGCCGGGTTGACGTCGGGTGCGTCCACGGACACCTCCCCTCCGGGGGCGTACCCGGCGAGCCGCCGCACGAGGGCGGCGGCGACCTCCGGGGCGGCCGCGTAGAGCGGGCCGATCCGGGAGGCGCCGGCGCAGGGCCGGATCACGCCGAGGCCCTCGATCCGCCCGTCCCGGACGGCGGCCAGGGCGGTCCGGCCGGGCAGGGAGGTCCAGGCGGAGAGGAACGCGTCGCGGGGGGCCGGGAAGAAGCGGCGGTCGTAGGCGGCGAGCCGTGCGAACGGCAGCGAGGCCGCGTCGACGGTCTCCACCCCTGCGCCGTCCCCGCCGTCGTCGTCCCCGGCGGGCCGCGGCACCCCCTCGAAGCGGAGGTTCGTCCAGGCGGAACGGAACCCGGACCGGCGGTAGTTGTCCTGCTGCTCGACCACCCCGTCCAGCCCGGTGAGCCGTCCGGCCAGCCGCTCGGTGGCGGCGTTCCACACCTGGATCCCGTACCCCCGGCCGCGCAGGTCGGGGCGGACGATGTAGTGGCCGATGAAGCCGTGCGCGTCCCCGTAGCGGACGGCGGAGACGCAGGCCACCGGATCCCCGCCGAGCCGGCCGACGAGGAAGCCCGCCGGGTCGGCGACCGCGAAGGCGAAGCGGTCGGTGTCCCCCGGGTTCCAGGCTTCCGCCTCGGCCCAGCCGCGGAGCATTTCCATGTCGGCCGCGCTCGCGGCGGCGATCTCAAGTCCCGTCATGTCCGGTGTTGTACCAGAAGGGGCGCGGCCGCCGCAGGAGTGCCCGACCGGCCGTCAGGAACCGTGCGCGCGAGCTCAGTTCGGGCCCGTGCGGGGCTCAGCCCGCGCAGATCACGTCGTCGAGCTGGATCGGCACGGAGTCCAGGCGCACGTAGGCGGTGAAGGTGTCGGTCTTCCCCGATCCCCAGACGGTGGTGACGGTGGCCCAGCCGACGCGCGCTGTCAGGAGCACGGTGGCCGGGCCGACGGTGATGTGCCGCGGCAGGTCCTGGGCGCAGAGCAGCTCGTCGAAGTCGGGGGTGCGGTCCTGCTTCTCGCTCAGCTGCTGCGAGATCCGCAGGGCACGGTCCTGCTCGGTGGGCCCGTGCTGGCGGTAGAAGGAGTGGAGGAAGCGTTCGATCTCCTTGGCGCTGTGCAGGTGGTGGTGGCGCAGCGGCCCCGGATCGGCGGGGGCGGCCGCCCGGGACGGGGACGCGAGGAGGGCGGACAGGAGCGCGGACAGGATGAGGAGCAGCGCGCCGGAGCGGCGGGGCGTGAGCGTCATGTCCGGGTTCTAGCGGCTCGCCCGCCCGCACCGGCAGGGGCGCGGCGGGGGCTCACTCCGGTGGGCGCGGAGATTCACCGCAGGAACGTGCCTCCGCCTGCGCCGACCGGCCCCGGACCCCGCGAAATGCGGTCGCGGGCCGCGCGGGGGGCTGCGTAGGGTCGGCGCATGGGGAAGCCGCTCGTAGCAGTGTTCAGTGGGGCCGGGATGTCCACCGATTCGGGGATCCCGGACTATCGGGGGCCGCAGGGCCTGTGGCGCCGCGAACCCGACGCCGAGAAGCTCGTGACGTACGCGTACTACATGGCCGATCCGGAGATCCGCCGCCGGTCCTGGCTCATGCGCGCCGAGGTCTGGGCGGCCGCGCCGCGCCCGAACGCGGCGCACCTGGCGGTCGCCGAGCTCGAGCGCGGTGGCACTCCGGTCCGGGTGATCACCCAGAACGTGGACGGGCTGCACCAGCTCGCCGGGATGCCGGCGCGGAAGGTGTTCGAACTGCACGGGTCCGCGCGGTCGGTGGTCTGTACCGCCTGCCACGCACGGACGGGGCTGGACGAGGCGCTGGCCCGGGTCGCCGCCGGGGAGCCCGACCCGGCCTGTACGGCCTGCGGCGGGATCCTGAAGACGGCGACCGTGATGTTCGGCGAGCGGCTCGACCCGGAGGTGCTGGCGCGAGCGGTGGCCGTGGCCAAGGGGTGCGAGGTCTTCCTCGCCGTCGGATCGACCCTCCAGGTGCAGCCCGCCGCCTCGCTCGCCGGGATGGCGGCGGAGGCGGGGGCCCGTCTGATCATCGTGAACGCCGAGGAGACCCCGTACGACGCGCTGGCCGACGAGATCGTCCGCGAGCCGATCGGCACCGCCCTGCCGGCCCTGCTGACCCGCCTCTCGGCCGGCGCCGCCTGACCCCGGAGCCACGTGGGCCCGGACCCGCCTGAGCCGGAGCCGCGTGGGCCCGGACCCGCCTGAACCGGAGCCGTCCGGCCGGCGGCCGGGCCGGGCCCGGCGGGCGCCGGCCGCCGGCCGCCGGTCTCAGGCGGCGTCGGCCGCGCGCCGCATCTCCGCCACGTCCAGCTTCTCCATCTTCATCATGGCGGCGGTCGCGCGGGCGGCCCGCCCCGGGTCGGGGTCGCTGAGCAGGTCGATGGCCTCCTCCGGCGTGACCTGCCAGGACACCCCGAACTTGTCCTTCACCCAGCCGCAGGCCGACTCCTCGCCGCCGTCCCTGGTCAGGGCCTCGTAGTAGTAGTCCGCCTCCGCGTCGTCCGCACAGCGGATCTGGAAGGAGACGGCCTCGGAGAAGGTGAACTGCGGGCCGCCGTTGAGGCCCATGAAGCTCTGCCCGTTGATCTCGAACTCGACGACCATCACCGCACCCGGCTGCCCCGGGCCTTCCGCGGTGTAGTGGCCGGTCCGGCCGCGCTTCCCGTCCTTGAACACGGACAGGTAGAAGTCGGCGGCGGCCTCCGCGTCGCCGTCGAACCACAGACAGGTGGTGAAACCCTTGCCGGCCATGACTGCCTCCCGAGGGGGTGAGCGTGCGGGGCGGCGGCTGCCGTCCCCATCCCTACAGACAGGTTCCGCGCCCAGAACTCATCGGCGGCCGCGGAACCGGTCCGTACGTTCACCCCGGCGGGCTACATGGCGAGCATGCGGTCGACGACCCGCTCGGTGGCCCGGCCGTCGTCCAGGTCGCAGAACTCGGCGCGGAACGCCTCCCGCGCAGCGGCGTACTCGGCGCCCACCGCGTCGGCGTCGCGCACCGCCGCGATCAGGCTCGCGGAATCCTTCAGCAGCGGTCCGGGGGCCTTGGCCTCCAGGTCGAAGGTGAAGCCGCGCAGGGTGTCGCGGTAGTGCTCCAGGTCGTACGCGAACAGCAGGATCGGCCGGTCGGTCAGCGCGAAGTCGAAGAGCGCGGAGGAGTAGTCCGAGATCAGCACGTCGGCGACGAGCAGCAGGTCGGTGGTGTCGGGCCAGCGCGAGACGTCGACGACGAAGCCGTCGCGGACGCCGTCGCGGACCTGTTCCCCCACCTTGTGGTGGCCGCGCACCAGCAGCACGTGGTCCTCGCCGAGCTCGCGGCGGGCGGCGTCCAGGTCGATGCGCAGGTCGAGCTTGTAGCCGCCGGTCCAGCCGAGGCGGTTCTCGCGCCAGGTGGGCAGGTAGAGGACGACCTTCTTGCCCTCCGGCAGGCCGAGCCGGCGGCGGACCTCCGCGATCCGCGCCGCGTCCGGGCGCACCAGGGCGTCGGCGCGCGGGCTGCCGGCCTCCACGACGGGGCCGTCGTAGCCGAGGGCCCGCTGGAGGACGGGGGTGGCGTACGAGCTCGGGGAGGCGAGCAGCGACCACTGGGCGCTGTCGTGCCGGAGCCCCTCCAGGACCTCGGGGCTGGTGTAGTAGTCGTGCGTGAAGTCGTAGCCGATCTGCTTGAGCGGCGTGCCGTGCCAGGTCTGGACGACGGTCTGGCCCGGGCGGCGGAAGAAGGGCAGCGGCACGCTGTCGTTGACGACGTAGTAGCGGGCGCGGGCCAGTACGTCCCAGGCCTCCAGGCTGCCGTACTGGACGGCGCGCGCGGTCGGCGGGACCTCGGCGCGGCCGTCGCGCACCAGCCAGACGTGCTCCAGCTTCTCGCCGCGGCGCAGGAGTTCCTCGTGGATGGCGCGGGGGGAGTCGCCGGCGCCGTTCCCCTGGAAGGTGTCGTAGACGACCATGTCCTTGACCGGCAGGGCGCGCTGGGCCGGGTAGGTCACGTCGCGCGCGACGCGCTGGGCGTAGGCGGAGCGGTCGTGCGGGCTCAGGAGCGGGTCGGCGACCAGCGCCATCCGGTCGTGGAGGCGGGCTTCGACGCGCATCCGGCGGCCGAGGACGGTGATCGCGTGCGGTCCGGAGGCCATGACGGACGCGGAGAGCTGTACGTGCACCCCGCGGTCGACGCCGAGGAGCCCGGCGGTGGCGCCACCCCGGGCGACCGGGCGCAGCGTGGGCCACCAGCGGCCCTGGGGCAGGGTGGTGCGGCCGGCGTACGGCTCGGGCAGGACGGGCTCGAAGGAGGCCTCGAAGCGGTCGCCGTCGCGGGTGACGGGGTAGCTGAACTCCATGCCGTACTGGTTGTGGAGGACCAGCTCGTACGGTTCACCGGCCGTGGAGGCGGGCGCGCGGAAGCTGCCCCGGAGGGTCAGGGTGCCCTCCCGGGCGCTGACCGTGTCGACCCGCGGCGGCGAGGGCTGGACGGAGAGGATCAGGTGGCCGCTCATGCCCCGCTTGGCGTAGACGGTGCGTTCCCCGGGGTCGCCGGGGAGGGGGACCACCAGGCCGGTGAAGCCGCCGCGTTCGTCGTGTGCGACGGGGTGGCGGGTGCCGTCGCCGCGGACCACGGACAGGTTCCAGGGCTCGGGGCTCCACGTCCCGGGTTCCCGCTGGGGTACGGCGCCCAGGGCGGCCAGCGGGACGACGGCGGTGAAGGGGATCCGGCCGCCGGGGCGGGCGGGGGCGGTGGTGAGCGGGAAGGTGAGGACGGTCCCGGCGTGCTTGGCCTGGAGGGTGGCGTCCGCGCCGACCTCGGCGGCCAGCTCGCCCGTCAGCTCCAGGGTGTCCCCGTCGGCGGCGCGGACGTCCAGGACACGGGCGCGGACGATTTCGACCTGGACGGTGAGGACGTTGTTGACGGTCGGCAGGATCCGGACGTCGGGGGTGGCCCAGTACGCGGGCGGGGTGAGGGCGCTGTCGTGCTCGCCGCCCTTGAGGCGGGCCCGGTGCAGGCCTCCGGGGCCGGTGACGGCGATGGAGGTGGACCATATGCCCTCGCGCCACTTGCCGCCCGACTGGAAGACGGTGGGGTCGACGACGGCGCTGAAGCCCGCCCAGTCCGCGTGCCGCAGGGCGAGGTGCGGGCTGTTGACGGTGGCCATCGGGGAGGCGACGGTACGGGTGCTGACGACGGTGCGGCGGCGCTTGCCGTTCTCGCGGAAGATCAGCATCTTGCGGGAGCCGAGGCGGCTCTCCGCGCCCATGTGCCCGGGCAGGGCGTAGCCGCGCAGCAGCAGTTTGCCGTCGCTCCACGCGGCCTGCTCCAGCCGGCTCACGACGCGGCGCTCGCGCGGGCCGAGGGTGAGCAGCCTGGCCGGGACGGGTGCCTTGAGGAAGGGGTAGTCGGCCTGCGGGCGGGCCAGTCCCTTGACGGGCACGCTGTAGGTGAAGTCCCGCTGGTGGCGCTGGAGGGCGATGAACTCCTCTACGCGGCCCTCGCGGGCCAGGTACGCCTTGAGCCGGTCGGCGACGGTGAGGTCGCTCCAGGGGTCGGTGCCGATCTCGCGGATGAGGCCGCCGACCTCCTTGACGAAGGCCGCGCGGAAGTCCGGGCCGCCTTCGGCGACGTACTTGTAGATGAGCGGGAGTTCCTCGCTCAGCACGTTGCGGTCGTACTCGCGCAGGTAGCGGGCGTACTTCTCGCCGGACTTGGCGAGGAGGGCCTCGCGGACCAGGCGGACGGAGGTGACGCGGTCGATGACGGAGACCGGGTCGGTGGAGCGCTGGGTGATGGAGCGCTCTCCGGTTTCGCGGACCCGCCAGTGGTAGACGACGTCGCCGATCACGTCGACGCTCTTGGCGAAGTAGTGGGCGGGGATGCTGACGGGGGCGTCCTCGTAGAGGATGCCCTCCGGGTAGGCGAAGCCGTGCTCGTCCCAGAAGCTGCGCCGGTAGACCTTGTTCCACGCGGTGCGGTCGGTGACCAGCGCCGGGAACTTGGAGATGTGGGTCTTGAGGCGCGTGTTCGCGAATGCGAGCCGGTGGCCCCAGGACTGCTGCATGCCGACGGAGCGGAAGCGCCTGACGTTGCCGGCGGCGAAGTCGGAGCCGGTCTCGTCGAGGGCCGCGATCAGGCGCTCGTACGCGTACGGGGGCATGGTGTCGTCGCTGTCGACGAAGGCCACGTACTCGGCGCCCTCGGCGGCGTGCCGGAAGCCGACGTTCCGTGCGGCGCCCAGGCCCGCGTTCTTCTGGAGGACCACCCGGAACCGTTTGTCACGCTCCGCGAACGCCTGCGCGAGGGCGGCGCTCGTGTCGGTGGACCCGTCGTCGACGATCACGACCTCGAAGTCGTCGAACGTCTGAGCTGCGATGGACTCCAGGCACTCGTCGAGGTAGAGCTCGACGTTGTAGACAGGGACGACGATGCTCAGGCGCGGGGGCATGGGTGGCGGGTTCTCCAGCGTTTTTTGCTTTGTCGATGAGTTGATGATCAGCTGATTACAGCATCTTACTCTGTAACAGGATGATAAAGTCCGCCCATCTCGGACATATGCCTGGGGGTCGCCGGGGCGGACGGCAAAGAATTCGACCGCCCGCCACCGCGCCGTCGCGGCCCCCTCGGACTCCTCAGATCTCCAGGTCGGCCTCGATCTTCTTCAGCTGGTGCCTGGCCATGGCGAGGTTGGCCCGGCCGCGGTCGAGCGCGAGGTAGAGGAAGAAACCGCTGGAGCCCCTCGCCTTCATCAGCCGGATCAGGTGGTACTGACTCCCGAGCGTGATCAGGATGTCCTCGATCTCGTCGTTCAGGCCGAGCATCTCCATCGCGCGGACCTTGGCGCGGACCACGTCGGTGTTGCCGGCCGCGGCGACCGAAAGGTCCAGTTCCTTGCTGCCGCCGATGGTGCCGAGGGCCATGCCGCTGCCGTAGTCGACGAGGGCGGCGCCGATGGCTCCGTCGATGGTGTTGGTGGCTTCCTTGAGGGCGGTCTCGACGTTGACCATGAGGGGTTCCTCTTTCTGCTGTGCCCCGTCCCGGGTCGGGACGGACGGGCGTGCTGTCGTTTGCTGGGCGAGAAGACGGAAGAAGAGCGGAAGGAAGGAGGAGGGGTACGGGAACGGGGTCAGGACGCCGGTCCGATCGCGGCGGGGGGCGGCGGGATCCTGCCGGGCCCGCGCCGTCCCAGGCTGTGGTCGATGAGCTCGGTGATCCGCAGGCTGGAGCGGCGGGCCTCCAGGTGCAGGCGGCCGACGTTGACGCGCGGTTCCGCGATCAGGGTCAGGACCGCCGCGTCACCCGCGGCATAGGTGGCGACGTACCCGTGCTCACCGCGCACCAGCAGTTCGCGGAAGCCGCCCTGGCCGGTGCAGTCGCTGAGCCGCTGGGCCACGCCGAGGGCGGCGGCGGTCAGCGCGGCGACGGACTCTGCCTCGGTGGCGGCACTGTCCTGGGCGAGC
Organism: Streptomyces sp. NPDC002032; assembly: GCF_042890765.1. Lineage (NCBI taxonomy): Bacteria > Bacillati > Actinomycetota > Actinomycetes > Kitasatosporales > Streptomycetaceae > Streptomyces > Streptomyces sp. NPDC002032. Next base: position 551,923 of record NZ_JBIASM010000001.1, on the reverse strand, counting down.
ACCAGTCCGTCGGCGCTCGCGGCGAGGGCTCCGGTGAGCTGGGGCACCCGGGCCCGCAGCCGGCGGAGCTCGGCGAGTATCTCGGCTTCGGCTTCGGCGGGCACCATCGCCGTACTCATGTCGGCGCTCCTCCCTTCGGGCAGCCTCCGCTCGGAGCGGTCGGCTCGCAGAACCGGTCGCAGCGGGAGCCTCACAGACTTGCCTCCAGTGCGTCGCGTAACCGGCGGAGCAGAGCCACGTCCGGGGATTGGGCCTCGGTGATCCAGGCGGGCAGGGGTGGGGCCGGCAGCGGGACCGGCCGGGTGTGCGGAGTCTCGACCAGCCCGGCGGCGGCGAGTCTTCGTACGTCGAGCAGGGTGTGGAAGGCGGGCCGGCCGAGCGCCCAGGCCAGGTCCGCGGGGGTCCGTACGCCGTCCGCCTGGGCGAGCAGGGTCCGCTGCCGGGCGGTGACGGTCTGCCCGGGCGCGGCCCGGCGGGGCACGACCGGGGAGATGTCCAGCAGCGGATACGGCCACACGGCGTCGAGCAGTTCGCGGCGGCGGCTGGTCTCGCGTTCGACGGCGGCCGCCGGGACGGAGCGGACCGAGCCGATCCAGTGGGTGGCGCCCCGGCGGAAGCGGGAGGGCCCGCTGCCCGGGGAGAGGGCGAAGAAGGCGGCGTCGAAGATCGCGGCGAGGTGGCAGATCTCCAGCTCGCCCCCGGCGAGGCCGCCGCTGTCGACGAGGAAGCGGGCGACCTGGCGGCGGGCACCGGCCTGGTTCACGGCCTCCTTCCAGCGCTCGGGGGCGAGTCCGCCGCCGGTGGTGAGCAGCACGTCGAGACCCGGGGTGGCGGGGCTCTCGGCGTGGACGATGCGGCCGTCCTCCAGGAAGAGGGTGCCGCGGTCGCGGAGCAGGGCGCCGGTGGCGCGTTCGGCGGCGAGGCGGGTGAGCAGCGGGGAGACGGCGGTGGTCATCTGAGCACGAGTCCTTCGGCCAGTGCGCGGAGTCTGTGACGGGCGAGGGCGAGGTTGCCGTCGGTCCGGTCCAGCCACAAGTGGAGGAAGACACTGCTGTCGAAGCTCGTGTCGACGAAGCGGAGCACGTGGTAGCCGGAGCGGGTGGTGACGATCAGGTCCTCTACGGGGGGTCCGGAGGCCGGGGGGCCGCCGCTGGATCCGGGTTCGCCCGCCGCCGGTGCGAAGGACTCGTACTCGGCGGCCGCCCGGGCCAGTTCGGCGGTCTCGGCGGCGGTGGTCTCGTGGTCACCGACGGGTGAGTCCCCGGCGGTGCCGAGGGCCAGTCCGCTGCTCCAGTCGACCAGCGCGGCCCCACGCGCACCAGGCAGGGCCATGGCTTCGAGCAGGCATTCGTCGATCCCGGGCACGCGGGCTCCCCTCCCGGCCGCACGTGCTGTGTGCACGGTCGTACGGCGCGACAAGAAGGGAACTTACTCAAGTTCCACTCTGCGGAAGGGCGTTCTGGCATTTTCCGCTGGAACATGCGCGTTACCGCGTGGCAGCTTGGCCGGATCGCATCCGTTTTTGATCAAGAGTGCGATCGGGGGAGCGATCGGGACCGTTCTCCCGCTCCCATCCTGCCCGAAACGGAGTCCGGCCGGGGCGTCAGCCGGCGGGCCGGTGCGGGAGCAGGCGCTCCACCATCACCCCGATGAGGTGGTCCGCCGGGTGGGCGGCCGCCATCGCCGGGAGGGTGAGGTCGTCCAGGTGCAGGCCGAGCATGGCGAAGTAGAGCAGCAGCACGCCGTCCCGGTCCCCCGGCAGGCCCGCGTCCAGGTGCCCGGCGATGTTCTCCTCCAGCTCCGCGCCGAGGAACCGCGCCAGTTCCTCGTGGAGTTCGGGCCGCCGGGTGGCCTCCAGCCGCAGCTCCAGCACGGCGATCTGCACGCTGCGTTCGCGGCGCATCCGGGCCAGCAGCCGGCGCAGGAGCTCCTCGGTGTCGAGCGGGCCCTCCAGCTCGGCGGGGCCGGGGGCGAGCCGTTCGCGGGTGCGGTGCAGGATCTGCACCAGCAGCTGGCCGCGGTGGGCGAAGTAGTTGGAGGCGGTGCCGGTCGGGACCCCGGCCTCCTTGTCCACGGCGCGCAGCGTCAGGCCCCGCGAGCCCTCGCGCGCCATGACTTCGATGGCGGCGTCGAGGAGCGCGGCGCGGCGTTGCGGATTCTGGCGCATGGGGGATCCCGGGGGTCGTGGCTGCCGTCTCGAAAGCACTGCATGCGCAGTGCTCAGCACACGCTAGCGGACCTTCGCGCCCCCGGACCCTCCCCCGCGCCCCCTCGCCCGTGTCACGCTGCCCGTCATGGAGCGGATCATCGAGGAGATACGCGAGGACCTGAACCGCCGGATCGCCGTCGCGGCGGACCGGCTCACCGACCGGACGCTGACCGAGGATCCCGCCTACGCCGCCCTGCTCGGGCGGGCCGAACTGCGCGAGCGGATCCACCTCACCCTGAGCCAGGCCGTCGAGGGCCTGGTCCGCGGCGCCCGGGGGCTGCCGGCCGAACTGGCCGACGCCCGGGCCACCGGTGCCCTGCGGGCCGGGCAGGGGGTGCCGCTCGCCTCCGTGCGGCGGACCTACCGGTACGGCGGGCGGCTGTTGTGGCAGTCCCTGACGGAGGCGGTGGCCGCGCACGACCGGGCGGAGCTGCCGCGGCTGCTGCCGGGGGCGGTGGTGCTGTGGGACGTACTGGACCAGATGGCCGACGCCGCGTCGGAGGCGTACCTGCGGGTGGAGGCCGAGCGGGGCGAGCGCGACCGCGAGCTGCGCGCGGCCCTGCTCGACACCCTGCTCGACGGCGGCGGCCCGGCGGCGGAGGGCGCGGCCACGGCGGCGGCCGCCCGGCTGGGCCTGCCCGAGCGGGGCCGCTTCGCCGTGATCGTCCTCGCGGCGCCCGGCCCGGCGGGGGCGCGCGGAGCCGCTGCGGACGGCAACCCGGCGGGCGGGCTCGCGGCAGGCGGGCCGGGCGCGGGCGGGGCCGGGCCCGGAGCGGGCGGCGCCGGCGACGGGCCCCGCGTGTGGTGGCGGGTGCGCGCCGACGGGGAGACCGGCCTCGCGGAGCTGGGCCACCATCCGTTGGAGTCGCTGCGCGCCTTCCTCGGACCGCTCGCGGTGCGCGCCGGGGTCAGCCCGGTCGTGGCGGCCCCGGCCGAGCTGGCCGGGGCCCGGCGGCTCGCGGCCCTCGCCCTGCGCACCGCCCCGGCGGCGTCCGGGCCCGGGACCGCGCTGCTCGACGAGCGGCTGCCGGCGGCGCTGGTGGCGTCCGACCCCGAACTCGCGGCCCGGCTGCGCCGGGTGGTGCTGGGGCCGGTCCTGGCCCTGCCCCCGGAGGACGGCCGGGTGCTGCTGGACACACTGGGCACCTGGCTGGCCTGCCGGGGCTCGACCACGTACGCGGCGCAGCGGCTGTACTGCCACCGCAACACGGTCTCCAACCGGCTGCGGCGCCTGGAGCGGCTCACGGGCCGGGCCCTGTCGGACCCGGCGCACGTGGTGGAGCTGGCCCTGGCCCACGCGGCGGTCCGCCAGCGCGCGGCCACGGCCACAACCCCCGCCCCCGCCCCCGCTACGCCTCCTGCGGCTGCTGCTGGGCCGACTCCAGCAGGTACGGCACGTCGATCACCGCGACCCCCGGGGTGAACAGCAGCCGCGCCTTGAGCCGGAGGGCGTTCTGGTTGTGCAGGGGCTGTTCCCACCAGTGGCCGACGACGTACTCGGGGATGACGACCGAGAGCATGTCCGTGCCCTCGGCGGCGGCCTCTTCCTCCACGTACGCCATCACCGGGGCGACCACTTCGCGGTAGGGCGAGTGCAGGATCTTCAGCGCGATCCCCGGGTCGTGCTCGGCCCACGCCGCCCGCAGCCGGTCCGCCTCCTGCTCGTCCGCGGCCACCGAGAGCGCGGTCAGGGTGTCGGGCCGCAGCCCCTGGGCGTAGCCGAGGGCCTTGAGGGTGGGGGCGTGGACGGAGGCGACGAGGACGATGACGTGGTGGCGGGCGGGCTTGCGGGGTCTGACGCCGGGGGCGACGGACACCTGCCGGGCGACCGTGTCGTAGTGGCGGCGGACGCCCTTCATGCCGATGAACAGGGCGGGCATGGCGATGACGACCAGCCAGGCGCCGTGCGTGAACTTGGTGATGAGGACGATGACCAGCACGACGGCGGTCATGGTGGCGCCGATCGCGTTGATGGCGAGCCGGCGGTGGATGTGGACCCGTTCCTCCCGGGGCGTGGCCGGTGAGGCGAGCGCGCGGCGCCAGTGCCGGACCATCCCTGCCTGGGAGAGGGTGAAGGAGACGAAGACGCCGATGATGTAGAGCTGGATGAGGCGGGTCAGTTCGGCGTCGAAGGCGACGATCAGGGCGATGGCGGCGAGGGCGAGCAGGACGACGCCGTTGGAGTAGACGAGCCGGTCGCCGCGGTTGGCGAGCTGGCGGGGCGCGTAGCGGTCCTTGGCGAGGATCGAGGCGAGCATGGGGAAGCCGTTGAAGGCGGTGTTCGCGGCGAGGACCAGCACTCCGGCGGTGACGGCCTGGAGCAGGTAGAAGAGGAAGTGCCAGCCCCCGAAGGTGGCGCGGCCGATCTGGGCGAGCGCGGTGGACATCGGGGTGCCGGGGGGCAGTCCGAGTTCGGTGGGGTCGGCCGCGACGTGCACCTGGTAGGACATGGCGAGGACGGTGATGCCGGCGAACATCGTCACGGACAGGACGCCCATCACGGCGAGGGTCGTGGCCGCGTTCTTCGCCTTGGGCTTCGCGAAGGCGGGGACGCCGTTGCTGATGGCCTCGACGCCGGTGAGGGCGGTGCAGCCGGAGGCGAAGGCCCGCAGGGCGAGGAGGACCACCGCGAAGCCGGTGTAGGTGCCGACGGCGGTGATGGGCAGGTGGGCGGACTCGGCCCGGATGGTGTCGCCGGTCGCGAGGCGGACGGCGGCGAAGGCGAACATCACGTAGATGACGAGGACGAAGCCGTAGGTGGGGATGGCGAAGACCCGGCCCGACTCCCGGACGCCGCGCAGGTTCATGAGGGTGAGCAGCACCACGAAGGCGACGGACAGGGCGACTTGGTGGTCGCTGAGGGAGGGGATCGCGGAGGTGATGGCGGCCACCCCGGAGACCACGGAGACCGCGACGGTCATCACGTAGTCGACGAGGAGGGCGCTGGCCGCGGTGAGGGCGGCGGTCGGGCCGAGGTTCTCGGAGCTGACGACGTACGCGCCCCCGCCACCGGGGTAGGCGTGGCAGGTCTGCCGGTAGGAGGCGATGACGACGACCAGCAGGAAGACGATGGCGGCGGCCGCATACCACGCCAGGTGGAGCAGCGCGACCCCGCCGAGGGCGAGGATCAGGAGGATCTCCTCCGTGGCGTAGGCCACCGAGGAGAGCGGGTCGCTGCAGAAGATGGGCAGGGCGAGCCGTTTGGGCAGCAGGGTCTCGCCCAGGCGCGCGGTGTCCAGGGGCTCACCGACCAGCATGCGTTTCAGATTGATACGCCTCATTCCGGCATGATCGTCCATTTACGACCGGTTTGCGGGGAACCTACCGGTCCGTTCGGCCCAGTGGCGATCTTGCGGGGCCGCTGCGATGGTGATCACATCGGCCGCCCACGCGCTTCGGGCACGGGCGGCCGCCCGACCGAAGGAGGGCGGCCATGGACGCATCCGTCTACCTGGCCTACGACTACCCGGTCCTGGGTGCCTTCTGGACCGTGATGTGGATCTTCCTCTGGGTCCTGTGGCTGATCCTGCTCTTCCGGATCATCGTGGACCTCTTCCGTGACCACGAGATGAACGGCTGGCTCAAGGCCGTGTGGCTGCTGTTCCTCCTGCTCATCCCGTTCCTGGGCGTCCTGGTCTACGTGATCGCCCGGGGCAAGAACATGGGCCGGCGCGAGATCAAACACGCGCAGGAACAGCAGGAGGCACTCAACAGCTACATCCGCGAGACCGCCGGGACCACCGGCAAGAACACCACGGCCGAACTCGCCCGGCTCTCCGAGCTCAAGGCGAAGGGCGACCTGACCGAGGCCGAGTTCCAGCAGGCCAAGCAGAAGCTGCTGGCCTGAGCACCGTGGCCCCGGCCCCGCCGCCCGGGTCCGGGGCCGCGGCCCTCACATCCGGGCGGCGGCGCTGCGGATGGCCTCGCGGATGCGGAAGTAGGTTCCGCACCGGCAGATGTTGGCGATGGCGTCGATGTCGGCGTCCGTGGGCTCCGGGGTCCGCTTCAGCAGGGCCACGGCCGCCATGATCTGGCCCGGCTGGCAGTACCCGCACTGGGCCACGTCCTGCTCCAGCCAGGCCTCCTGCACCGGATGCAGGGTGTCCCCGTCGGCCAGGCCCTCGATGGTGGTGACCTCCTTGCCCGCACAGGCGGAGACCGGCACGACGCAGGGCCTGACGTCGGCGCCGTCGAGGTGGCTGGTGCAGGCCTTGCAGACGTCCACCCCGCAGCCGTACTTGGGACCGGTGACGCCCAGCAGGTCGCGGAGCACCCACAGCAGGGGCATGGAATCGGGCGCGTCGACGGTGACGCTGCGCCCGTTGACGGTGAAGGTGTGGGAAGGCACGGGGTGCTCCAGCGGTCAGCGCGGGTAGGGGGTGAAGTCGACGTCGAAGTCGAGCGGGAAACTGCGCGGCTTGGAACCGGTGGCCCGGGCCCAGGCGTTGGCGATGGCCCCGACGGCGGCCGGCACCCCGAGCTCGCCCGCACCGCCCGGCTCGGTCCCCGTCGCCGGGAGCACGAAGACGCGTACGTCCGGCGGGGTGTCGCGCTGCTGCGCCCAGTGGAACTGGCTGTAACTGCCCTCCAGGGGAAGCCCCTTGTCCAGGTGCAGACCGGCCCGCAGGGTGGTGGAGATCGCGTCGGTGAGACCGCCGATCATCTGCGCCTCCAGTCCGCGCGGGTTCACGGGCAGGCCCACGTCCACCGCGATGACCGCCCGGGTGACCCGCGCGCGCCGCGGATCCCGGGTGTCGATCTCCACCAGGCAGGCGGTGCGGGACTTGTACTCCTCGTGGAAGGCGATGCCCTGCGCGCAGCCGGCCGGCAGGGCCCGGCCCCACTCCCCCTCGGCGGCCGCCTTGTCCAGGACCGCGCGCTGGGCGTCGGTCTTGAGGAAGGTGCGGCGGAACCGGTACGGGTCCTTGCCGGTCGCGGCGGCGAGCTCGTCGACCACGATCTCCTCGGCGCCCCGGGTGTTGGCCGAGTACACCGAACGCCAGGACCCGGTGGGGATCCCGGTCGGCACCTCGGACAGGGCCTGGGTGGTCAGTCCGAAGTGGTACGGGGACTTGACCGTGGTCAGGAAGAGGGTCTGGGCGAGGGTGGCGTTGCCGATGCCGGAGGGCAGGCTGGCGGCGGTGGCGGTGATGATCTCGCCGAGCCCGTGCCGGAAGTCCGTCTCGGCGGCGGCGACCCGGTGTTCGAAGCTGAGCACCTCGCCGAGCAGGTGGGTGGCGCGGATCTTGTGGTGGGTGGCGGGGCGCATCCGGCCGTGCCGGGTGTCGTCGACGCGGGTCCACATCAGCTTCACCGGGCGGCGGCAGGCCCGGGAGATCCGGGCGGCCTCCAGGGCGGCGTCGAAGAACAGCCGCCGGCCGAAGGAGCCGCCGGCCTGGACGACGTGGACCTTCACCCGGTCCAGCGGCAGGCCGAGCTCCGCCGCGATGGTCTCGCGCGCCACGATCGGGGACTTGAGCCCGGACCAGATCTCGGCCCGGTCCTCGCGGACGTCGGCGATCGCGGAGTTGGTCTCCATCGGGGCGTGGCTGACGAAGGCGAAGTCGAACTCGGCGTCCACGTACGGGGTGAGCAGCGGCGGCACCAGCAGCGGCGGGGTGGCCGCGCGCAGCTTCGTACGGATCTGCGCGTCCGAGAGCCCGTCCGCGGGTCCGGGGCCCCAGACGACCTGGAGGGCGGCCTTGGCGTCGAGGGCCTGGCCGAAGGTCTCGGCGACGACGGCGACGCCGGTCGGGACGCTCACCACGTGCAGGACCCCGGGCATGGCCCGGACGTCGGCGAGGTTGGAGACGGCGCGGACGGATCCGCCGAGGGTGGGCGGGCGCCGCACCACACAGGGCTTGGCGCCGGGCACGTCCAGGTCCAGGGTGTAGCGCTGCGCGCCGGTGACCATGGCGCGGGCGTCGATCCGGCCGGCCGGGGTGCCGACGAGGGTGTGGCGCGCGGCGGGCTTGGGGGCGGCGCCGAGGACCGTCAGGGCGGGCGAGGCGGCGGCCGCGGCGAGGGAGCCGTAGCCGGCACTGCGGCCGTCGGGGGCCCGTACGACGCCGCCCGCGGTGCTCAGCCGGGCCGCGGGCAGGCCCCAGCGCGCGGCGGCGGCCGCGACCAGGCGGGCCCGGGCGGTGGCGGCGCACTGCCGGACCGGACCGTAGAGCGAGCGGATCGCGTTGGAGGAGCCGGTGAGCTGGTTGAACAGCAGTTCGGGGCGGGCGTCGTCCAGTTCCACGCGGACGGAGTCCAGGGGCGCGTCGAGCTCCTCCGCGACCAGCATGGCCACGGCGGTCGTCAGGCCCTGGCCGACCTCCTCGCGGGGCAGCCGGAAGCGGATGGTGCCGTCCGGGTCCACGGCGAGCGCCAGCAGGGCGGAGGTGGGGGCGCCGGCCAGGATGAACAGGTCGCCGAGGTCGATCAGGTCGGCGATCGCGGGGAGGCTGGGAACGACCGCGTGCGCGGGCTGGGGGGCGAGGACGTCGGCCGCGGCGCGCGTGACCAGCGCCAGGGTCGGCGCCGCGACGAGGTGGGTCAGGAAGGAGCGCCGGCTCCGCGCGGGCGCGGTGGCGCTCCCGGCGGCGCCCGGTGCGGGGCCGCCCGGTCCGGAGCCGCCCGGTCCGGAGCCGCCCGGTCCGGCCGTTCCCGTCCTGTCTGCGGCCCTGAGTTCGGCCGTGGCCGGTCTGTCCGCGCCGCCGTGTCCGGCCGCGCCGCCCTGTTCGGTCATCTGGTCGTGTCCCCGCCCTGCCCCCGGCCCGCCGAACGGACCGACCCCGCCTCATTACCGGCACGTAGCGTAGCGATCACCCGGCGGGGTGGGAAGCGGGAGGCGGGCGGGACCTGGGTGACCACAACCCGCAGCGGCGGGTCCTCCGTTCGGGGGATCCCCCGAACGGGGCGAGCCGCCGCTCCCGCCGCGCGCCGGCCCCGGGCGGGGCCTCGTACACCTCGGCCGTACGCTCGACGCACCACCCCCGGGACGCCGGTTTCCGGCCGTCGGCTCCGGCGCCCGGACGGGGCGCCCTGCCGCCGGAGCCCCCCCCCGGCGGCCCTGCGGGCCTTCCGGCCGGGCCCCGCCGCGGCTGACCGGATTCGTTCGTACGCGCGCCGGGCGCGCGGATCGCCTGCGGCATATGCCAGGAGCAAGGCCGTTACGGATGTTGCCAAACGCCTTACGGCCCGTCGTGGCCTGTGCCACAGTCGTAGCCGGTCCTGCTTACGGACCTGGCCGTGACGCGTTCGTACCGCCGCGCCTGCATCGGAGTGCCCATGCCGTCCCATCTGTACGCGGACCGCCCCGCGCAGCCGCCCGAGCCGGGAACCGTGGACGCGCTGATCTCCCTGACCCACCGGCTGCGGGGCGACGTGGACGCCGTGCGCCGCGACACCGCCGTGGACGGGGACGACGCCCGGGGACGCTGGCAGCGCGCGCTGTGCGACCTCGCCGTGCACCACCTCGACGACCTCGGCGAACAGCTCGGCCAGCTCAAGGAGGGCCTGCCGCCCGCACCGGAGCCCGCCGGGCTCCCCCCGGCGGCCCCCGAGACCACCGCCGAGGACCACCGGGGACGGGTCGGCAGCGCCGAGTGGAACCTGCTGACGGACGAGGTCAGCTGGTCCGGGGAACTCTTCGAGATCTTCGGTCGGCCGCCCGGCGCGGGCCCGCTGCCGCTGGACGAACTGGGCTCCACCCTCTTCTCCGAGGACCAGCCGCTGCTGACCGCGATGGTCACGGACTGTCTGGTGGACGGCAAGCCGATCGACGGCGAGTTCCGCATCGTCCGGCCCGACGGCCGCGTCCGGACGCTGCACATGAGGGGCGAGCCGGTGCTCGACTCCGACGGCTGCACGGCCACCATGTGGGCCGTGCTGCGCGACGTGAGTGAACTGCGCCGCAGCCGGCGGGCGGTGCGCGAGTCACAGGACTCGTTGCAGCGCCGGCAGGAGATCGCGCGGACCGAGCACCGGCTGGCGGTCGAACTGCAGGAAGCCGTGCTCCCCCCGTGGCGCGGCTCCCTGCGGTTCCCGCGGGCGCACCCCTCCTCCCTGGACGTCGCCGCGCACCGCCTGCCCGCCACGAACCGCGCACTGATGGGCGGCGACTGGTACGACGCCCTCGAACTCCCCGACGGCCGCTCCCTCCTGACGGCTGGCGGCCTGACCGGCCACGGGGTGAGCGCCGCCTCCGGGATGGCGATGGTGCTCGGCGCCCTGCGCGGGATGGCCATGGCCGGGATCGAACCGGGCCCGCTGATGGGCTGGCTCAACCAGCTCCTGGACAACTCCGTGCGGCCGGCCCTCGGTTCGGCCGTCTGCTGCCGCTACGAACCCGGCCGCCGGGTCCTGTCCTGGGCGCAGGCCGGCCACCCCGCGCCGCTGCTGTTCCGCCACGGCCGGGGCCGGGCACTGCGGCCGCCCGAGGGCGTGCTGCTGGGCGCGACGCCGGGGGCCGTGTACGGGCAGGCCGAGGAACGCCTCGAACCGGGCGACGTACTCGTCCTGCACACCGACGGACTGACCCCGCGCGGCCCAGAGTCCGCCGGTGGCGTCCCGGATGCCGCCGAGCGGCTGCTGGCCCTCGCCGCGGGGTTCTCCTCGGCCCCGTCGGCCCGGGACTGCGTACGGCTGGTGACGCGGGAGTTCGCGGGGGGCGAGCGCGAGGACGACGCCTGCGTCCTGGTCGCCCGGATCGGCGACTAGCAGCGGGACGACCGGCCCGGCCCGTCCCGTGCGCCCCTGCGCGCCACCCCGCGCCCCTACGCCTGCGCACCGCTGGCCGAGCGCCGCGCCGGGGCGTCGGGGAGGATCCGCTCGATCTCCTCCCGCAGGTCCTCGACACGTCCGTAGCCCGCGTACTGGCCGGTCAGCCGGTACATCTCGCGGAGCCGGTCCCAGGTGCGGTGCGAGGAGGTCTCGTTCATCGAGACCAGGGCCAGCCGGGCGTACCGGTCGGCCTGTTCCGGGTCGTCTGCGATGAGACAGGCCGAGGCCATCGAGATGTAGTCGAAGATCTGCGACCGCTGGTAGCCGTCCCCGCGCAGCCGCAGCGCCTCGCGGGCGTGCCGGGCCGCGACGGGCGCGGCCGTGGCGTCGTGGTCGGCGAGCGTGCGGTACGCCAGCGCCTGCATGCCGTGCAGGTCGGCCTCGTCGAAGTGCTGCATCCACGAGGGCGGCGGGACGTCGCCCTTGTCGGAGACGAAGAGCTCCTCCGCCTCGCCCAGCGTCCGGCGCATGGCCTGGCCCTTGCCCATGGCGGCCTGTGCCCAGGCCTCGATGGTGTGCAGCATGGCGCGGGTGCGCGGCAGGGTCTGCTCGCCGGAGCCGGACTGCGCCAGCTTCATCAGGTCCAGGGCCTCGTTCGGCTTGCCCAGGTGGACCATCTGACGGGCGGCGCGGGAGAGGGCCTCGCCGGCGCGCGGCCGGTCGCCGCCCTCGCGGGCCGCGTGCGCGGCGATGACGAAGTACTTCTGGGCGGTGGGTTCGAGGCCGACGTCGTGCGACATCCAGCCGGCGAGGACCGCCAGGTTGGCCGCCACCCCCCACAGCCTGCGCTGGAGGTGGTCGGGGTGGTGGTAGGCAAGCATCCCGCCGACCTCGTTCAGCTGGCCCACGACGGCCTTGCGCTGGAGGCCGCCGCCCCGGGACGCGTCCCAGGCACGGAAGACCTCGACCGAGCGCTCCAGGGCCTCGATCTCCTGGGAGCCGATGGGGGCGGCCTCGTAGCGGTCGTAGCCCGCCTGGTCGGCCTGGTAGGGGTCGCCGAAACGCTGGGCGTCCTTGGCGGCGGCGGGGTCGGTGTGCAGCCAGTCGTACATGGCGTTGCTGAGGGCTGAGCCGGCGGTGAGCGCGGCTCCCGCGCCCATCAGACCGCGACGGTTGAGCATGAGGTCCATTCCCGTGAATTCGGTGAGGACCGCGGCTGTGCGTTCGGGCGCCCAGGGCACTCCGTCGGGGTTCTCCTGCACCCCGTCCGGCTGCCGTTTGGTGGTGCGCCGCTGCCGTACGAACCCGAGGTCCTCGATGGTCACGACACGACCGAGCCGCTCGGTGAACAGTGCTGCCAGTACCGTGGGCACCGGCTCGCGCGGGGTCTCCCCCATGTCGATCCAGCGCCGCACCCGGGAGGTGTCGGTGGCCAGCTGGTGGTGGCCCATGGCCGCCGCCTGCCGGTTGACCATCCTCGCCAGTTCGCCCTTGGACCAGCCGGCCAGGCCGAACAGGTCGTTCAGGCGGGTGTTTGGACCTTTGCTCACGTCAAGCCCCCAGGTTCTCGGCTGAGTTGACAGTAACCCCCTGTCAGTTCCCCGTGGACTATTCGCCAGGCTTCGCCAGGGCACGCCCCGTGGTTCGCCAGGGGCCCCCGGGTGTCAGGTAGGAATGCGCCTCCCCGACCCGGTTCACCGGCGGAACTCCCCAGGGTGAAGCACGGGATCCGGCGGGGTGGCGTACGCAACTCGTCGGCGCACGAAGGGAACCGTAAACGCCATGTACGCAGCAACGTCCTCCGTGTCCGCCCCGGTCCGGCAGCACCGCACCCTCCAGGCGGGGGGCGGCCCCTACCTCGAACCCGGCCGCGCGGCGGCCCCGGCGCAGGCCGCCGGCGCCGTACGGGCCCGGCGGATGCCGGGGACCGGGTCGCAGCCGCTCAGCGGAAGGATCGACCTGTCGGGGCCGCAGGGGGCGCAACTGCGCACCGCGCTCGCGTCGGTGCAGCGGATCTGTCCGGAGTTCGCGCCGGTGCAGGTGCTGCGGCGCAGCGGCCGCTCGGTCCTCCTGGTGGGGACGACGGGACGGATGACCGCCGTGGCGAAGGTTTTACTGGACCACTCCCCCGAATGGCGCGAGCGGTACCGCCACGAAATAGCGACGTACCGGACCTTCGTCCGGCACCGCCCGCCCGTCCGGGTGCCGCGGCTGATCGCCGCCGATCCGGAGAACTGCGTCCTGGTCGTGGAGCGGATGGCGGGCCGGGTCGCGGCGCTCCAGCGGCATCCGGTGGAGGCCCCGCCGCGGACGGACGTACGGGCCGCCCTCGGCGCGATCTGCCGGGTGAACCAGTGGCGGCCGCCGGCCGACCTGTTCGGGCACCCGGTGGACTACGCGCGCCGGATCACCCGGGACCACGAGCTGGGGCTGCTGACCGACCGGGACTTCGGTGACCTGCAGAAGCTGCTGCACGGTCTGCGTCCGGCGGGGGTCCCGTGGCAGTTCAACCACGGCGACGCGCTGCTGTCGAACCTGCTGCTCTCCCCGGCCGGTCCGGTGCTCCTGGACTGGGAGCACGCGGGCTGGTACCTGCCGGGCTACGACCTGGCCACGCTGTGGACGGTGCTGGGTGACGCCCCGGCGGCGCGCGGCCAGATCAGCCGGCTCGCCCAGTCGGCGGGCCCGGCCTCGCGGGACTCCTTCCTGGTCAACCTGATGCTGGTGCTGACCCGGGAGATCCGGATGGCGGAGACCGCGGTGCAGCGGTCGATGGCGGCGGCCGCTCCGGCCCACCCGCTGCCCGCGGGGGCCCTGTCCTCGGGGGAGGAGCAGCGGCTGCTGCTGCGCCGGCTGCACGACGACGCCGGGATGGCCCGCAGGGCGGTCCGGGCGGCGGTCGGCACCCGCTGACCGCATTCCCTCGGCGCGGAAGGACACCCGTGGCCCGCACACCTGGTGTGCGGGCCACGGGCATGCCGCGGGCCGGGGGCGGGACGGTTCGGGTTCGGGTGCGTGTGCCTTGACATCACATGATCCCCCTAACACCTTTTCTGACTCAGCATCAGAATGCTGGAGCGCCGCCTCCCTCCCACCCCGCTGGAGCCCGCCCATGACCCAGATCCAGGACCGCCCGCCGACCGGGAACACCGGCCGGGCGCTGCCCCCGCTCCCCTCCCGCCGGACGGTGCTCGCCGGGGCGGGGGCGGGAGCGCTCGCCGCCACCGTGCTGCCCGGCGCCGTCGCGCGGGCGGACGGAGCCCCGATCGGCGAGTACGACGTCGTGGTGGTCGGGTCGGGGGCGTCGGGAATGACGGCCGCGCTGACCGCGGCCCGGCGGGGGCTGAGCGTCCTGGTGGTGGAGAAGGCGCCCACCTTCGGCGGCTCGGCCGCGCGTTCGGGCGCCGGGATCTGGCTGCCGAACAACTCGGTGATCCTGGGCGCCGGGGTGCCGGACACACCGGAGAAGGCGGCCGCGTACCTGTCGGCGGTGGTGGGGCCCCAGGTGCCGGCCGACCGGCAGCGGGCGTTCCTGGCCAACGGCCCCCGGATGCTGGACTTCGTCATGGCGAACAGCCCGCTGCGGTTCCGCTTCATGGACGGGTACAGCGACTACTACCCCAACCTCCCCGGCGGACTGCCGAACGGCCGTTCCATCGAGCCGGACCAGATCGACGGGAACGTCCTGGGCGCCGAACTCGCGCACCTGAACCCGGCGTACATGCCGGTGCCCGCCGGGATGGTGGTGTTCAGCCAGGACTACAAGTGGCTCAACCTCGCGGCGGTCAGCGCGAAGGGGCTGGCGGTGTCCACGGAGTGCCTGGCGCGCGGGGCGAAGGCGGCGCTGCTCGGGGAGAAGCCGCTGACCATGGGCCAGGCGCTGGCCGCCGGGCTGCGGGCCGGGCTGCAGCGGGCGGGGGTGCCGGTGTGGCTGAACAGCCCGCTGGTCGACCTGGTCCAGGAGGGCGGCCCCGGTGGCGCGGTGACCGGGGTCGTGGTGGAGAAGGAGGGCGTACGGGGCGTGGTGCGGGCCCGCAAGGGGGTGGTCGTCGGCTCGGGCGGCTTCGAGCACAACGCGCAGATGCGGGCGCAGTACCAGCAGCAGCCGATCGGTACGCAGTGGTCGGTGGGCGCGAAGGAGAACACGGGTGACGGGATCCGGGCCGGGCAACGGGCGGGCGCCGCGCTGGCGTTGATGGAGGACGCCTGGTGGGGTCCGTCGATCCCGCTGCCCGGGGAGCCGTACTTCTGCCTGGCGGAGCGGACCCTGCCGGGCGGTCTGATGGTGAACCGGGCGGGGACCCGCTTCGTGAACGAGGCGGCGCCGTACAGCGACGTGGTGCACGTGATGTACGAGCAGGACCGGGGCACGGGTTCGCACATCCCGGCGTGGCTGATCGTGGACCAGAACTACCGCGACCGGTACCTGTTCAAGGACATCCTCCCGACACTCCCCTTCCCCGACTCCTGGTACGAGGCGGGGGCCGCGAAGAAGGCCTGGACCTGGGACGCCCTGGCGGGCCAGATCGGGGTCCCGGCGGCCGCGCTGCGGGCGACGCTGAGCCGGTTCAACGCCCAGGCGTGGAACGGCTCGGACCCCGACCAGCACCGGGGCGACACGGCGTACGACCACTACTACACGGACCCGGCCGTGCGGCCGAACTCGTGCCTGGCGCCGGTCTGGGTCCCGCCGTTCTACGCCTTCAAGATCGTGCCGGGTGACCTGGGGACGAAGGGCGGGATCGTCACCGACGCCCGGGCCCGGGCGCTGCGGGCGGACGGTTCGGTGATCCGGGGGCTGTGGGCGGCGGGCAACGCGAGCGCGGCGGTGATGGGCCACAGCTACGCGGGCGCCGGTTCGACGATCGGTCCCGCGATGACGTTCGGCTACGTGGCGGCGAACGACATCGCGGACACCCCCTAGCCCTGCTGCTAGCCCTGCTGGAAGAGCTCGGCCGGGAGGGGCTTCAGCAGCGCGTACAGGTCGTCGGTGATCGGGCGGTCCCAGCTCGCGATGGTCACGAGGACGTTGTCGCTGCGGTCGAACTGGACGCAGGAGATCCGGCTCTCGGAGAGCTTGACCTTGCGGACGATGAGGAGGTTGTCGCCCTGCATGACCGGGCAGTCCTCGGAGCCGGTGACCTCGACGTCCTCTTCGTTCTCCAGGGCGGCGAGGAGCTGGGCCACCTCGAAGGGGACCTGGCCCTCGGCGAGGTCCCGGGCCGGCGATCCCTCGGGGAGGTTCCCGATGATCATCGCGGGGCCGCGGCCGCCGAACAGGTCGTAGCGGAGGAAGACACCCTGGCAGCTGCCGTCGGGGGCGGGCAGCAGCCCGGCCCCGAGGTTGCCCGGCCAGTCCCCCGGGTCCATGGCCAGGACGTCGAAGTCCGGGCCGGCGGGGGTGGCGGCGCGGTGGCGGCGGAGGAAGGACATGCGGCCATGGTACGTGGCCGCGCACCATTTCCGGCCCCGGGGGCTCCGGCCGGGCGACGGCCGGACGACGACCGGACGACGACCGGACGACGGCCCGGCGGCGCGCGCCCGGCGGGGCGGGAAGGACGGCGGGAGGGGTGGCGCGGGGGCCGTGGCGGGAGGCCGGGCGGACCGGCCGAAGATCCCGGACCTGCGGGTATGGACCGACCCGGCGGGGTACTCCTTACCCGCGGGGCGCCCGGGGCCGGGGGACCGGGCAGACGCTCCCTTTCTCGCCACAGGCCCGCCCACTGGCTGTATCTTGCTCTCCGTCCCCACCATCGGTCTCCGGCCGTCCTGCGAAGCGACGACGGCCCGGCCCGCTGATGTGGACCTTGCAGCCCGGGGGGGGCACCCTCCCCCAGGCACGCAGACGGACCTGCCCTTCGGACGTATGGGAGTACAGACAGATGGCGGAGTCTGTCCTGCCCCTCGCCGCGACGCTCGCCCGCATACGGGCGCTCGCCAAGGAGAGGCAACTGGACGTGGACGAGATCCTGAACGTGGAGGCCCTCGCGGAGCGGACCGGCGTCCCCGCCGGGCTGACCGCCGCCCTCCTGCGGGGCGAGGAGTTCGCGGACCCCACGCCGGACGAGGCAGCGGAAACGGTCCGCCTGCGTGCCGCCTACCTGTACGCCGCCTCCCGCGACACCGACGGCCGCCCGTACGCCGTCGCGGACATCGCGGCGGCCATCGGCGCCGCCCCCTGGTGGGTCAACCAGCTGGTGACGGGCGGGAAACTGCCGCACCTGCGGCACTGCGCGCAGTTCGCCGCCTTCTTCGGCCGTGAGGCCACCTTCCTCACGGACACACCGGCCCAGGCCGTGAACCGGGCCCTCCAGCCCGCGGTCCAGTCCCTCAACAACGGATCGGGCGATCTGATGGCCGGCCTCATGGACCAGTACGGGCTGGTCTCGATATCGACCCGGGGGAAAGCCCTCACCCGTACACAGGAGACACTTCTCCTGGGCATGATCACCTCGATGCTGTCCGCTGAGGAGGTCCGGTGAACGTCTCCCGTTCGATGCGCAAGCTGTGCACCGCGCTGACGTCGTCGCTCGACCTGGAGGCGCCGGTCGATCCGCAGACCCTCTTCCGGGCCTTGTGCGACGCGATGAGCCGCTCGCGCGGCGGCCGTCCCATCGTGCTGCGCTTCGAGCGCTTCCCCACCGAGCTGACGACCTCCGGGCTCTGGCTGAACCTGGAGGAGTACGACATCGTCGTCGTGGAGAAGTACACGACCGCGGACCACCAACTGGTGATCCTCGGGCACGAGCTGTGGCACATGAAGGCGGGCCACTGCACCGAGCACGGACGCGGGGCGGCGGCCGCGGCCCGGTCTCTGCCGGACGCCTCGGACCTGACGTACGCCAGCGTCGCCGCGCGCTCCCACTACGAGGACGCCCAGGAGATCGAGGCGGAGAGCTTCGGCCTGATGCTCGGCGACCGCTGCCGTCCCTGGCTGGTGGGCGGCGACGCCCCCGGAGCGGTCCGCAGGAATGACGTGGCGGGGCGCATCGGCAACGCCCTCGGCTATCGCGGACCGATCGGCTGACGGTGAATTCCGACAAGTACTACATCCCTTACCTCATCCCGGCCGCGATCCTCACCCTGGCCTTCGCGATCCGGCTGCCCGTGATGATGAGGTTCTGGCGCATCGATCCCAACGTGCGCTCCGTCGGCGGCCTGCTCCTGCTGGCCTCCGCCGTCTTCTACTTCGGGCGGCCCGACACCCTGGCGGCGATGAACCGCGGGACGGGCGTCCCGAACTTCGCGGCGCCGGTGCTGTACACGCTGCTCACGCTCTTCTGCGCCTCCTGCCTGGTGATGATCATCCACTGGCGGGGCGGCGACCCGCGCTGGGTGCGGCGGACCAGCTGGACGATCGGGATCGTCTACTCGGCCGTGGTCGCCGGGCTCTGGACCACCTTCGCGTTCGCCGACGTACCGGTGGAGCGGCTGCGGGACCTGGACACGTACTACGCCAACACCCCCTGGATGCGCGAGCACATCCTGCTCTACCTGGGCGCCCACACCGTCGCCTGCGCGATCACCTCGGTGGTCACCTGGTCCTGGCTGCGCCAGGTCTCGGGCTGGCTGCGCTCCGGCCTGGTGCTGCTGGTCATCGGCTTCCTGCTGAACCTCTGCTACGACACCGTGAAGCTCACCGCGGTGGTCGCCCGCTGGACCGGCAACGACCTGGACTGGCTCAGTACGTACGTGGCCCCGCCGATCGCCGCCGTCTGCGCGCTGTTCATCGCCGTGGGCTTCATCCTGCCGCACGCCGGCGAGGCGCTCCAGCGGATCGGAACCGACTACTACCACTTCCGCGCCCTGGCCCCGTTCGTCCGGGAACTGGAGCCGCTCGACACCGGTTCGCTGCGGCTGCCCCGGCGCTCGCCCATCAGTCGCCGCCTGGTGCAGCGCAGGACCCGGATCAGCGACGGGCTGCTGCGCCTCCAGCCGTACATGGACCCCGCGGTCCGCGAGCGGGCCCTGGCCGAGGCCCTCGCCCAGGGTGAGGCGCCCGGGCGGGCGGCGGCCACCGCCGACGCGGTCTCCGTGGTCGCGGCGCTGCGCCGGCTGCGGGGCGGCGGCGCCCCCGCCGAGGACGGCGCGGCTCCGACGGGTCCGGCACAGGTCCCGGACCTGGTCGCGGTCTCCAAGGCCCTGCGCCGGTCCCCCGTCGTCATCTCCTTCCGTGCCCGGACCGGGCCCGCGGACCATCCAGAGAGCGTGAGTTCATGAGCAGCACTTCCCCGCCCGGCAGACCGCGCACCTCGGTCGTCATCGGCGGGAGCCTCGCCGGGATGCTGGCGGCGGCCGCGCTCGCCGAGTCGGGCGACGTCGTCGTCGTGGAGCGCGACGCGCTGCCCGACGGCCCCCGGCCGCGCCGGGGGCTGCCGCAGGCCCACCACGCCCACCTGCTCTGGTCCGGCGGGGCCGCGGCGATCGACAGCCTGCTGCCGGGCACCGTCCGGCGGCTCATGGACGACGGCGCGCACCGGATCGCGCTGCCCACGAACATGGTGGGCTACTCCCCCGAGGGCTGGTTCCGGCGCTGGGCGGAGGCCTCGCACTACGTGGTCCTCGCCAGCCGTGACCTCCTGGACTGGCACGTGCGCCGGGCCGTCGCGGCGCTGCCCGGAGTCAGCGTCGTCGACCGTACGGAGGTGCTGGGACTGGAGGGCGACGCGGACCTGGTCACCGGGGTCCGGATGCGCGAGCGGGGCGGCGAGGAGCGGGTGGTGGAGGCGGACCTGGTGGTCGACGCCTCCGGCCGGTCCTCGCACACCCCGGCCTGGCTGGCCGGTTTCGGCCTGCCCGAGCCCGCGGTGCGGACCGTCGATCCGGGCCTGGTCTACGCGAGCCGCATCTTCCGCGCCCCGAAGGACCTCGCCAGCACCTTCCCCGTCATCGTCAACGTCCAGGCCGACGCCCGCGCGCCGGGCCCCGGCCGGTCGGCGACCCTGGTCCCGATCGAGGGCGACCGCTGGCTCGTCACCCTCTCGGGAACGCGGGGCGGCGAGCCCACCAAGGACCCCGAGGCCTTCGAGGGCTTCGCGCGGGACCTGCGCCACCCCATCGTCAGCGAGCTGATCGCGCAGACCGAGCCGCTGACCGACGTGGTGGTCACCCGGACGACCGTCAACCGCAGGCACCACTACGAGAAGGCCGTGATGCCCCGGCGGTTCGTGGTCATCGGGGACGCCGTCGCCGCCTACAACCCGGTGTACGGGCACGGCATGTCGGTGGCCGCGCAGAGCGCGCTGGCCCTGCGGTCCGTGATCGCCCGGTACGGCTGGTCGGGGGAAAGGCTCGGCGCGCGCATGCAGAAGGCGGTCGCGGCGCCCGTGACCGCCGCGTGGGCGCTGTCCACCGGCAACGACGTCTTCTACCCGGGCGCCACCGAGAGCGGCCCGACGCTGGCCGAGAAGGTGGGGGCGGCCTACGTACGGCGGCTGCTGCACACGAGCACCGGCAACGGGCGGGTGGCGCGGGCGGTCACCGACGTGATGACCCTGGAGCGCCCGGCCGCGCGGCTGTTCACCCCGCCGGTGCTGCTGGCGGCCGCGCTGGGCCCGCGCCGCGCCCAGCTGACCGCCCCGCCACTGGCGGCGACGGAGCTGGCGGCGATAGCGGCGCTGCGCGCGTAGGCCCTGCCGGGCGGTCCCGGCAGGCCGGCGGGAGCATCGCGAACCGGCGGGGGCCGGGTGGGGCGATCCGTAACGGTGTTCCCGCCCGCCCCCGCCGGCGCGGACTCAGTGCGCGCTGCGGGCGAAGACCGCCCAGGCCTCGCGCTGTCCGGTCAGGTCGGTGCCGGGCTCGCGGCAGTGGGCGGACAGACCGGGACCGGGGACCGGGGGCCGGGTCGCCGCGTACGGCGTCCGCGCCCGCGCGAGTTCCTCCACGGTGGGCCGGTCCTGCCAGGAGGAGGCGCCGGGCAGGGCGCCGCCGAGCCGGCGGAGCAGCTCCGCGGTGTGCGCGCCAAGCCGTCGGCGCCGCACTCCCGACTGGTGATCAGCGCCCGGGCGAGCAGGGTCCTGGTCGCCTGGTGCAGCGTCAGGCAACGTTTGCCCGTGGAGGAGCGGACGTTGCCTGACGCGGCGCTGGCTCCGCGCCCGGGGCGGCCGGCGCGGGAGCGAGTTCGTACCGATCGGGCGCGGCGGAGAGCGGGGAAACGGCCTCCCGCGCCAGGGCGGTCCGCTCCCGCGGGCCGTCGGCGCCCCCGGCCGAGACGCGCAGGGCCTGGCCGATGGCGGAGGGGGCGCCGAAGGCGCGGGCGCGCCGCGGGGCTTCTCCGGCGAGGGCGCGGGGCCCCGGCCGGGTCGTCGGGGGCCACGACGCGGGCCAGGTCCAGCCGGCAGGGGCACGATGCGGGGCTCTGGATGCCGCGCGGGGTGAACCGCCGGCCGACCCCTTCGAGAACGGCGACGGCCGCCTTCGTCTCGCCTCGGGCCAGCAGGAGTTCGGCGCAAGCGGTCTGCGAGTCGGGGCGGGCCACGGCCGCCGCGAACGGCTCGCCATAGCAGTGCTCCCCGGCCAGCCCCCGCCCTCGTCGGTGCGGCCGCGCGCCGGCAGGGTGGTGACGGGGACGGCCATGGCGTACCAACCAGTGCAAGGGCCTACGGCGTCACGCCCGCTCGGCGAGCCGCAGCCCGGCGCGAGCCGGTTCCCCGGCGGCGGCGAGCCGCCCGCGCCGGGACCTGTGGCGGTGAGCCGGTCCGGTGCCTCGTCGGCGGCGACTTCGCGTTCGAAGGGCGTGCGCGCGCCTGCGGCTCTGGCTCCGACGTTCCGTCATGCGGAGACCGCCCTGGCCGGTTCGGGCCCGGAGTACGCTCGCGTACGCGCAGCAGGAGGGCCAGGTCGGGCCCGGTCGGATTGCTTTCGGGATGTGCCTATTCCGCCGATCGGCCGGCCAGTTCCTCCAGTACGGCGACGGCTTCGGCGGCCCGGTCGGCGGCCACGAACAGGTGGTCGTGGTGGTAGCCGGCGATCACGTTGCAGCTGAGTCCGCGGGCGGCCAGCGCGGCGGCGAAGGCTCCGGTGAGGCCGACGGCGTCGAGGGCGGAGTGGATCCGCAGCGTGATCCAGCCGGCTACGTATGGGTAGGCGAGCCCGGCGGCATCGGCCTCCTCCTGGCGCAAAACCAGGGTCAGTCCCTCGGCCTCGCGGACGGTGGCGACGGGCGCGAGTCCGGCGGGGACCGGCGCGGATCCCGGGAGGGTGCAGAACACGTACCGCCCCTCGTTCAGTTCGGGGCGCATGCCGCTCAGCAGTTTCCGCAGGTCGCTCTCGGCGCTCATGCGCCCACGGTACCCCTCGGACGTATGGGGGGCCGGCCTGGCTTCGATGCCGTCCGATGCGCCGGTCTGAACGCGGGAACGGCGCCTCCACCGCCCCGTGCAAGCTCGTCAGCGTGTCCTCCAGGCGCTGGGGGATGCAGGCGGACGGACCCTCTTCCAGGACACCGAGGGCGGCGGCGGCCGCGCATCGGTTGACCCGGACGCGGCGGGTCGGGGGGCGATCGACCAGGGCACGTACGTGACGGGGCGTGGACAGTTCGCGGTCCCCTCAGCGCCCCCGCCGTGACCGCACCCGCCCCGACGGCACCCCGGAGCGGGTCCGGTGCCCACCCTCGTGTGCGACGCCGCCGAGCAACTCTACGACCACCTGAACCGGAGCCGGGTCGGGGGCCGGGAACGCCCTCGAATCCCCAACAGCCGCCTCGGGAAGACAGATCTCTCGCATGTGGCCCCACCGGAAAGCCTCGGGGGGCTGTACGGGGGAAAAGGCGACCCCGCCAGCGTGCCTGGTGATCGTTCATCCCCTGCCGTCGCATCCTGTCGACTGAGTCTCAGGATCCGGACTTCAGGGACGACGAAAGGTTGGCCGAGTGAAGCTCACCAAGCAGTTTGCCGCGATCAGCGTCGCCGCGGCGGCGACGGTTCTCTTCAGCGCCGGCGGCGCCCAGGCTCAAGGCGACGGGGAGTTCCTTTCATTTCTCGGCAACACCCCGCTGCAAAAAATCTCGTACTCGGTACAGCTCGGAGACGGGAACACCTACACCGGCACGCAGAACACGAACAACAACACCAACAACAACAGCGGAAAGGGTATCGCCAACAACAACAATAACAACAACAACGGAGTTGGGAGCCAGGCCGGCGGGACCTCATCGACCCTGGGCCGCTCGGCACTCCAGGAGATCTCGTACCCGGTACAGGTCGGAGGCGGCAACACCTACATCGGGACCCAGAACATCAACAACAACATCAATAACAACACCGGCGCCGGCACGTACAACAACAATAACAACAACAACAATGGCGGCGGCACGTACAACAACAACAATAACAACAACAACGGGGGCGTGAACAACAACAATAACAACAACAACAACGGAGGTGGCGCCTCCACGAACAACAATAACAACAACAACAATGGACGTCGCGCCTATCGCGATACCCGCACCCTGAGCAGCGGAAAGCTCGCCCCACTGCTGAACCAGGCGGCCTACACCAAGCGCCAGGTCTGCTCCTCCTCGATGGGGTACATCGTGCAGAACAGCACCGTCATCTCGAGCGCTCTGCAAATCCACTGCACCCAGAACTGACTGCTGTAGTCGACGCCTCCGCCGGCACCGCCGTCGCCCTTCGGCCGTCGCCCTTGGGAAGCACAGGAGCTGAGCCACGGGCGAACAGTGACGTGCACCACGACTCGCTCACATGACAGTCCGGCGGCCAGGTGATCTCACGCCACCTGCCGCCGGACTGTGAAGTTCAGTTGTTGTTATTGTTGTTGTTCGCTCCGCCTCCACCGTTGTTGTTGTTGTTATTGTTGTTGTTCGCTCCGCCGCCTCCGTTGTTGTTGTTATTGTTG